>QIKP01000012.1 GCA_003233055.1 Planctomycetaceae bacterium
CCAATACGAAGCCGAAAACGCCCCGGCTATAGCGGCGTGAAAATCACCCCGAACGGTATCCATCAATCTTGGGCCATCGCAACATGGGCTAGGGGCTCGTGGGTAACGGAAACTCGATTCGGCCCCAAACTGCGCTCCCAATCGACCGGCCCTCTTTCCTGCTCCCTCCCTTACCAGCCTGGGGGGAAAGGAGTCGCCAACTGGACCGGCGGGGACAAAACGACGTTCGACGGGGCAATCGCCAACTTGCGAAAACCGGGGCGGACGCAGGAGTTACGGGTGCCGAAGAGGGAAGACCAGGAGCTTGTTTTGGCGCTCGGATGGGGCCCCCCAGGGAAACCGTGACAAAATCCGACCGGAAAGGCCTAGAATCGTCGAACGAGTCCCCCTTGTTTTGTCCTATTGGCTGTGGCGGGTTGAAGTGCCAGACCTGGTTCCACTACGATGCCTGATGAACAATCCCCCTTCCCTTTAAGCCCCTTCCGCCCGCTGTGCCCACCGCCAAACTCGCTCTTGAAGATGGAACCCTCTACACCGGCGTGTCGATTGGCGCGCCGGGGGAAGTCGATGGGGAGGTCTGTTTTAATACGTCGATGACCGGCTACCAGGAAATCCTTACCGATCCGAGCTATCGCGGGCAAATTGTCTCGATGACCTACCCGCAGATCGGGAACTACGGCATCAACCAAGAAGATGTCGAGAGCCAGCGCCCCCACCTTGCGGGATTCGTGGTTCGCGAGCAGAGCCGGATTCAGAGCAACTTTCGCTCCGCGCAAGGCCTCGGCGACTACCTCAAGGAAAACGGCATCGTCGCGATTGACTCGATCGACACTCGGGCGCTCGTCCGGCGGATTCGTTCGCAGGGAGCGATGCGGGGCGTCTTGTCGACCGAAGACCTCGACGACACAAGCCTGGTCGCCAAAGCCAAAGCGAGCCCCGGACTCGTCGGTCGCGACCTGGTCCAAGAAGTCGCGCCAGCGGAGTCGCGGGAGTGGACCGAACCGCTGAGCGAATGGAGCATCCTTCCCGCCGACCGCCGATCACCGAACGCCGGCCCCCCTCCTCATGTCGTGGCGCTCGACTTTGGGATGAAGTGGAACATCCCTCGCCACTTGGTCGATCTCGGCTGCCGAGTGACAGTGGCGCCGGGGAGTTGGAATGCCGAGCAGGTGCTCGCGCTCGAGCCGGACGGGGTGTTCTTATCCAACGGACCAGGGGATCCTGAGCCGGTAGAGTATGCGGTGACGACGATTCGCGACCTGTTGGGCAAGAAGCCGGTCTTTGGGATTTGTCTCGGGCATCAACTTTTGTCCCTCGCTTGCGGCGCGAAAACTTTTAAGATGAAATTTGGCCACCGCGGCGCCAACCAGCCGGTCGAGGACTTGATCGAAGGTCGCGTCGAGATCACTTCGCAGAATCATGGCTTTGCGGTCGACGAGTCGTCGCTTCCCGATTCGCTGGAAGTGACGCACCGGAGCCTGAATGACCAGACGATCGAGGGGATCCGGCATCGGGAGCTGCCGGCATTTTCCGTGCAATACCACCCTGAGGCCTCCGCAGGGCCGCACGATAGCCACTATTTATTTCAGCGGTTTTACGACTCGATGCGGTCGGGCGTTCCCTGCCACAGCGGGTAAAACTCCGCTCGGCGACGACTTGGGACATTTCCGTTTGCTAAGTCCCCGATCGTGAGCTAACTTTCGGTAGCCCCCTTGGTGCCTATTTCACGCACCCGGAGGACTTCCCTTTTCCAAGCTCCTACTAGCCAGAACGACCTGCGTGTCGTCGGCCCCCGTTCCTCCTCCCTAGTCTCCCCGCGCGCCTGGTTCGGTCCCTGTGGATTGCGCCACCGATCGCATTGGACGAGCAGATTGGTGAGTCGCCTGTGCCTGAGTCCGACGAAATCATCCAAAACTGCGTCGACAACCTCTCGGTCGAACAGGAGCAATTCGCCCAGCAGATGGCCGAGTCGCTTGATGCACTGGAAGCGTATCAGAATTCGCTCGACGAGTGGCAAAGCGAGCTCGTCGAGAGAGCCAATGCGATAGCCCTAAGAGAGCAACAACTGGGCGAACAACGGAAACTCTTTATCCAGCAGCAGGCTACCGACGTAGCGATGACCGCAGAACTTGACCAAGTACGGGCGGAAGTCGATGAGCTGAGGCAGCATCTCACGGTGGATGTCGCTCTCTGTGGGGTCTCCGCTACGGCGGTTACCAATTCCTTGGCAAAAATTTTGCCCGTAGAACGCCAGCCTTCGGGTGAACGAGTCGAAGCCAGTATGAACTCCGTTGCCAAGCAGTTTCACAAACTCCGCCAGCAGCAAGCGGCCCGGCGGACCTCCGCGCGGCCCGGCGAATCCCTTCACTAAGCCACAGCTCCTCCCTGCGAATAGAAAATAGTATGCAAGCAACCCTCCGGCCAACGACTCTCCCTCCTAGCGACTGGCAGCGTTTGGTTTCCCTCGTCCTTCCCGTTGTGGCCGTGGGCGCTCTTGTACTGGGGATCGTTTGGAGAAATCCTGGCCTGATCGGGGGCGGGGTGGTGGCGCTGTTTGCCATCTGGAATGCGTCGGGCGGAGCGCTGTTTCCCTTCCTGCATCGTTGGATGCCGCTCACCAACCGCCATGTCGGTCGCCAGGTTCGTCCGCAAACAGTCCGGCGTGAGAAAGACGACGTCGAGGCCCAACCGACGATCGAGAGCCCGGCAAAGCACCTTGCGAAGAGGGGTCCAACCAACGAGACCAGTACGGCCGAGTTGGTACAGAGCATGATTGCGCAAGGGCGTTTCGCGCTTTTGCTACGGCCCGAGACGGGCGCGGAATTGCCGCGAAGCGACATCGAAAACGTCCTAGCCGTGATGGACGAGATGGTTTCGGTCGTACCCGAAGGCCGGGTACTTGTGGGGGAGTATGCCGACCGAGCGACCTGGGGCGCAACCCCCACCAGCCCCGACAGCCCGGGCCTTGAGTGGGTCGACGGTTGCTATCTCGATCGGTTTGCGGTGACCAACGCTCAGTTCCAGCACTTCGTCGACGCCGGTGCCTACGAAGAATTTCCGCTTTGGCCCGACGAAGCGCTGCCGGCGCTCTTTGAGTTCGTCGACCGAACCTGGGTTCCCGGTCCCAGTCTTTGGAGGGACGGACGCTACCCGGAGGGCGAAGGGAACTATCCGGTGGTCGGCATCAGTTGGTACGAAGCCTTTGCCTACGCTCGCTGGGTCGGTCGGCGTTTGCCGACCGATGCCGAGTGGACCAAAGCAGGCGCTTGGCCTGTCGAAACTTCGCCTGGCCGGGTGACGCAGCGGCGTTATCCCTGGGGCGACAACTTCGAGGCACGCCGGGCCTCGCTCTGGTCCGCCGGGCAGAGCGCTCCGCAGCCGGTCGATGCCTACCCAGACGGAGCGTCGCTCGGCGGTGTGTGCCAGCTCATCGGCAATGTTTGGGAGTGGACCGACTCCTTCTTCGATGTACCTTCCCGCGAAGGCGAAGTCTCCGGCCATGGCCTCAAAGTGATCCATGGCGGAGCGTACAACACCTACTTCGAGAACCAAGCAACCTGTCACTTCCGCAGCGGCGAACGGCCTCTCTCTCGGCGAGCCAACATCGGATTTCGCCTCGCGCTGTCGTTCGACGTCGTCGCCGACCCGGAAGAAGCTCCCGAAGAAGCGACTCCCCTCACCGAAGAGCTAGCGTCCACCCTCTGATCGCCTGGGCCTTCAACAGATGCTAGGCCATATGATCTCGCTTCCTCTCCGAGACTAGGAACACCATGGCAACCCTTACTCGACTGCCTCTCGAAACCTACTTGCTTGCCGGACAAGCGGCCCCACTGGAGTGCGCCATTTGCCGGCACGAAAACCGCGTCTCCGCCGAGGCGTGTCATCGTTGTAGCGCGCCGCTGTCGGTGGCCCGAATTCAACGGGACAAGAAACGCCCCGCCTCCGTGATTGCCTGCATCGGGGCAAGCGGCGTGGGAAAGACCGCCTACCTCGGCTTGTTGATGGACATGCTCATGCGTCAGGTCGGGTCGCTCAAAACCACACTCCTGGGTCCTCAATCGATCTCGCTACAGCAAGCCACGACCACCGCTCTGGCAGCAGGCTGGTATCCCGACAAAACCACCCGCGACCCCGAACATACTTGCTGGGTCCATTGTCGTGTGGAGTGTGGACGCCGGCGACGGAGGGCGGATGTCGTCTTCGCCGACATTTCGGGCGACACGTTTACCGACGAACTCGAGCATCCCGGCAGCTACCCGGCCGTTCGCGCGATCTTGGAGAAGTGTTCCGGTGTGCTGATGCTAGCCGATGCCCAGCGACTGCAAGCGGGAGAGCATGACGACGACTATATTTTGCTCAAGTTGCTCTCGCTCATCGGCGAGCTGCAGCCAACGCCCAAAAAGTGGTCGCGCCGCAAGAAGTCCGCGCCACTCATTTCCATCGTTTTAACCAAAGCCGACACCACCCCAACCGCTGCTTCCGAGCCCCTCGCTTTTGCCGAGAACCACGCCAGCGCTTTGCTCAATGATTGCAGGCGCCGATTCCCAAAGACAGAAGTTTTTGGTGCGTCGGTAACCGGAGCCTCCGGTTACCGACTGGTCGGTGGACGGCGCTGCTGCGTCCCGCTGCGGGTCGAGCCGCAAGGCATCGTCGAACCCTTCGCTTGGCTCGTTGAAAACATGGCGTGACCAAGAGCCAGGGATACCGCTTCAGCGGGCAGAGAGCGGAACGCAGAAATCGGCGCGCAGAGAAATCGGCAACGTGCTACGTCTTGTCGGTTACGACTGAGAACCCATGAAACATCCCAACTTCCAACCATCGAACCACTCGAAGACCGTCCTGGCAGACGGGGCGGTGGTTTCGTGCGCCTCTGGCGATGTGATCATGGGCGAGAAGCTCCGTCAGCTTGAAGAACTCGACGACACCCTCTTCGCTGCCATCGATGGCGACCCCGACGCGCTCAACCGTGCGCAACGACTGCTCCTGGCTGCCGAAGTTGCTCTCGACGAGTCACTCGTCGCCGAATCTCGCCGCCAGTACGCGCGCCGCGCCGAGTCAATTTGGCAATTGCACCAGCGGGCCTCCAACCAATCGCTCCCCCGAGTGTTTGCGGCGCTGGAAATCTTGGAGTTGGTGTCGGAGTAGCCAACTGCCTTGTCGAATCCATTGGCCCGAACGGTTTGCTATTGGCCGACCTGGCCCTGCTAAAAATCAGCGTTCCCTGGCGTCCTTGGAAACGGGATCGCGTCGCGGATGTTGGCCATGCCGGTAACGAATTGGACCATCCGCTCAAGGCCCAGGCCAAAACCGGCATGAGGAACGGTGCCGAATTCGCGGAGTTCGCGGTACCACCAGTACTCGTCCAGGTCGAGGTCTTGTTCTCGCATCCGCTCCTCCAGCACCTCAAGCCGGCTCTCTCGCTCGCTGCCGCCGATGATCTCGCCAACGCCCGGCGCGAGGACGTCCATCGCCCGGACGGTCCTGCGATCGGCACCAGGCCTGCTGTCGTTGTCGTCATTGACCTTCATGTAGAACGGCTTGATGCCCCGCGGGTAGTCGTGCAGGATGACGGGCGTCTGGTAATGCTGCTCGGTTAAGAATCGCTCGTGCTCCGACTGGAGATCGATGCCCCAGACGACAGGGTGCTCGAACTCCTGCCCCGATTTTTCGAGCACTTCGATCGCGTCGGTGTAGCTGACTCGCTGGAAGTCGCTGGTCGCCAGTTGCTGCAACCGCCCGGCGGTCGTCTTGTCAATTCGCTCTTGGAAGAAATCGATATCCTCACTGCAATCGGCCAGCACATCGGTGACGATGCGTTTGAGGAACCGCTCGGCGAGGGCCATGTTGTCTTCGAGATCGTTAAAAGCGACTTCTGGCTCGACCATCCAGAACTCGGCCAGGTGGCGGGAGGTATTGGAGTTCTCGGCGCGAAAGGTCGGGCCGAAGGTATAGACTTTGCTCAGTGCTGTCGCGTAGATCTCCGCTTCGAGCTGCCCCGACACGGTGAGGTACGATGCCCGACCAAAGAAATCGCGAGCGTAGTCGATATCGCCCTGCTTGTTCCGTGGAGGATTCGCTGGGTCGATCGTCGAGACACGAAACATCTCGCCCGCCCCTTCGCAGTCGCTCGCGGTGATGATCGGCGTGTGAACCCAGAGGAACCCTTCTTCCTGGAAGAAGTCATGGATCGACCGGCAAATGCGGTTGCGCACGCGCATCACCGCACCGAAGGCGTTGGTCCGCGGGCGGAGGTGAGCCCACTCGCGGAGTTTCTCAAACGAGTGGCGTTTTTTTTGGAGCGGGTATTTTTCCGGATCGGCCCAGCCATGGCGGGTGAGGCTCGCCGCGTGAATCTCGGTTGCCTGCCCCTTGCCGCCTGACTCTTGGACGACCCCTTCGACCGTCACGCTGCAACCGGCGGAGAGACGTTTGATTTCGGATTCGTAGTTTGGCAGGTCGCCATCGGCAATGATCTGGATATTGCCAAGCGACGAACCATCGTTGAGTTCGAGAAAACTAAATCCCGCCTTCGAGTCACGCCGCGTCCGAATCCATCCAGAGAGCTGCACTTGCTGGCCGATCGATTCGGGTTGCCGGGCTTGGTTAACAGTGAGCTGGTTCATGGGAAATTAGTTCCGTCCATAAAAGGTAGGGTGCATGGGGTTTCCGCTCTTCGCTCCGACGCGTCCTCCGCTCCGACGCGCCCTTCGCTCCGACGCGCCTGCCGCTAAAGCGGCATCGCCACCTCCGGCTAAGATTGGTCGGGGCTTCTCTGCAGTTACCCTACTGGTTCCTTCAGTGGAGCCGCTGCGCTCCCAGCCAGCGTTCGGCGTCGAGGGCCGACATGCAGCCGGTGCCGGCGGCGGTGATCGCTTGGCGGTAGTTGTCGTCGGCCACGTCACCTGCGGCAAAGACTCCGTCAACACTCGTGTTGGTGCGGAACGGCACGGTCCACTTCACGTATTGCTTTTCGGTCATCTCGACTTTCCCTTCGAGGAACCGCGTGTTCGGCGTGTGGCCAATGGCAAGGAACATACCGACCGCTTCGACATCGCGGTCCGGCTCGCCAACGCTCGACTGGAGCCGGACGCCAGTGAGCCCCGTGGAGTCATTGCCCAAGACTTCGGCGACTTGGGTATTCCAAAGGATCTCGATCTTCGGATTGTTGATCGCGCGCTGGGCCATGATCTTCGACGCCCGGAGCTCCTCTCGGCGGTGGACCATGTAGACGGTGCTGGCGAACTTGGAGAGGTAGTCGGCCTCCTCGACTGCTGAGTCGCCCCCCCCCACCACGACGAGCGGCTTCTCGCGGAATCGTGGCAGTGCGCCGTCGCAAACCGCGCAAGCGCTGACGCCGTTGTTCTTGTATTTTTCTTCCGATTCGAGGCCAAGGTAATTCGCCCGGGCACCGGTTGCGAGGATGACCGCGTGGGCTTCGATCTGGTCGCCACCCGCCGCCGTTAACCGGAAGGGCCCGCCAGAAAAATCGACCTCCGCAATGTCATCGGTAACGACGCGCGTTCCAAAGTTGGTCGCCTGCTTCCGCATCAGATGCATCAGTTCGGGGCCGCTGCACCCCTCTTGCTGGTGCAAATCGACGAGCCAATGGTTACCCTCGTCGAGCGCGCTTTTGAGGAATCCGCTCAAATCACCGGCAGGGAATCCAGGAAAGTTTTCGACTTCGGTCGTCAGGTTAAGTTGCCCGAGGGGAAGCGTGCCTGCAACGCGATTTTCCTCGGTGGCGGCACCTTCGTAAACAAGCGGCTCAAGATTCGCTCGAGCGGCATAGATGGCAGCGGTCCAGCCGGCAGGGCCACTTCCGACGATGATCACTTTTTCAGGCACTTTGTTTTCCTTTGCACGGGAGGGGAGGGAAGCGGGTATTATAGGAGCTGCCTGCCAAGTGGTAAACGCACCATGGGCCGAGGTCGCACGGGTCGCTGCCCCGTGTCGTAACGCGTCCCGTGTCGTAACGCATCCCCCGCGACACGGGTCGGGAATCCATGCTACACTCGCGTGATCGCGTAGACTTGGCGGGTTGGATTGACTTGGACTTTCGAGGCTGACTTGAATCTTGTCCCAGCGCTGTCCGCCGAAAAAGGCCGACCGACTCCAAGCTTGACCTATCTTCCATGCTCACCATCGCCGTTGCTATTGGGTCGTTCGTCGCTTTTATGGTGGCCTACCATACCTACGGATGGTGGCTCGGCAGCCACCTCTTTGGGCTCGACGACCGCCGGCTCGTTCCGAGTCGCGAGTTGCAGGACGATGTCGACTTCGTGCCGACGAAGCGGTCGGTCGTCTTTGGCCACCACTTCACCAGCATCGCTGGCACAGGCCCGATCGTCGGCCCGGCAATCGCGGTTTTCTGGGGTTGGCTACCGGCATTGTTGTGGGTGGTATTGGGGGCGATTTTCATTGGCGCATTGCATGACTTCGGCGCGCTGGTGGTGAGTCTCCGTAATCGTGGAGAGACGGTGGGCCAAATCGCGGGCCGAGTGATTTCACCACGAGCCAAGCTGCTCTTCCTGCTGATCTTGTTCTTCGCGCTATCGATCGTGATCGCGATCTTCGGATTGGTGATCGCGGCGATTTTTAGTCTTTACCCGTCGTCCGTGCTGAGCGTCGTCGTGGCGATACCGGTGGCGGTCGTTGTTGGGTTCTTGGTCTATCGGTCGAACGTTGGCCTCCTCGGGCCATCGCTCGGGGCCCTGGTGATTCTCTACGGGGCGGTTTACGCCGGGGCGTATTATTTCCCGCTCCAACTCGATTCGTTCGAGACGCTCGGTGGAATCGAGTTGCACGGCTATGGCTCACCGACGGTGCAATGGACGGTGCTGCTGCTGGTCTACTGCTTCGTCGCGTCGGTACTGCCAGTCTGGATGCTACTCCAGCCTCGCGACTACGTGAATAGCCACCAACTTCTCGTGACGCTCGCGCTACTCGTCGGCGGGCTGATGGTTGCCGGTTTCACCGGTGAAGCCCAGCTTGCCGAGAGCGCGCCGATGATCGCGACCCAAATCCCTGACGATGCCCCACCCCTCTGGCCCTTTTTGTTCATCACGATCGCCTGTGGCGCATGCAGCGGGTTCCATTGCCTCGTGTCGAGTGGCACCACGAGCAAACAGCTCGCCTGCGAGACCGACGCCCGCTACGTCGGCTACGGCAGCATGCTCCTCGAAGGGGCGCTGGCAGTGATCGTGATTCTCGCCTGCACCGCAGGGCTCGGCATGGGGGTCAGCGACCCGGTGACGGGCGAGAGACTCCGTCGAGACCAAGCCTGGTCGAGCCGTTATCAGATCGTGACTGTCGAGACGAACGAGGCCAACGGTAGCGACGCAAAGACGGCGGGCTGGTCGAAGCACAAGCTACCGCAAAAGATAGGCGCGTTTGTCGATGGCGGAGCCAACTTCGTTACCGCGCTCGGCATCGAGTCGAAACTGGCGGTCACCATGATCGCCGTACTGGTCGCCTGCTTCGCCGCGACAACCCTCGACACCGCCACCCGATTGCAGCGCTATGTCCTTCAAGAACTTGGTGCGTCGCTCCATTTGCGACCCCTCACCAACAAATACGTCGCGACTACGGTCGCTGTGGTTGTCGGTGGGGCGATTGCCCTGTTGCCGGGGCCAAGTGGCAAGCCAGGTACCGGCGGGCTGATCCTTTGGCCCCTCTTCGGCGCGACGAATCAACTCCTCGCGGGACTCGCGTTCTTGGTCTTGGCGTTCTATCTTCGTCGACGCGGCCTGCCGACTTGGTTTGTCGTGGCCCCCATGCTGCTGATGCTCCTCCTCCCCGCCTGGGCGATGGCGTACCAAATCGTCACCGACTTTGTGCCCAACGAAAAATGGCCCCTCGCAGCCTTCGGCATCGGCCTCCTCGCGCTCGAGGCCTGGATGATTGTCGAGGGTTTGCTCGTCTGGCGCGCCGCACGCGGCGTACTGGAAAAACCGCTCCCGCCGTTGGATTCGGGAGCCGCGCTGGCAGGTGGGCGGTCTTGCTGAGAGATCTCACGGACCGCGTGGCAGTCCGACGACTGCTTAGAGCAGTGATCACTCGGATGTTCCGCTAAGGCAATCGTTTGACGCTGAAATAGCAGCGCCGCAACCGGAACATGCGTGTGCGGCTCGCCGCACTAGACAATTTTCAGCGACCATTTCCAGCGGTGACAACGCCGTCGAGAGAGGCGTCGCTCCTACGCGGCCCCTTCGCTAACCATTCCATCGATCGGAATGTGCTGTTCCTCGATCTGTTCGATCACTTGGATCGCTTTTCGGCCCTTAAAGGCACCGGCGGAGGCGTGGAATTTGGGCTGCCCTTCGACCCACATCACCAAGGGGGAATGGATGTCTTTGTCGGTCGTGACGATGTCGCCAACCCGTAGCCCGAGCAAATCGGCAGTCGATATCTGGGCGTCGGCCAGGTCGACAACCAGCTCTACCACCGCATCCCCCAATTGATCCGAAATATTCTGCGTCGACTCTCGAGTCGCTGGCCGCTTGCTGAAAGTGACCCAGCTATTGGCGCTCAGTTTGTTGCCGATGCGTTCGATGGAGTTGAACGGGATACAGAGGTTAATCATTCCTCGCAGCTCGCCAATCGTCAGCTCAAAGCTGATGAGCACCACCACTTCATTGGGGGGAACGATCTGGACTAGCTGTGGATTGCTTTCCACACGGTCGACCGACAGGTCCAACTCCAAGACATTTTCCCAAGCCTGTTTCATCTCTGCTAGAAACAAATCGGTGATTCGGCCGACGAGCCGTAGTTCGATCTCGGTAAGCGGACGGCGAAGGGGAGGGCTGCTGTTGCCCCCTCCTCCCAGGAGCCGATCGATGATGGGGAAGAGGAGCGACGGGTTGATGTCGAGAATCAATTGCCCTTCCAGCGGATCCGCCTTGATAAGGTTGAAGCAGGTTGGGTTCTCGAGACTGAAAACAAACTCGCTGTAGGTCAGTTGGTCGACGCTCGTCAGTTTGACTTCGACAATCGTCCGCAGCAGCGCGGAAAGCGACGCGCCAAAATTGCGGCCGAACCCTTCGTGCATCGTTTGCAGCGCTCGCATCTGCTCCTTGCCAACGCGTTCCGGCCTCTTAAAGTCATAGGGCGTGACCTTCTCGCGAGGCCGGGGGGGGGGGGTAGATACCGCGAGCGGCATCGGCGTGGCCGGCATGGGAGCTGGGGTGCCGGCGTCCGCTTCGGAAGGTGGCGGTTCGGCCGCCGAGAGAAGATTTTCCACCTCGGCTTGGCTAAGTACGTCTCCCATGATCGCAATCCTTTGCAAATAATGGCTACTGGCTAGTAGCCTTTCTCTTTTACGAGCGAATCTGTCCTTCGCCTTGAACCACGTACTTGTAGCACGTCAATTCTTCAATCCCACACGGCCCTCGGGCATGGAACTTGTCGGTGCTGATGCCAATTTCCGCCCCGAGCCCAAACTCTGCCCCGTCATTAAAACGGGTACTCGCGTTGATCATGACCGCAGCACTATCCACTTGATCGGAAAATTGTCGGGCTACGGCGAGGCTACCGGTGACGATCGCGTCGGTATGGCCGGAGCCATATTGGTTGATGTGGTCGATCGCTTCGTCGACCGAGGAGACAATCCGTACGGAGATCACGGGGCCGAGGAACTCGGCGGCGTAGTCGGCGTCGGTCGCGCTGACCGCGTTGGGGAGCCACTGGCAAGTCTTCGGACAGCCTCGCAATTCGACCCCTTCGGCGGCGAGAGCCGCGCCGATGCGTGGCACAAATTTCTCGGCGACGTTGGCATGAACGAGAAGCGACTCCGCCGCGTTGCAGACACCCATTCTTTGGCACTTGCTATTCACGACGATCGCCTCGGCCATGGCCAAGTCGGCGTCGGCGTCGACGTAGACGTGACAATTGCCGTCGAAATGTTTGATAACCGGCATGGTCGCCTCGGCAGCCACACGACGGATAAGTCCCTCACCACCCCGAGGGATTGCCACGTCGATCAAGTCGTTCATTCGCAAAAAATGCCCCACCGCCTCCCGGTCGGTCGTGGTGACCAATTGCACGGCATTCTCGGGCACTCCGGTTTCCTTGGCGGCTCGAGCGAGGATATCGACGATGGTCCGGCTCGAGTGCTGCGCTTCTTTGCCACCCCGAAGGATCACGGCGTTCCCTGCCTTGGCGCAGATAGCGGCTGCGTCGGCGGTCACGTTGGGACGCGATTCATAGATAAAAAAGACCACTCCGAGCGGACAGCGGACTTTGTCGATGCGCAAACCATTCGGGCGCATCGTCGACCCGATCAGGCTGCCAATCGGATCGGGCAGGGCCGCCACGTTTTCGAGTCCGGTGGCGATCCCCTCGATGCGGTCGGGGGTCAATCGAAGCCGATCGATTTGGGCATCGGTCAATCCGAAGTCGGGTGCAGCGGCGATGTCGGCCGCATTCGCCTCGTCGAGGGCACCCTTGCTGCTCCGGAGCGCCTCAGCAGCTCTCCGAAGCCATGCCGCTTTCACGGAGCCTGGCAAAGAAGCCATGGCGCGGGACGCCCGCTTGGCTCGCTCGGCGACTTCGAGCGTGTAGGCTTGCAGGTCAATTTTTTCGGTCGTAGGCATAATGAAAGCTGATTCGGAATATATAGAGGAGCGGGAGTATCCAAGCTTTTGGCATCTGGGTCAACGGAAATAACGGGGGCAACGGAAATTACTAGACATTCAACCCACCCGAAGCCGCGAATGCTAGCATCGCCTCGCGGACCGGGCGAACATCATGAACACGGATGATTTGGACACCCTGCCTGGCAAGTGCGAGCGCCGCGCCGACGGTTGCCGATGCGCTATCGGCCTCGCTGTTTCCAAGGATCTTTCCTAAGAATCCCTTCCGCGAATGCCCGACCAGCAACGGAGAGCCAAGGTCGTGGAACGTCTCGCAGGCTTCCATGAGGTCGAGGTTTTGCTCATGCGTCTTGCCAAAGCCGATCCCCGGGTCGAGGCAAATCCGCTCGCGCTCGATCCCCGCCTCCAGGAGCGCGTCCCGCCGTTCCCGGAGGTAGCGGTGGATATCGGCGGCTACGTTCTCGTACGTCGGGGTATCTTGCATCGTCTGCGGCGTCCCCTGCATGTGCATGACGCAGACCCCTGCGCCGGTCTCCACCGCCAGGGGAAGCATTTCTAAGTCGCCCGAGAGGCCCGTGACATCGTTGATGATCTCCGCGCCCGCGTCGATGGCGGCTCGCGCCACGGCCGCTTTGCTGGTGTCGATCGAAAGAGGGCAATCGGTTTCGCCCACGAGCCGCTCCACCACCGGGATCACCCGCCGCAGTTCTTCCTCCAGCGCCACGGGGTCGGAGTAGGGCCGCGTACTCTCGCCGCCAATATCAAGCAGATCGGCTCCTTGCTCGACGAGGGCGAGTCCTTGGTCAACCGCCCGGCCGGAGTCGAGGTACTTGCCCCCATCCGAAAAACTATCGGGCGTGACGTTGACGATCCCCATCCACAGAGGCAACGCCGGCAGCGCTAGCATGCGTGTGCGAAGCTGCCACTGGGTGGCGCGGTGAGGTTGCCTGTTGGGAAAAAAGGATTCCTTCATTCCCACAGTTTACCATGGTTCTTCCATGGTACCAACGATCTGCTGGGCCAGCCGCTCGATGGCAACCTGCTGGCTCGAAGCAACCGACTGCCCTACTACGGGGACGAGAAGAGCCGTTTGGCTAATCTCGACCAGTTCCGGGGGAAGCACCAACAAGTGCGGCGAAGCAGGCTCCGAGCCCGCACGCCGGCGATTCACGAACGTCACCTCGGCATGCAATTGATTCTCTAAAGCGCGAGGGGCGTCGAAGGCATCTTCCACCAGGGTGCGGCGGACATCGGCAAGGAGCCTCGCCGAAAGCACCGCATCGGCGTTGGGAGTGCTGACGACTTTGTAGGGCGTCTTGAGTTCGATCTCCTTGATCACAGCTTCGGTGAGGCGCTCGCCCAGATCGCGTCGATAGCTATCCGACTCGATCATCGGCACGTAGATCGTCTGGACATCGGGCGCATAAAGCGTATCGGCCCCCATGCGGTATCCGGCACATCCAACCGGCCCGACGAGCAGGCATAGCAGCGCGATGAATTTCCACCGATTTCGCATGAGGGGGGACGCTAATTCTCGGGATCGACGTTCTCGGCAACGCGCGTCTTCGACGCGCCTGGTCGGGCATCACGGAGTTCGGGGACTCGGGCAACACGAGTTCGTTCGGGGTTCTCAGGGAACATGTCGATCAGCCAAGAGAAGCGTTCTTCCGGAATCTCCGGTAAACCAGAAAGTTCCGCAAGACGCTCGCGCGCTTCGCCGGCGAGCGAGGTATCCGCGTTTTTACTAGCAACCTGGGCATAGTAAAACTTGGCTGAACCGTAATGCTCGGTGTTTTCGTAATGCCGGGCCATTTGCATGTCGCGTTCAGCAATGGCCCGAGCGACTTCGGCCTGGGTTTGCTTGAGGCGTTCGCGTTCCTCGGAGGTGAGTCGCCCGGAAAATTGTGTGCGGAGTTGTTTGGCCAGCTTCTTCGCCCCTTCGAGCGACGTCCCGTCGTAATTCGGCCCTTGGTAAAGAGCCAGCTTGGTACGGAGGCCGAGGAGATGTGCCTCGAACTGAAAATCGCTACGCGGATATTCCCGCCGCAAGAGCCGGTAGTATTGATCGGCGTCGCTGAAACGTTCCATGCGGAAATAGATGCCTGCCGTTGCCATGATGGCGTCGTCGGCTCGGGGTCCAGTCGGATCGTAGAGCTGAATATTTTCGTACGTCTTGATCGCGTGTCCGAGGGTGTCGAAAGTAGGGCGTTTTTTGTCGACGAGATTGGGCGTGATGGGCCAATCGGGACTAAAACTCTCGTACTTTTCCCAGTACTGTCCAATGGCCCAAAGTTTCTCGACCACGCTATCGACTTTCCCTGAGTTGGGGTGTTTGTCCAGCAACTGGACGTAGGCGTCGCGGGCGGCGATGTACTTGTTGTCGAAGAAGTGACACTCGGCGAGTTGGTAGAGCGACTGCGCCTCGATCGTCGTTCCGGAGGCCCGGTCGGCTGCTTCTTGAAAGCGTTTTGCGGCAGCGGCGTATCTTTTTTCGCCGTAGAGTTCTAAGCCTTTGTTGTAAGCGATGCGGGCCCGCTCACGATTGGGGCCGAACCCAATGATCTTTTTTGCCTTGGCATATTGCGTTTTCGGATCGAGTCCCGGGAGTATGCCCACCTCTTCTTTTTCCTTGCCCTCGTCAAAGACGAGCGACTCTTCGGCGATCGGAGCGTCCATCGGATTGCCATTTTGATCGAAGAACCCCGGCACACCCGGCACACGAAATCCTTGGCCTGGCACGAGCTCGGCTTTCCGTCGATTCGACTTCCACCATGAGGCGGTGCCTGGAGAGGCGGCCGTGGGACTCGCCCAGGCAGGCAGGCTCAAGCTCATGCCACTAGGAAGACTAGCGCAGCCGCCCGTCACGAGCCAAAGGCTAGCGAGCAGGCCGAACGCGATAGGTTGAAAGCGAATCATACCAGATTTTCTTGCGCAGCAACGTTGTGGAACAGGCGATGAAGGCACGCGACGAGGTGGCGGAGGGTACAAAGCCGACGCCGAGAGCGTCAAGCCCAGCTTCCGCAGACGCTAGCATCAGGGTGCAGGAACCCTCTTGCGACCGCTCAGGTCTTCGATCGGTTCTCGTCCGAGCCGATCGTTGGCAAGTCGTTGGCTGGCCGTTCCTTCGGCGGCAAGTCACCTCGACGTGGAAACGCCAGGACCAATGCCAGCAGGAGCATCGCGCTCCCAAAACCAAGCTTGATCGCGACTCCCCAAAAGCGCCCCTTAGCAGCCCCCCATGCAACGCCCCCCGCGGCAGCCAGATTGGGCTTCCGAGTCAGCTCCAGCAACGCGGCACCGATCGCCGCACCGAGGATCGCGCCCAAGATCGGCCCGACCACCGGTATCGGCACGCCGATCAGCCCGCCGGCCAATCCACCGACAACCGCCCCGGCCAAGGCACGTTTCGAACCGCCGGCCGCCTTGCTTCCTACGGCACCCGCAGCAAACTCCGCTAATTCCGCCAGAAAGGCCAGAAGAGTGAGCATCGCTACGCCGGGCCACGACAACACCGTTCCGCCCGTTATCAGGCAATAGAAGGCCGAAGCCGCCACCATGAGCCAAAGCCCTGGGAGCCCAATCGAACTGATCGCCAGGCCCGCGACGAGCAGAACGACCAAGAGGACGTAGTAGAGAAGATAGATCCAGACCATGAGGAGCCATCATCGGTAGGTCCGTAAAATAGTAAGGCAGTCGTAAGCGTGGCGTAAGCCGCAGGGATTGGCCGACGAACGACGAAGATCGGCATGAACCGACCGGCTGTCGGCGACCGCAGCGACGGCGTTACGAATCAGGCGATTTCACGCGAGGCACCATCCAGCCGTTCGAGCTGCACGCGGTCGATGCGGCGGCGGGTCGCTTCGAGCACGGTGACCTTGAGAATATCGTTCCACAGCAGCGACTCGCCAACCGAAGGGATACGTCCAAATTCCGTGAAGACAAATCCCCCAATCGTATCGAAGTCACCATCCTCGGGAAGTGAGAGGCTCATCGCTTCGTTGACTTCGTCCACGTGAGCGCGTCCTGCTGCCTCGAAGAGGTTCTCTTCTTTTTGTTGGATCGGTTCCTCGACATCGTCGTCGTATTCGTCGACGATCTCACCGACGATTTCTTCGAGCACGTCTTCGATCGTCACGAGCCCCGCTACGCCGCCATATTCGTCCAGGACGATGGCGATGTGGGTGCGGACTTGCTGAAACATTCGGAGCAGCTCGTCCACTGCCTTGGTTTCAGGAACAAACAACGGTTTGCGAACGATCTCCTCGAGCGACCGTCTTGGATCTCCTGGCCCCCTGGCGAGTTCCGGGATCAGGTCCTTGCTGTAAAGAATCCCGACGATGTCGTCGCGATTTTTGTCGATCACCGGTATCCGAGTGTAGCCTACCTCCATCACGTCGGTCAGCAACTTGTCCCAGGGAAGGTCGAGCGGGATCACATGCATGTCGGTCCGAGGGGTCATGATTTGGGCCACATCGGCGTCGGCCAGCTCGATAACCCCTTCGATCATCTCTCTCGCGTCTTCCTCGAGCAGTCCTTCGCGATGCCCTTCAGAAACCATACTTCGGATTTCTTCTTCGAGCGTTTCCTCATCGATTGCGGGGGGAGTACGGCCGACGAGGCGGTGCAGGACCGTGTCGAAAGCCCGAGCCACCAGCACAATCGGACTGACGACAAAGGCCAAGAAGACAAACAGAGGCCAGAAAAGATAGAGGACCTGGGAAGAGAAAAGCCGCGATACCGTCCAAGGAATCACGACGCGAAACAGCACCAAGAGCAACCCCAGCAGGAGGGCATGGCTACACGCAACCCTCCAAGGGATCGGCATCGCGTGGTCCGAGGCATTCCAACTCCATGCCGCAGCAGCCGCAATGAAAGTCGCCCCGGCGAATACCACCAAGACATCCAAGCCAAGCGCCACCCGGTCGTGCGAGCAAAGGACCTTTCCGAAGAGTGCCGGAGCCCCACGACGTTCACACAGCGCGTGCAATTCACGGCGAGAAAATCCTCGCAACACCCGCGTGCCAATGGAAAAAAAGCTGACCAGCACGGCGCTTGCTATCGCTACGCCCATCAGCGGATCGAGTGTCACTCGAGGGGTTCTCCTATTCGAGCGAAGGGTTGATCGGGGTAGGCTAGCTTCGTGGCTCGATCGCGAGGAATTCCTAATTTCTCTAACCAGTACGCCTCGGCCTGCCGCATGACCTTGGCTTTGGCTGGTTCTTTGTCGTCGAGACCAACTAAGTGCAGCGTCCCATGGACCACGTAGAGCAGCAGTTCTTCGTGCGGTTCGGTGCCATAGTCGGCTGCGTTCGTAAGGGCCGTTTCCGCGCTAACGACGATTTCCCCTTCGAGGGGTTCCCCCTCTTCTGACAAAGGAAAGCTCAATACGTCGGTCGGGTAGTCGTGTCCCAAGTACTCGCGATTGAGGGATTGCATTTGGTCGTCCCCCACGATCACCAGGCTGAGTATGGCGGTCTCCCAGCCGGCGTCTGTGAGGACCAGCCCACACGCATGGGCCATCGCCTGCTGGTCGATCACCAACTGCTGCTGCCGATTCGAGATGGCAATGTGGGGCATGGTTCCTTAAGCCGTTTCTTGATCGGGGTACTTTACCCGTCCATGATAGACGGCGGTGAGCGATTTGACCAAGCTGTCGCTAATTTTCCGGACTTCTTCCAGCGTCAGCCCGCATTCATCAAACTGCCCATCTAAGAGCCGCTTCCGTGAAAGGTCCTCCACCAAACTCTCGATTCGAGCCGGGGTAGGCTCGACCAGTACCCGGCTGGCACTCTCGACGGCGTCCGCCAACATCAAGACGCCCGCCTCTTTTGTTTGTGGCTTCGGGCCGGGATAGCGGAACGAGCTTTCATCGACTTCCGACGCATTCGGATCGTTCTCTCTGCGATCGGTTGCCTGACGATAGAAGTACTCGACCAGCGTCGTACCATGGTGCTGCTGAATAAAATCAATGATCGGTTCGGGAAGCTTCTCCTTGCGGCCAAGGTCGGCACCATCTTTGACATGGGCGATAATCACCAACGTACTCATCGCGGGCACCAGTGCGTCGTGGCGGTTGTCGCCTTGGCTCTGATTCTCGACAAAGTAGCCCGGTTTGAGCATCTTTCCAATATCGTGAAAATACGCGCCGACTCGGACAAGCAATCCGCGTGCCCCGATCGACTCGGCAGCAGCCTCGGCGAGCGACGCTACGTTGATGGAATGGTTGTAGGTGCCTGGCGCGCGACGAACCAGTTCTTGGAGAAGCGGATGGGCCGGATCGCCAAGCTCCAACAGGCTCAGATCGGTTTGCACCTGAAAGAGCCTTTCGACCAGCGGCAAGCCACAGGTCATCAACGACCCGGCAATCACCGACCAAAGCGAGAGACGCAACGCGATCTGGAGTGTAGGAAGAAACGGATCGCCGACAAGAGCACCGACACCCAGGTTTGTCAGAAAGGCAACTGCGGCGGCGGCAAAACTAACGATCAACAACTTGCTGCGAGTCCGTACCGAGTCGAGCGCGATAATCGCACCTGCCACGGTCGCCATCAGCACGATCGCTTCGGACAAATCGGATCCGACCGCTACCACGCCAAGGAGTGTCACGGCGGTCGATAGCAAAAGCGCCAGTGGTTGGGAGTAGGCAACCGCCAAGGTCATCCCGAAGAGCAGCAGCGGTATGACTTCGGCCTGCGGGATGAACCCGAAGGTCATGGTCGTCAGGACAACGGCTAGCACAAACGCCGCTAACACACCGATGAACCGAGACATTTCCAAAAGGACACGAGGTTCAAGCTTGTAGGTATAGAAGCCACAAAGCGTGTAGAGGGCGACGTACATACCGAAAATCGCGAGCGAGCGAGCCGCCCGATCGGTCCAAGTGAGTTGGGAAAGCCGCTCGGCGTGGCCCAACGTGAGTTTCTCAAACTCTTCTGGCCCGATAGGAACTCCTGCCATCGCCAGGACATCGCCCACGGCAATTTCGCTCATTTTCGGTTCGACCAATTCGGCCGCTTTCTCGCGTTCCTGGCGAGTCGCCTCGGGGTTGAGCGAAAGGGTGGCAGGGAGATCCGGCCGGAGCCGCGCGAAGAGTTGCGAGGCGAGTTCGAGCGTCGGGAGCTCTTGCTCCAAGAGTCGCTGGACCTGGTCTCGCACATGGACCAACAGGACATCGTTGATTTCTACCTGCTGCTCAAATCCCTTATCGTCGGGTTGGCGAACGCTAATGCTCGTCGACGATGCGAGCCATTCCTCGGGAAGCGCTTCCAAAACTCCTTGTTGCTCAAGCGGCGCGAAGATATCGTCGAGCGACTTTTGGATTTTTTCGGTAGCCCCGTCGACTGCTAACGTCTCTTGGAGCTGATCGAATTGCTTGGCCTCTTCTTCTTCGGTCGGCTTGGGGGTTCCTTCGGCAAGCTCGGGCTGGAAACGGGCCCAGATTTTGCGATCGGCCAAATCGAGCGATTCGGCACCAGCAAGCTGGGCCAGCTCGTTAAGCACTCGAGCCTTGAGTTCCACGAGAGGTTGAGAGTTCTGGTCGTAAACGGCGGTCGCATTTTTCTGGGCTTGTTTTTTCGCTTCGTCGGTAGCGCCTTGGTCAATCTGAGAAAAATCGACTCGCGCCACCACATTCCGAAGAGAAATATCCCCAAGACGGTACTCCAACGGCGGAGCCCAGCCCTGCGTCGTCGCCCAAAGAATAATCGCCACCACCCCACAGAGCGCTAGCCGAAGCATGACCGGCCCGCGTTGCACGTTGCCAAAGAACGAAACCCATCGACCGGGTGGCAATTCCACGGCGGCGACGCGATCGCTTCGAGTTCGGATTGGAGAACCGTTGGGCATGGATGTTGTTTATCGGCGTGCGGCTTTTACCGCCCCGATCCCTCCTCGTAGGCTCGAACAATCGCCTCGACAAGCCGATGGCGGACAATATCGGCCTTGGTAAGTTCCACGAGCGAACAACCGTCGACTTGCTTGAGCCGGGCCATGGCGTCGGTCAAGCCACTCCGAGTGTGCGACGGGAGGTCGACCTGCGACGTATCTCCCGACACCACGACCTTGGAGTTGGCCCCCATCCGGGTGAGGAACATTTTCATCTGCGCAACGGTGGTGTTCTGGGCTTCGTCCATGATGATGAAGGCGTTGTTGAGGGTCCTGCCTCGCATGTAGGCGAGAGGCACGACTTCGATCACGTCATCGGCCATGTAACGTTTCACTTGGTCGTAATCCATCATCTCGCCAAGTGCGTCAAGAAGCGGCCGCAAGTAGGGATTGATTTTGGAAAGCAAATCCCCAGGCAGATAGCCTAGGCTCTCGCCTGCTTCCACAGCAGGGCGCACCAAAACAATTTTTTGCATCTGCTTGGTTTTGAGCGCCTCAATGGCGGTGGCAACGGCTAGGTAGGTCTTGCCGGTGCCGGCTGGGCCAACGCAGAAGACGAGATCGTGGTTGCGAATCGCCTCGATATAGGCCCCCTGTCCGGTCGTGCGAGGACGAATCGCTTGCCCAAGAGGCCCTGCTTCGACCGGCAGCCCCGACGACTCAGGCGATTTGCCAAGCACTTGGCCAATGATGGCTTCGACACCCGCCTGGTCGAGCGAACCTTCTCGGTTAACAACGGCGCGCATCTGCTCGAAAATAGCTGTCGCGCTAAGAACGGCTGACTCCGGACCGCTGAGATGAATTTTTCCACGGCGCGCAGCAATCTTCGCGTCGGTCGACTCGCGAACACGGCGGAGATGTTGGTCCGAGATTCCCAGGAGTAGCAGGAGCTGCTCGGGACTGCCAACCGGGATGGATGCTTCGATCATCAACAGACGCGGCGGCACACTGGCCGCCACGATGGGTGTCGGAATAGGACGGCTCATTCCGCGCCGCCTCAGTATGGTTAACTATACCTAATCCGCCCCCTAAGGAGCCACCCACCGCGGCAATCAACGCCACAACTCTCAATAGGCATTAGGGTTAGGGCGATTGGAGCGGTTACAGCAGGGGAGGGCGGTTGGCGAACGAGGAGCCCGCTCCAATCGCCCCGACCAAGCTTGGTCCGGGCTAAGGGGTTCCTTTCTTCCGACTCGGAACGGTTGCGCCCTCCTCAGCGAGAGAGAGGGATTTTCCCTTCAGGGCCCCACGACATGGCCCATCCAGAGGGCATACGAAACGGGCGCGGCAAACAAGATTGAGTCCAAGAGGTCGAGAAAACCGCCAAAGCCAGGCATCCAGGTACTGGAGTCCTTCACGCCTGCATCGCGTTTCAGCAGGGAAACCGCTAGGTCGCCGAGCACCCCTGCAATCCCGACAACGACTGCGTAGGTTAGCGCGCCGGCGATCCACTGGGGCCAACCGTGGTCCGTTTTGCAGCCGAGCAGATCGGCCACGGGCCCCAGGAACAGCATCGCGGCAAAGATCGCCCCCACGAATCCGCCGATCGACCCCTCCCACGTTTTGCCAGGACTTAGCTTGGGCGTCATTTTGTGCTTGCCGAAGGCATGCCCGGCGAAGTAAGCACCGGTGTCGTTGCACTTGACCACGGCAATCGTCGAAAGCAACGCGAGCATCCCCCACCGGCAATCGTCCCCCCACTTGTCTCCCGAAATAATGCGGAGTTGTACGACGAATCCCATGAGCCCCCCGGCGTAAGCAATGCTGAACATGGTTCGGGAAATTCGAGTAAGGATCGTTCCTGGTGGCTGGTCGGGACCATCGTAGTAGCGCATCTCATAGATCAGGGCGAGGAGCAATCCGCCAATGAGTCCCCAAGCGATCCACCCCGTTCGCCCGCTGACGCCACCATCCGGGTAATAGAGCGTCATCGGCGCGGTGCTTGCCAGCACGGTAAACATGGTCGCGGCGTAGACGAGCGGGCGGGAGGGGATCGACTTGGTGCGGTCCCGCTTCGCCTCGGCGACGCTCGACCCCATACGATTGGCGGCCCCTTTTTCGTAGAGCCCCAAGATTTCGCCCGCGCACATCCAGGCAATCACCAGCGCGAGTGGCAACATCACGATGCCAGGTCGCGGGCCAAATTGATCGAGCCACGCGAGGCCCAGGACCAACGTGATCGCGATCGCAGCCAGGAGGAGTCGCCAGTGAAGCAATGCAGGGAAAGGGGAAAGGGGAAAGGGGAAAGGGGAAAGGGGAAAGGGGAAAGGGGACGAAGTCCGACGCGGACTATTCGTTCTTCGTTATTTGGGTTTCCAAATCGGGTAATCCGCCGAAGCGTCGGTCGCGGGCGGCGTAGGCTCGGATTGCCTCGTGCAGGGTCTCTTCGTTAAACTCTGGCCAACAGCGTTCGGTCACCCAAATCTCTGCGTAACTGATTTGCCAAAGCAAAAAGTTGCTCACTCGCATTTCTCCAGCCGTGCGAACGAGCAGGTCAGGATCCGCGAGCCCGGCGGTGTAAAGGTGCTCCGCGATGGTCTCCTCGGTGATCTCTTCCGGCTCCAGCGTTTCCCGCCGAACCTTGCCAGCAATCGCCCGGACGGCATCGACGAGCTCGCCCCGCCCTCCATAGTTGATCGCCAGATTCAGCCACATGCCGGTGTTGCTGCGACTCAATTCAATCGTCGTATCGAGTTCATGCAGCACATGATTAGGTATCGCTTCTCGCCGGCCCAGCATGCGGACGCGAAGGTTGTTTTTCATGATCGGGCCGCGCTGATCGATGATGTACTCCTGCAAGAGATACATCAAGAAGTCAATTTCGTCGGCCGGCCGTTTCCAGTTTTCGCTCGAGAGGCAGTAGAGCGTCAGTTGCTCGATGCCGAGGTCGGAACAGAGTTCAGTCATTTGCCGAACGGTCGCCGCCCCGCGCTCGTGCCCTTGGATGCGTGGTAGCCCCTGTCGCTGGGCCCAGCGCCCGTTGCCATCCATGATAATAGCAATGTGCGCAGGCCGCCGCTCAGGAGGAATATCGGAAAGCGGGCAAGTCAGTTCAGCACTCGGCATGGCATTTCATTCTTCCCTAGCCGGACCGCTACGTCATCGATCCGCCGTGGCGGGCGGCCCACGATTCCGAAAATCATGCGAGGGCTGGTTTTCTTAACGACTCATTCACCACGATCGTTTGCTCACGACCAGGACCGACCGAAACAACATCGACAGGGCAACCCACCAGCTCGGCAATACGGTCCAAGTAAGCGTGAGCGGCAGCGGGCAAATCGGAGTACGACTGCACCTGGTCGATTTCCTCACTCCATCCGGGGACCGATTCGTAAATCGGTTTCACGCGGCGAAGGTCTTCGACATGGCTGGGAAAGACGTTCGTTCGCCGGCCATCGATTTCATACGCCGTGCAGATCTGGATTTCATCGAGCCCGCTCAGCACGTCGAGCAGCATGAGGCATAGCCCATCGACGCCGCCAAGCCTGGCGGCGTAACGGACCGCCACGACGTCGAGCCAACCGCAACGACGGGGTCGCTTGGTCACGGTGCCATATTCGTTGCCCCGGTCGCGGAGGTACTGCCCCTTTTCGTTGTCTTGCTCGGTAGGAAAGGGCCCGCCGCCAACGCGTGTGGAATACGCCTTCACGACGCCAAGCACTTTTTCGATGTGGCACCCCGGCACTCCAGAACCGTTAGCGACGCCAACGCCGGAGCTGTTGCTGCTGGTGACGTAAGGATAGGTCCCATGGTCGACATCGAGCAGGGAACCTTGTGCGCCCTCGAACAGCACGTGCTCGTCTTTTTCCATCGCCGTGAGCAATATCTCGGTGGTGTCGGCGACGAACGGCTCCAGGCGGCGGGCAAACTCGGCGTACTGCTCGTAGATCGCTTCGGCGTCGAGCGGCTCAAATTCGCCCTCGTTCGTCATCGCGGCAAGGACTCGATTTTTCGCTTCGGTGATGCGCGCGATCCGCTCCTTGAAGTCGGGGCGGTACATGTCGCCCAAACGAATGGCGTAGCTCCTGGCGACCTTGTCTCGGTAACAGGGACCGATGCCGCGCTGCGTGGTGCCGATACTCTCGCCGCCGGTGCTGGTGTCGAGCACGCGGTCCTCGGCAAAATGCCAGGGAAGAATGACGTGGGTCCGGTCGCTAATTTTGAGCCGGTCTCCATCGAGCCGGATGTCGCGGGCGAGCAGTTCGTCGATCTCCTCCAGCACCTTTGCTGGATTGAGAACGACGCCCCCGGTGATGACGCAGGTCACCCCCGGCGCGAGCACACCACTGGGCAGGAGAGATAGTTTGTAGACTTCCTTCCCGACGACAACGGTATGGCCAGCGTTGGCCCCCCCTTGGTAGCGAACAACGTACCGCCGCCCTGCCGTCAGCAGGTCGACGATTTTTCCCTTCGCCTCGTCGCCCCACTGGAGCCCAATCACACAAGTACCTGGCACCCGTTCGCCCTCATTTTCGCGAGTAAGAATGGTCCAAACCGAGGATTGTAGAGGGCATCGGATCGGGGGACAAGTTACCTAACGCAGTCGGGGGTGCCGTTAGCCGAGGGTGGGGTGGGGGGTTACGTGACGAAAGGGGCGACGAACGACCACGATTGTCGCGGCTTGCCTTCTTTGAGCGGATTGCTTTCGACGTAGCGAATCGCACGGCGGACCTCGTCCGGCGTATCCAGGACCTTCCACCGGCCGGTCCCCCAACAGGGGCTCAACGGCTCGGCCCCGTGGAACGCGATCATCGCGACACTCCGACTAGGAATTAAAAGGTTCGCCGAGGGGCTTGCCCCCTCGGCGAACTGTTTTGGTTACTTGATTTCGAGGTCAAACGGCATCAGCAGCACCACCGGCTCTCGGAAGACTCGCCGGAGCAGGGCCGCCCGTTGAGCGATCTGTTTGAGCTCCGGTGAGAGAAATCCCAGGTCGAACCGCAGGGCGACTTCCTTCTCGGCGTCGTTGTCGCCAAAGAGCGACTCGAAGAAATCAACAGGCTCGGGAAGCGTCTTGATCTTCACCTTTTGGTCGTCGGCAATGCCCGCCATCTTTTTCGCCTCGGCGATCGCGTCGTGCAACGTGCCGACTTCGTCGACGAGGCCGTTGGCCTTCGCCTGCCGACCGGTGTAAACGCGCCCCCCGGCCAGTTTTTTGAGTTGCTCTACCGGCATCTCTCGTCCTTGGGCCGCCTTGGAGGTGAACTGGTCGTAAGTATCTTCCATCATCGAAACAATCGCCTTCCGCTCGCCTTCGGTGAACTTGTGGGTACCGCTGAAGACACCGCTATTTTTGCCACGGCTAATCGTGTCGATGGTGACACCTAGCTTGTCGTACAAACCCTTCATTGCCATCTTTCCACCCACGACACCAATGGAGCCGGTAACGCTGTTGGGCTCGGCGAAAATCTTGTCGGTGCCCATGGCGATGTAGTAGCCGCCACTGGCAGCGACGTCGCCCATGCTGGCAACAATGGGCTTCTCGATCGCCTCGATCTGGCTCCACATCAAATCGCTGGCAATCGCCGACCCGCCAGGGCTATTGATCCGCAGCACGATGGCGGCAACCTGCTCGTCGTCGGCTGCATCGCGGAGCGCCTTCACAATGGTCGTCGATCCCATGCTCGCACCGCCGAAAAGGCTCTCTTGGCTTTTGCCCGTCGTGATCGGTCCGACGGCGTAGACGATGGCGATCTTCTTGCCGCTCGACCGACGACTACTAGACCCCCCCGACATCAATTTCAGTAATTTCAGGAAACCGGCAGGGCCCGAGAAATCGGTGTCGACTTGCTTCTTGCCGTAATTTTCCACATAAACCAGTTCGTCGGCCTCGTAACTCTTGCCCAAGCTCTTCCGGAAATCCGTGGCGTAGGCCAGTCGATCGATGAGCCCCAGCTCCTTCGCCCTCTTGGCGGTCAGCAAGCCTTCGTCGATCGCCGCCGCTGCCTGGGCGCGAGTGATCGGGCGATCAAAAGCGACCGTCGCGACCATCTGGTCGTAGAGGTCATCGACCATCGCAGAGAGGTTTTCACGAACCGGTTTGCTGAAACTGCTCCGAGTCATCACCTCGGCCGCTCCTTTGGCGTCCCCCATGTGGATGAAATCGGCATGGACTCCCGCTTTGTCGAGCAGGCCTTTGTAGAACATCGCCTCGATGCGCAGGCCAGGAAGCAGCACCATGCCCGACTCGGGCATGATGATCTCGTCGCAGGCGGCCGCGATGAGGTAGTCGCTCGGCATGGCCATGTCGAGCTGAGCATAAACCTTTTTGCCGCTCTTGCGGAATCGGGAAATCGCGGCGCGAAGCTCATCGACTTTCCCGCGACCAATGGCTGGGTTCGCAATTTGCAGCACGAGCCCCTCCACCGTGTCGTCCTTTGCCGCCTTCTCCAGTCGAGCAAGGGTACTTCGCAGGTCCAACTGCTGGTCGCCGAACGGCCCCATAACACCAGGCGACTCCGGCATCGAGTTCGCAAGGACGATCTGCGCCAGCCGGACTTTCGACTTTGTCGCTTCCTTCTTCTCCTGCTGAGCCGGCTTGGCCTTTTTGGGGGATTCCTTCTTCGCCTTCGCCTCCTTGTCCTTCGATGGCTTCGGCTTCTCTTCGTTCTTCTCGTTTTGCTTGACTGCTGGCTTGCTCTTCGCGACGGCTGCTGGGGCGGCATGAACCGAAGGGAGGGTCGCCAAAACTAGCCCTGCCCCCAGGAGGAGAGCCACGCAGTGAGCCAAGCGGCGAGAGGTCATCGAGCGGTAACGAGCCATGGTCAAAACTCCTTGGGTCGGAAAAGGGGTCGGCTGAAAAAGGGGCCGCAAGTGTCCAGTCTACTGATTTTACCTAATTTTCGGGTACCTGGCTTCGTGGGTCGACAAAAACGCCGAATTTCCCAGACGCCTATTCGCCCCAGCCCTTGCGACCCCCTGCGCCCCAGGAAGGGTGCAGGAACCAGAAACCTTCTTGCCCCGGATCGCTCTGGCTTGCCGGCCCGGGGTTTGCTAAGAACTCTCCCGACTGACCGAGTAAAACGGGGTTCCACGGGGAAGCAGGCGCATCGGGCTCACCACCCCTTGGGAGTCGGCCAATCCGATTTGCCTCCTTGCCGGCGGAATCCCTCGCCAGAACACCCTGAATTCCCTGCTACGCCCTTCGATTTGCCTGAGGACGAGTGAAATGTCGCTACTCGAAAAAACAGGACGCTCCCTAACGCTGCCCACCCTGCTGCTATTCGTCGTGCTGCAAGGGAGTGGTCCCTCTGCGACCCTGGCTAAGCCGCTATGGAAAATCTTTACGCCGGTCGACCAGGTCGAAACCCGGATCGATGGCGACTACGCGCTCAGCGAGGAACATGGCCCCTGGCTCGTAATGGCCGCCACGTTCTCCGGCGAGGGTGCCGATGAACAGGCGAACGAGTTGGTGAGCGAACTCCGCCAGCACTACAATATCCCGGCTTACCTCCATTCGATGACCTTTGACTATTCGTCGGGCGGCGATCGTGTCGGCCGGGGACTCGACAGGTATGGCGCGCCACTTCGAATGCGATACCAAGGTGGCAACCGGAATCAGGAGGTGGCGGTGCTGGTGGGCAATTTCCTGACGATTGATGACCCCCAGGCACAAAAACTACTCGAACAAATCAAAACGCTCCGCCCCAAGGCGCTCGGTAACGACGTTCGAGAGACTTCACAAAACCTGGCCCAAGAACGAGAGTACCTCACACGATTGCAAGGAAGCCAAGGCGCCCCACCGATGCGCAAAGCGTTTCTCGCACGCAATCCGGCCCTGCCCAAAGAGTATTTCCAACCCAAGGGAGTCGACAAGTTCATCGCAAAAATGAACCGTGGCGTCGAGTTTTCGCTACTCGACTGCCCGGGAAAGTATTCGGTCAGGATCGCCTCGTTTCGTGGAAAGGGCATTCTGCAAGGCGCGTTCAAGAGTGGTGGTGGGTCGAGCCGGCCCAAGAAAAAACCGAAAGTCGATCCACTCGTCGAAGCCGCGGAGAACGCCCACAACATCACCCAGTTCCTACGAGCCAAAGGGTGGGATGCCTACGAATTTCACGATCGGACCGAAAGCTACGTGACGGTCGGTTCGTACGATCAAGTGGTCCGCAAACTCCCAACCGGGCAATCCGTACCGATTAGGGAGGTAAGTATCGTTATCCGAACCTTCGGTGCCGCCTTTGAGACTCCCGATGCACTCTCGGTCGGCAGCCCTGTCCCGAGGCAGGACCGCGTCCGAGCGCAACAAGTGAAGCAGCAATTCAACAACCTCTTGTCCAACCAGCATGGGCAAATCGCCCATGGGTTGAAGCCGAAGTACATCGAGTACGTCCGGAACGAGTTTATCCCCCTGGACGTCCACCCCCACGTGATCGAGGCCCCCAAGCGATCGGTCTCGAGTGCCTACGCCTGGCATCGCTAGGGCCCGACCTGCCGATCCACACCGATCGCACGCAGCTCACGAAGGGGTACCACCGCTTGGGCGGCCTGCCTTTTGGCGACCCCACCGCTCCCATCGTCCCGACAAACCTGGGGTTTTTCGCACCCCAGAACGAGGGGTCGGGAAGACTCCATGGGTGCTCCGCTGCCCCCCCCGTTTTCAATCCCCGACCGATCGGCTAACCTCTAGGGGTTCCAGGCGGCCACGCGCGAGCAATATGCTTGTCGCGGAGGCCTTTTTTTACGTCCCCTCAGTGACACGTTCCTCGGCAGACATCTCCGTATAAGGAATTATCGTATGACACCTCAAGAAGTCCTGGCGATGTGCCGGGAAAACGACGTGAAGGCCATTGATTTTCGATTCATGGACTTCCCCGGACTCTGGCAACATATCAGCATCCCGGTGGGCAAATTGACCGAAAATGTCTTTGAGGATGGCCTCGGCTTCGACGGCTCCAGCATTCGTGGGTGGCAGGCGATCAACGAGAGCGACATGCTGCTCATGCCGCAGCCCGACACCGCGATGATCGACCCCTTTTGTGAGCTGAAAACCTTGGTGATGATCTGCAACGTGCAGGACCCGATCACGCATGAAGACTACACTCGCGACCCGCGCAACATCTGCCGCAAGGCAGCGAATTATCTCAAGAGCACCGGCGTGGCCGACACCTGCTACATCGGCCCCGAAGCGGAATTCTTTATCTTCGACGACGTCCGGTTCGATCAGACGCCGCAGGCCAGCTTCTTCTACATCGACAGCATCGAAGCCGAATGGAACCGTGGCACCGACACCCGGGCGCTCGGTCGTGGTCCGAACCTGGGGCACAAGCTGCGTCACAAAGAAGGGTACTTCCCTTGCCCGCCGGCCGACCAGATGAACGACCTTCGTGCCGAGATGATGCAGACGATGATTGACTGCGGACTCGACATCGAGTGTCAGCACCATGAAGTCGCCACCGCCGGCCAGGCGGAGATCGACATGAAGTTCGAAGAGATGGTGAAGATGGGCGACCAGCAATGCCTGTTCAAGTACATCATCAAGAACGTCGCCCACAAGCATGGCAAGACCGTCACCTTCATGCCGAAGCCGCTCTTCAGCGACAACGGTTCCGGCATGCATACCCACATTTCGTTCTGGAAGAATGGCGATCCGCTGTTTGCCGGTAACGGGTACGCGGGACTGTCGGACTACGCCATGTATGGCATCGGCGGCATCCTGAAGCACGCCGGGGCCCTGCTCGCCTTCACCAACCCGACCACCAACAGCTACAAGCGATTGGTGCCAGGTTACGAAGCCCCCGTGAATCTCGCGTACTCGCAGCGAAATCGCTCGGCCGCTTGCCGGATTCCGATGTACAGCCCGAGTCCGAAAGCGAAGCGGATCGAGTTCCGCTGCCCCGACCCGAGCGCAAACCCCTACCTCGCCTTTAGCGCACTGATGATGGCCGTTTTGGATGGTATCCAAAACAAGATCGATCCGGGCGAGCCCTTGGACAAGGACATCTACGACCTGTCGCCCGAGGAACTGGCCGAGGTGCCCAAGACCCCTGGCTCGCTCGAGGCGTCGCTCGAGGCTCTCAGCAAGGACCACGAGTTCTTGCTCCGGGGCGATGTCTTTACCGAAGATGTCATCAGCACCTGGATCAACTACAAGACGGTCAACGAAGTGGAAGCCCTCGCGCTCCGGCCGCATCCTTACGAATTCTGCATGTACTACGACATGTAGGCCGACTCGCACGGCCCAGGCTTTCGAGCCGGACGCGTGCTGAAGCCGAAGAAAAGAGTGTCCGCTTGGAAAGGCGGATCGACGTTTCGATAGCGGCCCCCTTCCTCCGGGAAGGGGGCCGCTTTTTTTTGGGTACGTTCGGGGGTAACCGTTCACGGCCGGAAAAAGACAACCACGGATCCAACGAATAACGGCACTTTCGTGCCCTGCCCCCTTCCTCCTTCCTACCCCACCACCGTCGCCTGCATTTTCTCCCCCAACCGCTGAAGCGCGCGGCTCTTATCGTCCTGGCTCAAGTGGACGTGCAGAAGGCTCGGCCCCGAAGTATCGGCCCATGCTTTGGTGAGTGCTTTGTCGAATTCGCCTTCCGTCCTTATTTCGTATCCGGTTCCACCACCCAACAATTTGGGCAGCTTATGGTAATGCCAGCCGTGGACATTGTTGAATTCGTAATCGCCTGGATGGAGTAAGCGTTCGGTGCCGTAACCGCCATTGTCCAGGACGATCACGATGGCTGGCAGATTTCGGGCTACGAGGTTGGAGAACTCCATGCCGGTCATTTGAAAGGCCCCGTCACCTACGATCGCAACCACGCGTGCCTCGGGCCGAGCGATGTTCGCCCCGAGCGCCGCCGGCACGGCGAATCCCATCGACGTGTAGTAGGCAGGGCTCAGGTACACGGCGCGGTCACGCGTGGTGAGTTCGGTGGAGGCAAACAAGGCATCGCCAATATCGGCGATGACGATCGTGTCGTCGTCGAGTTGCTCGTCGAGCCGGTCGATGACCCGCATGATCGTCGTTTTAGCGTCCGAGTCGAGGACGAAGACCTCCTTGTTCCAATCGGTGGGGGCAGGAGGGAGGGGCGACCGGGGCTTCGGATTTCGACTGACGAGCGCTTCGACAAAGTCGGTGAGCAGGACGTCGTGGAAATGGTGATGTCGGATTCGCAGTTCTTCGCTCGTCGCATAGATGCAGTCGGCAATATCGAGTTCGGCGGTGTAAATCCCCAGGTTGATGTCGGTCATGAACGTGCCGAGCATCACGACGCAGTCGCTTGCCTCGACGTAACGCATCACGTCTTCGCATCCCAATGCCCCTTCGTAGAGTCCCATGTACTGCGGATGGGTTTCGGCAACCACCCCTTTGCCAAGCATGGTCGCAGCGATCGGGAGGCCTGTTGCTTCGGCCAGTGCGAGGACTTGAGATTGTAGCCCGAATCGATGGACCTCGACCCCCAACAGTAAAACGGGTTGCCGAGCCTTTTCAATTCGCATCGCCGCTTCTTCCACCGCTTCCCGAAGCGCTCGCTGATCGCTATGGAGTACCGACTGTTCGTAGGCAGGTGCAGCACTCGGCCGGACGTTCACTAGGTCACGAGGTATCTCCAGGTAAACCGGTCGACTGTATCGCTTGCAAGTGGCAAGAACGCGATCGATTTCACGAAAGGCCGTTTCAGGATCGTTCAACTCGGCGCTCGCAATGGTGAGCTTTTTGAACACGTCGTGCTGAGTTTGGAAATCGCGAACCATGTGATGCAAGAGCGGATTGTGAACCCGCTCTCTCATTCCGGGCGCTCCAGAGATCAGCACGACAGGAGACTTTTCGGCGAACGCTCCCGCAACCGAATTGCAAACACTCAGTCCCCCCACGCAATAGGTGACGCAGAGCGCCCCCATGCCATGAACCCGCGCGTAAGCATCGGCGGCGAACCCGGCGCAGTCTTCCCTAGTGCAGCCGATGGCGTTGATCGGACTTTCCTCCAGCAGGGTGTAGAACGAGAGGACGTAGTCGCCTGGGATACCGAAAATGTCGGCGATGCCATAGTCCTGGAGCCGCTGAATTAAGTACTCCCCAATCGAAGGCGAGGGTGTCGACGGCGATGCCGGGGTGCCATGGCTTGGGACGGTCATTGGCATGGGAACGTTCCTTCGATCGTAGTGGAATTTCGAACGACAGTAGCGGATGAGCGTTGACGCGATACGTCGCATGGTCGATCATGTGAACCGTTGAGCCTACCATTGAAATTGAATCGGTCAAATCCACGCCATGTCGAACAATCCCCCCCCCACCACCTCGAACGAACGATTGGCTGCTTTCGATGTTGGCTCCAACAGCGTTCGACTGGTCGTCGCCGAAGCTCTGGAGACCGGAAGCTATCGGATTTTGGACGAAGAGCGAGAGAACACCCGTTTAGCGGCCGGTCTTTCTCGGACGGGAGCCTTGAGCGACCAAGCCATTGCTTCGACGATTGAGGCCTTGAAAAACTACATCGTTATCGCCGATGGGCAAGGGGCAACCCATCGACGGGCCATCGCCACCAGCGCCGTTCGCGACGCCGACAATGGACCCGACTTTTGCGAGCGAGTCCAGGAAGAACTGGGCCTTGCTATCGAAACGATCTCGGCCCAGGAGGAAGCAAGGCTCGCGTTTTTGAGTGTCAGCCGAGCGTTTGATGTGACCGGCAAACAGATCGCCGTCGCCGACATTGGCGGCGGAAGTACCGAAATTGTCCTCGCCTCGAGCGGCATGATCGAAAAGGTCTTTACGACACAACTCGGAGCGGTTCGTGTGACCGACAAATGTGGATTGGCCGGTCAACTCACCGATCGGCAGGTCCGATCCGCCGCTAAGTTTGTCGACCGACAACTGAAGAAATATGCCCGAAAGCCGCCATTCCTACCAAGCTTGCTCTTCGGCACCGGCGGAACCTTTACGGCCATGGCGGCCATGATCTCGGCGCGCAAAGGAGAAACCGATCAACCGATGTGGGGCTACCGTGTGAAACGATCGGAAGTGCATCATTTGCTCAGTGACCTTGCGAGCATGCCACTCGAATCTCGACGAAAGGTGCCGGGACTCAATCCAAGGCGTGCGGACATTATCGTCGCTGGCCTCCTGATCATCGACCGCGTGATGAAACACTTGGCAGTTAACGTCACACAGGTTCATACACGAGGCGTCCGCGACGGATTGCTACTCGACATGATCCAAGCCAGCCGCGGTAGTTCGGCATCGGTGGCCGAACGCCAGCAGGCGGTCGAGCAATTTGCTGAACGTTGTGGCGTCGATCTTCGTCATACGCGGCAAGTGGCTCGGATCGCCCGGAAGCTACTGAACGAATTGGCAGAACCCCTGGAAATGGAGACTCGGGACAGCGAACTGCTCGAGGCGGCCGCACTCTTGGCCAACGCCGGTTACCTGATTAGCTACGACAAACACCACAAGCACAGTTATCAATTGATTCTCAACAGCGAGCTGCGAGGCTTCGAGCGGCGAGAGCTACAACTGCTCGCGTGCATCGCGCGCTACCATCGGGGCGCCCACCCCAAGAAAAAGCACAAGGGATATGGCGATTTGGCCGAAGCCGACCAGCACCGCGTCGCCAAGCTGGCGGCGATCCTGCGGCTCGCCTTCGCTCTCGATCGGACGCACCAACAACAAGTGGAAGATATCCGCTGCGACGTGAAGAAAGACCTCGTCAGTATCGAAGTGGCGGCTAAAGAGAACGCCGACGTTGATATTTGGGCCGCGAGGCGGAAAGCGGATTTGTTCGAGAAAGTCTTTCGCAAACAGGTCGTCTTTACGACACGAGAAGAGAGAGTCGAGTAAGATGCGGAACGCATAACGATCACTCGCCGACGAGGCGTAGCTCGTCGGCTAGGAGGGTGAGTACTCGCCTAGCTGTTCTACGTTCTCTCGCGTGACCGGCGCGATCAAACCTCGCTCGGTGATAATGCCTGCGATCAGTTCCGCCGGCGTGACATCAAACGCCGGATTATAGACTTGGACTCCTGGCGGGGCAAAAGTCGCGCCGCCGGGGCTCGTGACTTCTTCCGACGCGCGCTGCTCGATCGGAATCGACTCGCCGCACTCCAAGGCAAGATCGAATGTCGTGGTCGGGGCCGCGACGTAAAACGGCAAGCCATGGGCTTTGCAATGGAGGGCGACGCCGTACGTGCCGATCTTGTTGGCCGTGTCGCCATTGGCGGCGATCCGATCGGCACCAACGATGGCTGCCTGCACTCGGCCCTCGCGCATCACCTGAGCTGCCATCGAATCGCAAAGCAGCGTTGCGTCGATACCCCGTTCCATCAATTCCCACATCGTGAGCCGGCTCCCTTGCAAGAGAGGCCGGGTTTCATCCGCATGGACTTTCGGGGCAAACCCCCTGCGGTGGAGTTCGAACAACACCGCCAGCGCGGTCCCGTCACCACCGGTCGCAAGCGCCCCGGTGTTGCAGTGGGTAAGTATTCCGCTGCCTGCGGGCAACCTCTTCTCCAGCAGGTCGGCCCCATGGCGGCCGATCGCGGCGCACTGCTGACGGTCTTCGGTGTGGATAGCCCGTGCTTCGGCAAGCAGCCGCTCGGGACGATCGTCCTCCGGCACGCTATCGGCTACCGATCGCATCCGGTCGAGCGC
>QIKP01000077.1 GCA_003233055.1 Planctomycetaceae bacterium
ATAGGAACCACGAATTTTATGAATCCCGACGAATAGCCGTTATTCGTGTGATTCGTGGTTTTCCCTGCCTCGGATTCCGTGAACGGCTACGGAAAACCAAGCCATAGAAGCAAGTCATAGAAAAGGACCCGGTTGGCCCTGCGAGGGATGCCAACCGGGTCCTTTCTAATCGCTACTTTTTTGGGGGCGTAAGACAGACAGTTTCCCGTGGCGGGCTAGGGTCGCTCCACATCGGCGACAAAATCCTGCGAAATCTTACCCCTCTTGGTAACGACTCACTCGAGGGGACTGTTGTCCCTCCAGGGTCTATTGCATCCCGCGTGCCAAACGAACGAAAGTGGGGGAACTTTTCTCCTCACCCCTGCTCAGATTCCCTCCACTAGCACTGGCAGCGGTATTTTGCGGGCGGAACCTCGGAACGGCCTCGCCCCTGCTGCGTCGGCTTTTGTAACATCTACAATGCGGGTCCCGACCTCCACCCCCGCTAGACGGTTTCCGTCAGCAGACTCGCCGTCATGGCTTGAAAAACCGGCTCGACCTCATCCCGCTCCAGGTCCTCTGCTTGCCCCAGCAGAAGAAAGGTGCGTCCCTGGTGGTGGAAGGCTTCGATCGTCGCCGTATTGATAAGGTCGATGTAGGAGAAGCTTACTTCATACCCAATACCCTCTTCGCTGCCAGGCGGGGCCGCCTCCTCGACCTCCAATTCCGGGTATTCCGACTTCAGCGCGTCAAGCGCGCAGTCGGCCAACTCCCGGACCTCTTTGAGGCCTTGGTAGAGCATCACCGACCAGAAGGCGGTCTTGGGGCTTGTGACGGTCGCCGAAGCGTCGGCATTCCCACCCCCTTCGCTGTCGACCGTCCAGTTCTCGGGATACGCAAACCGTAATCCATCGCGATCGTAAAAACTGGGCATCGTCCAACCTACTTTTTTGAGAGTCACCGAACGCTAGCAATCTTAGCACCGTGCATGGTAACTCTCCACCGGGCAACGATCCACACCCTGGTCGAGTGAGCAGCCGACGATCCACACCTGGTCGAGTGGGTAGCCGACGAGCTACGCCTCGTCGGGCTGGCGAGAATTCTTGCCGATTCTCCGTTGCTACCATGGCGAAGGAGTGCTACCCTCCTCGGCGAAGATCTCGCTAGACGCCACCGCTGCGCGGACTTGGATGGACTTGATGAAATGGCAACTCGCACTGGCCGGAATGGCCCTGCTGCTAACAACGCCCGGTTGTACGTCGTGGAGATCCATGCATTCGACGGCTTCGTCCGTGGCGGCCGGCAGGAGTCTGGCTCGGCAGGGCATCTCGGCGATGGAATGTGGTGACTGCACCGAAGGAGAGTCGATCCTTCGCGAGGCGATTGATAAGTCGCCCGAGGACCCTATGCCGAGAAGCCATCTTGCGGAAGCACTTTGGCAACGGGGGGCCACGGAAGAAGCTCTGGAACAGATCACCGAAGCGGCTCGACTGGCACCTGGCGATTCCACCCTCTCGGTTCGCGCCGGCCAAATGCTGCTCGCAGGTGGTTGGCCGGAGTTGGCAGAGAAACAGGCTGTCAAATCGCTTCAGCTCGACCACCAATTGGCCGCCGCTTGGGCTCTTCGCGGAAAATCCTCCGAAGCCCAGGGGCTCGACGACGCCGCGATGGCCGACTACCAACATGCCCTCCTCCTCACGCCCCACCAACCTGACGTACTGCTCACTCTCGCATCGCTGTACAGTCGTCTTGGTGAGCAGGAACGCTGCCTGGCGACTCTCCACCGGCTGATCGATTCGTATCCTCCTGGGGAAGAGCCACCTAGTGTCTTGCTGCTCGAGGCAAAGACCTACCTGGCGCTCGATCGCGTTGCCGAGGCGGGCGAGCGGCTTGCTCTGGCCACGGCAGGAGAACCTGCTACCGCTGAGATCCGAACGATGCAGGCAAGAGTCGAGATGAGACTCGGCCACCCCCTCCCGGCGGAACAATTCGCTCGCCAAGCCCTGGCCATTGATGCGACGTACCAGCCAGCTCGAGAGATGCTTACCCTTCTCAGCCAGAGAGCCGGCGCAGTAACTCTGCCACGTCGCTAGACCGGCTATTTTGTGACGGCGTTCCGGTACAACCGCTACGATCGTTTCGACGAGAAGAAACCGAGTCGTAAAGCGTTTCGATTCTCTCTCCCATCGCTGGGAGTGTGGTAGGTTTGGAGAGCGGACTTCTCTTAAGCCCGCCAAACCATGCCCTCCCAACCGGTCACCGTCGCCTTCCCTGGAGTCTTGGATATGACTACGACGACTTTCCCTTCGACCCCCTCCGTCGCAGAATCGGGCCTTTCGTTTGTCGATCGTCGTGGAACCGTTCCCGCGAGCGATGTTCCGGCGAGAGAACGTCGTCAGTTTACCAACAGCTATAGCGAGCTGTCGGACGAGGCAGCCGAATTGGCGAACGCCATCGACGCTTACAAAGCTCGCCACCGACGGCGTTTCATCGACTACGAGGAAGTCCTCGGTGTGGTTAAATCGCTCGGCTACACGCGCTGAACCCCTGGTTTTAGGGAGTTCCCAAGATTTGAAGTCTTGGTAGTGGCCAATTAGTATGGAAAGAGTCGCGCCCGGTGGGCGTCCTGCTCTTCTCCCTGCTGAGGTCCATGCCATGCGTCCGATTCTTCTCCTGCTGATATTCTGCGCCTTGATGGCTACCCCCTCCGATCTCTTGGGCCAGCCGACGGCTGCGACGATCGCGGCCCATCACTACCGGTATGTCGAGTATCCGGGTCGGGTTCGCGTGCTAGAATACGAGATTCGTCTTCGCCGGGCGGAAATCGCCTCGCTCGATCGACGACTGAACGAATGGGAGCCCTTCGACCAGTTTCGCAACGGGCGGCAGCTCTTTGTCACGATCGAAAACACGCGGCTACGGCTTCTCGATACGAAATTCGATTTAGAGCTTTTGGAGCGGGATCTGTACAACTTGCATCGGTATCGCCGCTATCGAATGGCGTCGGGTCGTTAGAACCTCTCACACCGGTCCGTTGTTCGCTGTTCGCTGAAGTCCCCCTCCAAATAGCCGACGAGCTACGCCTCAAATAGCCGACGAGCTACGCCTCGTCGGGTTGCCCCCTTCACAACCGACAGGGTGGCTCGCCAGTGCAAAATCGCTTGTACCGCGTGATTCCACTGCCTCGATGGACGCGAAGCTCCACGAGCGCCCCGCACCGGGGGCAGAATTCCGGATCGTCGTCGGGCAGCGTTCCCGCCTCGGCTTGACCTTGGCACTTCGCGCAGCGCAACGTGCTGGGCAACGCTTCAAGCCGCTCGGGGTCGATGGCCTTTCGGCAAATCTCACAGAGCACCGCCGCCTGCCAATCGCCATCGCTCCAGTCAGCGTTGTTCTCCCCTCCATCGGCACTCCCTCCATCGGCATCCGATGCGAGAAGCCCCCTTCGTTTGCAGCCGGGACAAGTCATTCGCCCGACGGCCTCGACGAGCAACGCCTCGACGATCGCTTCGTCCGGTTCCTTGTCGCGCCGAAGCTGTCCCACGAGCCGGAGTCGGACGACCAGATCGTCATGCCCGGCCACCGTTCGCCAACCACAATGGTGGCAGGATAAAATTTTGTGAATCATGCAGCGTAACCATTCACGGGCGAAGCATCGTCGATCAACAAAGCAGCGCTGAGGACTGCGGGCAACCGTGTTGGCAGTGGTTGGTTGTCCGTTGTCCAAGCACTAGCCGACGAGCTACGCCTCGTCGGGCGACGAGGTTCCCGACGAGGCGTAGCTCGTCGGCTAGAGGTTACCCGCGTTCCTTTGCGCTGCTTCGCGCGCCTCCGCGTCTTTGCGTTGATCCAGACTGCTTGGATTCCGTGAACGGTTACCATGCAGCCGCCCGGAAAGAAACCCGGAAAGAAACTTAGTCCACAACGATTAGGCTGCCGTTATCTGCCACGTTGAAGAGGGGCCGATAGGGGTTGAGGTGGCGACTTCTCGCGCCGCTGCCGTAGTGCCAGACCATCTGCATGCTGAGGTTCCACGCTTCGTCACGTGAGGCGGAGCCCTGGGTGCCACTCTCGGGGAAGAGGTAGGTCCAGCCTCCCTCGAACGACCACCTGGGATTTAGCGGCAGGTGGAAATCGCCGCCGAAGAGGCCACTGGCGTTGCCATCGAGTCCCGCAAACGCGCGAAACCCGCCCCCTTTGGGGCCGCTCAAGCGGTAGTAAAGCAGGTACTGGTCGGTCGCTTGGAAGGTCGTGAGTCCGTTGCCGGTCGGGAGCTGATTGTCGTTGGTGTTGACGGTGTAGGCGAACCCGATCTCTCGTCCGCACAGGTTCTTAAAACCAATCTCCCCACGGACCTGGCCGAAGTCGTAAGCCCCTTGGCGGTCGTCCCGCAGCATGTCCCAGACCACGCCGTATTGCAGGCCCGCCTGCTTCCGACGAAAGAGCCCCGCAGTGATGAAGTGCTGAGTCTGCCCGCTGTTGGTGCCGCTATTGGCATCCCCGTTGAGTTGACTGTGGACCGCTTGGTAACCGATCTGGTAGCCAAGCCCTGGCCAGGCAAGCCATGCCATCGGGCCACTCACGTTAAATCCTTCATGGAAGCCAAAGTTTCCACTGTCACGAGTCCGGTCGAGCGGCCCTTTGAATCCTTGCACACCACCAAACACCACGATCTCGTGGATCGGCGGCAGCCAGAGAACCGGAATGCATCCTCGATCACCGCAGTTCTCCCAGCCGTTGGGCCCAACAGAGTCGCCACACCCGCTGCCACCACACCCGCAGGTCGGCTCGCCATAGCAATCCCCACATCCTTCCGCGCAACCGCCCGCTTGGCCGTAGGAAATTCCGCAGCCAGGCTCCTCGAATCCGCAGCCAGGATCGAACGAAGGAACCCCGCATCCGATTTCGCCGTACAAGCTATCCGCACAACCACCCTCCGCGCAGCCGCCCCCTGCGCAGGCACCCCCCGCGCAGTCGCAGGCAGGAGCGCCGATGGGGCCTTCCCACTGGGCGGGGACAATCTCATCGACGAGGCTCGCCGTACCGATTCCGTTGCGATGGTTTCTCGGAGTTTGACTTCGCGGAGAACGAACGGGGCTCGCGTTGCGTCCTGGATAGGTTCTCGGAACGCGGGCCGCCGAGACTTTTGCCGTGCGAAGGCGCGACGCCTGTTGGGCTGCCTGCTTGGCTGCCGAGGTTCCGGTGGAGGAGTCCGTGGAGGGGACGGGGCGGAGTGGTTGGGCACCGGTCGGAGGCTTAAAAGCTTGCGGCCTTCGGACGACTGGCTGCTTGACGGCCAGAGCAGGCGCACGAGTCGTTGTCCCTGTTGTTGTCCTCGCTGGGCGCCGGCTCGGCTTGGCCGCGCGAGGAGCGCGGGCCGTCTGTTGAGAGGCATGTTGCCACTGTAAGGGCTGCGGGGCAGCGGCAGCGTTGCTGCCGAGGGTCAGTGACAGGGCAAGAGCGCCGGCCGTAGTCCACTTTAGAAGCGGTCGCATCGGGCTGGTCCTTTTCGAGGGGCAATGGGTAGTCGAGCGAACGGTACCGCTATCGCGATCCGTGCCGGTACGTCCGGCGTCGCCCGGGCCCCCCCAGGATTCACTTCCTCTCCGATGGTATCGACAGCCACCCAACCGGTACTTTCGGAAATCTCTATCCATTCCTCCTAATCGGCCGACCGAGGCGCCAGCACTGCTAGAGTCCCGCCGCCCATCCAGGTAGGCTGTGGGGCGTTGCTAGCGACCTCTCTATTTCTCCCCGTGAACAAAACTAGCCCACCCGACTTGTCATGCAAATTACCGCCCAATGGGTCGACCTTCGCGAGCGGACGATCGCTCCCGCCCGAGTCACCTGGAGCGATGGCCACATCACTTCCATCAAGCCAGTCACTCAAGCGACCGATGCCAGCACGTTTCTCCTTCCCGGGTTTGTTGACTCGCATGTCCATGTCGAAAGCTCGATGCTGGTGCCGACCGAATTCGCCCGGGCGGCGGTCGTGCATGGGACCGTCGCGGCGGTGAGCGACCCTCACGAGATTGGCAACGTCCTCGGCACGGCGGGGGTTCACTACATGCTCGACAATGCGGCAAAGTCTCCTTTTAAGTTTTGTTTCGGCGCGCCCTCCTGCGTCCCGGCAACGGCGTTCGAGACGGCTGGTGCCCAAATCACTCTCCGAGAAGTCGAGGAACTTCTGGAGGACGACCGGATTGGCTACCTCAGCGAGATGATGAACTTTCCTGGCATCTTGTCGGGAGACGCCGATTGCCTCGCCAAGGTGGCGGCGGCCAAGCGGCTTGGCAAACCAGTCGATGGCCATGCCCCGGGTCTGCGCGGCGACGAGGCAGCCAAGTACATCGCGGCAGGCATCACGACCGACCACGAATGCTTTACCAAAGACGAAGCGCTCGACAAGCTGGCGGCGGGCTGCAAGATCGCGATTCGCGAAGGTTCCGCCGCCCGCAATTTCGATGCTCTCTATACCCTTATCGGCGAGCATCCCGGCAGGACGATGCTTTGCAGCGACGACAAACATCCCGACGAATTTCTACTGGGCCACATCAATCTCTTGGTCCGTCGGGCGGTCGAGCGAGGCATTGATCTGTTCGACGTGCTTACCGCCGCCTGCATCACACCGGTCGAGCACTATGGCCTCCCCGTCGGCCAGCTTCAGGTCGGCGACCCGGCTGACTTCATCGAGGTGGCGTCTCTCCAAACCTTCGAATGCGTGCGAACTTGGATTGATGGCCACTGCGTTGCCGAGAAGGGAGTGACCTCGCTGCCACGAGTCGAACCGGCCATCGTCAACCAGTTCGCCGCCCGTCCGGTATTGGCCGAAGAGTTAGCAATCTCAGCCGAAGGAGTGACCGCGGATTCGAGGCTCCGTGTTATCCAAGCGGAAGAGGGCCAGCTCGTCACGGGTTGTTCGTTGGAAACCCCCAAGATCGAGTCGGGAAATATCGTCAGCGATCCCGCACGAGACCTACTCAAGCTCGTCGTGGTCAATCGCTACCAGCCGGCCCCCGTGGCGGTCGCCTTCATCCAAAATTTTGGCCTCCAGCGTGGCGCGCTCGCTTCGAGTGTTGCTCACGACTCGCACAACGTGATCGCCGTTGGCGTTGACGACGACGACATCGCCGCAGCGATCAACCTGGTCATGGACGAAGGAGGGGGACTGAGCGCGGCGCTGGTCACGGGACCGAAGGCTGAACGGGCGAGCGAAGTGCTGCCGCTCCCCATTGCCGGCCTCATGGCGACCGGCTCCTGCGCGGAGGTTGGCGCGGCCTACGGCAAGCTCGACCAGTTGGTGAAGGCCTGGGGGTCGCCGCTCCGCGCGCCCTACATGACCTTATCGTTCATGGCTCTCTTAGTGATTCCTCAACTGAAGCTAAGCGACCAAGGGCTTTTCGACGGTGGCCGTTTTGAGTTCGTCGGGCTGCTCGACTAGTCGCAGCGTTACGGCTTAGTTTTTTTCGTAACCGTTCATGGTCAGAAGCAGTTGTTCCGTTGCGCTCCTAGCCGACGGACAAGCACCAACACGGTTGTCGGTCCCTACGCGCCCCGATGTCCCTTCGGATCGCCTTCGACCCTCGGCTTCAGTTGGTCGACCAGTAACGTATCGACCACGAGCTGCGTGCCATGGTAGGCGACCATCGGCAGCAGGGCCAAACCTCCAAAGCCAATCGCGACGTCGAGGCCGATCATGAGGGTTTTTTGACTGCCGGCAAGGGCGATGGCAAGGCGGTCGGGGTAGGAGGAACCGATGGTCTTGCTCAGCCACCAACCGAGGGCGAAGAGCAGTAGGTGGAGTGCGAGCACGGCCGCCAAGAGGACAAACCAAGTAGAGATGCCAACGCTACCGGCATTGGTGTCAGCCAGTTTTTCCCCCGCGCTCACGGCTCCTAGAAAGACCATCGCCAGAATGCCAACCTGTGCGGCGATGCTAAGTTCTCTCTTCCGGTTCGTCGCGGCGAGGGCGATTTTTGGGATGCGCCGCAAGAGTTGGGCGATGATCACCGGTACCACGACAAGCAGCATCAACCGCTTCGACAGCCCTAACGGATCGATCTCGATCGTGGCACGGAGGAAAAACCACAGCCAGAACGGCAGCACCACAAAGCAAGCCAGATTCGTGATCAAAGTGACCGCTAGTGCAATCGCGTCGTTCCCGCCGCCGCGCCGAGTCCAAACCGCCGCCGACGCGAGCGTGCAGGGAACGGCCGCCGCAATCAACAGTCCCGTGCCGAGCGATTCGGGTAGCGATCGCCCCAGAAGCCATGCGAGAAACCACGCCAGGGGTGGCGCGACCGCAGTACTCAATAGCACGGCGAGGCCGACCGCAGGACCGCGACGGACGACCGACGTGATCTGCGAAAACGCCATCGGGAGCGCCGTGAGTAGCATCACACTCGCGACGATCCACCCTCGGGGGAATTGCGCCACGTCGCTCGCGAGTACGGGCCCCTGCCAGAGGCCCACGCCGAGGACCGCAGCGAGCAGAATAAGGAACCAGTGGCGTTGGAGGAGAGGCATAGGGGTTAGGGCGCAGGGGTTCGAGATGGAGACTCTTTTAACGGTTTCTCTAGCCACTTGGCGCGCAGCTGGCTACCGCGACGCTGGGGGGAGTCGTCGGCTTGAAGGAGGTCGGCCGCCTCGGCAGTTTTGCCTAGTGCTTCCAGCGCCCTGGCATGATTGTACCGGGTCCCCCGCTTCCATCCGTCGATCTTCGCCGACATCTCGAACCAGGGAGCGATCGCCGTTTCGGGCTCGCCTCGGTCGTAGCAGAGCCGACCGAGCCAGTAAGTGGCATTCTCCTTCGCCTTGGTCCAAGCACGGCGTGTGTCGGGCGACGGCTGTCGGTCGATGACCTTCGTCGTCGGACGAACTTTATCGCTGAAGTAGAGCCGACCCGCATCACGATGATCATCGATGGGCGTGGTGACGTTGTCTCGCGAGGCGTCGGTCACGGTTTCCTGCCGCCCCCGAAAGTGAAGCAACCTCGCCTTCCAGAGACGAGGCCGATAGACGAATGGCTCGAATTCGATCGCAGCACGCGTCCGTCGGCCTCGACGCTGGTGGATCTGCGAGAGCAGGACGCGGTAGGGATAATCCCAGAGTTGGACTTGGGCAACGGATGAATGCCGTCCGAGCTGGGAGGTGATTGAGTCTGCGTCGACACGCAACCGAAGGGCAGCGTCGGAGGTGAACCGCTCCTCGAGCAGCGCAGCCCGGCGAGTCAGCGAAAACGGGCCAGCCACCACTTGGGCGGTGAGCGATTCGAGACTCGAGGCATCGACCAGGTAAGGTTCATCGGGCAAGTCGAAGCGGCGGAGTAGCTGGGGATTCTTGAGCACCTGCGCCAGCGAGAGCGTTTTGCCTTCCCCATCGGTGAGGGGAAGTCCCATCGCCGGATCAAACAGGTAGAGCCGATCTCCCACCAACGCACCGCACCAGAGCGTCGTCCGCTTGGCGTCGCTTGGCGAGGCTAAATGAAACACCACGACCGGCACGTTCTGCTGCCGGCAGAGCTGGGCAAATACCCAGGCGCGGCCTTCGGCAGTGGCATGGCCCGCGACGAGCGACTGCCAAGGTCGCTGAGAGGGAATCGCGTCGCTCGCGTCGTCGAGTTGCAGGGAACCAAGCGTCCAGTCGAACATTTTTTCGATACGAGGCAAAGTATGGGGCTCGTCTTCGGTGAGCCAGTTGCCGATGTCACGGGCCCAGGTTGCCTCTTGCAACAGTCGTCCTTCGTAGGCCATCGATTGGAGGGCGCGTAGTTTGTCGGTGGGAAGCGAAAACGCATTGCGATCCAGTGCTTCGTCGCTGATGAAAAGCTGCAAATCCTCCGCGTCGCGAAGATCCCCTGGCAAGGTTTCGAGTAGCTTGGGAACGTGCCAATCCACCCGGGCCGACTTCTGCCGAAGCCATCGATTCAGCCGCTCCACGATATGCCGAAGCGACTCCCGGTCAGGACTGGGCTCCCAGCCCAGGCGTGGAATCCCCTGGTCTGCATAACGAGTCAGCGCCACGCGAAGTTCCCGAAAGTGGGCATCGTCGTACCGAAGTATTTCCATGCGGACTGGCATCTCCGTGGAGACGTTCGCCAAGTCGATCGGATCGACCGGCTCGATCAGCAAGGTGTTGGCGTCGATCACTTGTGCCACCGTCAATTCGATAGCCCGAGTGGTGACGAAATCGTCCTGGAGCATCATCTCTTGGATCATCGCTTCGACAACCTTCTCGCGGGCCTCCTTCGGTAGCTTCGATAGTTCTTCGATTTGATTTTGGGAAAGCCGCTTCGCAGTATTTCCAAATTCTTCGCTCAATTCCGACGAAACGACTCCGTAGAACTTGACCGAATCGCCCGGACGTGCCACCCGCCGGAATTGGCTGTTCCGGGAGGTGACTTCCAGGCGGTCGTATCGGGGCGGACCAGTGGGAGTCGATCGGGTCAGCTTCGCCATCACATCTTGATGGTCGGCACTCTTCGAGGCATCAAGGACAATCACGGGCGGCTTGAGCGTGAGAATCGATCGGTCGGGCAGCGAGGCAAGGGCCGTGGCGACCGATTGCAGCATTGCGCTGCTCTGATCGCTGCTCGAGGCTCGCCGAGAAGCCGAGGATCGAGGGGAGCTTTCCTTTTGGCGGCAACCGGGCAGGAGCAGCGTCAGCAGCAAGATCGCTATCGCGACGTGCAGGAGTTGGTTTCGCGTGAGCATGGAAAATGCAGATGGCACCTCGGGAAGGAAAGGAGAACTCCGCTCCACAGCGTTCAAACAACACAGCACTAAAACGACAGCGCCAACTCGCGAATTTTTATCCAACGGTCGAGCATCGCTGGCAACAGGTCGAGCGGCACGATGTTGGGGCCATCGCTGGGCGACTTGTCAGGGTCAGGGTGGGTCTCACAAAAGAGTCCGTCGCAACCGAGCGCCATCGCGGCACGGGCGAGCGGCTCGACCATCTCTCGATTGCCGCCCGTCGAGGCACCGCCCGAGGCACCGCCGGCAGCCCCCGGTTCCTGCACGCTATGGGTGGCATCAAAGACGACGGGGACGCCCAGCTTTTGCATTTGAGGGATCGCTCGCATGTCGTTGACCAAACGCCCGTAACCAAAAAAAGTGCCCCGTTCGCAGAGCAAGACATCCTCGCAACCGGCGGCCGCTAGCTTGCCCACCACATGGCGCATGTCGCCCGGGCTGAGGAACTGCCCTTTCTTCGCATTGACCGCCTTGCCGGTTCGCGCGGCGGCGACAAGAAGATCCGTTTGCCGGGCCAAAAAAGCCGGGATCTGGAGCAGATCGCAAACTTCGGCTGCTGGGGCGGCTTGGCTCGGCTCGTGAATGTCGGTCGTTACCGGCAAGCCTGTCTCGCGGTGGACTTTCTCCAGTATCCGGAGCCCTTCCTCCAGCCCCGGACCGCGATAAGCCTCGGCGCTGGTTCGATTCGCCTTGTCGAACGACGCCTTAAAAACCAATTGCATCTCCCGCGCCTTCGCCGCCTCGGCCAGTACCGAGGCGATGCGCATCGCCTCGTCAGCAGTTTCTAAGACACAGGGGCCCGCGATCACCAGTAACGGCTCGGATCGCCCGCAACGATAAGGACCGACATGGGCAGGGTTGTTGGGCACCGAAGTTCCATGCGTGAAGGAAAAAAGGGATGACGGCGAAAGAGCCTCGTAACGCCTACAGCATGACGCGCCGCCCTCGCCGGATCAATCCCTTTCACGACGCGCTACGAATCAGCGCGAGCAAAGCCGAGCCGACTGGCGACTTCCTCCTCAACCACGACGCTCATCCCAGAGGGAACGACCTCCAGGTCGACGGGCAAGTAGCCGCCCGGGTCGCCATCGATTTGGTACGGCACCTTCGAATCGCCCAGGGCCTCGAGCCGAATCCGAGTTGCCTGAGCAATCGTTACGCCCTGGAGCCGATGGTGACGGCGGCAGAGGACGTTTCCTAAGTACCAAAGGCTCGAGATCCAGGAGCCTCGCTCCAGGAGGCAAAGATCGATCTGGCCATCGGTGCCGTCGGCGTGGGGGGCAAGCGGCAAACGCATGGCGTACCGAGGTAGATTGGTGATGAACGACCAACTCACCTCTGCCGAGGTTGGCTTCGCGTCCCCCGCCGACCAGGTCACGCGGATTCGCGGAAACCGATACGCTGCAAGTGACTGGAACAGCGGCTTGGCATAGGCAAGGTGGGTGATGTTGCCTCGGCGACTGGCAGCGACGCGCCGAACGACCTCGGCATCGAACCCCGCGCTGAGCATCATCGAAAAAAGCCGCCCCCCTGCCCTGGCGGCATCCAGTGGTACGACGACCCCCTCCTCGATCAGACGGACCACGTCGGCCGGCGCGCAACGATGTTGGAGGTATTTCGCAAGCAGATTTTCGGTCCCCATCGGCAAGACAGCCAGAGGGGTGCCGGGTGGTGTGGCATTGAGCACCGCACCAAAGGTCCCGTCGCCGCCTGCGGAAAGAACCACGCGAAGCTGCCCTGCCGATTGCAACTCCGAGACGCGACCATGGAGGTCTTCAAGATTCCCCACGATCTCGGTTGGAAAGCCTTTGGCGACGAGCGAGGTGGCCACTTCGTCGACGATCTCGCGCCCCTTGCCGCTGCCGGCCGTTCGGTTGACCAACAATAGAACGTGGCGCAAATCGTCCCCAAGCGGATGGCACGGGCGACGGGAGGAGCGTTCGAGGAGGGGCATGAGGGGAGAGTTCTAGATCGGTCGAAATATCTGCAACCATTCACGGAAGCAAGGCAGGGAAACCACGAATCACGCGAATCCTACGAATACAGAAAAAAGGGGAGGATGCTTAGGAACGAGAGTCTCCCCCTAGCCGACGAGCTACGCCTCGTCGGGAGTCGCGCCGCTCCGACGCGCCTGCCGCTGAAGCGGCATCGCCAGGGCGGAACCCCGACTAGCGATGTTCTAACGTGGTAGGGCCTCCAGCACGACGGGGCAAGCACGCCAGACAGCGGGATCCCTGCCCCACTCACAGGGCGATCTCAATTCGAGAACCACCCCTTCGCACCGCCGCAGGCCGCTTCTTGACTTCTTGGGGGCGAATCAGGTCAACGCGAATCAATAAGTCGTTTTATGGACACGACTTGCGTTGGATTCGTCTCATTTTGATACCCCAATGTCGAGGGAATCCGCCGCTCGGCGAGAGCTGCGCTTTTCGCCTACAACTGTAGCGAAATCACGAAGTCGGATAGAACGTTTGGTCTTTTGCCAAGAGCGTCGAACGCCCTGAAAAACCCCGTGGAATGGCCATTTCATCTCATTCTAAAGGGTTTCCACGAAAGCACTTACGGCCATGCAGGAATCGCCAGAAAAGCGATCTCCCAGGACATTGGCACGACAAGTGCGTTAATAGAGAGTTGTTGTCGCGAGAGGGATTCCTCTCACGGCGGCCTAAAGTTGCTGGCCCGCGGGGCCTCGGATGGAATTTGGTGCGACGGTTGACTTGCCCCTGACCGTTACACCTTGTCAGCGTGTGCCTGGCTCATCCGAGGCCCGCTTTTTTATGCGCTAGGGCAATTTTCGACGCCAGACTAATGTAGCGGCAACGCCAGCAAGAAGTGCGAGCAGACCGGTCGAAGGCTCCGGGACCGTCGTCCCCTCGGCGAGAATCGACGCCGAAGAACCTGTTCCCAGGCGATCTCGCCAAAGGGTGTAGTCGGCCGCGTTGACCCGCCCGTCTCCATTGCCATCGGCATCGAGGGTGGCCGACGAACCAAACGTCGTCCTCCACCAGAGGTAGTCGGCTTCTCCCACGACACCATTCCCATTGTAGTCCCCCAGCAGGTCTTTCAGGGTGCCATTGCCCAGATTGTCCTGCCATACCTGCACGTCGGCCAGGTCGACATCTCCGTCGCCATCGGCGTCCGCCGTCAAATTCGACGCGACACCGATGGCCCCTTGTGCCTCGCTCCATACGGCAAAGTCCGCGTTGTCGACCAGACCGTCCAAATTAAAATCCCCGGGAGTCGTCGGGATGCGGACCCATTCTTGAAACACGGAGATGTCCCAGACCGGAATTTCCATTGTACCGATGTTGTTCAAGGGGGTGGTCGAGACGACCGGGGGATAAGTCCCAGGGGCGAAAAGTTGGTTGATCGTTGGCTGGAAGGGGAGAGCACTAAACGTATCCCAGCCGCTGGTCACCTCTCCAAAGACTGTAAAGGGCCCTGGATCGAACCCGGCGGAATTGTCGGTCACATTGAAGAACCAACCCGAAGTGGCAGAGTCGGGATTGGAAGTTCTTGCCGCCGCGAGGGTTCGTGCTGTATTCGAGAGGCCGTTCGAGGCGTCGAATTCATTCTTCACTGGGAGAAAGGTCGGGATACGATTGTCGTCGAGTCCCAAAAGAGTCAACGGATCGGGGACATAAAAGCTGCCTCCCTGAATGAATCGTGCACTGCCCGACCGGGAGCGGTGGGGGTACGTGTTGTCGTAAAGTCCCTCATCGACGTAGCGCAGGAAATTCGCTACGTGCCTCGGAGAGGTTTCTCCAAAGAGGTCGATCTCCACCACTCCAGAATCCCAGTAGAGTCTCACTTTGTGCGTCACGTCGGCCGAGCGTGCCGGCATCGCGGCGGCTACAAGGGACAAGAAAAGAGCCGAGCCGACGCGGCGAGCGAGAGTTCGTCGAGCAATTATGGCGCAATTTGGCATGAACAACCGTCAGGGCTTAGGAGTAACGGAGAGTGCCACCCAAGGAGAGAGTGGCGGCTGCGGGGCTGAGCCGCAGGGGATTCGAGGCGATTTTTCTTCTGTTCCTTCGCGGGATCCGCATTCTACTTTTTGTAGACAAATCTGTCTACTTTTTGGTTTTTCATTCCCGTTGGGTGATCGACCGCAGTCCTGCTGCCAGTGCGAGGAGCCCGGCTAGAATCGCTGCCCCCGTCGGCTCCGGGACGGTGGCCGCCAGCAGTGCACCGCTGACCGAAGTCTCGCCGAAGGTATCGAGCCAGACCTGGTAGTCGGCTTGGTCGACGACGCCATTGCCGTTGCCATCCGCCTCGGCCAGCGTGGTCGAGCCGAGCGAGTCGCGCCAGACGGTGAAGTCCGCCGCATCGACGACACCGTCGAAGTTGTAGTCACCAGCCGGGAAATTCCGCTCGACAACGCTGTTGATAAAAACCAGGTCTTCCCGAAAGAATCCGCCGCCCGGTCCGAAGCTGTCGAGAAGGGGCAAATTTCCAAACGGGGAAATGGAGCCGCTAAAGTCGACTATTTGCTGACTAGCGATTTGGTCAACGACCTCCATGCCATTTCCGAGCACCCGACCGAATGCCGCGAACCCGCCATCGGGGCGAGCAGGATTGTCGAGGTTCGAGTTGTCCCCCAGATTAAAAAACCATTGGCTGGTCACCGTGTTAGGGCCCGATTTAGCGAACGCGATCGTGCCGCGTTGATTGGAGATTCCCGCGACACCACCGCCTGGCTCATCGTCGATGGGATCGTCGGTCGGAATCGTACTCAAGTTGCCGTCGGTTTGCCAGCGAAAGCCGCCTCCCTGGACCACGAACTCCGATACGCTGCGGTGGATAAACGACTCGGTGTAGGCGCCATCCTCGACGTAATTCAGGAAGTTCTCGACACTGTTGGGCATGGCTTCGTCGTAGAGACGCACGTCGAAGGTGCCGAAGGTGGTGTCGAATCGCACGATGGTGCTCGTCCCGGTGGTCGCTTCGGCAGGGGCGACGGCCGTCATCAGCGCAAGAATTGCCCCACAGGGGCTGAAAATCGATCGGTAGTTCATCTCTGTTCCCGTGAAAATCATCTCTAGTTTGTTGCCAAATGAGAGTCCCCTTGTTCCAAAGGGCTCGATTTCCATCGTAGTTGCTTGCTCCAAAACTGTCCACAAAATGGCCGCTGCAAATTCGACGTCGTTTTCGATAGAATGGTTCGCTAGATTGGTCGCTGAAGCCGTAGGAGCCTGTCCCAGGCAGCGAATCGACCTCCTTACAATAGGACCGTACTGGCTATGCCGGCATTTCCCAATATTCCGCACATCCGTTTTGAAGGGCCTGAGAGCTCCAATCCCCTTGCGTTTCGTCATTACGATCCGGATGAATTGGTCGAGGGGAAGACGATGCGAGACCACCTACGGTTTAGCGTGGTCTACTGGCACACTTTCCGGAACCCGCTCGGCGATCCGTTTGGGCCGGGGACCGCCCTGCGGCCCTGGGACGACGGCACCGAGTCGATCGAGAATTCGCAGCACCGGGCCCGTGTTGCGTTTGAGTTCATGGAAAAACTAGGAGTGGGATTCTATGCCTTCCACGACCGCGACGTGGCCCCCGAAGGTCCGTCGCTAGCCGAGACAAACAAGAACCTGGACGCCGTCGTTGTCACCCTCCGAGAAGAGCAAGAGCGGACCGGCATCGGGCTGCTCTGGGGCACGGCCAACTTGTTTAGCCACCGCCGGTACATGCACGGAGCGGGGACGAGCCCCAACGCCGAGGTGTTTGCCTTCGCAGCAGCGCAAGTGAAGAAGTCGATCGAAGTGACGCATGAATTGGGCGGCGAGGGGTACACCTTCTGGGGTGGACGGGAGGGGTATCAGACGCTCTGGAATACCGACATGCGCCGCGAGCTGGACCACTTGGCAAAGCTCTTGCACATGGCGGTCGACTATGCCAAGGAGATCGGCTTTGCCGGACAGTTTTACATCGAGCCGAAACCGAAGGAACCGACCAAGCACCAGTACGACAGTGACGCGGCCGCTTGTCTTAATTTTCTTCGGCAGTACGATCTCTTGGAAGATTTCAAGCTGAACCTGGAGACCAACCACGCGACGCTCGCCGGACATACCATGCAACACGAGCTGGAAGTGGCAGCGGCCGCCGGTGCACTGGGGTCGATTGATGCCAACAGGGGCGACCTACTCTTAGGCTGGGACACCGATCAGTTCCCCACCGATATTTATCTGACGACACAGTGCATGCTTTCAATTCTCGAGGGGGGCGGCCTCGCGCCAGGCGGCGTCAACTTCGATGCCAAGGTCCGCCGCGAAAGTTTCGAGCCGATCGACTTGTTTTACGCCCATATCGGAGGGATGGATGCCTTCGCCCGGGGGCTCAAGGTCGCGGCAGCGATCCGCGCCGAGGGCCGCTTGGAGGCGATGCTCCGCGAGCGGTATGCTAGTTGGGAGACTGGGCTTGGAGCCGAAATTTCGGCCGGGAAGCATGGCCTTGCCTCCCTCGAAGCGATCATGCTCGAAAAAGGCGAATCGGCGCCTAACGTGAGTGGGCGGCAGGAGTTGCTCGAGAACATCATCAATACGTACCTCTGAATGGATTCTTGTGGGCGACTGGCTTGTTATCACCGCCGACGGCGCAGCGCTTGGGCGCGGAGTGCGAGGGCATTCGCTCACTTGGTTCCTGCAAACGTATTGTGGATACCGCGCAACAGCGCACTGCACCCCGGCGACTTGGCGGCGACGAACCACGAGGGCCGATACGATCTTCGTCGGGTTGCCCAGCACGCTGAGCGCGGAAGAGATCGCGGCGCTCGACTGCCGGCGTCTGGTAGCGTTTGACTACCTCGACAGCCACTCGCTCGCCTGGACCCCGGAGCAAGAGCAGGCTTTTCGCAAGCGAACCGACCTCTATTGGAAGCCCTGGCGGGAACCGAGTTGGAATTATGGATTGCGGATGGGGCTGTTGCCCATTCGGCGATACGGCCGATTTTCGACGGCGATCGCCATGGATCGAGTGGTGCGTCGCCTTCGTAGCGCACCCAAGCCGATGCACGACGTGGCGTTCTTAGGACGCCCGAACGCAACGCGATTCTTCGTCGATGGCAAGGTGGTCTTCGTTGAACAGCGGTTAGAGTGGTTGCTCGACCTCCACCAAAACGCCGCGGATCTAAGCTTTGTGGGTGGGTTAGTGAAGGTCGATCCGCAACAGCGAGAGCGACTCGAATCGGAATATGGCGATCTCTCTTGGTTGTGGCGAGAGGGAGGCCAAAAGGCCAACTACGCCTCTTACTATCGATCGCTTCAGCAGAGCCGGGTGCTTCTTGCCCCCGGAGGCAATGTCCCTTGGACCTATCGCCACTACGAATGCCTCTACAGCGGTGCAATGGTGGTGACGCTCGACTATCGCGAGCGCGACATGCTCGTCCCGCTCCCTCGCGACCTCATGGTCCATGTGCCGGATGGCGCGTCGGTGGTGCCGGCGGTGCGGGAAGCCCTCGAACGGAGTCGCCTAGATAATCGCCTCGACGAGCAAACCTACGCCCATCTGGAGCAGTACTTTTGGCTCGGACGTTACTCCCGCGCTCGTAAGAAATTATGGGACCGATTTGTCGATCAACTCGGCTGATTGGTCGATCGACTCGGCTTGGGTTGCCTCTTACGCGGCCGCGCTCTTCGACCGATCGAGCCCTGCGACGACCGCGTGGTAGACCTGACCGACCGACAGATCGCGCATGCATTGGTGATGCCCCAGCGGGCAAGCTCCCTTCATGCAAGGCTGACAATCAAGGTCGAGTGTGAGCGGTGTCTCTAAGTCGTAGTGCGTCTCGGTGATTCCAGGCGAAGTCGGACCGAAGAGCGACACGACCGGCTTGCCAAACGCAACGCCAAAAAATCGAGGACCACTATCGGTGGTGACCAAGAGCCTCGATCTGCGAATGCACTCTTTGGTAAGCCCGAGCGGCACGTCAAAGTCGGCAAGGCTCACGACGCGGCTATCGTCTGCGAGTTGGGCGACCGTGCGAGCGATTTTTCTCTCGGCGGGGCCGCAATTGACCAAGACGTGCAGGTCTTTCTTTTGGGCGAGCCGGCGCGCGAGCGCGGCGAAGTGCTCCGCAGGCCAGTGCTTGGCCGCGCCAAACGCGCCGCCCGAATTAAAGACCACGACACGATCGGTCGCTGGCAACCCAAGGACGCGCCAGACGGCATCGGCCGCCTCGCGGTCTTCGTCGGTGGTAGCCAGCTCCAACTGGGGCGATTCGAGCCCACACCCGGCAGCATACGCGACGCGAAGGTAGGCATCGATGGCGGGGAGGGTGACTCGCTTGCCATTTTTTTTCGGTTCGTCCACGCGATGGGTAATGAGCAACCCGCGCAGGTCGCGCGCCGTGCCAACGCGCACTTTCGCCCCGCTCCGCCATGCCATCCAGCCGGTCCGAAGCGAGTTGGTTAGCAGTACCACAACATCGGGGTTGGCGGCGCGTAGCTTTGCGGTGGCGGTCGACGGTTTCCAATCGCCTGACTTGGCGCCCGGCTTGTAGAGGATTTCTTCATCAAGCCAAGTCGTGCCGGCAAGTGTCTCGGAGACATAAGGCCGCAGGACACCAATCAACTGCCCTTCGTCACCAACAAGCTTCCGCAGCGCTCGCAGCGCGGGCGTCGCCATCACGACGTCGCCAATCCAGTTTGGTAGAAAAACCGCCAGCCGCATGATCTTCGCTCCTGCTATTTCGCGCTACCTGATGGGGAAGTCGAAGAAGAATAGCTGCCAAGCGATGAGCGGGCAACAGCACAAAAAAGTGCTAGCAGCCCCTGTTCCCATCCCACCACCCATGTCACCACCACCTCTAGCCGGACCGCCACGCGGTCCGCGCTGCGTATCACGGACCGCGTGGCGGTCCGGCTGGAGCTTTGTCAAAGGAGGATTGAAGGACGACCCTGCAATGCATGATTTGTCAAAGCGCTAGGGATCGATTCCGCGTTCGGCCAGATCCGCAAGCAGGGTTGGGTGGTCGCGGTAGAGAACCGCGTCGAGGCCGGCAGCGCGGGCCCCCTCGACATTTTCGGGGCGATCGTCGACAAAAAAGATATCCTGAGCAGGCACGTTGGCTCGCTCGATGGCCTGTTCAAAAATGGAGAACTCCGGTTTCATCGATCGGGCGTTGAAGCTCGTAACGATCTGCTCAAACGCGCTCGGGAGACCCCGGAAACGGCCATCGGTCACGAGCCGCCAGTGAGCCGGGTTGGTATTGGAGAGAATCCCGAGCCGATAGCCCGACGCGGCGAGCATTTCAACCAGCGCGAGGCTTGGCTCGATCGGCCCGAACATGTCGCTCAGGGCGAGGTCAAACTCTTCATGCGTGGGCGACGCCCCCACCGCCCGGCAGAAGGCGAGGTAGAACGCCTCGTCGGTCACGTCGCCTCGCTCGTATCGATAGAGAAAGCTCGACTTTTCGTCTGGCCCCAGCAGCAGCGACTCGACCTCCGCCACCTCCACACCCGAGAGGCGGGCCAACTGGGCAGATGCCCTTTCGTTGGAAAACGTGAGCAGCACATTGCCCAGGTCGAAGTAAAGGAATTCGATCGCCATGAAAATTCACACGGATAAAGCGGCGCGAGCCGGGTCGTCCCCGACCCCGGGGGGAGAAAGGAGCAACAAGAGTCACCAAGAGTAACCCATCACGGCAACGAACGAAATGCCGGCCCCCAGAAGAACTGCCAAGTCATTTTTGAACCGCCAAGATCGCCAAGGCGCCAAGAAACCAAGGCGCCAAGAAACAAGGACGCCAAGAAAAATGTCGACCGAAGCCGAGAAATCCCGGATTGTTCCTCCTGTCACCGTTCATGAGTCGAAAGAAAGAAACCACGAACCCAAAGAGATGGTTGGTGTCCTTTTGCTGCTATTCGCGTCGATTCACACGAATTCGTAGTTTTCCCTGCCTCCGATTCGGGGAACGGTTGCCTCTCTCCTCCAACTCTTCTTGGCGTACTTGGCGCCTTGGCGGTTTTTTTAATTCGGCGACTTTGAAAGCGTCCTGATGCCGGCCCCCCCGTCTGCCAGTATTTGGGAATCGTTGGTAGAATCGTGGGATTCGCGGACCGCGTGGCGGTCCGGCTAAAGGAGTGTTTATTTCAGCGGCGCACGAACCATGCTTAACAAATACAGCAGCCAGATTACTCAGCCGAAGAGTCAAGGTGCCAGCCAGGCGATGCTCTACGGGACCGGGATGACCGAGGAGGACATGCAGCGGGCGCAAGTCGGCATTGCGAGCATGTGGTACGAGGGAAACACCTGCAACATGCACCTTTCGGACCTCGCCGCCAAGGTGAAAGAAGGGGTCGTCGCGGCCGACCTTGTCGGGATGCGGTTCAACACCATCGGCGTGTCGGATGGGATCTCGATGGGAACGAGCGGGATGAGTTTCTCGCTGCAATCGCGAGACTTGATCGCCGACTCGATTGAAACGGTCATGGGTGCCCAATGGTACGATGGGCTTATTGCTCTTCCAGGCTGCGACAAGAACATGCCAGGCTGTTTGATTGCCATGGGCCGACTCAATCGCCCCAGCTTGATGATCTACGGCGGTACGATTAAACCAGGCACCACCCATTTCGGCGGCGAAGACCAAAAGCGAGACATCGTTTCCGCGTTTCAGTGCTATGGCGAATTCCTCGCCGGTTCGATTTCGGAAGAAGAGCGGAGCGACATTGTCCGTCGTAGCTGCCCCGGCGCGGGCGCGTGTGGTGGGATGTATACTGCCAATACGATGGCCTGTGCGATCGAAGCGATGGGGATGACCCTCCCCTACTCGTCGAGCATCCCCGCCGAGGACCCGAAAAAAATCGAAGAGTGCCTTGCTGCCGGACAAGTGATGCGCACGCTGCTGGAGCGCGACATCAAACCACGCGACATCATGACGCGTGCTGCGTTTGAGAATGCGATGAACCTGATCATGGCGGTGGGGGGGTCGACCAACGCGGTGCTCCACCTGCTCGCCATGGCGAGGTCGGTCAACGTGCCACTCTCGATCGACGACTTCCAAACCGCCAGCGACCGCGTGCCGCTGTTGGCCGATCTGAAACCGTCCGGCAAGTTCGTGCAGGAAGACTTGCACTCGGTTGGTGGCACGCCGGCCGTATTGAAGTTGCTGCTGGAGCACGATCTGATCGACGGAAGCTGCCTCACCGTGACGGGCAAGACGATCGCCGAGAATCTGGCCGACCTGCCTGGACTCTCGGACGGGCAAAAGGTGATTCGCCCGTTCGATGCCCCGATCAAGGCGACCGGCCACATCCGCATCATGCGTGGCAACTTCTGCCCCGACGGAGCGGTCGCCAAGATCACGGGCAAAGAGGGACTTGTGTTTGCCGGCACCGCCAACTGTTTCGACAGCGAAGAGGAAATGCTTCACGCCTTGGAAGAAAAGAAAATTAAAAAAGGCGATGTCGTCATCATTCGCTACGAAGGACCTCAGGGGGGGCCCGGAATGCCAGAAATGCTGACCCCGACCAGTGCCATCATGGGCGCGGGGCTGGGGGCCGACGTCGCGCTCGTCACCGATGGCCGGTTCAGCGGCGGGTCGCACGGGTTCATCGTCGGGCACGTCACGCCCGAAGCCCAAAAGGGAGGCCCGATCGCGCTCGTCAAGAACGGCGACCAGATGACCATCGACGCCGAGGCGAACCAGATCACCGTCGATCTGTCAGACGCCGAGTGGACGGCTCGCAAAAAATCCTGGACCGCCCCCGACTTCAAAGCAACCCGAGGCACGCTCTACAAGTACATCAAGAACGTGAAGAGCGCAAGCGTCGGGTGCGTGACCGATGAGTAGCCGACAGAAAAGATAAGTCGTAACCGTCCACGGAACCCGGGGAAGAAATTGTCACACACAAAGACGCGAAGGTGCAGAAAAAAATGGGCCGCACTTCAGCGTAGAGGTTCGATTAGCGTGAACCGTTCATGAGGCAAAGGTTCTCCCTAGCCGGACCGCGACGAGAGGTTCTCAACTTCGCCACAGCCGACAACCCAGGAAAGTCTCACGCCAAGGCGCAAAGAAACAGAGGCGAGAGGTTCACGGCGAGTAGGTTGGGCTTCCAGCCTGACTTTTTTTTGCAACCGTTCACAAATCAAAAAAGAGAACCACGAATTTTACGAATCCAACGAATCTTGATCACTTGCGATGATTCGTGTCGATTCGTGGTTTCCCCCGCCGAAGGAGGGCCCTCGAATTCGGTAAACAGTTACGAAACAGCAAAGAGCGCCTGCGTTGGAGTGCTGGCCGAAATGTGCCTTTCGACTGCCAAATGGGTTGGGAACCGCTCAATCACATCTCCGCTCATCTCCTGTGGGTGGCGTTTGTCGTGGAACAGAATGAACCGCCGCACCCAGCCAACATAGGCTTGCTCGGTGCGATAGGCGTAATGCTTCGCTCGCAAAACATCGGCTAATTGATCGAGCAACTTGCGTGACTTAGTGCGAGCCGCACACGCATGTTCCGGTTGCGGCGCTGCTATTTCAGCGTCAAACGATTGCCTTAGCGGAACATCCGAGTGATCACTGCTCGCATCGGCCCTGGGAGTAGTGAAATCGGGCTTCATGAGGAATGACCAATCAAAGTTGCAGGGGCATATACACATGTATACATGTCTTGTCGCATCTTGTCAAGGACTTTCCGTCAAGATTGACAAAAGCCCTCGGCCTATCTACAAAGAATATAGATAAGCCCTGCTTATACACATTTGTTGTGTCTAATAACAAGTTATCCCGCTAAAACAATCTTGCTTCCATGCCTCAATCGTTTACATCCGAGGTTGCTCGCAAACTCAAGACTTATGTCTATCGTTTGATTGACCCA
>QIKP01000047.1 GCA_003233055.1 Planctomycetaceae bacterium
AGATGAGTGTTCTTTTCTTTGGCTCCTCCCACGCGAAGTCCTGATGCAACAAGTTGCCTGGAATCAACAACATCTGCGTCTATCTGCGCTTATCTGCGGCTATTCCTTCGATTTTTGGTTCCCTCTCTTTCGACGCGTGAACGGTTACGACTTTTGTCACTCCCCTGGACTCTACACTGCGCGCCGCGGACAAAAAGGAAGGCGGTGCGCCGAAGACCGTTTCGAGAAAACCGTTTTGCAGACAGGATTTACAACGAATCCAACGGACGGTTCAATCCCGACTTTAGGCACCCCGGTGGAAATTCCCGGGAATTCGGGACAAAAATCGGTACGAAAGGGCGCCCTATTTGAGTAGGCGAACGACTATTTCTTTGACGTTTTTGTCGATGGAGGACCTTTTGGAAGGACAATAATAAGTCAGACCTCTTACGGTAGCCCCGACCAAGTTTGGTTGGCGGCTAGTCCGTGAGGGGCGGGGCAAGGGTGAAAAGCATTCGTTGCCGAAGCGCTAGCGACCTGGGGGTTTACTGAGGCCGCTAACGCTCTCGGCTCGACTGCTCTCGACTCGACTTGGGTCCGCTACGCGGCGGCAATGCTGCGGCCCATGCGTGGTCGACCGGCGGCGGGAGCTTCGCCACGATCTTCCCATGTCTCCAACTCGTCTCGAAGCACAAGAACATCGTCCGGTGCCTCAATACCTATGCGAACTTTGTCGCCGCCAATCTTGACAATCGTGACAACTACCGAGTCGCCTACGCGAATTCGCTGCGACTCTTTTCGGGACAGAACTAACATTTTCAGGGAACCTCCGTGATCGCTTATCGCCAGGAAACACAAGTGTATATGTGTATACCTATTGGCATTGATGGGGTCAAGTCCGTTCTCGTACAAGCGGCGTTCTACTTACCTGCAAGCTTGTTGCGAAGGCAGGCGGAAAACCGCGCTAGGATCCGGAGGTTGTCGATGGTCAAGCAAAAGCTAGCAGGCAGCCGCATACGCCCCGTCCTCTGCCGCCGATGGTCGAATCGCCACCGGCTGTCGAAGTTGGGTTTTCTGGCATCGCTCACCAGTGGAGTTGTAGAACCAAATCACATTTCGATCGATCTCCCAAACTGCCGAGACTTGCAGTTGGCGTGGACCATGGAGCACAAAAAGCACGCCACATGGGTTTCCTGCCCGATCGAGCGTTCGCTCCGCTAGCGGAAAGTGATTTAGTTCTAGGTTCTCAATCTGGCAAAGAACGCCGTTGACGTAGTGACGGACGGAATCATGGGAATCGAGTCGCTCATCATGGGTCCGCATGTTGGGGCACAATCCTTAGGCTGGAGGGTTGTCCTACTTGCTTTCACTGGCCATCGACAGCGTTGGGGAACGTGAGGCTCAGGGAGCCATCCCCAACATCGTTGCCGGACGCCAGTAGTAAAAGGTATCGGTCAGGAAACCCGGGTGGCTTTGGTGGAGTTGGAAAGATAGGTGACATAAGTCAAATGCGTTGGCGTCTCTTGCGATCTGTTCGCTCACGACGACCACCCATCATCGACCTCTACCTAGCCGGGAAACACTGCCACCACGAGCACGCGTTAGAGTCGCTCTATTTTGTTTCCATTCTCTAGCCGACGAGGCGTAGCTCGTCGGCTAGGGGTTACTCGCACACCTTGCGCTGGTCCGCCTCAATGGTCGCCCAGTATCCCCGCACCGAAGCCGCCTCTCTGTTTTGCTTGCGGAGCAGGCGAACCTAAATCGGCGTCGGGTGAGTTATGATGGGGATGGCTTGGTGGCGAAGAGATGGGTGCCGCAATCGGTGGCGATGGCGGCGGGCGGTGTGGCGGACTAGCCGACTGAGGGCTATGCGACTCGTCCACGCGCCGGTGGCTGGGAGAGGCAGGGCGGGGGACCGGGCCATGGTCGTCGTCAAATTCGTCGTACCGCGAGACATAGCCAGGCTCCTTGGCCCGCTTGATCTCCTCGGCAAACTCCCGAATGACATGCTCCTGGATCATCTCTCGGCAGGCAGAGTTGATCGGGTGGGCGATGTCGGCGTAGAGCTTCGCGCGGCCATCGGGTTGCCGAATCGCCTGGTTCGAGTCAATCTTTTTGCCACATTGATTGCAAAAGTTGGAACGCAGGTGGTTCTTCATCCCACAGCCGGGGCAATGCGCGGTGAGCTTTCGGCTCGGCATGGCGACAAACGGGCCGCTCGTTCCTTCAATGATTTTAAGATCGCGGGTCACAAAGCAGTCGTCGAAAGTAATCGAGCAAAACGCTTTCAGACGTTCCCCAGGCTCTTCCATGAGTTTGATGCGAACTTCGGTGATTTTCACGACGAGGTCTCCTTGCAAGCGATTGCTTGTTAACGGCAGGTACGAGTCGCAACAGCCCCCTGAAAACTCAATCCCTTTTGCCAAATTTGTCCTCTCAACCATGCGGCCAAGCGCTTTGCGTCCCGCCAACTGCGACAAATCGCAAAGTATCCGCTGCCACTGCCGGTCATCTGATGCGCTACGACCGGCAGCCGATCCATCAGACGACTGACGCGGCCGATCCAGTCTGTCAGTTGTCCAGCTGCTCCTTGCAGGCTATTGCGTACCAGGGGCTTCCAGGCGGCTGCCGGCGGACCAGCCCGCAACGCCGCCACCAAGTCACGGCATCGACCGGACGAAGTCGCCAGGAGTTGCCCACGCTCAAGGCGCAGCGCGTCGAAAACCTTGGGAGTCGACAGGCCGACGGGCGGCTGGACAAGAACGAGCGGAATGCCGACGGGCAGCGGCGTTGGTTCGATCTGTTCTCCACGACCCGAGCCAATCGCGGCACCCCCATGGACGAAAAAAGGAACATCCGTCCCGACGTCTGCCGCGATCATCGCCAGGCGACTCCGAGAGTAGCCAAGCCCCCAAGCCCGATTGGCAGCGACCAGCGTGGCGGCAGCATCGCTTGACCCGCCCCCTAGACCTGCCTGGCAAGGAATCCGTTTCCAGAGGTCGATGCGTCCTGTCGCGGGCCGACCGCTTAACGCCGCCAAACGCTCTGCCGCTTGAATGATCAAATTGTGGCCATCGGTCGGAAGCGCAGCGGTGTGGGGCACGCTACCACGGATGGTCAACGACAGGGGCTCTGCCGAGGGGCGAAGCCGGAGCGTGTCGAAGAGACGTACGGGAACCAGCAGCGTCTCGACTTCGTGAAAACCATCCTCTCGGCGGCCCAGGACCTCCAACGCCAAGTTGATCTTGGCTGGTACCTGGACAATCGACCCGCCTGTGGGGCTGTCGGATGAGCTATTGCGAAAAAACATGCTGCGATCTGGGGGAACGAATGGCCACGCACAGATGCGGGCTGCTGAAATCCTGATCAGAAAAGGGGGAGCTCCTGACGGCACGAAGGCGACGCAATGCCTGGGTGCCGACGGGTGCTTTTACTTAGAGTCGATCCTAAAGTAGTATGGCTGACGATCTTACACATTTTGGCCACACCGTCAATCTGGTTTCTTCGGTACTCCGCAAGGCGTTCCTCGGACTTCCTCTCCTAAGGCACTTTTTCCCACTCTAAAATCGATAACCGTATGCGTACGAAATCAGCTACAATCGCTGGCGACGCGGCGAATTTGGCCCGTGGCGGCCTGATGGGGGCCGCCAACATCGTTCCAGGCGTCTCTGGCGGGACGGTCGCCCTGCTGCTCGGTATCTATCCGCGGCTCCTCACCGCCATTAGCCAGGTCGACCGACAATTTTTTAGGCTGTTGGGCCAACGCGATTGGCGGGCCGCCGCAGAGCATCTCGACCTCCGATTTCTGACAACGTTGCTTGTCGGCGTCCTGGGAGGCATCGCCGCTCTTGCCGGGGGGATCCACTTCTTGCTGAGCAACCATCGGCAGGCGACGATGGCCGCCTTCTTCGGCCTGATCCTGGCATCGACCCTGCCTGTAGCCAGAATGGTCAGGCCCCAAGGGAGTTATCAAAAGGTTCGCTGCGCTCTGTTCTGCGCCGCCGCCGCGCTTGCCGCCAAGTGGCTCGTCTCAGGCGAGTTGCTCCACCCCCAACCAGGGCTCCCCTTTGTGTTCCTCTGCGGGATGATTGCTATCTGCACGATGATTTTGCCTGGCATTAGTGGCGCTTACATCCTTATGCTGATGGGAAAGTACGAAGAAATCACCGACATTATCCATCGCCTCTTGCGATTGGATGTCAGCTTGGGCGATCTGGCCCTACTAGCCGTTTTCACTGCCGGCTGTGCGATTGGACTGCTGCTCTTCAGCAAAGCTCTGAAGGGACTCTTGGCGCGCTACCCTGCGGAAACCATGGCAACGCTCGGCGGGTTCATGATCGGCGCGTTATGGAAAATCTGGCCCTTCCAGGCACTAAGAATCCCAGGCGAGGTCATCGACAAACACTCCATCACCGATCCTTACTGGCCCTCGGCGTGGACGGGCAATGTCGGGACCTGCGTTGGAATCGCCGTGGCGGCGTTCGCTCTGGTCCTCGTTGTCGATGCGATAGCGAGCCGCCTGGGGCCGAGCGCCGAGGAACTGGGAAGCGGGGCCTAGGCGGCAGAGGATCGCCATCTCTCTGGCGGCGACTCAGGCTTCGAGCAGCGGTCCAGCAATCTCACGAATCGCAGTCTGTACGTCGTCAATGCTCTGGGACGCGTCGATGACATGAATCATGCCTGGGTCGCCCTTTGCTTCGGCTAAGAATCCCTTGCGAAGCCTTTGACGAAAGGCATCGCCTTGCTGCTCCATCCGGTCCCGCTCGCCCGTGAGCCTTTTATCGGCCAGCGGGACAGGCATGTCGAGCAAGAAGACCGCGCTGGGGCGAACGCCGGCTATCGTTACCTGGCCCACGGCCCGAACTTGCTCGATCGCTAGTTGACCAGCGTGGCCTTGGTAAACAATGTTGGCCAGCACGAACCGGTCGGAGACGACCACCTCGCCACGCGCAAGAGCAGGGCGAATGACCTCTTCGACCAACTGCGCACGGGCCGCCATGTAGAGCAGCATCTCCGTTCGTCGGTCGATCGGAGTGGTCGGGTCGGTGGTGAGCACCAAATCACGGACCCGTTCGCCAACAGCGGTGCTGCCTGGATCACGGCATGACGTCACCCTTCTCCCTCGCCCGCGAAGCCAATCGCAAAAGAGTTCGATCTGCGTTGACTTGCCAACGCCGTCCATACCGTCGAAAGAGAAAAACATACGGAGAAAGTCGAGGGCCCAGGGTCCGATGGTCTCAAAGCCCCAAGTCTAGTAGCTCTGGACGCTCGACTCTAGTGCTTCGTCACCCGTTAACGAAAGCCAAGGCAGGGAAAACCACGAATCACGCGAATCTTACGAATGCGTGGAAAATGCTTAGGAACGAGAGCCGCATTCCCTCCCCTGATGCCCCTCTAGCCGACGAGCTGAGTTTACCCGCCGAAGGAGGGCCTCGTCGGGGGAACCCTCACTTCCCCTCATAAATTTTCGCCATATTTTTGGCCCGTTGGGCAACCAGCTTTCGCAGACGGGCTGGCTTGAGGACTTCGGCTTGGTCGGCGTACCCGAGAACCCACCAGCTAAACTCGTTGATCCCCGACACCGTGGCATGGAACAGAAGCGAGCCATCTTCTTGCATCTCAAGACGTTGCGTTGGATGCCAGGTCACTTCCGCGATGTTCTTGGCAACGAGTGAAGAAAACCGTACGACCATCTGCTGGTCTCGCCCTTCCTCGGGCACAATCCGCCAAGCGTTTCTTAGGTAGCGCCGAAGGCTAAATCCGCGTGCGAGCGAATATTTTTCGCGGAGCATTTCCAATCGCACGATTCGGGCCAACTTAAACGTGCGGACCTCCTTGTGCAGGGTCGACCTCCCGACGACATACCAACTATGCCTGGAATACATCATCTGGTAGGGACGAAACTTGGTCGAGATGGTTTCCCATTCAGTCAGGCTTTCGTATTCGAGGCGGACAACTTGGCGGCGAGCTCGCGAGTCGATCAGTTGCTGATAGATGGTTTTTTTGTGTTCCAGATCGCCCACGCCATCCGACATTATCTGAATCGAACCGTTGAGCGTCTGGACCTCCTCACGCAGTCCGGGAGGTAAGTTGCACTCCAGTTTATGTGCCGCCTCGCTGGCGGCTTCATAGAACGGAATATGTTGTTTTCCACCCACCTGCTGGGCCAGTATGATCAGCGATAGTGCCTCGGCTGCCGTCAAATTGGTAGCGGGAAGAGAGCTGGTGCTCGGGATCGTATATCGATCGTTCTGGCGGTCGAATGCCACTGGCAGCCCCGACTCACGAAGCGCATCGAGGTCGCGATAGATGGTCCGCTTGCTGACGCCACAGGCCTTCGATAAGCTTGTCGCGTTGTGTGTCTCGCCGCTCTGAAGCGTCTGGAGTAGTGTGAGTAGCCGAGTAGCCCGTGTTCCTTTCATGCAGCCAGTCTGATTGAAAGAACGCTTTCTGGCTATAGCTTGGTTTCACTCGGCGAAATATTTTGGATTTGCAGAGCGAGTCGCGATCTTCGCTTAGCGCCTCACGGGCGGGGCGAAGAGGGCACCCGAGGGAAGGGCTTCCGACTCGTACGCCGCACGTTTGATCTGGGGCGCGTTGACGGGCTCGCGATAGTCGATTGGCACGAGGTGCGTTGCCTCGCCCTCATGGGGCACGAGGGAGGCGCTCGCGCCGAAGGGTGGCAGGGTGGCTGGCTCAACGCCAGCGGGAATGGGCTCGGCAAAGTCGATCGGCGGCGCTTCGGTCGGCCCACGTTCCAAGTAGGGTGCCCCGACCGGAGCCGAGCTCTCGCAGCCAGTCGTGCAGCGGTCGTACCCTTGCGACTGCCCTACCGGGCCGCGGCTCATCACATTGGGACGCGTATAGCCATAGTCGAGATAGGTGCTCGCGTCCCGTTGTCGTGCCCGGCGAAGGGCATCGAAGTGTGCCTTGCCAGGCCAGGGACCCTCGGCCAAATAAACGCCGTTGAAGTCGAGCAGTGAGCCTTTGCGGAAATGGACTTCCAAGATCGAGAGATTGTAATCGACTAGCGATCGATAGTAGGCACTCTCTGCCTCCGCGCGTCTTCGCTGGGCGTCGAGTAGGAGGTCAAGTGTCACGAGACCTTTTTCCTCCGACTCCGCGACCGCCTGCACTTCTCGCTGCGAAGCGGCTCGCCCGTTGAACCGGGTCTGCGTCACCTGATAGTTGTAGTCGATGTCACGAATGGCATCGCCCAGTTGGTGGGAAATTTCTAGTTCCAAGTCCTGAAGGATCGCTCGCTCTCGGGCCAGCAGGAGCTGCACATGCCTCACGCCATTGAGTTGGCGGCGGAAGCCGATCGGAATGGCAAGCTGCAAGCCGAGTTCCCACTCTTGGAAATTCCCCGAGGTAAGAGCCTCGAACGCACTGGATCCATCGGCAAACGCTCCAGGGCCGCTCGGAGTGTCGTCGTAGTTAAAGAGTTGATCGCCGGCGCCAACCCAACGGTATCGGCCGACCGCGTCGAGTCGTGGAAGAAGGTGATTGCGTGCGGCGATCAATTCGAGTTCGCGGCGTTTGAGCTGCCACTTCTGTTTGCGAACTTCCACCCGCCGGGCGAGCGCTTCGCAGTGGGTGGCGGACCAGTCGAATTCGATGCGGGCAGAAGCTGGCTCATCGGCCGGACGAATGAGCCGACCATCCGAGACGGAGAGGCCCATGATGTAGCGAAGTCGGCTCTCGGCGCGGAAAAGATCGGTCAGGGCCAATTCGACTTGGGCGCGGAACTGGAAAAACTGAGCTCGCGACTGGGCCTCGCGGTCAGCACTCCCCCCCTTCGCCCCAGCAATCATCAACTGGTTGACCCGGGCCCAAGTGGCGCGGGAACTTTCCATGCCTTGCTTTCGGGCATCCAGATCACGATAGGCGAAGTAAAGCTCCCAGTAGGACTGCTCCACATCTCGCATTAAGTTGCGAATGCCTCCCTCAAAGTCGGCCAACGTCAGGTCGGTCCGAATGCGAGCGATCATCACTCCGTCAAAGCTATTTGGTGCGTTGGCCGTGTACTGATTGAAGGCATAAGTTCCCGCGATCCGGTTGTACTGTGTTCCGCGACCTTGCAAGAGTGGCTGACTGAAGAAGGCCTCGAAGTTGGTTTCCCAGTCGCTGGGTGTTTGACGGTTTCCGTTATTGTTGCTGTCGTAGTTCGTCGCATTGGAAAAGCCAAACGTACCACCCGTGGCGTTCGTCTTCTGAACCCCCAGGTTGAAGTTGCCGACATCTTGCTGGAACTCCTGAGCGAAGAACGAGCCGAACGCGCCGGGGTCGAAGTTGACCGGGCGGTCGTTCCGCTGCCAAATGACGCTCGAGGTCAGCTGCGCGTCGAAGTCGGCCAGCGCCGACTCGACACCTTGCCCGTCGAATTGCGAGCCGAAGGATTGTCCACTACCAGTCTCGATCAAGGCGGGATCGTACGTCGTGGTGACGGCTGCTGAGTTGATGATCGTTCGTGAGATCGTGTCGGGGGCATTGGTGGCAACTCGCCCCCCGAGTTGACGCATCACTTGACTGTTGCAAAGCGTCACGCGGGTTGCTTCTTCCAGCGATAGATCCCAGGTTTGGTAGTCGTCCATGTTGCGCAGCGACAGCGGGCGCTGTGCATGCGTGACTTCTTCGAGCGATGGCTCGTTGACATCGGCATATTCGATGTCGGTCGACACATCGATGTAGTGCGACAAGTCGCCATCTTCGTGAAAGAAGAAGGGCTGCGTCGGCTGGCAACCGGTGGCCAGCATCGTCAGCGAGAGAAAGAGGCACCAACTGGAGCGAGTTTGCCGACTCATGGCGAGGCAATCCTGAAAAGGGGGACGAATCCTAAAGAGCCTGCAGGGGACGCCCTCCGTGGCATTCCGTGATCTTACGGAACACGACGAAGGACGTCCCTCTACAGGCAATTGGTTCCCCCCAATTGGCCGAACACTCCCACGCCGGATCCCTAGAGATCGGACGCAGAGCATTCCGCAGAAGTGGTATCGTCGACCTAACCGGCAAACTTTGACATTTTCCGGAAGCCGTGACCAGAACCGAACGCTATCGCCGCTAGCAGCAGACGCTCAGCGCTTGCAGTGCGACGCAAAAACGCATGCGTGACGGGTACAGAGGCTGGTAAAGATCAGGGGCTGGCAAAGAAAAGCCTCGTCCTACGGCAGACGCCACCCGAGTGAAAGCCATCCCTCTTCGCTGGTGGCATCTTGCAACAGGAGCGGGCCATGGTGAGCGATGTCGCCCGGAAGGTCGATCGCGGGGAGGTCGATCTCTTCTGGGAAACCGCGCCCCGCGTCGGCTTGGCGATTGAGCTCCTTCGCGAGATTTCCTCGTAAACCGACTTGCTTGTTGCTGAGTCCCTTGCCATCCGCCGGGTCAAACGCGGTCGGAATGACTTCAATCGGGCCGTTACGAACCAGCGTCAGCCCTCCCTCCTTGGGGTGGAGCACGTAGTCGACCAGGAGGTCCCACCCATGGTAGGTCTTCTCGCCCGCGGCGATTCGCGTCGCATGGAGTCGAATCTTCACGAGGTTCCCGGCAAATTCAATCGTCACGGGGCGGCCTCTTCGGAAGCGGATCGACCAAGGCTTGAATTCCCGCTGTTCGTCGGCCTCGTCCTCGTCCTCGTCCTCGGGCTCTTTTTCGCGAGCCTCGTCGATCGCCTTGCGAAGCTTCTTGGGTAGCACGACGTCGAGCTTGGGGTGCCCCTCCCGGGTTTTTTGCGAGAGGGTGGCGCCTGACAAGATCACGGCGGCCAGGTTCGCTGCCCCGGTTTCATGCAGGCGAACCGCGACCGCGTGTCCCACAGGGAACGGGGGGGGCGAGCGGTCGGCCCCCAGTTGGCCTCGGCCTGCCTGCAAAATATCGACACTCAGCGAATGGTCGGTCGTCGAAAAGGCAACCGATCTGGGGGAAGCGTTCCGATTTTCGAGCGGCTTCTTGAACTGTTCGAGGTACTCGAATCGGGCGTCTTGGAGCTTCGGTAACAGGTCCTTTTCCAGGCTATCGGCAATACGAACTTCGGCGTGATCGGCGGCAATCGCATTGGTCTGCGGCTTCTTCTCCGCGACTTTCTTTTTGCCGATCTTTTCCACCAGTCGGCTGCCGAAACCACCCCCCTGTTTTTTTACCGAGCAGGTTTGCGTCGAAGTTGTCGCGTTGACTTGGGCCGGGTAGTTCCAGAAGTTCGTATCTTCGAGCTCAATTCGTTTGGTTGCTCGGAAGTTCGTCGTACCATGGCTGCGAATCACGACCGGGTCTTTATAACCCCTGGTTTGCGAAAGCGTGGTGCCGGTGAGCTGCAGCAGGAGCGCCGCTCGGCTCGAGGAGGGGAGGGTCTGCAGCGTCACGTAGCCAGTGGTGCTTCCGGTGCCCCGAATGGTCGTCCCGAGAATGCAGTCGTTGACCGGGTCTTGCTTGTTGATTGATTTCGACACGATTCGGTTGAGGAACGGTTCGGACAACTCGAGGCGAATGTTGGGGTGGTTGAACCGGCTTCGTAGCGCCGAATGAAGCGCCAGCGAACGACCGATGCCACCAAAAAATTCGAGACGTCTTTCGATCTCGTAACGCGCTCGGGCGGAGGGTTCTACCTCGTAGCGATCGAGATACTTCCTCAGCCGGTCGAGCTGCTTCCCCGTCACGGCCTTTTGGTCACGAACGCGTCCGATGGTCGCGAGGTCGGTGTAACGCTCGAGGCTGTCGGCCGTGCGACGGAAGACTGGGAGGCGGGTTCCGTCTGCGCCGGCGCGAAATTTGTCCAGGGAATCCCGCAGGGCGCCGGCATTGAACGGGCTCCCCTCTCGGAGCGACTCCTGCACGCCTTGCCATTGGAGGTACCGCTTCCAAGCTTCGCCCCGCTGGCTGCCGGGGAGGAGGAATCGCTCCAGCTCGATGGCGGAAGTCGCCAGATCGGCGCGGGCCGATTCGACTTCCTCGGGAGTAACGGGCCGGTATTCTACCTTTGCCTGTTCGATCAGCGTTGCCAGAGACTCGTCGATCGCCTTGGTGGCGTCGGCTGCGGAGATCACCAGGAGCAGGGAGGCAATCGTCGTAAATAGGGAAGGCATCAGGGTTTGCGGGGACATGGCAAGAAATCCTTGTCTCGTAGAGGCGCCCAATGGGGAAGCGGGGCCCCAAACAACAGGGCCCGCAAAGATTCGCTAACTTACCCTTGTTCTCGCGGAATGTCCATAATCCGCATTGTTCGCCGTTTCAGAGATTTGCGATGCTCGGGCCCACTAGGCCGGCACGGCCCAGAATAACACCTGCTCTTCTGGCGGGCATTTCACCGCCACGCATCATAGCTCGCGGAGCCCTTCAAAATACTGCCCTGCATTTTCGCCCTGAGAGCGGGGGAGCCGCTGGCTGGTGAGGGGGTCGGCCGGTTCCGATTGGAGGGCCGAGAGTTCTTCCTGGGTGGTCGCTGCGGTTTGGCCCTTCACGTTGGGCCCCTCCACGAATCCGCCAAACGTAGCGGCTCCCGCTCCTGGCTTCTGCCGGACGCGGGTGTCGCGGAACTGGGTCGGGTTTTTCTCGTCCGGCCTCGGGCCTTGGCCTCGCCCGGGGCCCATGCCATTGCCTGGCATCTCGCCAAATTGGTCTCCCGCACCACCGTTGCAGGCTTGGCACCCGGCACCTTGGCATTGCTCGCAGCCCATGGCGTTCTTGGCCATCTCGAGTTGCTCGAGCGCCTCATCGAGCATCTCCATCTCGTCGTTTTCCTGCTTCATCTGGCCAAGCTGCTCGGCAAGCTGAGCCATCGCCTGGGCGGCCCCCTCGTTGTCGCCATTGTTCATGCAGTCTTGGCACTGCTGCAACTGCTTGGCGAGCTTTTCGAGGTTTTTCATCTGCGGCTGCTGCTGAGCCAGCTTGTCGAGCTTTTGCTGCAACTCCCCCGCCTTGGCGAGGTCCCCTTTCTTACGCTGCTCTTCGATTTGCTTCTGGAGATTCTCCATCGCCTCTTTGTTTGCCTCGGCACCTTCGGTCAGCTTCTCTTTCATCTTCTGGAGCTGCTTGGCCAGTTTTTTCTTTTCCTCTTGGGTCAACTGATCGCTGGCGATTTTGTTTTGCAGTTGGTTGATTTCGTCGAGCGCCTTTTTCCAATCGCCCTGCTTCATCGCCTCGGCGACTTTTTCTGCCGGGCCTTTGCCAAACTGCTTCATCTTTTTCATCTGCTTCTTGAGTTCCTTCGACGTGCCCAGTTTTTGGCGGCGCTCTTCGAGTTGCTTCGCTAGGTTATTCAGCTTGACGGCGGCCTTTTTTCGGTCGGACAAATCGCTCTTGTGAAGGTCGTCTGTCTTTTCTTCGAGCTGCTTAAAAATCTCTTCGGCACCCTTGAGTCCCCTTTGCTTTGCCAGATTTCGTTGCTTTGCCAGCTTCTTTCGGTACTCGTCCATTGCCTTCTTGCTGCGCTCTTGCGCTTGTGCCGAAGTTGGTTCTTCGATCTTGCTCACCGCTTGGCGGTTGGACCCAAACAAAGTAAGGCAAGCGATGAAGAGGGCGGGTAGCAGGGGGAACCACGCGCGACGGCCCGCGTTCGGGCGGAACTTCTCCGACAGGTCGATCCGGTCGACTCGCCGCGCGGCGTCGTGCAGCAGCGCTTGCCCCGCTTCGGTTTCCAATTGCGCTGGGGCGAGTGCGAGGCTACTGGCTACCCGCTCGCGAAGCCCGTACCGGCGGTCGATTTCCATGGCGGCGTCGAGGGACGACCGTCGCGTGATCCATGTCGCGACGCCAGCGGCGAGGAATCCACCCACCACGGCCGAGACGATCCAGAGTAGGTTCCAATTCGCTGGCAGGCGTTCCATCACAAAAACCTGCGGTAGCGCAATCGCCACCGCAGCGATCAACAGCGAGGCGAACAAGCAGCCGATGAGCCACTTCATGTATTGCTCGACAAGAAGACGACGCTGAGCCTGGCGAACCTGAAGGAGAAGCTTGTCCATGACAATCCATAGCCGTGACATGTGAAAGGAGCTTGCATTCGGCACTCTCCGTAAGTCTATCGGTCGGGGCGGCCCAGGTCACGCTCCGAATTCGCATCGTGGCCCGTTTTCTCGCGTTCGACCCGAGAGCCCCGTACTGGTAGGATGAAGGGGCGGAGGGGCAAGTTCCCCTTTCCCCTGTTTGTACCCCCTCTTTCTGCCGCGAAGAAGCAAGCTGATGGCAACCGCGAATGTAGAAAACCGGGCGAGCACCAAGGTGGCGGACGTCGTGTTGTACGATGGCCATTGCCGGTTTTGCCAAGGGCAAATGCGGCACCTGCGCTGGTGGGATCGCGGAGGCCGGCTCGTTTACTTGCCGCTCCAAGACCCCCAAGTCGCCGAGCGCTGGCCTGATCTTTCCAAGGAGCGGCTCCTCCAAGAAATGTGCGTCGTCGATCGGCAGGGCAACCGCCATTGGGGCCCCGAAGCGGTCCGGTTTTTTTCCCGCCGACTGCCGACGCTCTGGTGGCTTGCGCCTTGCTTCCATCTACCTGGTGCGATGATCGTCGGGCGACCCCTCTACCGGTTCCTCGCGCGTCATCGCTACCGCCTCTGGGGCCGGACCGAAGAATGCGACGACGGGACGTGCCAGGTTCACGGGCGGTAAGCGTGTCGGGGCGTCACCCCTCACCGTCGGCCGCTTCGCGTATCCGTTGCAGGAGCTGCTCCGGCTTCAGAATCAATAGATCGGGAAACCGCCGCTGGAACTCCTGCCCTTCCGGTTTCGACGGGTCGACCAACCAGAGTAAATGCCGATCTCGGCTGGTGATCAACTTCGCCCCAGCGGCCAAGGCGAGGTTGATGTAGGGGGAATCCTCGGGATCAAACGGGTTCTGATAGACATCGGTAATTTTGGCATAGGAATCGGAACAATCGTCAATCTCTCGGATGAGTAGTTCCACTCGATCAAAAGTGATGCCCAATCGCCTAGGCAGCTTCGCGGGAAGCTCGCGCACTTCCTGAAGAACGTAGCTACTGATAACCAATTGAATGCGTCGCATGCGGGCTAATTCAACACAAGCCCCCGCAGGACCGGTCGGATTGATCAACGCTTGAGCAAACACCATGCAATCAAAGACTACTTTTTCAGGTTGCCCGGTCACGAAGATTTCCGTGCTCGACGCTCCGCCCGCATTTCGTGTTTCGCTACTTCCAACAGGTCACCAAGTTCTTCCTCGGTCATGCCGGATGCCTCGAACGCCTCATGGATCGGGCCACTGATTTCGCACAACGTTGGCCGGAGAGCCTCTGACTCGAGAAGCTGTGTCGCGTACTCGGCTACATCTATTCCTGCCGCTCTTGCTTTATCCGCCAGCCGGTTCTCTGCACGAAGTGGTAGTTGAATACGAAGCGTCATCGCAAGACTCTCCGATCTTGGGCCAAATGGTGTAGGAAATTGGCAACGGCGTTGCTCGATACCCTCATTATAACCTGCGGTCTTGCAGCAAACCAGCGACCTGGACGCTGCGAAACATCGTTGTGCGACAACGGGGCGTGCGGGATCCATGGGGGGGACGTGCTTACCGGTAAGCCTACGCATACCCATGCTCGTCGCCGGGAAACTCGCCGCTGCGGACCTCTTCGCCAAACGCTTTGACCGCACGAGTGATCTCGCTCTTAAGATCGGCTTGTGGTTTCACAAACCGAGGGACGTGGCCAGTCGTGAGGCCCAGGAGATCGTTCACCACGAGCACCTGCCCGTCGCATGCTGGACCGGCGCCGATACCGATCGTCGGAATCGTCACTGCGGCAGTAATCTCCTCGGCAAGGCTACTCGGAACGCACTCGAGCACCATGGCGAATGCGCCGGCGTCGGCGGCAGCATGGGCATCGTTCATCAGTTGGTCGCGGTTGCGCTGCACGCGATAGCCCCCCAGTTGGTGGACGCTTTGTGGCCCAAGCCCGCAATGAGCCATCACCGGAATGCCGGCAGCGGTAAGGGCTTGGATGACGCCAGCTTGGTCGGCCCCTCCTTCGAGCTTCACCGCCTGAGCCCGCGACTCTTTAAGGATTCGCCCGGCCGCCTCGATCGCTTTGTGCGTGCCGAGGTGGTAGCTGGGGAAAGGCATGTCGACCACCACCAGGGCCCGATCGACCGCCCGCCCGACCATCTCGGCATGGTAGATCATCTCGTCGAGCGTCACCGGCAGCGTGTTTTCGCGTCCCTGCACCACCATTCCGAGGCTGTCGCCCACCAGGATTCCTTCGACACCTGCCTCGTCGACGAGGCGCGCGGTCGGAAAGTCGTACGCCGTGAGCATCGAGATCTTCCGCCCCCCCTTTTTGAAGGCAGTGAACTCCGGCACGGTGATGCGTTGGGGGCGAGGCATGGGGAGAGGGGGGTGAGCGGATCGCGTGAGAGGGGTGTGAGCCGTGGCGTCCCCGCCCATGGGTGGTCACGGCTTGCACCCGATAAGGGTAGACGTAGGCATTCTAGCCCAAATTGCTCCCCAGGACTGCGGGCCCCAAACCGGGCCCCTATTGGGGGGAACCGGGCGGCATTATAATACCTGGCTGAGCAGAGCAAAAGAACCATATCCCTTCCCCGTGGCCGGCGGGATTCGCCCGATCTGGCCTGATTTTCCAGGAAAAAACGAAACATGTCTATCAAGGTCGCTATCAATGGGTTCGGTCGAATTGGCCGGCTGACGTTTCGCAATCTTTTCGAGCGATCGAGCGAGTTCGAGGTGGTGGCGATCAATGACCTCACCGACAACAGCATGCTCGCGACGCTGCTGAAATACGATAGCACCCACCGCCGTTTCCCTGGCACCGTCGAGCATGACGACAAGCACCTGATCGTCGGCGGCAAGAAAATCAAAGCGACCGCCATCCGCAACCCAGCCGAGTGCCCCTGGGGTGACTTGGGCGTCGACGTGGTGGTCGAGTCGACCGGCGTCTTTTCGGGTCGGGCAGCGGGCGGCAAGCCCGGGTACGATTCGCACCTGGAAGCCGGCGCCAAGAAGGTCGTGCTGAGCGCTCCAGCCAAGGATGGAGCCGACCTGACCTGCGTTTTGGGCGTCAACGACGACAAACTGACTGCCGACCTCAAGTGCATCTCCAACGCGAGTTGCACGACCAACTGCCTCGCCCCGGTCGCCAAAGTGCTGCACGAGACCTTTGGTATCGAAAATGGCCTCATGACCACGATCCATGCCTACACCAACGACCAGGTCGTGCAGGACTTCCCCCACAGCGACCCTTACCGGGCTCGGGCGGCAGGGGTGAACATCATCCCGACCACGACCGGTGCTGCCAAAGCGGTTGGCCTCGTGATTCCCGAATTGCAAGGCAAGCTAACCGGAATGGCGATGCGAGTGCCGGTGGTGACCGGCTCGGTCGTCGACCTTGTAGTGAATCTCACGAAGAGCACCACAGAGAAAGACGTCAACGCCGCCGTCAAAGCGGCTGCCGAGGGCCCGCTCAAGGGAATCCTCTGCTATACCGAGGACCCGATCGTTTCAAGCGATATCATTGGCGACTCCCATAGCTCGGTCTTTGCCGCCCCGTTCACGCAGATGATCGGCGACAAGATGCTCAAGATCGTCAGTTGGTACGACAATGAGTGGGGCTACAGCGTCCGCACCGCCGACCTGATTGCCAAGATTGCCCAACTGTAGAATTTTCTCGCTTGTGTTCACCCAAGTGTGAACCAGTTCACGCGTCTCGCGATAGATTCGTCGTAGAATCATGGCGTGGCGTGCAGCCGTTTGCGCGTTTGTCCTATTGACGAAACTCGCGAGGGCTGGCGTGGACGATTGTGCCTTTGGAAATCTCTCCGAAGCTGATTCAGCTATTGAGTCACCTGACCGTTGGGTCGATGAGCATGGCGACCAGCTCTACCGCGTAGCGATTACCCGAGTGGGGGATCGCAATGTGGCGGAGGACTTGGTTCAGGAGACCTTTCTCGCTGCCTGGAAAGGGCGAGAAACATTCGATGGCCGATCGGCGCTGGCGACTTGGCTCGTGGCGATTCTTCATCGCAAGGTCGCGGACTATTTCCGCAAGACAGGACGCGAGGCGAAGTTCGACGAATATCAAGAACAAGAAGCCGAAGTGATTTTTAGCCACCGTGGGCACTGGAATCAGCGGCCCCGAGAACTCGCGTCGGCACCCGAGTCGGCAGCCGAAATCACGGAGTTTTGGGAAGTCGTCGCGGAGTGCGCCGATGGCCTCCCCTCGCCGCTCGCCCAAGCTTTTCATCTTCGCGACTTGGAAGCCTGTTCGCCTGTGGACGTTAGCGAGCAGCTAGGCATCACACGCAAGAATCTTTCGGTCCGCCTGCATCGCGCAAGGGTTCTCTTACGCCGCTGCTTGGAAGGACGCTGGGGCAAGGAAGGAAAAAAACCGAAATGAAGATCGCCGGAGTCCTCCTAATCTTGACGTGCAAATGCGACCAGGCCATGCCTCTGCACAGCGATTCGCTCGACCGGCCATTGTCGTTCAGCGAGCGCTGGGCCCTTCGCCTGCATCAACTGGTTTGCTCCAACTGCCGGCGTGTCAGTCGACAACTCCAGTGGCTGCACGGCACCTTGGCTCGGATTCCCGTAGAAGTACGGGAGCGGCTTTACCTACGGGCCTGCATGCTATTGCCGGAGACGAAGAGTCGCATCAAGCAGCGGCTGAGAGAAATATAGCTCCAGACTTCGTGTAGCGGTACGTTCGACCCTTTTTTCTTCCAATCTACATTTTTCTTGTAGTCATCGGCCCTCTCGGGCGACTAACAGGCGGACATCCGGTCCACTTTCGTCCAAGGATTAGGGGAAATTTATCTCCTTGGCGATTTTTAATCACTGGGAACAGCTCGTGAAATCATCTTGGCGTGTTTTCTTCACGCCCCGCAGTCCGCACTCCCGTTGTGCGCGAATGCCGCCACCAATGTCTGGTCGCGCGCCCCAAGATGCTCGATCGAATCCATTCATGTTTCAATCTAGAGGTAGATGCTATGACGACTGTTTTGCAACTCTGTAGTCACAAATTCCGTACGCTGTCCCGTGGCTTGTCCCTGGCACTTCTTGCCACGGGCATGGCCTGCTTCTGTTCCCCAGCGGTCTTCGCGATAGATATCCGCATAACCATCGAGAATATCGGACCCGCCAACGGCGTGGCGATCACGCCGGTCTGGGTCGGTCTTCACGATGGCTCGTTTGACAGCTACGACGGTGGCTCGCCGGCTGCCCCGTTCCTAGAGAGTCTGGCCGAGGATGGCGACAATACGCTCATCAGTGCCGAATTCAACACGGTTGTTGACGGACGCGTCGACGCGACCATTGGGAGCCCGACGGGGCCGCCGCCACTGTCGGCTGGTGAGTCGGCTAGCATCGTGCTAAGCAACGTGGCGATCGATGGATCGAACCGATACTTCTCCTACGCATCGATGATCTTGCCAAGCAACGACTTCTTCGTCGCCAATGGCAACCCGATGCAGCACGACTTGATGTCGCTTTACGACGGTGCAGGTTCTATCAGTTTCTTGATTGGAACCACAGGCAATAGCGGGAATTCGCCCGTCCACGACGCCGGCACCGAGGAAGAGGACTTTGACTTTGTGGCACCTGGTACGGGTCCGCTGCAGAACGTGCTGTTCCCCGGCCGTGGCTTCGCCGACGATGCCGGTCAAACCGGGCCCAACCAAGGTCCTCTCGACGCCACGACGGTCATCTCAAACGTGACCGGATTGAATCCTTTTGCCGACTTCTTGAACATCAACGGTGCCGACTTGTCGGGTTTCGACTTCAACAATCCGAATTTGTACACCGGCGGTGGCATCGCTCGAATCACGATCACCGTCGTGCCCGAGCCGTCGACCGTTGCGCTCAGTCTGTTCGGTGTCACGGCGCTGGGAATGATTTCTCGCCGGCGAAAAAAGTAGGCCTCGCGGAGGTTTCTCTGCCTCAGGTTTGCTAACCAGCTCGGCCGTCCCCCTTCTCCCCAGGGGACGCGCCGGGTTTTTTTGTTGGTCGGTTACCGAAACGGGGCCCAGTCGCCCGTTTCGATATTTGGCGGGAAGGGACCGTTGGCCGAAGGGATGTCGCCTGGCAGTGGGGTCTCCTCCTCCATCGGCGGAGCGTCGTCCAGGGCTTCTGCGCGTGCAACCGCTGCGGCGGGCATCAAGGCGGCTGGATGCCAAGTGGCGGGCCGCTTGCCCTGTGCGCTCGGTATGGGAGAGCGCAACGGGTCAGCCGCCGTCCACCCACTCGATACGCGACCGCCGACGAGGGTGCTGCTCCCGCCGCCGCTTACTGGCACCCCGATCAGTCGAGTGGGATCGACCAGTTCGATGCCGGTATGCGTGAGTATCTTTTGGTCTCGCTGTATCGGAAGGAGCCGAACCCAAAGTTCCAGCGGCCTGCCAATCGGTACCGTGGCAGGCGCGGCAATGGGCAAGTCGAGCACTCGCCGCGACGCATCCCGCCAAGCAGCCTCGACTTCCTCCGGCGTGAAATTCCAACGCGCAATTTCCTTTTCGTTATCGCCAGCAATCGGGTCCAAAAGCATCAGCGACACCTGGCCCGCAAACGCACCCGCCGAGCCTTCGTGGGTCAATGGCTCGACGATCACCATCAGCCCCGCCCCACTCCGCTTTTCCTGTCCGTTCGGTTCGACGGGAATCTGCTCGGCGTAAAGGGCACAGGAATTGGCCAGCTTGATTGGCACCGGCGGCGGAGTGAAGAGCGTCTCGGTGTCGACCGATTCTTCTTCAATGTCTTGTTCGACCGCGACATAGGCGGAGACTTGGCGTACTGCTGTGGGTCGATCGCGAAGAACGCCGCCCGACCTCGCCTTGATTTCAGGGAGTTCCTCAGGCCCCGTCGTCGGCTCGCCCAGATCAATCTCTGGCATGGCGGGTTCGCCCAGGTCGATTTTCGGAATCCCCGTTTCGTCATCGGTCGTTTTTGCCTTCCCCGGTCGGTCGAGCAGGCTCCGTTCGTCGGTATCATCATCAATGTCGTCGTCGATCCTCTCCCCTCCCTCTTCGCTGGCCGAACGGTGCGACGGCGCGGTGGTCGATTGCGACGCCAATTGTTCCTGGAGTCGCGAATTCTCTCGACGTTTTCGGCGAAGGAGTTCCTGGTACTCCGTCATGTAGTCTTGCAGCTCATAGATTTGGTCTTCCTGCATCCGCAGCTCGCGAATGTAGGCGTCTCGCTGCGAAACATCTTTCTGGCAACCGGTTGCCATGAACAACGACAGCAACGCCAACAGCCCGACCCTCATGCGGTCGGTGAATCGCTGACGGCGGGGCGGTCTGGCTGAGGCGATAACGCCGGCGCGCACAGGTGGAGTGGGAGAGAGCTTCATGACGTCTGGAAATAGAAGATTCCGTAGCGAAGGTCAAGAGATTCATTGACCGCTAGCAGGTAGCACGCCCTGGAATCAGCAGAAGGAGCCCGATGGCTAGCAGCAGGGCGGTCGCCGGCTCCGGCACGGCTTGGGAGCCGGCAGCACCCAAGCGGGCCGTTTCCAGCGATGTTTCTAGGGATGCCAAGGTGGTCCCGTAGTTGGTTTTCCAAGTGTCGTACTGCGCAGGGCCGATGACTCCTCCATCGGCGTCGTTGGGCAGCGAGCCGGCCGGACCGCCAAGTTGGTCCCGCCACCGTGTATAGTCACTCGCGTCGACGATGCCATCGTCGTTGTAATCTCCCGGCAGCGCCGGCAAAGTGGACCCGAGGAGGTCGCCCAGATCGACATTCTGGCCAGCGATGACCACGCCACGCTTCCAGACGTCGGTTCCATCGAGCAAGAACTGCACATCGTATTCCCCATCGCCTACGGCAAACGAGAAACCGCCGTTCGCAAAAGTCGCTCCCTCGCTGCCGACCTGTTGGAGCGTGCCACTTTGGTAGACGCGAAACGGAATGTTTCCGAGCCCTTCGCTAGCAACGGTCGGAGAGATCGGCGGATTCCAGTCGCCGCTGGCATCTTTGTCTTCGTAGAGAACGCCCAACAGAAAAGTGCGCAGGCTTCCCAAGGGACGAGAGAAATTGACCGTGGCCCAATGGCTCGCATCGTTGAGCGCGTCGTGCCCCATGACCGTAAAGAGGTCGCTCATCAGGTTGTCTCGATGCCCCTCGGAGTTCCACCAATCGACATGGTTGTCCAGAATTCTTCTCGGGGTAATGAGCGATGGGGTCCCTCGCCAAAGGATGTTTTCTCCCCAAGAGGACCAACTGTATCCCACGTACCCTAGCCGCTCGCCCACGCTTGCACCCGTGTATCCGGGAGAATCGGTAAGCGGCGTGCCGGTCGGGGAGCGATCGTCCGTTTCGTAGTGCGACAGGGTGTCGGGCACCGTCCCGGAGTTCTGGGGGCCGGCGTTGAGAGACATCCACTCGTTGTGGTTCTCCGCCGCCTCCCCGACCAAGGAATCATAGGCGAGCGGGGCGACCGGGGGATTGGAGAAGTTGGTCCCACGGAGCTGGTTCTCGGCGGCTGGATTGGTTCGAGCCGCATTCACCAGCTTGAGCATGTAGAGATCCCAGTCGTTCGGCACATTGGCAGCGCCTGCCTGGAACGCCAACGACCCAGCCAACAGCAACCCAGCCAACCGGGCCAGAACGCTTCGCAAAGCCGCGGCGAAACAACGGGATCTAGCTAACGATGAGGAGGTGATAAGAAACTCCTTTTTTTGACCGCCCTGTGCCCATTCCGAGACGACACGGCTTCACCGCGCCCCGCCAAACTGGTGCAAGAGTACCCAAAGAAGAGGCAGATTGCCACCCCAGGCAACGCAAAGTCGGGCCCAGCTTCCGAAGACTGGCGATGCCGCTTCAGTGGCAGAGTGGAGAGCTACGAACAGGGCGCGCCAACCCTAGCCTGGTCGGGAGGCGATGGAGAAACGGGTGGCGTGGGCGAGGACCCACCCGCCCTCAGATTCTGGGGCACGATTACCCCAAGAAGGTTGCTTGCAGGCAGCACTACCGGCCAACGGTAGGTTTCGCTAATTGCCAAACGCCTAAAGCTTTACGTCGAGTGGGGCACGACGGAGCTTCAATCTTCTCAGGATTCAAATCCGTCGTTTTACATCGACTAATAACGATCAGGCTGATCTCTGCTGTAACTGGTGTCAGGGTGATGTTGCGTGGTGAGATTTCGAAGCGAGGGCGTATTTCAACTCTTGCGGGAACAAGTAAAGGTTCATGTGCGTAGCCAGAGGTGGCAATGCGGATATCACCGGAGTATCTTCCAGCTTTCAAACCTTCCTGGATATCGCAAACCAGCGCATGCATGCCAGAAGCTTCGCGAACGAGCTCTGTAGTAAGCCACTCAGGCGATCGGCAAACAGAAAGATTGCTTTCTATTTGAATGCCTAATTGAGTGGTTCGGGGTTTTAGATCAGAAAGTTCTGACTGACACAAGACTCCGAAGTCCAATCTCGCGTCAGTGTACGCAATCGAAGATTTACGCGATACCGTCAATTCACAAATAGCATTCTCAGATTCTGACTCACCACATAATGCACGAAACACAACCCTTCGCATCGCACCGGGAGCACCCGGAGGGGTGATAGTCACGCCAATCTCTATAGTGGATAGTGGCCTTGCCGACTAACTAAGTCCATAAAAACGAGGTCATTCCGAGTGTGACGAAGAGGTTTAGTATTTTACATCGGAGCGTCGCTTCCGTG
>QIKP01000049.1 GCA_003233055.1 Planctomycetaceae bacterium
TGTTGTCGCAGCAGCTCGAACCGCATGCATCGCCACAGCAATCGTCGGTGGCACAGCAAGAAGGCTCGCAACTTCCACAGCAATCGTCCGTTGCACAGCACGAAGGCTCGCAGCAGCTTCCGCAGTCACGGTTGCGGCCACAGAGGCGATCGAGGATGCCGCAACGCTTGCTGCAGCAGCTCGAACCACATGCGTCGCCACAGCAATCGTCGGTGGCACAGCACGAAGGCTCGGCACAGCAGGAAGGCTCACAGCAGCTTCCACAGTCACTACCACGATCGCACAGTCCGCCGAAGATACGCTTCAGCAGACAGGGACGATCACAACAACTCGAACCACAGCCTCCGCAGCAATCGTCTTCCACACAACAGCTAGGTTCGCATCCACATGATGGCTCACTGCCGCAACCGCCGCACAAACCACCGGCTAGGCTGGGGCTCGCAAGGACGGCGCTAATCAGGAGCGCTCCGAACAGGTTCCATTTCATCAAATCACTTCTCCTATTCATGCGAGACCTCCCGCAGCCGGGCTTCGGTTGAAATCCACGGAACAGGCAGGAACCGCGAGACCAAGGTCCGCTAGTGGTTCCGACGGCCGTTCCCCCGGTGTTCGGTTAGGGTGGGTCGCGGAGAGCCTTGGTGGCAGGTCCGCTAGTACCGGGAATCCAATCCTGGGCAGGCGAGGCGTAGGGGGGATCTTCACAGGGAGCGTCGATACCAGTCGAGCCAATCCTTGACTCGAAAGCAGTCCGGGCCGGTATTTCGACGCGAAAGTCTCACGTCGCCATCGGGAAGTGCAAGGTTGGTATCCCGGGCAACATCCTCACGTATCGGCCTACTGCCAGACCGCCCTTGAATCATCGTAAGCGTTTTAGTGCAAATGGTTTAGGACGACTGTCGGGCAAGATTTGCGGCCTCCGGGAGCTAGTCCGACTGTAGTGATTATGCCGGCAGTGGCTTGCGGAACATGGCTGGTCAACAGGCTATCTGGTATCCTCGAAGCGTTAGCTCCTGCTCGGCTAGAAGCGGGGGCCAAGCCGCAAAAGAACCCCCCTGCCCATCTTTCTGGTGCGCCCCTCAGGAGAAACCGATGCGCTGGTCCTTCGCAAACCCTTCCTGCCTCGTCGCACTCCTGGCTTTCGCAGCGCTGGGAGTGGCCGGCACCACAGGGGCAAAAGAAGCCGACCCGTTGGATTGGCCCCACTGGCGTGGGCCCAACCGCGACGCGACTTCCTCGGCGACGAACCTTCCCGCCACCTGGGATCCACGTGGCGGCGAGGGGAGCCACTTGCTTTGGAAAAACGAAGAGCTCGGGGGACGTTCCACGCCGATCGTCATGGATGGCAAACTCTACACGCTCGTTCGCCACCAACCTGAGACCAAGCTCGAAGGCGAGAAGGTCGTTTGCGTCGATGCGGCAACGGGCGACAAACTGTGGGAGCATGCTTTCAATGTCTACCTCTCCGACGTCCCCGACACGCGCGTCGGTTGGTCGAGCGTCGTAGGGGACCCCGAGACAGGGCGCGTTTATGCCCAAGGTGTCTGCGGCTACTTCTGCTGCCTGGAAGGCGACACGGGCCGCGTCGTTTGGGAACGCAGTCTGCACGAGGAGTATGGTCTTCTCTCGACCTACGGAGGGCGGACCAACTTTCCGCTCCTCTACCGCGATACGGTCCTCACCAGCGCCGTCGTGATTGGCTGGGGCGACTCCCCTCAGTGGAGCCTGCTCGCGAAGCCAGCGCACCGATTTCTCGCGTTCGACAAAGCGACCGGCGAACTCCGCTGGCTCAAGGGGACGCGGCTCATCCCCCACGACACCACCTACAGCACGCCGGCGCTCACCAACCTCAACGGCGTTGAGGCCTTGGTATTTGGTTCTGGCGACGGACAGGTCTGGGCCCTGCAAGCCGCCACCGGCCTACCGATTTGGAACTACCCCCTCTCGCGACGCGGGCTCAATGTCTCGCCCTTCGTCACACCGGACGGAACGGTTTTTACCGGGCACAGCGAAGAGAACATGGTCGGCAACACGATGGGAGCGGTCGTCGCAATCGACGGCAACTCCGACGGCCAACAAAAGTGGAAAAACTACGAAGTGATGGCGGGCAAAAGCTCCCCGCTGGTCCTTTCCAGCCAGCGCTCTGGCGACCGGCTCTACCTCATCGACGACCGGGCGAAGCTGTTTGTCTTTGATGTCCAAACGGGCAAGCGGATCGCTAAGAAGGCGCTCGGCACCGTCCAGCGAAGTAGCCCGATCTACGCCGACGGCAAAATTTTCACCTGCACCAACAATGGCCGCTGGTACACGCTTGAGCCGACCGCTGGTGGCGTCAAGGTCCTGCACAAGATGCGCATCCGCAAGCAATCGAGCAACGGCTCGCCGATCGTTGCCCAAGGGCGACTCTACGTGCCGATGTCCGAGGCACTCTATTGCATTGGGACGGAGGAGAGCATTGCGGCGGCCATCCAAGCCACGAACGCAAGTAGCGCTCCGTTAACGAATCGAGTGCGACCGACTCCCGAGACGACTGCTCACCTGCAGGTCGTTCCTTATGACTCGCTGCTGGATCCGGGTAAGTCGCAAAAGTTCACCGTGAGAAGGTTCGACGCCAAAGGGAAAACGGTCGACCCTGCGGAATCAGGCTTGGCAACGTTTCGTGTCCGTGGCCCGGGCTCGATCACTTCCGATGGCACTTACACAGCCCCCCAAGAAGCCCGCCACGAGGCGGTCCTCATTACCTGCAAGCTGGGCGAGCTGGAAGCGACCGCCCGGGTGAGGGTCGTTCCACCACTGCCTTGGAAGTTTGATTTCGAGGAGGCGAAGAAGGTGCCCCTGACTTGGATCGGCGGACGGGTGCGGTACGTGATTCGGCAAGACGACGATGGCAACCAGTACCTTGCCAAGCCGACCGAGCTTCCGACCCGCCCTGGCAAACCAACTACCAAGCTGGGCACGCGCAGCCGGATGTGGATGGGCTCCCCCAATCTGTCTAACTACACGATGCAGGCCGACGTCCAACTGAAAGTTGGCCAGCCAGGTGGCGCGACGAGTCGCGATGAAGTGCCGGAGATTCTATCGGGGGAGTCGGGCGCGAGTGCCACGCTCCCCTCGATCGGGCTGATCAATAGCCGGTACACTTTCGCTCTGTTTGGCCCCTCGCAGGAAGTGCGGATTTACAGTTGGTGTACGCACGACCGGCGCACGCAAGCGACGAAGAAGATGCATCTCGAACCCAACCAATGGTACACGCTAAAACTAAAAGTCGTTCCGGAGCCAGCCAAGAGCCTCGCCCATCTTTACGCCAAAGTCTGGCGGCGTGACGAAGCGGAGCCAGCCGAATGGACGCTCGAACTGGTCGACGAAGCTCCCAACCTCACCGGTGCCCCAGGCCTCTTCGGCGATGCCAAAGTCGCCGAGATTTACGTCGACAATATCGAAGTCACCCCCAACTGAATTCGCAGCGAAGGTCCCGCCCCCCTGTTGGATCGCAATCCACAGGGGGCAGGACCCTCTGCTACCCCCCAAGATTCCGAGGAGTACGATGCACCCACCGACCTTCGCCATCGCTTGCCTTCTTTTTACCCTGTCCCCCTGCGTGCTTGCGGACGAGCGGACGACCGAGTGGCCGCAGTGGGGGGGCGATTCGATGCGAAACAACACCCCGGTCGGCGAGAACATCCCGACCGATTGGGACATCGGCGAGTTTGACCCCGAGACGGGTGAATGGGACTCGACGAGCGCCAAGAACATCCAGTGGGTCGCCCGGCTTGGGTCGCAAACGTACGGCAATGCGGTGGTGGCTGGTGGCCGCGTGTTTGTTGGCACCAACAACGGCGCGGGATGGCTGGAGCGTTACCCCTACCAGGTCGACCTCGGTTGCCTCCTGGCGTTCGATCAACAGACGGGCAAGTTCCTCTGGCAGCACTCCAGCGAGAAGCTCAAGACAGGCCGCGTTCACGATTGGCCCGACCAAGGGATTTGCTGCGCCGCGCTGGTGGAGGGCGATCGGCTTTGGTTCGTTACCAGCCGGGGGGAAGTTCGTTGCCTCGACACTCAAGGTTTTTACGACGGCGAGAACGACGGGCCCTACCAAGAAGAAGGGATCGAAGCCCAGAACGAAGCCGATGTGGTTTGGGTACTCAACTTCATGGCCGCGCCGTTTTACGTGAGCCAACATAACATGTGCAGTTGCTCGGTCACTTCGGCAGGCGACGTTCTCTTTGTGAACACATCGAATGGTCTCGACGAGTCGCATAAGAATCTGCCGGCACCGGAGGCGCCCAGCTTCATGGCGGTCGACAAGAACACAGGGCAAGTCCTTTGGACCGACAATTCGCCTGGGCTCAACATTCTGCACGGGCAATGGTCGAGCCCTGCATACGCCGAAATCAACGGCCAGGACCAGGTGATCTTTGGTGGGGGCGATGGCTGGGTTTACAGCTTCGATCCGGCAGGCGATGGCCAAGGGCGCGCGAAGCTGCTTTGGAAGTTTGACGCCAATCCCAAGACATCCAAGTGGATCGTTAACGGCCGAGGGACTCGAAACAACATCATTGCCACGCCGGTGATCGACAACGGGTTGGTTTACGTCGCGGTGGGACAAGACCCCGAGCATCTCGCAGGGATCGGTCATCTTTGGTGCATCGATCCGAATAAGCGAGGCAACGTCAGCCCCGAACTCGCCTTCAATGCTCGCGATCCCGACCAAGAAATCCCTCACAAACGGCTCCAAGCGGTCGACGAAGACGAAGGCGACTTCGTCCGAACGAATCCCAACTCGGCCGCTGTTTGGCAGTTCAGTGAGGACGACCGCAATGGCGATGGGGAGATCGAGTACGAGGAAACCATGCACCGAAGTTGCGGCACCGTGGCAATCAAGGATGGCATCCTCTACATCTCCGACTTCAGCGGGCTGTTTCATTGCATCGATGCCAAGACGGGGAAAGTCCACTGGACCTACGACATGCTCGCCCAAGCATGGGGCTCGCCGCTGATCGTCGATGGTAAGGTTTATATCGGTGACGAAGATGGCCAAATCGCCATCTTCCGCCACTCTGCCGACTCGAGCGTTGCAATGAAGGATGACGAAGGCGAGAAAATCCCCTATCATGGCGAAATTGAAATGCAGAATAGCATCTACTCGACACCCATCGTCGTTGATAACGTCCTCTACATCTCCAACCGAACGCACCTCTTTGCGATTAAAGAAGGAGCAGAGGTTGTAGAGGCTGTCTCCGAATGACCTGCTTGCTCCCGGGAATGAAAAAATGAAACGAATCCTCGATGTTGGAAATTGTGCCCCTGACCACGCTGCCATCACGCAGTTCTTCACCCAGCACTTCGAGTGCGAAGTCGTTCAGGTCGATCGGGCTGACGACGCGCTGACGGCATTGCGTGGCGGCGAATTCGACTTGGTGGTGGTCAACCGAAAGCTTGATGTCGACTACTCGGACGGCATCGAGGTGATCCAGCAAATCAAAGCCGACCCTTCCAATCAGTCGGTCCCGGTGATGCTCATCACCAACTTCGCCGAACATCAAGACGCCGCCGAAGCGATCGGCGCGGTACGCGGGTTTGGTAAGTTGGAGTACGATAAGCCCGAGACGCTAGAGAGAGTCCGCGCTGCCTTGGATGCCGACGAGGCGTAGCTCGTCGTCTAAGGGGAAGAGCCCAACACCTTTTTTCGAGAGGCTTTATTTCATGCCACGATTCATTGCCTACGTTTGTTTTTTCCTTGTCGCGCTCCCTTCGATGGTGGGTGCCGATTGGCCCGAGTGGCGAGGGCCGGCAGCCAACATGGTGGCACCCTCAGGCGATTATCCCGTCGAGTTCTCGCCGACCAAAAACCTTCTCTGGAAGGTCGATCTGGGTGGCGAAGGATGTAGCACGCCCGTCATGTGGGGCGAGAATATCTACCTCACCTTGATTGCCGAGGGACAGGACGTGCTGGTGTCGTACGACTTGCAGGGTGGCGAGCGGTGGCGACGCACGTTGGGGCCCGCCCAAGAGGCGAAGCACCGCAGCGCCTCCGGTGGAAACCCCTCAGCCGTAACCGACGGCAAGTCGGTCGTCGCCTACTTCAAGAGCGGCTTGCTTGCCTGCTTCGATACCGACGGCAACGAACAGTGGCGAGTGAACCTTCCGGAAAAGTATGGCGAGAACACGCTTTGGTGGGACCTGGGCACTTCGCCGGTGCTCACCTCGGCCGGCGTCTGCGTGGCCGTCATGCAATCGGAAAACTCCTACTTGGTGACGCTCGACCTGAAATCAGGAATGGAAGTCTGGAAACAGCCACGAAACTACCCGTGCGCCGAAGAGTCGGACCAAGCCTACACGACCCCCTCGGTCGTCGACATCGCTGGCCGAGAAATCCTCGTCACCTGGGGGGCTGACCACCTGACGGGCCACGACGCAAAGACGGGCGAGCTGGTTTGGGAATGTGGCGGTTTCAATCCGAAGAGCAACCGCGCATGGCGTGTGATCGCTTCGGCAACCGTCGTCGACGGCATGGCGTTTGTTCCCTATGGCCGAGGCGATTTCGTGGCCTGCGTTCGAGTGAGCGATGCGGTTGGGGATTGTACGGCAACCCATCGCGTTTGGGAGAAACGGGGTGTCGGAGCCGACATCGCCACACCGGTGGTTGCCAATGGCAAGGTCTACGTCCTCGGGGACAAGGGAAAAGTAACGTGCCTGGAGGCGGAGTCGGGCGAGGAAGTCTGGACCGGCCAGCTTCCCCGTAGCAAGACAAAATACTACAGCTCGCCGCTACTCGCGGGTGGCAATCTCTACTGCCTGCGCGAAGACGGGATGCTGTTTGTCGTGTCGGTCGCCCACTCGTTCCAGCTACTCGCCGAAAACGACCTCCAGGGGGAGTCGGTCGCCACGCCGGTGCCGATCGCCAATACCCTGTTGGTACGAACACGGAAGCAACTGTTCCGATTCGGCTCGCAATGAGGGGCAGCCGTTCCATCGGATTAGCGAAGATGAGTGTTCCTCTCCTTGGCTCCTCTCACGCGCAGTCCTGATGCTACGAGTTGCGTGGAACCAACAAAACAATCATCCGCGTTTATCTGCGCGTACCTGCGGCTATTCCTTCGATTCGTGAACGGTTGCAAAAAAAGTCAGGCTGGAAGCCCAACCTACTCGCCGTGAACGACCCGCCCCTATTTTTTTGCGCCTTGGCGCCTTTGCGTGAGGCTTATTTCCCGGGCGATTGGGAGTCAGCAGTCGATTATCTCACGCCAAGGCGCGGAGACGCAAAGGAAGAAAGAATTGGATGCAGAGAATCGCATGGCTGGAGTTTGGGCCAAAACCGGGGACTTGTGTAGAAACAACAGGCTTTCCAGCCCGACGATTTTTCACCCGGCGCTGCGGTAGCGGAGCCCCAGCAACCCCGACCAAGCTTGGTCGTCGGGGCTATTCGAGGGAGAAATTCTCGTTGCGGACCGCCCGCCACGGCGGATCGATGACGTGACGATCCGGCTAGAGGGAACCTTTCGATTCCGCGGGTGGTTACCTGATCGGAACGACGCGTGAACGGCCGCGACTATTCCTTAATAATATCCTTCACCGCATGACCGCCGGGGATCATGGGGAGGACGTGCTCCTGGTAAGGCGACGCGACATCCAAGACGTAGGGGCCATCGTAGGCGATCATTTCCTGGAGGGCCGCTTCGAGGTCGGACTTCTTTTCGACGTACCCTCCGCCGCAGCCGAAACCTTTCGCGATGCCAACGAAGTTGGGATAGCGGTCTTCCTTGGGAGTGGCGCTGCCGTCGCCGCCGCCGCTCCATTCGGGGTTGTGGATCGGCCCCAGGTAGGTATGGGCACGGTTGCCCTGCATGAAGCGGTCTTCCCACTGCATCACCATGCCCAGATGCTGGTTATTGAGTAGGAGCACTTTGACGGGCAGTTTTTCGCAGACAAGGGTTGCCAATTCTTGCACATTCATCAGGAAGCTGCCATCGCCATCGATGTCGATGACCAATCGCCCGGGGAACTGGCTCTGCGCACCCATTGCCGCCGGCAGGCCAAAGCCCATGGTGCCTAATCCACTGGAGCAGATCCACCTGCGAGGCTTGTCGAATTTGTAGAACTGGGCGGCCCACATCTGGTGTTGTCCCACGCCAACGGAGATGATCGGGTCGACCTCGTGCGTCAGTTCCCACAGTGTCTGAATGGCGTGTTGTTGCAACACGCCAGGGAAATCTTTGTTGTAGCGAAACGGGTATTCCTGCTTCCACGCTTGGCACTGAGCGACCCAGTCGGAGATGTTCTCGGGAGGCTCCACGATCTTGTTCAGCTCGACCATCGCCTGCTTGACGTCGGAGCAAATAGGGATATGGGCTGGCTTGTTTTTATTGAGTTCGGCCGCATCGATGTCGATGTGGATGATCTTGCCATGCTTGCAAAACTCTTCCAGCTTGCCCGTCACGCGGTCGTCGAATCGAACGCCCAGGGCGATCAGCAAGTCGGCCTGGTCGACCGCGTAGTTGGCGTACACGCTCCCATGCATTCCGAGCATGTCGAGCGATAGATCATCGGTACTTGGATAGATGCCGAGTCCCATGAGCGTTGTCGTGATGGGAATGCCGGTCTTCTTGACGAGTTCGCGCAGTTGGTCGCTCGCGTCGGCCGAGACGATGCCCCCCCCCGCGTAAAGGATGGGCCGCTTCGACCGTTTGATGGCAGCCGCCACCTGCTTGATCTGCTCCGGCTTGGAGTGGGGCAACGCAAGGCTGTAGCCAGGAAGATTGATCTCCGCATCGTAGTCGGGAACGCACGAGTCGAGCTGCACGTTCTTGGGCAAGTCGACCAGCACCGGCCCGGGGCGACCCGATGCCGCAATCAAGAATGCTTCTTTAACGACGCGGGCGATGTCGGTCACGTCAGTCACGAGGCAATGGTGCTTGGTAATGCCGCGACAGACTTCGACGATCGGCGTCTCTTGAAACGCGTCAGACCCAATCACGGTGGTGTTGACCTGCCCGGTGATACAGACCAGCGGGATGCTATCGAGCTTGGCGTCGGCGATGGCGGTGACGAGATTCGTCGCGCCGGGCCCACTTGTCGCCATGCAAACACCGACTTCGCCCGTCGATCGTGCAGCACCTTGCGCCGCGAAGCCCCCCCCTTGCTCGTGCCGGGGGAGAATGGTGCGAATCTTATCCTTAAACCGGGTGAGCGCTTGGTGCATCGGCATGCTCGTGCCGCCGGGGTAGGCGAAGAGGGTCTCGACGCCATGATTCACCAGCGACTGCACGAGGATATCCGCCCCGCTCGTGAGTTCTGTGCTAGCCTTGGTTTTCTTCTTCGATGCAGTCGCCACGATAGATCGCCTCTGGATTCTGGTGCACGATTTCGCCTTCGGCGCGGCCGCTTCAGCGGCCAGGGAGTGGGCGCAAGCCCCACCCTCACCAGCAGACCCGGGGCGAATCGGTCCATGATAAGTCGCATCGCCCACCGCATCAAGCACGCGGCAGGGGATAGGGAGGAGAACTGCAAGGTCTTTTTGGAACCGCCAAGTCGCCAAGGGCTCTCCGACGAGGCGTAGCTCGTCGGCTATTGGGGCGAAATCCCTCAGCCCTCAGTTATGACTTGGCCATCGTCCTGTAGGGGATAGGGAGCGGTAGAGCCCCCTCCGGTCAGCTCAGCTATTCACCCGGCGTGGGATGGTGAACGAGTAGAGGACCACCACCGCCCCGCCCGCCATTAGGCTCCAAGGGGCCCAATCGGGTGGCACGATCTGCCGGCCGGCGGACACGACCTGGCCATTTTCGACCTTCGGCTTTAGCACGGCCCGCTCGACCGCGAGCGCCTCGACGCCTAGCAAACAGCAATAGACGCCAACCGCAAGAAACAGGGCTCGCCACATGATTTTCATCGCCTCGGTGGACAGGGGGGACCTCCGCTGGTATCGGCCCGACACCTGGCAGCAATGCACTCGATGCCCCGCGCGAGAGGAAGGTAAGCCCGAAGATGGGGCGGGACGCGCCGGTTGTACTCAATGGGGGGCTCGCTACTCAACGCCCAGCCAGCGGACCTCCAGCGAGGCGTTTTTCCAATTCTCCAGCGTCGCGTCGCGCGAGGCAGCATCGCGAACGAGCGATTCGACCACTTCACCGGCAGCATCGTCAGAGGCCCAAAGACGAGGTGTCGCATCGGCCACCGTACGTAGTGCGATGTCGTTGGCGGTCTCCCGTAGCACCAACGGGCCACGTATCCCTACGTTGGCGTCTTTGCGAGTTGTTTCAACAAAGGGGACGCCCGACGCGCCTGAAGCACCCGACGCACCTGAAGCGCCCGAGACGATCGAAGTCGCAGTGGCACTAGCCACCGCACCCAGGTTGTCTCGCCAAATCGTGTAGTCGGCAGCATTGACGATGCCATCGCCGTTTCCGTCGGCTGCCGGGTCCGACGTGCTGAACGCTTTTTTCCACTCGATGTAGTCGATCCGATCGACCTTGAGGTCGTCATTGTAGTCGCCCGGCAAGTTGGTCCTTGGAGCAGCCGGATTCTCGAACCAGACCACCCGGTCGTCCAGATCGGAGCCGGCGACGATGTCGAGAATGCCATCGTCGTCGATGTCGGCGACCGCCAGGTTGGTTGGTGTGTCGATCGCGAGCGTGTCGCCCAGCGTGAAGGTGCCACTTCCGTTGTTGCGATACCAATCGATTTGGTCGTCAAAGTACCTCGGCACCACCAGGTCCATGTCGCCATCGCCATCCAGGTCGGCAACGTACGCGGGATTGACGCCATCGAGCGAATCGGCAATCAGTATTTCGCTGCTCCAAGGCGCGCCACCATCGCCCATGCGATTGCGGAACCAAACGATTTTGTCGTCATCAAAATTCGTCGCCACGACGTCCAGGTCGCCATCGCCATCCATATCCGCCGCAAAGACGCCGCTCGCGCGTGGTTGTCCCGTCGCCGCGGAGTTGGAGAGGATGTTGTGGTCGACCCATGCTCCATTAAACGGGCTCGCGTTATTCTGGTACCACGCGATTCGGTTGAACGTGGCGGCGGCGATGACGAGGTCGATGCGGCCATCGTTGTTGATGTCGGCGGCGAAGATATCCGCAAGGCCCGGGTCAAGTTGCCCGCCTGGATCGGAGTTGACCACGGCGGTCGCCGCAGCGGAAAAAAGGCTGCCGCTGCCGATGTTTTCATGAATGCGAATCAAACCATCAACGAGCGATGCCGAGGCAAGGTCGACGCGACCATCCCGATCAAAGTCGGCTGCGACAATGGATCGCGCGCCAAGGGCGTCATCGACAATGGTGAACTTGGTGAACGACGTGGCATTGCTATTATTGCGATACCAAGCAATCGTGTCGTCGCTCGCCGAGGCCGAGGCGATGTCGAGATCACCATCGCCATCGAAATCATCCGCCACGAGTCCGATGGCGCTAAAGTTGGCGCTGCTTGCTACGGTGCCGACCAGCGTACGGGTCCAGTTCCCGCCCGCCGTTTGCGTCCAAAGATTGATTTGTCCGTCGACGTACGACGACGAGACGACGTCCATTAAGCCATCGGAGTTGAAGTCGCCCGTCAGCACGTCGACCGCCCCATTGGTGTTGGTTCCGTTGTTAATAATTTCGGCAGCACCGAAGTTCCCTGTACCGCTGATCGGCGCAGCGATCTCGACCAAGTGGTCCTCGACTTCGCCATTCGACGCAACGCCACCCTGCCCGAGTCCTGAGGCGGGGTTGGGGGAACTGCTTACCCGGAATCGTGCCTGGGTGAGACCCTCCTCTGCCCAGCTTGGCACGTCGAACAGAAGCCAATGCGTTCCGACGGCCAGGTCGACCGCGTCGAAGATTTGTTCGTCCTCGCCGCTAAACGTCTTGTCGTTGTTGAAGTCGATCCAAGCATCCAGGCGTGCGCCCGTTTGTTGGACGTCGACCTTGACCATCGCGCCGAGCGCGCCGACACGGACCGTGGCAAACTGAATCCCATTGTCAACGTAACTGTCTCCCAGCCGAGGACCTGTCTGCGACGAGACACTCGCGGCCGGGTAAGGCGCGGGCGCATCGCCGGTGACGGAGAGCAGGTCGCGACGTTCGAGGGCCTCGATCCGCAACGGGCGAGAATAATCGGGACGCATGAGGAGGCCTCCTTTGCACTTGGAAAACTTGTGCTCTTGGCGATTCACGGTTTCACAAGACCACGAATGCCGAGAGGCATGTCGGCGGCTTTGGGATGTTTCTTTGCGTCGTTGTTTCTTTGCGCCTTAGCGCCTTGGCGTGAGACTCCTTTTTCTCCATGTTCGGAGCCAGACGCGGAGGGTCTCACGCGAAGGCGCTAAGGAGTTGTTGGCGACTTTGCTGTTTCGGTAGCCTGCCCCGGCCTAAAGACTTCCTCCCCCTCCTGGTATACTCGTCGCATGAGCCTCCGGTCAAGCAAATCGTCGAATTCCTTCCATTCCGCCAACTGGCACGCCATCGCATCGCCCGGCTTTACCGAATGGCTCGAAGCGTGCGACGTGAGCCTCGCGGTGACAACCTACCAAGCGGGAAAACTGCTGCTAATCGGCCGCAAACCATCGAAACAACCTGGTACCCCGATGCTGAAAATTGGCGAGCGGTCGTTCCGACGAGCGATGGGTGTCGGGACCGATGGCCAAACGCTTTGGCTCGCCACTGCCTACCAGCTTTGGCGGATGGAACATCAGGGCGACCAATCTCGGCAGGCGGCAGGCTACGATCGGCTGTTTGTCCCGCGAACCGCTCACACGACCGGCGACCTCGACCTGCACGACGTGGCGATCGGCTCCAGAGGCCAGCCGATCTTCGTCGCTACGCTCTTCAATTGCCTCGCCACGGTAAGCGACCGCCACAGCTTCGAGCCGATTTGGAAGCCGCCGTTTATTTCCGACCTCGCCGCCGAAGATCGTTGTCACCTCAACGGCCTCGCAATGGTTGGCGGCGAGCCGAAGTTCGTCACCCTGTGCGCCGCAACCAACGAGCGAAAGGGATGGAAGGCGCACCGTGCCGAGGGGGGACAGTTACTGGAGGTGGAGAGTGGCGAAGCGATCGCTACCCGACTCTCGATGCCTCATTCGCCCCGATGGCGCGACGACCGGCTCTGGCTGCTCAATTCCGGCGAGGGTGGGCTGGGGTTTGTGGACCTCGCGACCGGCCAGTACGAGCAAGTCGCCTTCTGCCCCGGCTTCGCGCGCGGGTTGGCGTTTGTCGGCCACTATGCCATCGTCGGCCTTTCGCGCCCGCGCGATCGCAACCGTTTTGGCGGCCTCGGACTCGACGACCAACTCGCCAGGCGTAACATGGTTAGCTACACCGGCCTTGTCGTTGTCGATTTAGCCAAGGGCGAAACGGTCCACACCCTCCGCTTCGAAGGCCGAATCGCCGAGCTGTTTGATGTTGCCGTCCTCCCCGGCATCCGCCGGCCCGCTGCGCTCGGCTTGCAGCCGAAGCCGCTCCGCTACAACGTCTGGGCCGAGATGGAGGGCCAGCAACGGCATTGGCGCCGGCCCTCGGCAGGTGGGTGAGGAAGAGAACGGGGGTAGCCCCGACCCAGCTTAGTCGAGGCTAGCGGCCTTCCTCTGCGGTTATTCCACCGTGTCGAAGTACTCGTGCCTTCCCCGACCCTGGCAGCCACTCTCTGTGTGGTAGCACTTGTCGACAGCCCGGCTTGGGTGGCAGTTTGGGTAATTGTGTCGATATTGACAGGCAAGGCATTTGGCCGGTATGGACTTACTCTCTGCCAATTATATTTTTTGTCCCTGCCTTCTTGTGGAAAAGAGGGGGCCCGCTTCCGAGACGCGATGAATGGCCAATTCCCGAGGAACCTTTGAATCGAGGATCGCGTGCGCCGTCGGCGTCTGCTTGCTCGTTGGTTTTCTCTTCCCTGCGAGTGGATGCTCCCTCTTGCCGGGGCAAGCTGCTTCCACAGGTTCTTCTTCTCTACTCGGAGGCAGCATCTCGGTGGTCGAGGAAAGGAGCGTGGCTGGCGAGGAAGGCATCCCTCACGAGTTGGCATCGGAGCCCCCCCCGCAAAGGCCCTCCCCCAAAAGGAAAGCCCCCCCTCGAGCGACATCACCCTGGTTACATTAACTTCCGGGGATGCTAGCAGTTTGGCGGGACCACAAGTATTACTCCATGAGGAGCCGGAGAAAGCAGAGCCGGAGGAAGAGGAGCCCGTCGTGGAGGAGCTTTTCCTCGAGACGCCAGAAATAATCGCTCTCCCCGGTTCGAAGCCGGCACCTGATCCGGTCCCTGAGCCACACACGTCGCTTCCCTTGCAAGAAGTGGTCGATTCGGTAGTTGCCTCCTATCCACTGCTGGAGGCCGCGCTTTTGTCGCGGTCGGTTGCCGCCGGGGAATTGCTGTCCGCCCAAGGAGCATTTGATTTGAAACTGCAGGGAGGGGGCACCAGCGGACCGTTAGGGTTTTACCGAACCAATCGCTTTGGGACCGGTGCGAGTCAGCCCCTGTTTTCAGGTGGTGAAATCTTCGGGGGTTACAAAATTGGCCGCGGAAATTTCCAGCCCTGGTTTGGCGAACGAGAGAGCAACGATGGGGGCGAGTTCAGTGTTGGAGTCGCGGTTCCTTTGGGGCAAAACCGGCGAATCGATCAGCGACGGGCCGCTACTTTTCGAGCCCTCTTCGGCCGTGACGCCGTGGAGCCGGAGATCCAAACCAAGATCATCGCCTTTATCTGGGAGGCCTCCCATGCTTACTGGCAATGGGTCGCCGCGGGAGGGAACCACCGAATCGCCCTATCGCTGTTAGAAATAGCCCAGCAACGCAACGACGGCCTCAGCAAACGGGTCGACATGGGGGATTTGCCCCGAATCGAGTTGATCGACAACGAGCGACTCATCGTCTCTCGGCAGGCAGCGCTCATTGGGGCCCAGCGAAAGCTTCAGCAGTCGGCCATCAAGTTATCGCTGTTCCTCCGAACCGCTGATGGTCGGCCGATCGTCCCGGTCGAGGCACAACTTCCGGCCGATTTCCCTGAAGCCTTGTCGGTCGACTCGGAACAACTGGAGGGCGATATCGAGATCGCCCTGGCCAATCGCCCTGAACTGGTCTCTCTGGAATTTCTGCGGCGGCAACTCGACGTCGACCTGTCTCAGGCACACAATTTATATTTACCCTCCGTCGACGCTGGGCTGTTCGTTTCGCAAGACGTCGGGGGTGCCTCCAGTTCCTTACGAGATAAGAGTCCCTTTGAACTAGAAGCCTCTTTACAGGTGAGCGTTCCGTTGCAACGCCGCAAGGCTCGGGGCAAGATTCAAGCGATCGAAGGCAAGTTGCGGCAATTGTCTGTGAAAACCGGTTTCACTCAGGATAAGATCACCACCGACGTACAGCAGGTCTACGCCGCACGGTTGGCCGCCTACCGTCGTATCGCTAAAGCGAGCAAGAGCCTAGAATTGGCTCAGACGATGGAACAGGCCGAACGGCGAAAATTCGATCTGGGCGATAGCAATTTGTTACTAGTCAACTTACGAGAATTAGCGACGGCCGATGCCGCGAAAACGGTCTTGCAGGCGATGCTGGACTATTTTCAAGCCCAGACCGACTATCGTGCTGCGCTCGCTTTGGATGGCAACCAGGAAATCGCACGATAGCGATAGCAGCCGTTATGAATGCACAGACAACGACCAATCAGCAACTCAGTGACTTGCTAGAATGGCTAGCAGCGGAATGCGATGTGGCATTCGATCGCGTGGTCGCTAAACGCGCCGTGAAGGAAGCTGAGCGGGGCTGGCCAGGGAGCGAGCAAGACCGATGGTGGAAATGGCTCATCGAGGCAGGCGATAGCATTGGCCTGCGAGTGCAGGTCGTCGAGTTCACCTCGAGGCAAGCTCTACAAGTGGTCCGAGAAAAGACCTTGGCGGTCCATTTGTCTAATTCTCAGACGCCCTGGCTGCTGATCCATCGACAGCGCGGCCGCAAGTTTCACATCATCACCGCCGAGACCGGGCCAAGCGGACGCTGGGTCTCTCGCTCCGAGCTGGCGACGCTCATGGGCAGCCCGGCTGAGGAAGAGCTCTTGATCTGGGTGGTGGTCGAGTCGGCCATGCCTTGCCAACAGCCCTCCAACGCAGGAAACGCGAGCGCAAGACAGGCCGGCGCACCAGGCCAACCGAGACTCAAGCCGCTATCCCGCCTCTGGAGAATGCTCACTCCAGAACACACGGATATCTGGGTTGTCCTCGTGCTTGCGATTTTCGTCGGCATGTTGGCGCTGGCAACACCTTTGGCCGTCGAAATGCTGGTCTCCACGGTTGCCTTTGGCCGATCGCTACAGCCGATTGTTGTTCTTGCGCTGATTCTGTTTGCGTTCCTTGCTTTTTCCGCCATCGTTCAGTCGGTGGAAAAATATGCGGTCGAGCTCATTCAGCGGCGATTGTTCGTGCGCATCGCCGGAGACTTGGCCTACCGACTGCCACGCGTCCGCCGCGATGCGCTCGACGGGCAATTTGCGCCCGAATTGGCCAACCGATTTTTCGACGTCGTCACGGTCCAGAAAGTGGTGGCGACCCTGCTGATCGACACCTTGGACCTGGTGATCGTCACGGTGGTCGGAATGATCGTGCTGGCATTGTATCACCCGCTGCTGCTGGGGATGAATCTGATCATCGTTGCGCTGATCCTCTTCGCGCTGTTCGTCCTGGGACGGGGCGGCGTCGCGAGCAGCATCCAAGAGTCGAAAATCAAGTACACGATGGCGGCCTGGCTTGAAGGTTTGGTCCGTTGTAGCAACTCGCTCAAGTATAACGGGGGCAACGAGTTCGCCGTCGAACATGCCGACCGCATCGCACGAACCTACCTCAAGGCTCGTCAGAATCATTTTCGGATTCTCTTCCGCCAGATCATTTTCAGTCTCGGCCTGTATGCGGTGGCCAGCGCCGTATTGCTTGGCGTCGGAGGCTTGTTGGTGATTCAGGGTCAGTTGTCGTTGGGCCAACTGGTGGCTGCCGAGTTAATCATCGCACTCATTTTGGGATCGGTGACGAAGGTCGGGAAACATCTCGAAAGTTACTATGACCTGATGGCATCGATCGACAAACTGGGCGTGCTGTTCGACTTGCCTCTCGAACGACAGAATGGCCTGCTGTCGCTCCCCAATCATGGCGCTCTCGGGCTGCGACTTCGCGACGTCGGCTATGCCTACCGCGCCGGTCAAAATGTCTTAAGCAACGTCAACCTGACGATCGACTCCGGAACAAGCCTCGGCATCCAAGGACCGTCCAGTTGTGGAAAAACAACGCTCGCCGAATTGCTGTTCGGCCTCCGGCGACCGACGTTTGGAAGCATCGAACTCGACGGAGTCGACAGCAACGACCTTCGGCCTGACGTCATGCGACAATACGTGTCGCTGGCCGGGCCAGTCGAGGTGATTGCCGGTACGATTGCCGAGAACGTGCATCTCGATCGAGTGGAGGTCGACTCCACGGACGTCCACCAAGCGCTCCAACAGACCGGCTTACTGGACGACCTCTTTCTGTTGCCCGATGGCCTGGGAACCCAATTAACCGCCTCAGGGGCTCCCCTCTCCGAAACCCAAGTCCGTCGACTGGTACTCGCCCGGGCAATGGCCGGATGCCCTCGGCTGCTCATTCTCGATACCCTGATCGATCCCCTCCCCGACGATCAAGCCATGGCTTTGATGGACGTTCTTGCTGGAGAGAAGGTCCCCTGGACACTGATCGTTTTCAGCAATCGTCGCAAAATCCTAGAACACTGCGACCAAATTTTCGAACTGACGGAAAACAGTCCACTGCCCAAAGACCCAGAAAACAAAGCGGGGCGACCATGATTTGGAAGACAAACTCTTGGGCGACGACCGGCCAACTGCAGGAGCTGGAAGAACGTTTTCCATCGCTGCAGCTGGCCAAATCGTCGCGCTGGGTGCATCGCATGGCCAAATGGTTGACCGGACTGCTCTTGGGGATCATCGTTTTCACGGCATTCACACCTTGGCAACAGTTCGTCCGTGGGAGCGGGCGCGTCGTGGCTTATGAACCGCTGCATCGCCGACAAGTAGTGCAGTCGCCGATCTCCGGACGCGTCGCCCGTTGGGTCGAGGGCATTCGTGAGGGCATGCGAGTCCAACAGGGGCAAATGATCGTCGAAATCCAAGACCTCGATCCCAACCTGCTTTCGCGATTGCAGGAACAGGTGGTCGCAACCCAACGCGAGCTCAAGGCGCTAGAACAAGTCTCCCATGCCTACGAAGCACAGGTCCAGGCTTTTTATGCCGTTCGAGAGCAGACGGTTGCCGCCGCCCAGCAGTACATCAAAATGTCGGAGCAGAAGCTCAAGGCCGAAGTGCAAAATCTCGAAGCGGTCGGGGCGGCTTTGCTGCAAGTCGAAGCCGACTACGAGCGGCAAAGGCAGTTAGCAGAAGATGGCTTGGCCTCGACCTATACGGAACAGGTCGCCCGGAGAAAAAAGCAAGAAGCCTTGGCCAAGGTCGAGCAGGCCAAAGCCTACATCGCTTCGGCCCAGAACGGCGTCCTCGCAAAAATCAACGAACGCGATGCAAAAGAGCGCGAAGCGCAAGCCAAAATCAACTCGGCAACGGCCCAACTTCGCAAGGCCCAAGGAGACGTCGCGAAGACCGAAAAAGAATTGGTCGCCTTGAACGTGAAACGGACCCAGCAGCAAAGCCAAGTCGTGGTCGCCCCCTGGGACGGGTTTATTTTCAAACTAGAAACTTTTCAACAAGGGGCCATCGTCAAACAGGGAGACCCACTCTTTACGTTGGTTCCCGAGACAACCGATCGGGCCGTTGAAATTTGGCTCGACGGCAACGACGCCTCGTGGGTCACGGAAGGACGCCATGTCCGCTTGCAGTTCGAAGGCTGGCCAGGAATTCAGCTAGCTGGCTGGCCCTCGGTCGCCGTCAACACGTTTGGTGGCCAAGTCGCCGTGGTCGACTCGACCGACAACGGCCAAGGCCAGTTCCGGATCTTAATTCGACCCGATCCTGACGACGATCCCTGGCCAGCCGACCGATTCCTAAGGCAGGGGGTTCGAACCAATGGCCTGGTGATGCTGGAACGAGTTCCCCTGTGGTTTGAAATCTGGAGACAACTCAACGGATTTCCTCCGATCGTAGAAATGAAGAAATTGCCGAAAGTTAAAAAGCCCAAGTTAAAGTAACCCAACCAAACCCCAGCCCCGACCGAGCTTGGTCGAGGCTACTGGCCCCGTCACACGATCGGTTTTTAGGCTACTGAGTTATTGGAACGGCGTGCGCGCCGACCAAATCACACACCTGCCGCACCGCGCCATGGCCGCCTGGGAGAGTCAGCACGAGATTGGCAACCGGGAGAACGTCGGGGTGGGCGTCGACGGGGACAATGCCGCAACCCGCTGCGGCAAGGCACTCCAGGTCGTTCACGTCGTTACCGACGTACAAGGTGTTGGCCAGCGACGCCCCGCGCTCGGCAAGCCACTTCTTGAGTAGTGGCAGTTTGTCGTCAACGCCATGCAGGCATTCCAAGCCTAGCTTCTTCGCGCGGTGGACGACGATCGGCACCGGCTCCTTGGAGAGAATGAGCAGCGGCAGACCGGTCTTTTTCAGCAGCCCAATCCCCATGCCATCCCCCCGACTGCAAAACACGGCCTCCTTTCCCTCCTCGGTCACCAAGACCCGATTGTCGGTAAAAACGCCATCAAAATCGAACACCACCGCGTCGATCTTTGTCGGCAAAAGAGGGAGCGACCCGGCAAGGAACTGCTGGTGGCGGTCGATCGATTCTTGGGAGGGCGACACGGGGGATGCGCTCATGAAGGGGCCAAGCAACGGAGGAACGGGCAACGGAGGAACGGAGGAACGGAGGAACGGCATTATCGTATCGCGACCGCTGCCGGGCGTCGATGCCGTAAGAGTCAACGCAGTCAGAGTCAACGCCGTAAAAAAGGGGGTCGCACCGTAGCCTCCCGGCAAGCATAATCGAGTTCCTCCGACCAGACGTTCTGACGACGCGTAGCTCGTCGGCTATTTCCTCTCTTTCCCTCTTTTCCAGACTCCTTCCATGCCTCGCGTTGCCGTTCTCATGGGGACTCGTCCCGAAGCGATCAAAATGGCACCCGTCGTCCGGGCGCTCGAGGCCCATCCGCAACTGGAGCCGTGGGTCGTCAACACCGGTCAGCATCGCGAGTTGATCGACCAAGTGATTGACCTCTTTGCGATTCGTGTCGACCGAAATCTTGAAGTGATGCAAGCCAACCAGACGCTCGCGTCGCTTACGGCGAGGCTCATAGAACGAATCGACCTGATGCTCGTTGCCGACAAGCCCGACATGCTGCTCGTGCAGGGCGATACGACCACCGTGCTCACCGGGGCTCTCGCCGGTTTCTATCGTGGCATCCCAGTCGGCCACGTCGAGGCGGGATTGCGAACGGGCGACCTCGCTGCGCCGTTTCCCGAAGAAGCCAACCGACGCCTCACCTCGCCGATCGCCTCACTGCACTTTCCTCCCACCACGACCGCGCGGGATCATTTGCTTGCCGAGAACGTTCCCGAAGACCAAGTCGTTGTGACGGGCAATACCGTGATCGATGCACTCGAGTGGGAAGTCGCTCGACAGCGCGAGCCGACAGTGCGCACGGAACTCGACGCGCAGCTCGCGCAACTGGTGGGCGATGATCTCCCCAAAAAGCCCTTTGTACTCGTCACGGGCCACCGCCGGGAGAGCTTTGGTGGCGGGTTCGACCAAATCTGCGAAGCCCTGCTATCGCTCGCCGAGACCTTCGCCGACCACCTGTTCGTCTACCCCGTCCATCTGAATCCAAACGTGCAAGAGATTGTCCACGCCCAACTGGGGGCAACACCCAACATCCGACTCGTCGGTCCGCAGCCCTACCGCCAGTTTGTCGCGCTGCTCGACCGTTGCCGATTGGTGCTCACCGACTCGGGCGGTGTCCAGGAAGAAGCCCCTAGCCTTGGCAAGCCCGTGCTGGTGATGCGCGACACGACCGAACGACCCGAAGGAATCGAGGCAGGCACCGTGCGGCTGGTCGGTACCGACGCCCTGGTGATCGTCCGCGAAGTGTCGCGACTGCTCACCGACGAGTCAGCCTATCGTCAGATGGCAGAAGTCGCCAACCCGTATGGCGACGGCCAAGCGGCCCGGCGCATCGTGGCGGCAGTAGCGGAACGGCTGCTGTAACAGGACGTCCGATCGGTCGTGACAAGTGGCAAGGCAACCCTCCAACCCTCCATTCCTCCACGCCTCCACGCCCTCCCAAACTGACCCTCCACCACCAAGCAGACGGGTGGCCGAAGAGCAGGGACTGGCGCAGAATGGAGGAACAGAATGGAGGAAGTAGGGCAGGGATCGCTCGGACGTTCCGCAACAACAACCGTTGGGCAGTAAAAATAGCAGCACCAGGGCCCGATGCCAAATACCACGAAGCCCCTTTCCATGTCGACGCTCTCCGCCACCACGCAGGTCCCCGCAAGGTCGCGCATCCATCGCTCGGCCTGGCGAGTGGCCCATGCCTGCCTCGTCGTCGCGCTCGCCTTCGGCGGTTCGGTGCTGGTCGGGCAGATGCCGGTCCATCGCGGCTTCAAGAATGCTGAGCAAGGCATTGAGCTGTTTGTCTACATCGACTCGGCCCACTCCGAAATTATTCTGCCGCTCACCAACGACGTCTTCGACTGGAGCCCCTGGTTTTCGGCCAGTGATTTTAAGAACGTCACCGGCAACGAGTCCTTCGTCGCGTTTGGTTGGGGCGATCGGGAATTCTTTCTCCAAACACCTGGCTGGGAGGACCTTGATGCCGGCATCACCTCCCTCGCCATGCTTTGGCCAACCAGCACCGTGATGCACGTCACGCTACAAGGCAAGCCAACGGCAAGCGAGTCTTATCGCCGGGTAGTGATCGAACCAGCCGCCTATGAGCAGATGGTGCGATTCGTCGAGTCGCACTTTGTGCTCGACGGTTCGAAGTCCTTGGGTGCTCTGAGTCCTCGGTGGATTGCAGACGAACACTACGGAAATCGCGACGCCTTTTACGAAGCGAACGGAGTCTATTCGATCCTCTACACCTGCAACGCATGGACGAGCGACGCGCTCGAAGTGGCCGGCGTGCGAACCGGCTGCTGGACACCGTTTCCAGTCGGGATTTCGCAGTGGGAAGAATAGCCTCCCCCTTCTCGTCCCTCGTTGGTTCGCCCCAAGTTCCTCTTCCCCAAATCCGGGGAGATCATCCGCAATATCGACGCGAGCCCTGTTCGCCAAATTCTCCTCGCAGGCAACGGCGGAAGCGACAATATCACGTTCGACCCGGCACTTGCCTTCTCTTGCGCTAGCGGTCTGCACTGAAGTATCTAAAAACGGTGCGCCGGCTTACAATCAGCAGCTTGACAGCCCCCCCCCCCGTTTAACGATCAAGGAGATTGAGATGATGGCAACAAGAAATACGATGCGCGCCTGCGGTGCGGTTTTCGCCCTTGTACTGACGGCTGCGCCGGTGAGTGGGGCACCGATTACGTTTGCGTTTGAGGCGGAGGTTGACTCAGTTGTTGGGACGCCGGATTTTGACTCCGGGCTGAATATAGAACCCGGTGACCGGCTAGTTGGAGGTTTCACATACGAACCGGTATCCCTTTCTTTGCCGGAGAATCCTCTCGGCACCCAAACGCTCACGGTCGTTCAGTCATTTCGAGCATTCTTTCAGATAGATGGCGTTGACTTTTACACCCCTGTATCGGCAGGTTTAGAGTATCGAGTAGTAAACAATGTTCGGATCATTGATTTTCCAGGTGAAGCCTTCATTGACACGGTCGAAGTCAGTGGTTCGCTGGCCACGCAGCCTTCTGGAGCGTTGGCTGGCTTCCCCGGTGTACCTTCGTCATTCGCTATTGAACTATGGGGGGGGGCAATTGCTCCTGGAGGCTGCCGGGCTTCCCGTCAACGCGAGTGCGTGGAACGGTTTTGGATACCGTCGCTCGCTCTTAATCGAACTCATGGACAACTCTGGTGAGTCATTAACGATGCGGGCAACCATTGGCGAATTCTCGGTTGTGCCGGAGCCAGCGTCGCTAGCGCTCCTTTTAGCTTGTTCTTTTCTCGCCGCGATTGTTCGCTGCACTCGCCGTAGATCATTCCATCAACCGATGCTTCTGACGCCCGCTGCAGGTTGACGCCATTTCGGTCTTAGCAAGAAAACGGGGACAGGTCCAGTTTAATCTTTCTTTGGTCTTCCTGGCCGCCGCATGGTTGCTTGCAAGTTAAGTTTTTTTGCGGCTTTTTCAGCCCAGTGCTTACTGCCATAGGGAGTTCCTCGGAGACAGCTTCGGCGTATCGCTTCAAGTTCCGCTTCGGTTTCCGGCTCCTTAACGTATTGCAGCCACTTACGAGGACGAGGAAGTGGCCAGTCGGAAAGCATGGCGTGATGTTCTGGTGATCCAAATTGACGTATCCAAAGGCTGCACCAAGGCCATTCTTCCGCTTTGAAAACGAGATTAGCACGCAAGGCATTCCGCTCGGTATACCGGACGACCTGATAAAAGTACTCGTCGGTCTCCACGGGGAAGGTCTCCACCGGGAAGGATTTGTATCGGCCTTGGTAAACATGGCCGTACCCAACCATGTTGTAATTCTTTTGCCAGCGGGTGACATGCGTCACCGTCAACCGCTGCATAAACGCGCCCAGATCGCCATCGTTTTCTGGCCAGAGAACAAAATGCCAGTGGTTGGGCATGAGACAATAGCTCACAATCCGCATCGGCCGCTTTTCAAGTGTTTCTGCAATCACTCGCTCGAAGGCAAGGTAATCCTCATCGT
>QIKP01000002.1 GCA_003233055.1 Planctomycetaceae bacterium
GTCACAGGACGCCACGCGCCCGCCGCCGCCACGACCGTGCCATCCAAGACCGCTCCATTCCCTTCGACAACAAACGGACGCCTTGCCGAGCCACCATGGAAGGGTGCCGTGAGGCAAAGCATTTCGCGGTAAGGTTCGCCAGTGTTCGCAATCACCAGCCGGTCGCCCCAACCGGCAAGCGCCGCACCGGCCGCCAAAGTCCGCACCGGCCCCTCCCCTTGCTGCGGCTCGGCCGTTCGTCCCGTCGCATGGTCGTCGCCGATCAGGTTGTTGACGTAAACGGTCGCCGCCTCGGCCGACGACGTTCCAAAGAACAACGTTGCAAAGAACGGCGCCACCACCAGCACCGCCAACGTGCAAAAAGTTCGCATGAGCAAAGTTACCGACATAGGAAGGTGGAAATAGCGAGCGAATGACGCAGAACGCCCCTATTCGCTAACCATCGGCACAAACCAGCCAGCAGCTTAAAAGACACCAACGCCAGCACTGCTACCCCCTAGTGATACTGCTTCCGCGGCAGGGCAAGCCTGCCGGCTAACACGTGAACACCGCTGGCATCGCGTGAATCGGCCGCTATAATGGCGGCCCATGGCTAACGACGCCCAAAAAATCGCCCGGCTGCTCCAGACGTTGTTCCGTGCCTCGCGTGGCAAGATGTCGGTCGGTTGGATGATTGCCCTCGGAGTGGTCGTTGGGGGCTACCTGGTCTTTGAGCCAGCACTCGAAGCTCGCCTCGGGGTCGATTTGCCCGGAGTGCATTCGCCCGAAGAGGTGGATCAAAACGACACGGGGCAGGTCGTTTTCAAGTCGGACGACCAGAACGCTGCCCAGCAAACCGGCCAGCAAACCACCAAGCAAACCAGCACCGACGCCAAGGCGCTGTCGAAGGTCCTCAAGGAGATCGGGCGAGACAAGTTCGTATCCCCGGCGGGAATCCTCTACACTCGCGGCAGTCGCCATGGGACTCGCCTCAAGCACTTGATGGCCCATGCCAAGGACCAGCCGAATCGGCCTGGGCAGCATGGGGTGTTCAACGATTCGGACGCCGCGACGGTCCTCCTCTTGATCGACGAAGCGTACGAACAGGCGATCTCCGGCCAAAGTACCCAGAAAAAAACCGAGGGGAACCGGACCATCTACACCGTCCACCTCGGCCGAACGATTGGCTACATCGGAGGCCAGTCAGGTGCCCGCCGCCGCCACCCCCAAGCCCGGCATGTTCGGCTGGTGCTCGAAGGAAAGAAATTGATCACCGGATTCCCCGTTATACCGTAGCGATTGGACAACTTAGCGCTTGGACGACGCCTCTCCACTTTTTTGACGACAAAGCACTCGTGCTTGGCCCCCCCTCCCCTCCCTGCCGACTGGCCCCCACTTCGCCATGCCTGATCCTGAGACACCACGGATGCTTTACGTCGGTTTTTGCCGGATGTGCGGGACCGGTGCTCTGGGGCTGCGGACCTGCGGCGGGTGCGCGGGCGTGGTCGTCGTCTGCGATGAGTGCGACGTGGCCTGGATCGACGAGGACTTGAGCGATCCTCCCGCCACGACCGGCAGCGAAACACTCCCCTGCCCCCACTGCGAGGCGTCGCTTTACGACCCTCCCTCGCACTGGACCACCGGCGACGAAGTCCAGCAGAGCGATTGGCTCACCCACGCGCTCGACCACAACCGGCTCACCCTCGAAGTAGGCCAAGCGTTCCTGCCTGAGGCGAATGATCCGGACGAGGATCTCGACCGGAAGGATTCGTAAGCCGTGTCGATTTTCCAGGAGGCCTGCCCCCTTCCAGGCCTGGGGCAGCCCCGACCAAGCTTGGTCGGGCGACGGGGCGGACGACGGAGGGGAGCGGGGTAGACGACGGAGGGCCGGAGAGTGGCGGGCCGGCGAAGGTGTCAGGCGGGAAGCCCGAGCTAGCAGCCGCTGCCTAAAAACAAGCTTGTTCCTGCGCCCGGGGCGGGCCGGATTTTTTGCCCAACCAGACGAGCGACAGGAAACCCAACAAGGCGACCAGGAGCGTCCCTGGCTCCGGGACGTTCGCTACCACGACCGCCGCCGAGGGGGTCTCGAGAACGTTCCCAAAGTTCAATTTCCAGATATCGTAGTCCGCTGCGTCGATGAGGTTGTCGCCGTTACCGTCGGCGGCAAGGTTCGTGCCGGTTTGGCCGAGGGTGTCGCGCCAGAGGGTGTAGTCGGCGGCGTCGACGACTTGGTCGCCGTTATAATCACCGAGAAGGACCGGCGCGATAGCCGAGGCGCGAAGGTCGAGTTCGTAGAACTGCACGGCGTTGTCGCCGCCGGTGATGCGGACGAAGTACTCGCCGGGGGTGGCGAGTTCGAAGCCTAGGATCGTCTCGGCGATGCCGGCCGGGTTGGCGTTGGCGGAAGACAAGACGACAGAACCATTCGAGTCGATCAGCGTGAGCGACAAGTTGCTGATTTGGCTCGTAACAAACTCCGTTTGTTCACTGCCTCCTTGGACGACTTGGTTAAACGTCGCGCCGACGGGTGTGAGCGTCAGGTCGATGACCGACGGTTCGTCGATTTGAAACGAGTAAAAGTCGATGTCACTTTGGTTCGCGATGCTCACGAAGTCGGTTTCCGATGGGAGGACGAGGGTTCCTGAGCCGGTGTCGGTGCCAATCGAACGGGTTTGGCCAGCGGTGAGAGAGCCCAAGTCGGTGGCGAGGGCACTGGTCCCATTGCCGGCACCGTTGTTGGTCTTCTCCAAAGCATCGCCATAGAGATGCTGGATCCCTCGGATGTCGTCGTACTGTGGGCCATCGAAGGTGGTAGAGATCGAGGGCTCCAGGAGAAAATTGGCGTTGTTCGACTCGATATGCCCCAGGCCAATGGAATGACCCACCTCGTGCATCAGGACGTTCCGGATCCGGAGGGAGTTGCTTGTCGTGTTGTTATAAAAACCATCGCTGGTGTCGAAGACAATATCGCCGCCATTGGGGAAGTTGGCGTACGCGAGCGTGCCGGAGTTGCCGTCGATCGAGACTCCACCAATTCGGATATCGGGCCGGACGGCGAGCCCACCTGGCGCACCGACCCCTTGAGCTGCTCGGTCGTCCTCCGGCTCGTACTGAAAGGTAATGCCGCTCAGTTCACTCCACCTGTTAAACGACATTTCGACGAGAGAAAACCAAGGCCGATTCGAAATCAGTCCGGGTGCCGTGCCGTAGATTCCATCAAGGAAGGAGACCAGATTGCTCGAATCGGTTTCCCCGATGATGGAAGTGCCGTCCGGCGTGAGGCCCCAAGTGAGCGTCACCGGGTCGCCATTGTTACCGGTCAGCCCATCGGTAGCGGTGCTGGTCCAGCGGTTGACAGGGACAAACCCAAAGAGACTGGAGGGGATGGCGCAAAGGAGCGCAGTTGCCGCGAGGATTTTGATCACAGATACTGTTCCGTAGGGTGGGTGAGGACTCCCCCTCACCATTCTACAAAAAAGCTCCGAATCGGTGGTAAGAAAAAACGAGGATAAAGTAGTTTTGTAGAAAAAACCTATCGAATTCGCATAAAACAGAAGAACAGAAGAGAAGAGTCGTCGCTAGCACAGATCCCCTTCGGATGTTTCGATTGGAAATGCAACAAGCGGTAGAACGCCCCCTGCCTGAATGCCGCAGGCGAAGGAACGCCCCAGCTTAATCTCCTCGTCTCCTCGTGCTTTGTCACGACTAAAAATGGAGAGGCGTGTCATCCGAACAACTCACTCTAAAACAGCTTCTGTCGATACGCCCCCCCTTCGAAGAGTTGCCCAAGCACGAGGGGCCTCCTCTGCCGTGAGTTCGTCGGATTCGTTCGATTCGTGGTTCCCTCTTCCTTGCCCTGGGAGCAGCTAATTGGTTGGCCTGTTGGCGCACTAGCCTTGCGCTAGCGTGGACGTAATCGTTACAATCGGAGCGAAGTTTCCGGGCGAGTCTTGCCGATGACTGAGGAGGAAGTGGAGCGGCCCTGCGGATGGGGTGCCGCCCTTTGGACCTCGTCGTAGGAAAACCGACCGATGAAGCGATTTGCCCTCGCCAGCTTGCTGCTCGTCGCCAGTTCGATCGGAACTGGCTGCCACAGTTGCCAAAGCCCCTACGACTACAGCTCGCCCGTTGCCGGCAGCCAATGCGGCTCCTGCGGTAGCGGCCGGGCTGGCTCGACCCTCTCGGGCGGCTGCACGACCTGTTCGCAGGAACCTCTCGAGACGGTCCCCCAGTACGAGGAATCGTATCTCGATCAGGGGACGATGATGGAGTCGGTCGTCGAGTAGCCGACGAGCTACGCCTCGTCGGAGCGACGCAGTTCCCGACGAGGCGTAGCTCGTCGGCTATTGGTGGAACGGACAACTGCCCTGGCCGCGAACGACTAACCCTCTGGCGACTCACTCACCGACGCTGCTGATTGCTGTCGGTTGAAGATTTCTGGGTCGAACTCGTCCTTGGGCTTGAACTGGCTCGACTTGAGCCCCCGCTGGACTTGCGACTCCAGCGGTTCGCCATCCGGGCCCACTTCCCAGAAATGGGGCGATTCGGCCTCCGGTGCGACCGGCGTGCGGTTTTCAAGGCGTGGGCCGCCCAGCTCATGGGTGGCCAGTTCATGGGTGACCAGTTCAATCGTTGGTGTTGGCGTTGGATCGGCCTGGCTTGGTTGCGTCGCGACGCGGACCCACTCGGCTAGCCGTTCCTGAAGCCTCTTGCGGTTGCCCGTAAATACGGGTTGCGACAGCCCGCCGTGAGGAACGGCAGGTTGGGTGAGCAGCGGGCTGTAGTGGGGGGACTGGAGGTCGACCACGCCCCAGACCGCTTGGAGATTGCGAAGCGTCGACTCCCGATTTCCTAAGCCTCGAAGTAAATCGCGGCTCAGTCGAAGTTGCTGGGCGTCCTCCATGCAATGGCATCCGGCCACGGCACAGCCGTTGACCAAGATCGGCTGAATGTGTCGGTTAAAGTCCTCGAACGACCCTTCGGGCAGCGATTGGGCTAGCGATTCCAGCTCTTGGAGTTCCGAGGCCCTTTTCTCCTCCGCCTCGTGTTTTACCTTGGGATCGGGCTTGAGAAGCGGTAGGGGCTCGCTCGCGCGCATTGCGGCCCGACTCGCGACCTGCAATCGCCTTTGCAGCAGCGCAATCGAGGGATGGCGACGCTCCCGCTGGCGGGCGTTGTTGAGTTCCAGGGCGGCCTGAGGCCACATCTCCTGCCGAATGCACCATGCGGCCAGCCGCAGATGCTCGTCCGTCGTGGCGATCTTCCAGGCGGCTCGTTTCGCGTCGTACGCTTCCAGGAGTGACCCGACCACCCGTTCCACTTCGCGGACTGACAAGCGTATTTCGGTCGTCCCGGTCGCTACGCGGTAGGCATCGCCCAGATGGTCGACCTCGCCCACCAGGACGTTCCCATTGTGTAAGACCACGACCTTGGTTTGGGGACTCGCGTTTACTTCTGGAGGAGAAAGGGAGGCAGGGGGCGTCTGGCCTGAGACGTCGGTCGCCATCGCGGCAAAGGCAAGGAGGGCTAGGCAGTAGGTGGGAACAGCTCGTTGCATGCCGACGCCTTTACCTGATTTTGGTGACGGCGGTCAAGGCGGATGCCACTGGAGAATTCCGCCGGTGCCGACTAGATTGGACAGGGAACCTTATCGATGGTCCCCACCCCTCGACAGCCGGCTAACCTCTGGACAGCCGGCGACGTGTGGTGGAGACGCCCGAGCCAGTGAGGCGTCGCTTCACCGGCTGGGAAACCCCTGGCCGCCAAAGACTCCTCGCTATGCCCCGAACTGGCACCATCACCGAGCAGCGGACGACTCACTACGAAGGCCATGTCCAGGGCGTTGGGTTTCGTGACACCACCTTGGAGATTGCCGACTCGCTGGCGGTCTCCGGATATGTCCAGAATTTGCCCGATGGCCGGGTGAAACTGGTAGCGGAGGGAATTTCGGAGGAACTCAACCAACTCGAGCGGTCGGTCCTCCAGAGGTTGGGCAATCGCATACGAGAGACCCAGCAAGAGGTTCGCCCCGCCACCCAGCAATTCTCCCAATTCGAGATTCGATACGCCTGACCCACTCTCCTCGAACCACCTACCAATAAGCGATGCTTCTCCCCTTTGCGAACCTGCAAATCTGGCTCACGCCCCCCTGGATCGTGTCGCTTGGCGTCACCGCAGCGGTTGCCATTTTGGCCTTGCTCTACGCGATCGTGTGGCTCGTTTCTCGGCGCTCCGTTAGTGCGATCCATCAAGCGGCCAGTGATGGGTTAGGAACCCCGCTCGCCTACGTCGCCGGGGTGTTCGTCTTGCTCACACTGCTCGCTTCGCAGTCGATGCCGCTCTCCGAGACCTGGGACTCGATTCGCCGCCTTCCAACGGTCGGGACGCATCAGGTGAGCCAAACGATCGAGGCGGGGGCGGAGGATGCCGAGATACAGGTCGATTTTCGAGCGGATGAACTCCAAAGCTACGAATTCCGGAGCAATCACAACCTCCACATCTCCGTCGAACCGGGCCGCGCTTTCACGAACCCCGACCTACAAGTCGAGGCGGGGGAGCCTTACCAGTGGAACCCGGGAAAAAAATACATGAGAGGATTTCAAGATGACGTCACGAAAATTTATGTCACCAACCTAAGCGACCAACCTGCGAACCTCGTCCTGGAGTATGTCTCCGACGTGGAGATGCCGGTGGTCCACCACCTGCCGATCGTCACCGCTTCGGTGCTGGGCGTCGTACTGCTTTACTTCCTTCTCGTCGGCCTGCTGCCGGGGATCGCGACCATCGCGATCGGAACGGCCAAGGAAGCGATCTCGCAGCCCCTCTTTCTGGTACTCACCACGATCGGGGCGATTGCCCTGATCGTTTACATCTACATTCCTTACAACACTTTCGGCGAGGACGTGAAGATCCTGACCGACTCGGGCATGACGACCATCAAGGTTCTGGCCATGATCTTTGCCCTCTGGACCGCCAGCACCGGCATCTCTGGCGAAATCGAAAGCAAGACCGCCCTGACCTTGCTGTCGAAGCCCGTGAGCCGGCGGCAATTTGTCCTCGGCAAGTTTCTCGGAATCTTGTGGCCCATGTTGGTGATGTTTGTGATTCTCGGGGCTCTCTTGTTGGTCGTGATTTCGTACAAGGTTTTCTACGATGCTCGCGAAACCTCCAATCCGACTCCCAACTGGCAACTCTGCTACGACACGATGATTGTCGCGGTGCCAGGGCTTGTGCTCGCTTTCCTCGAAGCGACCACCCTCACCGCCATTGCAGTCGCGATCTCGACCCGACTTCCGATGCTTCCCAATCTGGTCCTCTCCGGGTCGATCTATGTGATAGGCAACCTACTCCCACAAATCGTCCTTTCCTCGGCGGGAAAAATCCCAATGGTCCGCTTTACCGGCAACCTGCTTTCGGTGGTGATGCCGGTACTGGACCACTTCAACATCGCCCCGGCCATCGCCGCAGGACAACCGGTTCCCCACCTCTATCTGGTCTACGCAGCGCTCTACTGCGCGCTCTACTGCACCGCGATGATGCTCCTGGCGCTGATCCTCTTCGAGGACCGCGACCTGGCGTAACCAGGCCCCCCGTTAGCCGTCGGGATCGCCCCCCGTCGTGGTGGCTCGCGACGGCATCGGGCAGCACGACGGGGCAAGCCCAACCGCTAACGCCCTTGGTCGACCGATCGGATCCCTTACGGCTAGCTGATTTCTTTGGAAAATAGCCGATTCCTAAATGCTTGACCCCCCTGAAATGGGAAGCTAGCATGAGGAGATCGCTCCCCGCACCTGCCCCGTTGGCGGGTGTTGGCCGAGGGCTTCCAACTTCTCTGCCTTCTTATCTGTTCTGTTCTCTGGAGAGAGCCTAATGAATTCGACGAGAAGCCGCACGGCGGCACCTCCCAAGCGTCCCTTTCTCATGGCTGCCGTTGCGTCCATACTCTTCTGCCCGCCCGTTTTGGCTGCCAACCAGAACGACGTCTCTCGTTGGATCGGCGGCACCGCCAGTGCTCAGCCGCAAGGCTTCAGCCGAGGCGATCCCCTCACGCTCACCTGGAGCATCGTTCCCGACAGCACGACTATTTTTGGGGCGGCTGGTGAACCGACGAGCGGGAGCGGCTTGGTGGCTCTTCTCGACGCCGAATTGGGGTCGGGCCCAGGCGGCACCGACCTGACGCTTCGCCCCTGGTTCTCCCGGTTCAGTGACTCCTTCAACCGGTTTTCCGAAGTCGCCGGCCTGACCTACCTCTACGAGCCGAACGACGATGGCAACACGGTCGGAGGAATTGCCCCGGTCTCTCCTTTCGGCAGCCTCGGGGTTCGTGGCGACGTGCGCATTGGGGGCCACCCCGTCGATGGCCAATCCGATACCAACATACTCGCTTACAACTACTTCCCCAACAATGGCGATATGGTCCTCGACACCGATAACTCCAATTTATTCGGCGGAAGTAATTCTCTCGCGTTTCGTAACGTGATTATGCACGAGCTGGCCCATGGGCTCGGTCTGCGCCACGTCATTTCCACCGGCACGGGGGGCGGAAGCTTTCTCTTGGAGCCGAATCTCAGCACCGCCTTCGATGGCCCGCAATTCAACGACATCCTTCTCCTTCACCGTGGCTACGGCGACGTGAATGAAAAGAGCAACGCGGGCCTCGGAAACGACACGAGCGCCCTGGCGACGGACCTCGGAGCGATCGTCAGCGGAGGGACGATTTCGATTGGCAACGACGCACGAGATCTCGTGGTGGGGGCCACGGAGGTTGATTTCGTCAGCATCGACGACACCACCGACACCGACTTCTTCTCCTTCACCGTCTCGGATGCGGGGACCATCGACGTGCTCGTCGAAGCTCTGGGACCAACCTACAATGCGGGCCCTCAGGGCGTGCAGGGCAATCCCAATCCTCCTCAGGATTCCTTCGACGCATCGATGCGAAGCGATCTGACACTAACGATTTTTGATGTCGATGGGACGACGCCACTCGCGACGATCAACAACGGTGGCTTGGGGGACGACGAACTTGCCAGCGCGATCGCTCTGTCAGCCGCCGGGACGTACTTCGCTCGTGTGACCGGCGTTGACAACCCCGACGGACTCCAAATCGATACGCAGTTCTTCGGTCTCACCATCAATTTCAATGCCTCGCTCGGGGCCTCCCCAGTTCCCGAGCCGGCGACCGCCGGGCTCTTTGCCATTGGCCTCGTGATCTCTCTTTTCGCCCGCCGGCGAACCGCTTGAGGCGTCCCGCGACGTATCCGTTCACCGATCAGAAGCAGTTGTCCGTTGCGACAATAGCCGACGAGCTATGCCTCGTCGGGAGCCGCGTCGCTCCGACGAGGCGTAGCTCGTCGGCTAGGGGGGCCTTCCTTGGTGGTTCGTTAAGGGAGGGAATGAGGCTCTCGTTTCTAAGCATTCCCCCTTTTGTTCTGCATTCGCACGATTCGCGGTTCTTGCTGCCTCGGGTTCCGTGAGCGGTTACTCCACGACTACGCCCCGCACCCCCCAAAAGCCCGCCCGCACCTCGCCGGCGGGCTTTTTTCGTCCGTTTGGCGAATAGGTGCTTGCCTCCTTCGTCCAAAAGGGGCATACTGTCCGCCCGTACACTTACTCTAATCCCTCCCTCTCCCCCAGGCCACACATTGATCCAACGAACGAACCCCACCGATCGAGATTCGTAAGATTCATAAAATTCGTGGTTTAAAAAAATCGCAACCGTTCACGGCCCAAAAAAGGGAACCACGAATCTTACGAATCCGACGAATCACGGCAGACCAAACTTGGTCGGGGTAACGGGCCCCGTAGCGGTTAAGAAAAGACGAGGAAGATTGGCCGCCGATAAGCGCAGAGGAACGCGGATGCTCGGTTGGAGAAATAAAACAGAAACTCCGGCTGCCCCCTTCGTTACAACACAAAACAAGGTGTCTTCTATCCGCTATCCGCACAAGACCTCTGCGATTGTCGGCGGCAATTCATAGGATTCGTAAGATTCATAAAATTCGTGGTTAAAAACAGTCGTTGAGAAAAATCCTTTCTGGAGATCGCAAGAAATGTTAGCCCGACTCCATACATTCAGTCTTGTTGGCATCGACGCGCTGCCGGTGATTGCCGAGGTCGATGTCTCGGGGGCGGCGATCCCGAAGACGATCCTGGTTGGATTGCCTGAGGCGGCGGTGCGTGAGTCGGTCCATCGCATCGAACGTGCCACGGTCAACAGTGGCTTCGTCCGCCCGCAAGATCGGGTCGTCATCAATTTGGCTCCGGCAGAGCTTCCGAAGCAGGCGGCGTCGTTTGATTTGCCGATTGCCCTCGGCATCTTGGCCGGCAGTGGGCAAATTGAGTCGGACAAGCTGGGGGAGTATGCCGTCGTTGGCGAGCTGGCACTCGATGGCTCGATGCGACCGGTGAAGGGTGTGCTCTCGATGGCACTCGCAGCCCGAGCCATGAGGACCGGCACCGAAGACCAACCGCCAGCCAATCCTACGCTCAAAGGGATTGTCGTCCCGACCGCCAATGCGGGCGAGGCGGCGGTCGTCGAGGGGCTCGAAGTGATTGCCGTCGATAGCCTTACCCAGGCGGTCGGTTTCTTTGCCGGGGCGGTCGACCTCCCGCCCGAGCCTTGCCGAGTCCATGAGCTTTTCGATGCCTACGGCGGGTACGAGATCGACTTTGCGGACGTGCGCGGGCAAGAAATGGCGAAGCGCGCGATCACCATTGCCGCGAGTGGCGGCCACAATCTTCTGATGCTCGGCCCGCCCGGCAGCGGCAAGACGATGCTGGCCAAACGACTCCCGACGATCCTGCCGCAGCTCACCGCCGACGAGTCGGTCGAAACGACTCGCATCTACAGTGCCGTTGGGCGGCTCCAGGCGGGGGAGCCGCTGCTCGCCCGGCGGCCTTTTCGCTCCCCCCACCACACGATTAGCAATGCAGGGCTCGTCGGCGGCAGTTCGACTCCCGCGCCGGGCGAAATCAGCCTGGCCCACAACGGCGTGCTCTTTCTCGACGAGTTGCCCGAATTCAATCGACAGACGCTCGAAGTGCTCCGACAACCCCTCGAAGATGGCTGCGTGACGATCAGCCGGGCGCTCACTTCGACGACCTTCCCGGCGAGCTTCATCCTCATCGCATCGCTCAATCCGTGCCCCTGCGGATTCCGAACCGACCCCCGCCGCGAGTGCCATTGCAGCGTCCCTCAAGTGGAGCGGTACATGGCGAAGATTTCCGGTCCGCTGCTCGACCGAATCGACCTGCACATCGAAGTGCCGGCCGTCGCCTTCAAGGAACTGAGCTCGAAGCAGGAAGGAACCTCCAGCGAGTCGATGCGTGCCGAGGTCAACGCGTCGCGCGTCTTGCAAGCAGCCCGATTTGCTCGATCGGGGACCCGAACCAACGCCCAGATGACCTCCCGCGAAACCCGTAACACCTGCCCACTCGACAAGGTCTGCACCAACTTGCTCCGCCAAAGCATCAACGAGATGGGCCTCTCGGCCCGTGCCCATGACAAGATCTTGCGCGTCGCCCGCACCATCGCCGACCTCGAGCGGGCGGAGTCGATCCGCCCCGAACATCTGAGCGAAGCGGTCAACTATCGAATGCTCGACCGAAGCCTCTGGAGATGAACGTGATGCCGTCAAACATATACATGGACGCAAAAGAACACGTCCAACAGATTCGCGTAGCTGTGGACACCCTCGAAGAGACGGTCGCGTCCAGCGGTGATTCGACCGATGTCTGCAATAGGGACGCTGAGGAAAACCCCCTAGCGGTTCAGAAAAGACGAGGAAAATTGGCCGCAGAGAAGCACAGATAATCGCAACTGAACGCAGATGCTTGGTTGGAGAAATGAAGCAGAAACTCCGGTTGCTCCCTTCGCCACAAGATAAAACGAGAGGTCTTCTATCCGCACAATTTATCTGCGTCTATCTGCGATTATCTGCGGCAATTCATAGGATTCGTAAGATTCGTCGGATTCGTGGTTCCTTCCCGCCTTGGCCTTCCGTGAACGGTTACCTATTCCTCGACGCTGTACACGACATAAGTCTCGTTGCGATAAACAATGGGGAGCGCGAGCGGGTAGTCGGGCCGCGTGACGACGTAGTCAAACTGGTAGCGGGTGGCCAGCTTCCGGACTCGGGAGGTGCCGAGTTCCCCGATCGATTGGCACCACGGGAGCTGGGGGTGGCCGCCCCGCTTGAAGACATCGTAGAGCCGCCGTCGCCATTCGAGGAGGTTCACCGGGTCTTGGGGGACGTCTTTGTAAGTCACGACTTCGCCCCGCTCGGCATGCCACTTGAACGATTGCGAATGGCGCGGCGTGAGGAAGAGTGACCCAGGGGCCGTGTTTTCGCGTACCCAACCGCACAGCACGATCCAGTCGGCAGGCGAGGCCATTTTTGCATCCGAGTGGGAGGTTGGCTGATCGTGCTGACTCCAAGTTGCCAGGACCAAATGCTGGCCGGTTATCGCCAGCGCGACCGCCAGTAGACCGGTCGCCAGCGGCGACTGCCGGTCGAAGAGTGTTTGCAGCACGGCGACCAGCAGCGCGGCGACGGCGACCGGCACCGCGACGTCGGTCAGGCGAAACCAATAGAATCGCAGCAGCCCGGCGGCTCGTGGCGGGTCGTCCCACAGGAGCCACTCGATCGCGAGCCCTAGCATGGCGAGGGTCATTGCCCCACAGGCGAAGAGGGCCAGTTTGCCTGCGGCATCGTGGCGCAGCGCCCCCCAGCTTCCCCCCAAATCACCTCGCCGAATCCAGAGCAAACCAGCGAGGAGCGTCACGACCATCGCATGTCGGCCAGCCCGATTGGCAATCCACTCCGGTGGTTTGTGGAGTGGCGCGAGGTGGTGGGGCAACCGCTCGAAGACATAAATTTCTGCCGCCTCGGAGGTGACTTCCGTTGACTCCCCCCCTCCGAGTGACAGCGCTGGCACGACGCCGAACATCGCCAAAGCTCCCCCCAAGGCGAGGCCTGGCAGGAAACTGCGGAGCGGGACCTCTCGCCGCCAACCAAAGAGCCAAAGGACCAGCAGGATCAACACCGACCAGCCACCGACCAGCACATGCCAAGCACTCGCGATGCCGAGGTAGACCCACGCCCTATTCCACTTGCCGACGATCCACGCCCGCAGCCCCAGCAGGACAAAGAGGTAGGCGATGGGCTTGGCCTCGAATCCGCCGATGAGCCACTCGCCAGCGAAGTTCCCCTCGGCGATTCCGGTGACGACCACCGCCGCCCCAAGCGCCGCATAGAGTGGTCTCGGCACGACGGTCCAGCTTAATCTCCACCAGGCCCACGCCAGCGCGGCCCAGGTCGCCAGCCGCCCGAGCCATGCTAGTACCGGCAGCGAGAGCCCGTTCGTGAGCCAAGCAAAGGTGGTCACGAACGTCAGGTGAGCGTCGCGAGATTCGAGGAAAAGGTCCCCCTCGCAGTAGCTCGCGTCGGCCGCGTGCTGGAGCCTGCAGAGGTAGTGCGGCTCGTTGGCACCTGGAGGCGGTCCACCACTGGCGATGAAAAAAAGGCAAAGAATCAGCCCCATCTCGAGCCCTGCTTGCCAGGGCGGGTGGCCATCGTTCGGGGAGGAATCTTTCTTCATAACAGCGCATTTTGCGGAAGGGGAAAGCCGTCGGGTTCAGGCCATAGGGTTCGAAAGAGGAGCACGCACTACCGACACGCTACAACTCAGCCATTGCCTGGAAATCTCCGCGTAGCGACTGGTAAAGTTGCTGGTAAATCGGCATCGCGCGATCGTAGAATCGCTTCGTTGGTGCATGGGGCGTGCATTCGTCGACGATCTGGATCGTCGCCCCGCACGCTTCGACGATGTTCTTGTACTCGCCGCAGCCAACCGCTGCGAGAAGTGCCGCGCCGAAGGCAGGCCCTTCGTCGGCGGCCATCCGGGCGACTCGTTTGCCCAGCATGTTGGCCTGCATCTGCCTCCAGAACGGGCTCTTTGCCCCGCCCCCCGTGGTCCGAATACGACGTGCGGTGACGCCGAGTTCCTGGGCAATCTCCAAGCAATCGCGAAGGGAGTAGGTGACCCCTTCAAGGAGTGCGCGGGTAAGATCGCTGCGCGACGACGCCAGCGTTAGGCCGATGAATGCGCCGCGCGCGAGGGGGTCGGCGTGGGGGGTCCTTTCGCCAGAAAGATAGGGGAGAAAGAAAAGCCCGCCCGCCCCCGGTCGCGAATTGGCCGCCTCGGCGACCAGTTTCTCAAAGTTCCTCTTCTTGCCCAACACCTGGGCAAACCAATCGAGAGAGCCGGCCGCCGAAAGCGTGACCCCCATCATGTGCCACTTGCCTCGGACGGCATGGCAGAAGGTATGGAGTCGGCCCTCGGGATCGACTTTCGGCGTGTCGCTAGGGACAAACAAGACGCCCGACGTGCCAAGCGAAGTCGAGACAACGCCACTCTTGACGACCCCCATGCCGATCGCCCCTGCGGCGCAGTCGCCCGCGCCACCGACCACCACGCAGTCGGTCGAGAGCCCGAGTCTCTTCGCCACCGTCGCCGTGAGTCTGCCAGTCACCTCGTCCGATTCGTAGACCTCCGGGAGAAGCGACCGGTCGAGCTCCAATTTGGCGAGGAGCGACTTCGACCACTTTCGTTTCGCGACGTCCAGGAGCAACATGCCGCTCGCGTCGGTCACCTCGGTAGCCAGCTCCCCGGTAAGCCGGCGGCGGATCTCGTCCTTGGGAAGGAGGACTCGCGTTGTTTTCGCGAAGTTTCGCGGCTCGTGGTTCCGCAGCCAGAGGATTTTGGGGGCGGTAAAACCGGTGAGCGCCCGATTGGCAACGAGCTTGACGAGCCCCTTTCGCCCCCCTGCTAGCTGCTCGATCTCCTCACACTCGGCGGCGGTCCGCTGGTCGTTCCAGAGCATGGCAGGGCGGATGACTTGGTCCCGTTTGTCGAGAAAGACCGCCCCATGCATCTGCCCCGACAGGCCAATGCCCCGGACATCGCTTCGTTGGAGTTTTGCCTTCTTGATGACCTGGCGGACGGTCTTCACCGTCGCCCGCCACCAATCCTCGGGGTCTTGTTCGCTCCAGAGTGGCTGGGGACGGCGGCAAGGGTAGCTGGCGCTCGCTTGGGCAAGAATCTGGCCCGCCGCATCGATCGCCAAGGTCTTGGTACCGGAAGTGCCAATATCGATGCCGAGATAGATGCTCATTGCAGCGATGCTCCGTGGAACTAAGCGTAAATCCTCCCCTGGTAGCTTCGCGGGGGCCCTCTGTCTACCACCTCGCCATGGGAAGATGCAAGCGGTCGGGGCCACCTCCCCAGGACGCTTTCAAAGTCGCCGAATAAAGGAAACCGCCAAGTACGCCAAGGCGCCAAGAAGAGTTGGAGGAGAGAGGCAACCGTTCCCCGAATCGGAGGCAGGAAAAACCACGAATTCGTGCGAATCGGCCCCAACTATCTCTTTGGATTCATGGTTTCTCTGCTTCGGTCGACATTTTTCTTGGCGTCCTTGTTTCTTGGCGCCTTGGCGATCTTGGCGGTTCAAAAATGACTTTGCAGTTCTCCTGGGCCACCTCCCGAAGGGAGGCGGATGGTTGGCAAACGACCTCCCAAACGGTACTCTCGTCGGTTCGTCTACTATGCCCCCTTTCGCTCTCCACCTGCACCGCCGGCATGATTAGCCAAACGCCCGATAGCCAGCGAATCGTCCTCACCGGCGTCGGCCTGACCTCGCCAAATGGGAACCGGCTGGCCGATTACCGGGAGGCACTTCTCCAAGGTCGGAGCGGGGTGCAAGAGTACGAAATCCGCTACGTCGGGAAGACACTCGCCGGGGTTTGCGACTTTGACGAGCTCAAGTACCAAAAACGGCGGGCTGTTCGGCGAGGGACCCGGGCAGGGAGCATTGCGGTCTACTGCGCCAACGAATCGATTATCGACTCGGGGCTCGACTGGGCAAACGTCGACCGCGAGCGGGTCGGCATTTACATCGGACTGACCGAGCATGGCAATGTCGAGACCGAGAACGAGATCTTCGAGATAAGCGGTTACGACTACGACACCAGCGTCTGGACCCACCACCACAATCCCCGCACCGTCGCCAATAACCCCGCGGGAGAGGTGACGCTCAACATGGGCATCACCGGCCCGCACTACACGATCGGTGCTGCCTGTGCGGCCGGCAACGCGGGGCTGATTCAAGGTGCCCAGCAACTCCTGCTTGGCGAGTGCGACGTGGCGATCGGCGGCGGGGTGAGCGAGAGCATCCACACCTTTGGCATCTTCGCCGGATTCGCCAGCCAAGGGGCGCTCGCTGCCCACGAGGACCCCACCAGAGCCTCGCGGCCCTTTGACCGCGACCGTAACGGGATCGTCGTTTCCGAGGGGGGGTGCCTCTTCACCCTCGAACGCTTCGACGACGCAAAAGCTCGGGGGGCTAAAATTTACGGCGAGCTCGCAGGCTACGCCATGAACAGCGACGCGAGTGACTTCGTCCTCCCCAACCCCAAGCAGCAGGCGCGGTGCATGCGCATGGCGCTCGAGCGGGCGAAGATGGGCATCGCCGACGTCGGCATCCTCAGCACCCACGCCACCGCCACCTCCAGCGGTGACATTCAGGAGTGCATCGCGCTGCGGGAGATCCTGGACCGCGATGGCCCGACGCTCGTCAACAACACCAAGAGTTTCATCGGCCATGCGATGGGGGCCGCCGGATCCCTGGAATTGGCGGGCAACCTGCCGTCGTTGGAGGACGGCGTCTGCCACGCCACGATCAATGTCGAGAACCTCGACCCCGAATGCGACCTCCCTGGCCTCACCCTCCATGAGCCGCGAGAGACGAAAGGAATCGACACGATTTTAAACAACTCGTTCGGAATGCTCGGCATCAATTCGGTCGTCGTGATCAAGAAAGTGTAAAAGGCGAACCACGGAATACGAGGGAGAAAACGGAGCGGAAGGGAGAAACGACGGAACGACGCGAATCCTTCCTCCTTAAGAGGAGCACCATTCGCGTAAAAGGGAGTGTTCCCCAAGGGACTCTCGGTCCTCCGTGGTCCATTCAAAGGAATCTAACTGGAGCTTAGGAAAAAATATGACGCGTGAAGAAATACGTGGAGAAGTCCTTGAAATCCTCAAGGACATTGCCCCCGACGAAGACCTGTCGAATCTCGATGACAAGGCCAGCTTTCGCGAGCAGATGGAACTCGATTCGATGGACTTCCTCGACATCGTCATGGAACTCCGCAAGCGCCACCGCGTGCAAGTCCCCGAAGACGACTACGTCGAGCTTGCCAGCATGGAGAGCACCGTGAACTACCTTGAACCGCTGATGAAAGATATCCAAAAGGTCTAAAAGCGAGTAGGCAGTGACCTCAAACGCCTGCCCACTGCCGCTGCCCATTGTCATGTACGATACTCTCATCATCGGTGCCGGCATGAGTGGCCTGGCGGCTGGGATTCGGCTTGCGCATTTTGGGCAGCGCGTCGCGATTCTCGAACGCCACAACACCATCGGAGGGCTCAACTCGTTCTACCGGCTGCGCGGACGCAACTACGACGTTGGTCTCCACGCGCTGACCAACATCACCCCCAAGGGAACCCGTCGGGGCCCGCTCGCAAGGCTCTTGCGGCAGCTCCGATTCTCTCGGGACGATTTTGATATCTCGCCGCAAAATGGCTCGCAAATCGTTTTCCCCGGCGCTCGGCTCGCCTTCTCCAACGAGTTGGATCTCCTACGAAGCGAAGTCACTCGGCAGTTTCCCGAGCAGGCAGACCGCTTTGACACGATGGTGAGCCAAATCGTTGACTACGACGACCTGACCGACGAGCATCAGCAACTCTCCGCCCGTGAGGTCGTCTCGCAGTACCTCACCGAGCCGTTGCTCGTCGAGATGCTTTTCTGCCCACTCATGTTTTATGGCTCGGCGCGGGAGCACGACATGGACTGGGGACAATTCTGCATCATGTTTCGCAGCATCTTCCTCGAAGGCCTCGGTCGGCCTTACGCCGGCGTAAGGCTAATACTGAAGTTACTGGTCAAGAAATTTCGTGGCCTGGGGGGCGAACTCAAGCTTCGCGCCGGCGTCCAGCGAATCGTTACCGAGGGCTCGCAAGTGGTCGGGGTGGAACTCGAAGGGGGCGAGCAGCTCGAAGCCCACCGGATCCTAAGCTCCGCCGGCTGGTGCGAAACGATGCGCCTCTGCGACCATGGCCAACCGGTCTCGTCACGGGCAAGTGGGCAGCTTAGTTTTTGCGAAGCGATCGCCACACTCGATGTTCCCCCGTCGCAACTCGACTACCACGAAACGATTACGTTCTTCAACGACTCGCCCGACTTCCATTGGGAAAAGCCGAGCGGGTCCAACAACGAGACGATGTGCGACACGCGGAGCGGCGTCATCTGTTCGCCTGATAATTTTGGCTACGAAAAACCGCTCGGCGACGAAGGAACGATGCGCGTCACCGTGCTGGCCGACCAAACCCGATGGCTCGCCTTGTCCGAGGAAGATTACCGTCTGCAAAAACTCCGCTGGTGGGACCGCATCGCTGCCTCCGCGGTGAGATTTGTTCCCGACTTCCGCTCTCGCGTCATCGACACCGACATGTTCACCCCCGGCACGATCGTCCGCTACACGGGCCACGAAAACGGCGCGGTTTACGGGGCGCCCGAGAAACAACTCGACGGCAAAACCGACTTGGACAACCTCTTCATCTGCGGCACCGATCAAGGCTTCGTCGGCATCGTCGGCGCGATCATGAGTGGCATCTCGATGGCCAACATGCATTGTTTAAGGGATGAGATATAAAGGGGGAGGGGAATAGCCGACGACCTACGTGTCGTCGGCTATCGACAATGGCGATGGAATGCGCGACACTAGGGCCCATGCCAAAAGACTTTCTAAAAAATGCCCAATCCCGTTATGATGTCGTTGTCATCGGCTCCGGCCTGGCTGGACTGACGGCGGCCAATGTCCTTGCCAGGCAGGGGCGGAGTGTGCTGCTACTCGAACAGCATTACAAACTGGGCGGCATGGCGACCTGGTTCAAGCGGCCCGGCGGGCATATCTTTGACATCTCCCTGCATGGATTCCCCTACGGGATGGTCAAGTCGTGCCGGCGGTACTGGTCCAAAGAAATTGCGGATTCGATCGTCCAGCTCGACGGGGTCCGGTTCGACAACCCGATGTTCTCGCTCCAAACTTCTTTCACGCGAGAAGATTTCACGAAGAAGCTGATCGAGAATTTTAAGCTCGCACCAGAACAGGTTCACGCGTTCTTCGACAAAGCTCGCGGGATGAACTTCTATGACGACCAGCAGACCACTACACGGGAGCTGTTCGACGAATTCTTTCCAGGCCGGGAAGATGTGATCCGCCTGCTGATGGAGCCGATCACCTACGCCAATGGCAGCACCCTCGAAGACCCCGCGATCAGCTATGGCATCGTCTTCTCCAATTTCATGTCGAAGGGTGTCTTTACATTCCGAGGGGGAACCGACAAATTGATCGGCCAAATGACGGAGGTCCTCCAAGAAAGTGGCGTCGATGTCTGCATCCGTTGCGACGTGACCAAGATCAACCTGAATCATGGCAAGGTCGCATCGGTGGAGGTGAATGGCCGGACCATCGAATGCGATGCGATCGTCTCGAACGCCAACTTGCGAGCGACGATTTTTAATCTGGTTGGCGAGGAAAAATTTGACCGCGGGTTCATCGACGACGCCCGGGCGGTCCGACTGAACAATTCCAGCACGCAAGTTTACATGGCGATGCGTGAGGACGAATCACTCGACGTGAACGAACTGGGCGACCTCCTATTTAGCAGCACCGCGCCAACTTTTCAGACCGAGGCTTTGCTCTCTCGCGACATCACGAGCCGAACCTATTCGTTCTACTACCCCAAGGTTCGCCCCGAAGGCCAGCCGCGGCATCTGATTGTTTCGAGCACCAACGCCCGGCACGAGGACTGGGCAGATCTGCCGGACGACGACTACGAGGCGAGTAAAAAGGACCTCTGTGAGACGACGCTCGACGCCCTCGACAAGTACGTCCCCAATGTCCGGGAGCGGCTCGTCCATATCGAGGCTTCGACGCCGCGCACCTTCCAGCACTACACAGCCCACATCGCCGGGGCAAGCTTCGGCACCAAGTTCGAGGGCCTCGCGGTGAGCCGAGCGCTACCACAACAAATTACCGGCCTCTACCACGCAGGCAGCGTCGGCATCATCATGTCGGGATGGCTCGGAGCGATGAACTACGGCGTGATCGTGGCAAACGAAGTCGACAACCAACTGATGACCGGCGGCTCGGCGTCGACAACGGGATTTGAAAAAACGGTGGCAGGAGAGGTCGCTTCGTAGGAGTTTTCCTGAGGGGTCCCAATCGAAGCGGACAATCAAGAAGATCGGGAACCGTTCACAGTCGAAAAAAGGCAACCACGAATCGAACGAATCCCATGAATCACTGCAGAGGAGGCCACTAGCCGACGAGCTACGCCTCGTCGGAGCGACGAGGTTCCCGACGAGGCGTAGCTCGTCGGCTAGGGGGGGGCCGCATTCCTTTGCGCTCCTCCAGACTGCTTGGCTCCCAGGAACGGTTACAAAACAACAAAGAACCAGCGAAGAATGGGTATTCCCCGTCCGTCCAATCCATGAGCATCCGCGCGATTTTCCGTGACGGATCGACTGCTAAGAAACCATGTCCCTCGAACAAATCCAAGCTGCCATCCCTCATCGTGAGCCGTTTCTGCTGCTGGATGAAATCGTCGAGCAGGACGACAACCGCATCGTCTGCCGGAAGCAGTTCACCGGCGAGGAGTTTTGGTACGCGGGGCATTATCCCGACTATCCGATCACGCCGGGCGTGCTGCTCTGCGAGGCGGCCATGCAGGCGGGGGCTGTGCTGCTCTCAGGGCAGGTGGCCGAGAAGCCTGGCGCGGTGCCGGTAGCGACGCGAGCCAATAACGTCCAGTTCCGGGCAATGGTTCATCCGGGCGATGAAATCTCCATCGAGGTCGAGCTGACCGAGCGGCTCGCCGATGCGTTTTTCATGAAAGCTCGGGTAAAGAATACGACCACGGGAAAACTCGCCTGCCGGTTTGATTTTGCTTGCACGCTAACGACGAAAGGATAATCATTCGCCCTCATGCCTACCGATTTTTTACAACTCGCCGGCAAGACGATCCTCGTTTGCGGGGTCGCCAATAAAAAGAGCGTTGCGTGGCACATCGCGAGGCTCCTTCGCGAGGCCGACTGTCGAGTGATTTACTCCGTTCGGTCGGAAGAGCGCCGCGAGCAAGTGGCCAAGCTCGTTGGCTCGGCCGACGACGTGCTGGTTTGCGACGTGGAGTACGAGGAGCAGATTGAGCGGCTCGCGGAGGAAGTCGCCCAGCGGTGCGACCAGCTCGAGGGGCTCGTCCACTCGATCGCCTTCGCCGACTACGAGGATGGAGCCAAGCCTTTTCACGAGACCTCGAAGCGGGCCTTTTTGAGGACGTTTGACATCTCCTGCTTTTCGCTCGTGGCGCTCTCCAATGCGTTCCGGCAGCAATTTGCACGCGATGCCTCGGTCGTGACGATCTCGATCTCGACCACTCGGATGGCGAGCGAAAACTACGGCTACATGGCTCCGATTAAGGCGGCGGTCGATTCCTCCCTGGCGTTCTTAGCCAAATCGTTCAGCCATACCAGCGACGTCCGGTTTAATGCAGCCGCCGCCGGCTTGCTGAAGACCTCCGCCTCGGCCGGTATTCCGGGCTACGTCGACAGCTACCTCTTTGCGGAGCAGGCGACCCTTCGGCACCGAGCCGTCGCCACGGAGGAGGTCGCCGCGACGGCCGTTTTCCTGCTAAGCCCCCGATCTAGCGGGATTAACGCCCAGCGAGTGATCGTCGATGCGGGAATGGAGACCAACTACTTCGACGCCCAGATCGTCCGTCGGAATGCCGAGGGGGAGTAGCTCCCGGCCCCTGCTCCCCCCCTCCCCTGCTCCCCCCCCCCAGTTGGGCCGGTTCTTCCGATTGGCGGGCGTTTCCGAGGGCCCTAAGTGAAATCTACTGGAAGAGTTAGGCGTTTCGTGCTATCGTAGCGACAGAGGAGCGTAGCGACTTGCGTGCAGCGCGGTCGCCTCCCCTCCGATCAGAGCCCGCTCGCCGGCTGGTCCTCTTCCCA
>QIKP01000067.1 GCA_003233055.1 Planctomycetaceae bacterium
ACGCCTAGAGTCAACTCCGCGATTGGGACTAAGTCGTAACAAGGTAGCCGTAGGGGAACCTGCGGCTGGATCACCTCCTTTCTAAGGATTTCTTAGAACGTTGTTGATGACGGCGACCGCTTCGGCGGTCCCGCCAGAAAACAATGAAATTGGGACAGTGTTCAAACGACTGACTTGAAATGGAGGAGCTTGTTCTGAAAGGAATTTGCTCCGCTCACCAAATTGATATCGAGAAGCCCGACCTGGGGGAATAGCCTACCCCAGTGTCGGGCTTTTTTTATGCGCTACGAACTTCTCACTCTACGAAGTTCCATCACCCTTCCCTGCCAAGGCAGGGAAAGACCACGCACTTCGTCACCGCGTCGGATTCGCTTGCATCCCGACCAACCAGGGATAAGTCCCGACCAAGCTTGGGCAGAGCAACCGCGCCTCCGTTGCGGGTAAGAAATGACGAGGAAAATTGGCCGCAGGTAAACGCAGATGTTCGGTCGGTGAATGGAAACAGAAATTTGGAAACAGGAACTCCGGTTGCGCCTCTTCGGCACAACGTAACCATTCACGGCCGGAAGAAACAACCACGAATTCCTACGACACCTACAACTCGTTGGCTAACTTGGCAGGAGAACTTCAAAGTCATTTTTGAACCGCCAAGTACGCCAAGGCGCCAAGAAACAAGGTCGCCAAGAAAAATGTCGACCGAAGCAGAGAAACCCCGGATGGTTCATCCTGTCACCGTTCATGAGTCGAAAGAAAGAAACCACGCCCCCAAAGAGCACGACCCCAAAGAGATAGAAGGGGTGTTCTTCTTGCCGCTATTCGTATCGATTCGCACGAATTCGTGGTTTTCTCTGCCTCCGATTCGGGGAACGGTTGCCCCTCTCCTCCAACTCTTCTTGGCGCCTTGGCGTACTTGGCGGTTTCTTTTATTCGGCGACTTTGAAAGCGTCCTGTAACTTGGGATAAAGCTTAACGAGTAAGATTTTTGAGACGACGCTCAGGTGGTTTGTAGGGCCGCAAAATTTGCCAACTACAAGGGCCCCTCCTTTCCGCTCTCCCGGATGACCCTCGTGCTTGCAAACGCCCAATACAAGAATCGCAATGAGTCTTTCGATCTGTTTGGAATCATGAAGGATATCCGCGCATGATTAGGGCCAATTCAAAAGCTATCAACTTCATGAGTTCTTTTAGAGCAGTAACCACGGAAAACACATGATGAAAATCGCCTTAGAGCAGTGATCACTCGGATGTTCCGCTAAGGCAATCGTTTGACGCTGAAATAGCAGCGCCGTGACCGGAACATGCGTGTGCGGCTCGCAAACCCTCAGCCTGCTTTCACTTCTGCCGGCCACCATCGCACAAACTCAATTACCACCCGCTGAAGCAGGTGGGTTTGAAAGTTTCGCGAGCTACGGACTAAAGTCCTTCACTCACGAGGGGGTTACCTGAAACTTGTCGTCACCATCACTCGGCTCCGTACCGTCTTGGCCTCGAATGTACTCGGCTATCGCCTCGTCCGTCACGTTGCCGCTTGACGCCACGAAGTAGCCCCGCGCCCAAAAGTGCCGGCCCCAATACTGTTTTTGAATGTGCTTGAACTCCATCATCAGCTTCCGTGAACTCTTGCCCTTGATATACTGCATGATCTTACTGGGCGACATGGTGGGTGGACACGATAGCAGCACATGCACATGGTCCTCAGAAACCGAGCCTTGCAGGATTTCAACCTCGTTCGCTAGGCAAACCTCTCGCACCAGATCGCGGACCCGCACGCCAACCTCACCAGTCAAAAACTTACGCCGATACTTGGTCACCCACACAAAGTGATACTTGATGTCATAACGACTGTGCCAACCTGTTCGATAGTTTTCCATCCACCCAGTATAAGGTCCTAAAGGATTCGTCTAAAGACGAGGGTTTTAGACCCATCGTTAGGATAATAAAAGAGGCTGGCTAGGATCAACGTAATAGGAGAGAAACGTAGGACACAAGAAATGGTGACCCTTCCGCTATCCCGCGCAGCAGGCATGATCCAAGACGAGGATCTGCTCTTGTACCGATCGGGCGGATTGTTAGCCCGCATGATTTCCCACATCGGGAAGGGACGAGATAGCCACGCCGTTTGTTGGCACGCTGGGGCGACGATTTGTTTGTGATCGATATCTGGATGTTCCACGGAGGTGACATCCGGTTACTCTCCGCTGACGTGCGGGCCATGCCTGGGTAGATCGATGTCTACGGTGCGAATGCCCAAAACATTCCCGATGATGACCCGCAGGCCACGATCAACTGTAGGCGAGAGCTGATCGACCATCCCTATGGTTGGTGATCACTTTTGAAGGTGGCATTCGGGCACTTGCCGCTGATGCGGTTCCTGGAAGCGATGGAACAATCTCGGCACTGTTCCAGTAGATGCGACGTTCGTACATGTTTTTCGGCGCCTCGATGAACTCAAACGAATCTGGCTCATCCAGATTGTCGTGGAACCAGCTAGCCATCGCCGCATGATCGGCGGACTTCGCGGCAAACCTGCCCAACGCATCGCTGCCAATGGACGGCTGGTGGTTTCTGGGACATTGGAGCGACTCCTGCCGGGGAGTTGCCTGAATGCCCACGCACCCTACGTTGAGCAAGCGGAGAGGACAGGATTCGAACCTGCGGACCAGCGTGAACCGGTCACCGATTTAGCAAACCGGCGCTTTCGACCACTCAGCCACCTCTCCCGAACAGGTGGAAATCGCATTGTAGAGCCCGGGTTCGGCAGTGCAAAGTCCCCCATCGCTCCTACCAAGCCGCGTCGGGAACTCGGGGGCAACCAACGTGGTCACTCGGCAGTCGCGGAGGCGGCAGGTGGCTGAATCGATGCCTCTCCGGTCGAGCCTCCCGCGTCGGCTTCATCTCCAAAGTGGATGGCATAGAGAACCGGTGCGATAATCATCGCCACCACACTGATGAGCTTGATGAGGATGTTGATCGACGGCCCTGAGGTGTCCTTGAAAGGATCGCCAACGGTGTCGCCGGTGACGGTTGCCTTGTGCATTTCTTCGTACTCGTCGCCCCACTTTCCATGGCCCTCGTCCTTGGTCTGTTTCTTCGCGTTGTCCCATGCTCCACCGGAGTTCGCCTGGAAGATCGCGAGGCAAACACCCGAGATGGTCACCCCGACCAACAATCCCCCCAGCATGTGGACCGACACCACACCGACAATAATCGGCACGAGCACCGCCATCAGGCCAGGGGCCACCATCTGCTTAATGGCGGCCGTGGTTGCAATCTCGACGCAGTGGGCGTATTCCGCCTTGCCATCGGCTGCGGCGATGAGCGCCGCCTCCTCAGGGTTGGGGTCCCGTTCCTCGCTCTCGGCACGCTTCGCGGCGTCGAGGGCGGGCCGGAGTTCGGGAATTTCGCGGAACTGCCGCCGGACTTCCTGAATCATGTCTTGGGCCGCGTTGCCGACCGCTACCATCGCCATCGCGGAGAACCGGAAGGGTAACATGCAACCAATCAACAGACCGACCAAGACCACCGGATCGGCGGCGTCGATATCGACCTTGCCTCCCATTTTTGTCAGGAAAGCGGCCGTGAGGCTTAGCGCCGTGAGGGCGGCCGAGCCAATCGCAAAGCCTTTGCCGATCGCGGCGGTGGTGTTGCCGACCGCATCGAGCTTGTCGGTGCGAGCACGGACTTCACGGCCGAGCTGCGACATCTCGGCGATGCCGCCGGCGTTGTCGGCAATCGGTCCGTAAGCATCGGTGGCAAGCTGGATGCCGAGGGTCGAGAGCATCCCGAGCGCGGCCATGGCGATGCCGTAGAAGCCCGCACAGTAATAGGAGGAGAGGATCGCGGCACCGATGACGAGTACCGGTAGCGTGGTGGAGTTCATGCCGACGGCCACCCCCTGGATGATGGTGGTGGCGTGTCCCGTGCGTGACGCTTGGATAATCGATTCGACCGGTTTGCGCTCGCAGGCGGTGTACCACTCGGTAATCATGCCAACGACAATGCCAGCGACCAAACCGGAGACAACCGCCAAGGAAACGCCAATCCAACCGTAAGTAGCCACCTCGCCCGAGAGGATATCCTTGACGACGACTTCTTGGGGGATGAAGTAGTAGATCGCTGCAATCGCTCCGGCCATCATGATCCCGCCCGAGACGAACATGCCTTTGTTGAGCCCATGCTGTGGGTCGCCCCCTTCTTCCGTTTGGACGAAGAAGAATCCGATGATCGATGCGACCGCACCAATCACCGCCACCACGAGCGGCAGGAAGACGGCGTTCATGCCATTGCCTGCCCCACCGCTATCGAGTCCGGTAAACCAAGCGACGCCGAGGATCATCGAAGCGATGATCGCACCGACGTACGACTCAAACAGGTCGGCCCCCATGCCGGCAACGTCGCCGACGTTGTCGCCGACATTGTCCGCAATGGTTGCGGGGTTGAGGGGGTGATCTTCGGGGATGCCGGCTTCGACTTTACCGACGAGGTCGGCACCCACATCGGCCGCCTTGGTAAAGATACCACCGCCAACGCGAGCAAAAAGCGCAATCGAAGAAGCTCCCAGCGAAAATCCCGAGAGGATGTTCAGCACCAGCATCATGGCTGTCTCGTTGACGAGCGAGTCGGGATACATTTGGGTGTAAGCAAGCAACAATCCGCCGAGCCCCAACAGTGCGAGTCCCACGACCGAAAGCCCCATGACCGATCCACCCGCAAACGCGACTTGCAGTGCGGTATTCAGTCCGGTGCGCGCGGCGGCGGCGGTGCGAACGTTGGCAAGGGTGGCAGTCTTCATGCCGAAGAAACCGGCCAACGAGGAGCAGAACGCGCCCAGGACAAACGAAAGAGCAATGAAGGCATTGGTCTCTCCGCCGACCTGGGCATTGGAAAATCCGAGTAGCACGGCGACCGCCACGACGAAAATAGCCAGCGTGCGATACTCACGAGACAAGAAGGCCATCGCTCCGTCGGCCACCCACGAGCCGATCATTTGCATCCGCTCATTGCCCGCGTCTTGCCTTTTTACCCAAGCGGCGCGGACCATCGCGTAGACGAGAGCGGCGACGGCTACCGCCGGAACAACGTAGATAATGACACTCGCGTCACCCATCAGGAAAACTCCTCGTGAGACAATTAAATACTCGGCCAAACGCCCGGTTCTTGAGTATGCTTACCGAAGCCAAAGTGGGGCGTAAAAAAAGGCAAAAAAGAGAGAAAGCCAGCCGCGAAGTCTAGTGGAACAGCCGCCCAACTGTCAACGCCGGGACGGCCTGAATGGAGGGGTTGCAGGTTACCCCTCACGGGTGCCCCACACCCCTTTCGCCTTTCGCCAAATCATCGGCCCAGCATTGAGTGACGGTTTGGGGATGGGCGTTGCGATCGACCTGCTGCTCAGCGCTCAAGCAACGGTCGATTCGAGCCATCAGCACCGAAGCGGCAGCCGAGTCGGGGTTGGAGCGAAGTTGCTGGCGGAAGTGCTCTCGGCAGAGCCCGATGGCTGCGATCAGCGCCGCCCTGCGAGGCGGCGCTTCTTTGCCGGCATTTTGGGAAAACTCATGCACTCGAGTGGCCAGCGCGACGCTGTCGAGGGCTGGCTGGGACAAGAGTTGGAGGCACGCCGACCGGAGTTCCCAGAGGTCCTCGCGGGCCATTTCTCGAGCTTGGTCAAGACTTCCGCCGGCGAGCTGGGCAATGTCGTGGGCCATGGAGGGCGAGCCCGCGATCTTTTGCTCCAGAAGGATTTGCTCCACCTTGTTGGAAGGCAGGGGCGAGAATCGCAACACCTGTGCCCTGGAGCGAATCGTTGGCAACTGCCGAGCTTCGCTCGTCCCAATAAGAATCAGTAGCGCCCCAGGCGGTGGCTCTTCGAGCGTCTTCAGCAGGCAGTTGGCTGTCTCTGCAGAAAAGGTGTCGGCATGGTCGATGATCGCCACACGCCGTGAAGCCAGAGAAGGCTTGAGTGCTAGGTCGTGACAGAGCCCTTCGCGAAAACGCCGTTCCTTCGGGCCAATGAACTGCTCTAGCAGCAAGCTTCGCTTCTCCTTGCGCAAACCGATTTCCAGCAGGTCGGGGTGGTTACCCGCAGCCATCAAGAGACAGGACTGGCAATCTCCACAAGCATCCAGGGCCGTTGGGTCGGTTCGCAAGCAGAAGAGAGCCTTCGCCAAATGCCGGGCGAAGAGCCGCTTGCCGACGCCCCCTGGCCCAACAAAGAGGTAGGTACTTGCCAGCCGCCCACCGGCAAGTATCTGAGAAAATCGGTCGACTACGTGGTCTTGTCCGTCGAGAATCATGGAAATATCAGGCATCAGGGCGAATCGGAGCAAGGGGCGAATCGTGCATTTCAGCCGTCACACGACCTTATCGCCTGTTGTTTATACACAAGTATCCGGGATATTCCATCGACAACGACCAGCCTTGGCACAAGATCCTCGCAGTCAGTGGGGATTGGCCGTAACGTAACCACCCGAAGAATTTGTGGTTGCTACTTCGGGCCGTGAACCTCCGGCCTGTTTCTTTGCGCCTTCGCGCCTTTGCGTGAGGCTTATTTCCCTGGGCGATTGGGAGCCGGCAGCCGATTGTCTCACGCCAAGGCGCGGAGGCGCAAAGGAAGAAAGAATTGGACGCAGAGAAGCGCATGGCGGGAGTTTGGGCCCAAACCGGGGACTTGTGTAGAAACGACAGGGCTGGACGCCCATGCTACAGAAAATCACTCCAGGAGCGAACCACCCGCTGCTCACGGCACAATCGGCATGTCCCTTCTCTCGGACCACAAATTGCTTGTATCGGGGCGATTTAGGGGGTCGATTGATGGCGGCTGCTCGACTCGCCGATCATAATAGAGGCTCCTCGCTACAAGACACTGCCGCAAGATAGATATCACCGAGCTCTGTTCACCTTCGAGGCAATAATGGCTCTCTTTAGCTCCTCCCCCGGCTCCTCACAACTTGGCAATGGAAAATTCGGCGCTACCCGCCGTCAGGGGGTGCGAACGGAAGAACGCCACGACTCGGGGGACTACCATTTCGACTTGCTCTCGGTGCAATCGACCATCGGATCGAGCGAGCGAAAGAGATTCCATGTCCGGATCGAAACGGGGCGTGGTTACCGGGTCGCCTACCTCCGTGATTTCTCCTCCGCCCGCCAGGCGATCGAAGCGGCCCGAGAATGGATCGCCGAGAGAGAAAATTGCGTCACCGTTCACGGAATCCAAGGCAGAAAAAACCACGAATCACGCGAATAGCGACCAGATGAAATCGCTATTCGTCCAATTCGTGGTTTCCCCTTCCGGCCCTGAACGGTTCCAAAAACGCTAGGGCGTGTCGTACCGACGTTTTCCGCCAGCGAGGTCGGGGATTTTGCGGCCAGACCGCCGCCGATCTTCTCTGACGGAGTCCGTTCTCTGCTCTACACGGGCTGGCCGACACTGGCTGCTCTACACGGGTTGGCCTTCTAAGACGCACTGCACCACGCGACGGAGCTCTCGTTGCTTAAACGGCATCGTGAGCGTGGCTCGATGGTCGCCGAGCTCTGCGTTGCTACACCACTCGGCTTGGTGCTCGTCTAGAATGAGAAGGGCTGGGATATCGCGAGTGCCGGTCTCTTTGCCAAACCGGTTAAATGCCTCCAGTGCTGGGCGACCCAGGTGCGCGGTAGCGAACAGGACGACCTGGGCGGTTTTGGGATCGGAGTAGAATCGATCGAGCGCTCTTTCGGGGTCGCTTGCCACGAGGACACGAAAGCCATGTTTTTTAAACAGATTGCGGAAGAGGTCCTGCATTTTGATGTTGGACTCGACGACCATGAGTCGGCGCGGTTGCCCGTCGGCGTCGTGTCCTTCGTCGCTCGCTAGCTCGCTCTTCGTCTCGCCCTCCTTCTCTCGTTCGGCAAGCCGCTTGGCCGCAATCTTGAGTTCGGTCATCATTCCTGCTGGCGTTTGGTATCTTTTTTCCGGGTTAAATTCAATCGCCTTGTTGACCACCTTGGCAAACGTCGGGGGAACCTTAGGGGCGATTTTCAGGATGGGTTGGATTTCTTGGAAGGTCGCCTTGCTCATCTGCTTTCCGCGCTCACGCCCTTCGGGAATGGGCGACTGGCCGCTGAGCATGTGGTAGAGCATGCAGCCGGCAAAGAAGATGTCGCTCCGCGTGTCGTCTTTGTCGACGCCGGTGGCGCGTTCCAGGGCGGCGTATTCGATCGTCCGTTTGTTGGCCGCGTCGCCCACGCCCTCACTTTCCAAGGCAGCAAGTCCAAAATCGACGAGCTTGGCCACTCCGTCACTGGAGACCAAGACATTCGACATTTTCAGATCACGGTGCGTAACCCCTTGCTGGAAAGCGTAGTGAAGACCTGCCGTCACGCCCACAACAATCTGGGCCGCTTCGAGCGGCTCGAAGACGCGCCGCACTCGCGCAAACTCTCGCAGGTTTCGTCCTTCGATGAAGTCCATCACAATGAAATGGACATCCCGTTTGGAGAAGACTTCATGAATCGGAACAATGTTGGTATGGACCAGCGTTTGGCCTAGCTCTCCTTCTCGGCGAAACGACTCGGCCTCCCCCGCCTTACTGTGCCGGAGCACTTTGACGGCATAAATCTTTTTTGTCTTGACATGCACGGCGCGAAACACACGGGCAAAGGTCCCAGCACCCACGCAATAGAGCACTTTGTAGTCGCCGTAGAAGAAACCGGTCTTGAGGCCCTTGGTCAGACGCTCGAGCTGGTACTGAGTGAGCAGGTTGCGTCGCAGCAGCGCCTGAGTAAATGTGGAGAGATCCACCCCGTGCGTGCCTAGCTCCCCGTGCACGGCCTGAATATCTCGATGATCGAGCACGCCGACCTCGGCGGCTCGCTGAGCTAGTTCTTCTGCGGTATTGACAGTGGACATCGCGCGTTGACTTTATCCATTGCCTGAGGGCTTCGCCCACGTTCGATCCCTCGAACGCCACACCCAAGCTAAGTTCCAGTTACTTTTTTGTTACGGTTGGCTTCGCTTCTCGTCCGGGAAGTGGGCCCACTTCCCGGGACGCTGAAGCGGAACCGCCTAATCGTCTGATTCCAATTTGGCCTGGTACTCGTCGCGTTCGCGCCGGGTCGCTTCGAGGTCAAACATCAGGTATTTCATGTCGAGCCTCAATTGCCCCAGCGCCTCTTGCACCAAGGTGAGTATCCGGCGACGGCGCTTCGTGCTTTCCAAGACACGGTCCAGGACCGGGAGCATCGGCTCCTGGTGGCTCTCGGGAAGGCTGCGGATCAAGTCCGCTAGCTGCCGAACATCGGCGGGAATCTCTTCTCGGGGGGGGGGCGACTTCGGGTGCAGTTTGGGCATCGGCTTAACTCCTGAGGTAATGGATGCATGCACCTATTGCACGCCGCGCGCCGCTCTGGCCGGCCAAGTGGCCCCCAACCATCCGCAACCGATTATAGGCTAACAACTTAGCGAGAATCAACGGGTCGGTAAGGTCAGCCCTCTCCCAGGGCCGATGAGGTATTTTTGCACCAAAATGGCCTGGGGGCGTGGCGAAAACCCTGTTAGAAAAACGACTTACGTCGGGCCGCCACGTCGTGTGCAGGTGGTCCAAAAGCAACACCCCGGCGATTCTGGGGGGAACCCGTGCGCCAGGTCGACGCTTTCCCCCGTGAGGTCCGCCTTAGGAATCTTTGATGCCCCTCCTTGCGATGCCAATGCGCCCAGCACCTTGCTACTTCGCCGCCCTGGTGTTCGCTCTGCTCGTCGCCTCCTTGGCCCTCCCCTTCCCAGCGGGGCAGGTCGCGGCGGCAGAAACCGCGATCCACGAACCCTTTGACGGTCCCGAGCCAAGCTGGCACCTCCGAAGCACCCAGAATGGTGCTCGAATCGTGAGGCAAACAAGAACGCGTACGTCGGAGAGAACAACGGGGACGGCCGGGCATCGTTCGGTGGAACGGCTAGGGATTCAATGCCCGGGCGGGTACTCCGCCCTTCTCGAACACTCGCTGGGCAACCTGCCGGTACTCGACGAATTGGATCTGGTGGTCTCGATCCGTTCCAATCGAGCCGGCGTGCAAATGGCCGTGGAGGTCGTCTTTCCACGAAGCACGAGCCCGACAACCGACTTACCCCTTCGCGCGCTCGTCTACAGCTCTCGCTATTCCCAAACAGGCCGATGGCAGACGCTCCGGCTTTCGCGACTCCAGCTGCTCGTGGAACGGCAGGCACGTCTGTTGCGAGCGACGCCAGGCCAAGAGGTCGACGTTCGCGAGGCGTACGTCGATCGGATGGTCCTGGTGGTACCGGGGGGGGCCAACGAGACGTCGATCGAAGTCGACGACCTCGTCGTCTTTGGGGTCCTTGCCACGGAAGCGTCGGCCGGTGGCGAGAATCGTCCAGGTACCGAATCAAAAAATAATGCGGAAGGCCCTCTCCTGCAATCGGCTCGGGGAGGCAGGAAGGTGCGGGAATTGGCTCCGGTTGAGGTTCGTCGCCGTGGCCCCGTCCTCATGGTGGCCGGAAAACCCTTCGTGCCCCGTATTTTGCAGTATCGGGGCGAGTCGTTCTCGATGCTCGCCCAGCTCGGCTTCAACGGCGTCTGGATGGAGGAGGTCCCGAGCGTCGCAGTCCTGCTTGCCGCCCATGATGCCAAACTTTGGGTCGTCTGCCCTCCCCCTTCACCGGAAATCCTAGCGAAAATCAAGCCGAACGGCCCCTGGCAATCGGTTCTCGCGTGGTCCTTGGGCTTTAACCGGGATGCGAGATCGCTTGACCAGGTCGGATCACTGGCCGACGAAACGCGGCTCCACGATCCACTCCACCGTCCCCTCCTCGTCGAAGCGAGCGACCGCCACCGCCAGTACGGACGACTGGCCGACGTGATGGTCACCCGACGCCGACCTCCCCTGGTCCAACCACCCAGGAGGGCCAAGCCGAAGCAGGCGCTACCACTCCTGGGCTGCTCCGAATGGACCTCCGTTGATTTGGAATGGTCCGAGAGAGCGACCGCCCAGTGTCAGGCATTTCTTCCCAAGGCCCGGCATCTCGGTTGGCACCCTCCGCTCGAGATCCAGCGTCTCGTGCTGGACGAAGTCGCCGCAGGCGCGCGAGGGTTTGTCTTTCGGACTCGCCACCCTCTTGGGGGCAACGATCCCGAATCTCGCCGAATCTCGCTCCAACTCCAAATCCTCCATCGCCAATTGGAGGTCCTGGAAACGTGGGTTGTTCACGGGAAACGAACCAACAGCATCGAATTGGATGGCATCGGAACGACCGCCTGGCGGATCGGACGATCGCGATTGGTCGTCCTTCCCGTTGCTCGTGATAAAAAAGGCTCCAAGGCGATGGACTCGAAGAGGGCCACCCCAGCGGAGGACGTGACCCTGTCGGGAATTCCCGAAGCAGCCTCCGCCTTTCTTCTGACGCCGGGAGGGCTGCTTCCGCTCGTCACGCATCCGACACTCGGGGGCCGGCGCCTCGCAAGGGACGATTTGGCGGCGGGCGGGCTGCTCCTCCTCTCCGACGATCGGCCAGCGATCGCTGGATGGAAGCGAAGAAGCTCGGCAGGAGCAGAGCAGGCAGCCAAGCTTTGGAGAAGACTCGCCCTGGCGGAGCTTTTGCAACTCGAATCGATCGATGGGCAGCTTGCCACCTATCCCAAGGACGTCGACTCGTTGCCGATCGACCGACTCAAGCAAGGCATCCGGCAGTGCGATTTTTATCTGGCGAGGAAAGACTACCCGCGAGCAGCACGGTTAGCCCAACAACTTCGGCAAGCGATCGCCCAAATGGAAGATCATACGGCGACAAAAGTTGCCGGCCGGGAGAAATGGCTAAGTCTCCCAACGCAATATAGTCTCCGAACTTTGCCGTCGCATGTCGCGCTTCAGGACGCCTTGGATTCGCTCCCGCGAGCCGACAACCTCCTCGCAGGAGGCGACTTCGAAGGACTTCCCGAAGCCAAGTCGGCAGGATGGACCCACGCCAAACATGAGCACTCCTCGATCGACACGGCGGTCCAATTCACGAGCGACCGCCCCCAGCAGGGCCAAGCTTCGTTGCGGCTTTCCGCCCAAGCGAAGAGCGGGATCGCCTCGGTCCCGGAGCCAGCGCCTGTGGTTTGGATCACTTCGCCGCGGGTGCAGGCAAGACCGGGAAGCATCGTTGAAATCACCGGCTGGACACGGGTAGCGGGTCGGCCAGCGGGGAGGGGGGCGTTACCGCCGGGCGAACTGCTGGTGATCGATTCGCTCGGTGGCGAGGAGATCGGTCTGCGAATCACCGGTGCGAGCGATTGGCAACCGTTTCGACTCGTGCGAATCGTCGGCCAAGAGGGAGAAATCGGCGTTCAATTCGCCCTCAACGGCCCGGCTACGGCGGACATCGACGCCGTGATGATTCGAGAAGTCCAGCGGCCCAACATGCCCGCAACGACCGCGACGAAACTGGCTCCCTCGCCGACAACGCTCCGCAGCCGCTGAACCGGCATCGCTTACCGGAAGTAAGCGACTCCGTTTTCGAAGAGGCGAAGCCCTGTGCCCGCGACGAGTTCTGGACGGCGAGTCCACTGCGGGTGCTGGTGCGGCTCAATAAATCGCTCGGGATGGGGCATCAACCCCAGGACCCGGCCGGTCGTGTCGCAGATCCCGGCAACGTCGGCCGAAGCCCCGTTGGGATTGGCCGGGTAGGGGGTTGCCGGGGCGAGCGCGGCGGCGGAAGGGACCGAAACCTCGGGCGAGACGTATCGCAATACAAGCCGGCCCGACTTGGCCAGTTGGTCGAGTGATTTCTGATCGCGGAACAAAAACTTCCCCTCGGCGTGGGCGACCGGCATGTCGACCTGCTCCAGGCCGGCCAGCAGCACCGAGTTGCCTGGTTGCACGTCAAGCCGGACCCATCTCGCTTCGTAACGCCCCGAATCGTTCCAAGTGAGCGTTGCCATCGGCCCGTCGGCGTCGTCGATGTCGAGCAGGCCGGTCTTCATGAGCACCTGAAAACCGTTGCAGATTCCAAAGATTAGTTTTCCGTCGTCACGAAATCGGAGCAAAGCATCGGCAAGCCGCTCACGGAGTTGGTTCCCAAGGATTCGCCCCGAAGCGATGTCGTCGCCATAACTGAATCCTCCCGGCAGGCAGAGGATTTGATGCTCGTCCAAGACCACGGGACTCTCGAGCAATTCACGAATATGGACCTGCCGGACGACCGCGCCGGCGCGCTCGAAGGCATACGAAGTTTCTTTGTCACAATTCGTGCCAGGGGCACGCAAGACCAGCACGGCCGGGGATGTCATCGCTATTCCTAAATTTTTCTTCCCCCAAGAACGCAGCCGATCGCTGGCGTCTTCAGGGGCCTAGTTTCATTTCACCAAGCAAGAGGCCGTTTCCACGAATCCTTGAGGGAGTCGATCGACGCATCGATCACTTTTTCATCGGAATTTCGTATCGTCAGTTGTCCGCTCTCGTTGACGTGACCAACCGCAGCGTGTGGTAGGTCGCCCATCATTTTTTCAAACGCCCCTGTCGCGCTGGCTTTCACCTCGACAAGGAATCGGGAGTTCGATTCGCTAAACAAACGAGCGACCGTCGCCTCCGAGGCCGACAACGATTCTTCCGCCAGCGGGATTTTTTCCAACGAGAACTCCGCCCCGAGTCCGCCTGCAAAGGCCATTTCCGCCGCCGTCACGGCGAAGCCCCCTTCGCTCAGGTCGTGACAAGCGGCCACGGTCCCTAGGCAGATGGCGTTGTGCATCGCAACAAACGTCGCCTTGGCAACGGGCGGGTCGACCGTCGGAACCTGGCCCTGAGCCTGATGCTCCTCTCCCGAAGATTGGACTAGCGAGAAATGCGAGCCTCCCAATTCGTTCTTGGTGAGTCCCACGATGTAAACCCGATTTCCCGACCGCTTGAAATCCATCGTCACCGCCCTGGCCGCATCGTCCATCTGTCCCATGGCGCTGATGAGCAGCGACGGCGGGATGGCGATCGTCTGCCGGTCTCCCTCGGAATCGGTGTAGCTGAATTCGTTGTTGAGGCTATCCTTGCCGCTAATAAAGGGAGTGCCGAAGGCGATCGACAAGTCGTGGCAGGCGATCGCTGCTCGCACCAACGAACCAAGCGTCTCGGAATTTTCGCAATCGCCCCAGCAGAAGTTGTCGAGGATCGCAATCCGATCAGGATCGGCTCCCACCGCCACGCAATTTCGCACCGCTTCATCAATGGCGCTGGCGGCCATGTGGTAAGTATCGAAATCGCCGTAGCGGGGGTTCATACCACAGGCAATCACCAGAGCCCGGTTGCTCGAGAGCACCGGCCGAACCACCGCCGCATCGCTGGGGCCATCGCTGGCGATCCCGACGAGCGGCTTGACCACGCTGCCTCCTTTGACTTCGTGGTCGTACTGGCGAATGATCCACTCTTTGCTGGCCACGTTGAGCGAGCCAAGGATTTGGTGCAGGTCGTCCGAATAGTCGGCCTTGCTTGGCAGGAGGAGCGGCGAGACCTCTCTTGGTTGGTAGTGCGCCTCGCGAATCACCGGAGGCCGGCCATCGTGCAGCAGCGACATTGCGAGATCCGCCACTTGTTCGCCATGGTACTTGAGAACCAGTCGACCGGTCGGCTCGAAGCGGCCGATACGGGTCGCCTCGACCCCTTCGCTCGCGCAGAGCGATTCGAGTTCTTCCCAGTCTTTTTCGGGCACCGAGAGCACCATCCGCTCCTGCGCTTCGGAAATCCAAATCTCGGTGTAGGAAAGCCCCTCGTACTTGAGCGGCGCCTGTTCGAGCCAGACCTCGGCCCCAATTTTCTCTCCCATCTCGCCTACCGCACTGCTAAATCCACCCGCCCCGCAGTCGGTGACCGCCGTAAACAGCCCGCGATCACGTGCCGTTAGCAGTACGTCTTGCACACATTTTTCTTCGATGGGGTTGCCAATTTGCACCGCTCCGCCGGAGAGTTCTTCGCTCTCGCTGGTCAGCTCCGCGCTCGAGAACGTTGCACCATGAATCCCATCTCGCCCCGTGCGTCCCCCTACCGTGACGATGTAGTCGCCCGGATTCGGATCGCCAAATGCCTTGTCGTACGGTACGAGTCCGACATTTCCACAGTAAACAATCGGGTTGCCCAGATAACGCTCGTCGAAATAGACCGCCCCGTTGACGGTCGGGATGCCCATCCGGTTGCCGTAGTCGCGGACCCCTTCGACGACTCCCTTCATCACCCGGCGAGGATGCAACACTCCGGCAGGCAAGCTGTCGGCGGGGGTGTCGGGGGGGGCAAAGCAGAAGACATCGGTACTACAAATGGGCTCCGCTCCCAGGCCAGTGCCAAGGATGTCGCGGATCACCCCTCCCATACCGGTATTCGCTCCACCATACGGTTCGAGCGCGGACGGGTGGTTATGCGTTTCGACCTTGAACGCAACATGGTGCTGGTCGTCAAACGTGACGATGCCGGCGTTGTCGACAAACACGCTTACGCACCAATCGCCTGGCTCTCCGTCGGCATTCCACTGGCGCCGGAGCTCTTGCGTCGCGGCGAAGATCGTCTCCTTGAGCATGTTTTCAAACTGCCGCTCCCCCTGATCGTCCGAATAAGCGATTCGGCCAGCAAGCGTCTTGTGGCTGCAATGCTCGCTCCAAGTTTGGGCGAGTGTTTCGAGTTCGATATCGGTCGGCGGTCGGCCCATTTCGCGAAACGTCTGTTGGATCGTTTGCATCTCGGCAAGCTGCAAGTAAAGCTGCCCCTCGCGGCTCCAACGCATGAGCCCCTCGTCATCAAGCGAATCGAGATCGACCGTCTGGAGCGCAAAGCGATAGGGCCGCCCCACTTCGAGATGGTCGATTGCCAGCGGCCCGACGACCACTTGCTCGATCGCATCGTTCGCCAGGAGCCGATACCCGACCTCCTGGAGCCGATCTTCCGGCAGGCCAGCGATCCAGTATTTCCGGCAGGTTTGCACCAGGGGGGGATCGATTCCGAGCTCGGCAATGGCGGCTTGCGCGCTCTGGGCAACCGGGTCCATGACCCCAGGCTTCGAGAGGACGTGGAGGAGATGGGCCGGTGCCGAGGAACCGGTCCATCCGCTGGGCGGGGTAGCCAGGTCGTCCGCACCGAGCGGCGCGAACACGAAACGTTCGACGACCGGATCGACTAGTAGCTCCTTAGCAATCCGATCGACATCGCTAGCGCTCAGGTGCTCTCCTTCGAGCAGAAAAACTCGCGCCGAGGCGCAAGCGAAGCCTGTTCCCGTCCCCTCCGTCGCCATGCCATAGTCCTTGGCATTGCTAGAAAGGGATTGGGCGGGGCGGTCGAGCGCGGCGTCGCGCGGCAGTACATCAATTTCCCACAGCATCACGGATTCGCTTCCCTTCGGCGAGCAGTTGTTCTAGTTGAGCGTCGTCTTCGTCCACGAGGGCACGACGCAATACTTCCAGATGTTCGCGATACCGGTCCAGAGCCGCAAGTACCTGCGAACGATTGGAAGAAAAAATCTGCCGCCAGAGCGCTGCGTCGGCGGCCGCCACGCGCGTTGTGTCGAGCCACCCCGTGGCGACGAGTGATCGTATCGTCTCCGGTGTCGACGTCGCAAGCGCGGAGGCAACAAGGTGGGGTAAGTGGCTCGTGATCGCCAAAGCGGCGTCGTGTTGGTCGGGCGACAACCGCTCGACCGTAGCACCGAGCGACTCCCAGAAGGCCTCCGCTCGGACCGTGGCCTCTGTGGAGGTCGAGTCGGTCGGCGTGACGACGACCGTCCGCCCTGCGAACAGGTCCGCCCGGGAAAAATCGGCCCCCGATCGGTGGTCCCCCGCCAAAGGGTGGCTACCGACGAAGGTCGCGTTGCTCCCCCCTTTCGCTAGAATCGCTTCCACTGCAGCAACGACGGTTCCCTTGGTACTGGCAACGTCGGTCACGAGGCAGCCTGCTGGAGCCTGCTGAGCTGCGAGGGCGATCGTCTCTGCCGCCACGTCGACCGGCGTGCAGACCACCACCACCTCGGCCTCGGCAACCCCCGTAGCAAGGTCGGTCGAGTGGCGATCGAGAATCCCCTGCTCAACGGCTCGGTCGAGCTTCTCCCGATGCCGGCCCACACCGATCACCTCGGCGGCCAATCCCCGTTCCTTCAGCGCAAGGCCTATCGATCCTCCCAGGAGCCCCACGCCGACAAGGGCGACCTGCTGGTAACTCGGCATGATCGAAATTCTCGCAGAGCTAGGGAGCGGGCTAAAAGGGGAAGTGGTTTCCCCCACAGCGGCGATCATACCAAACCACCGCTTGGTTGCCCTGGGGGCGATTCTTCTCCGCCTCTTCTCCGCCTCTTCTCCGCCTCTTCTCCGCCCAGCGGGCTCCTTAATGCACATTCTCCCTATTCTTCGCCGTTGACCCCCAAGGTCCCCAGCCCTCATTGCCCTTCCCAGGCCCACCAAATAATGTCAGAAATAGTGCCGGAGCGACTTCCCCGCCCTCCATTCTTCTCCGTAAGAAAGCTATACAATGGGAGAAGCCGCGAACGCACGAAGTAGCGGGTGCGGCAGAAGTGGAGCTGGTTCTTTTGTTGCGGCCTTAGGGATGGGGGCCCTCCGTGAAACAAAAATAGATGTTTGAGGGGAGATCTGAAAGATGCTTAACATCAATCACCTGACATCGGCCCGGTTCCAAAAAATCAGCCTAATGCTGCTGGCCATCTCGTCAGTGGCCTCATCGGTGGCCTCGTCCGTGGCGACGGCGCAGGAGTGGCCCAAAAAAATGCTCGACCAGCTCGATCATAACTTTGGTACCGTCGCTCGCGGATCCGACACGGTCTATAAGTTCGAGATCACCAACAAATTTGTGGAGGATATCCACATCACGAGCGTCCGGTCGAGCTGTGGCTGCACCTCGCCGACTATCGAAAACAACCTCATCAAGACCTACGAAAAGGCCTACATCGTCGCGAAGTTCAATACCCGCACCTACACAGGGCTCCATAGCGCGACCCTGACCGTCACCATCGACAAACCCTACCCGGCCCAGTTGCAGCTCCGTGTGCATGGAGACATTCGGGGCGATGTGGTCTTTGAGCCAGGGTCGATTAGTTTCGACTCCGTCGACCAGGGAACCGTTAGGGAAAAGAAAATTTCTGTGACCTACGCGGGCCGCAGTGGCTGGAGAATCCAAGATGTCGTCACCTCGAGTCAGAGTAGCGACAACTACGAAGTCGAGCTAACCGAAACGCAGCGGATTGGCGGCCTCGTGAAGTACAACCTCTTGGTCCGATTGAAGGAGTCCGCGCCGGCCGGTTACTTCAAAGACCAATTGGTGCTCGTGACCAGCGATGCGAAGAATCCGCGAATCCCCATCGACATCGCGGGCCGCGTCACCCCCGAAATCTCTGTCGCACCGGAGAATTTGGTGCTCGGCGAAGTCGCCAAAGGTGAGCACATTCCAAAGAAACTCATCGTTCGTGGCAAGAAACCTTTTAAGATCACTCAGGTCGAGTGCGACGAAGGCTGCTTTCGCTTTAACTTCGAACCAGAGGCGAGGAAGACGCACATCGTTTCCGTCCATTTTAACGCGGGGACCGACACCGGGCAGCTCATCAAAGCAATCCGTGTCCACACCGATCTGGGCGAGACCTACACCGCTGTCTGCACCGCCTACGCAACCATCGTGAGCCCGCCCGAATCCTCCGATCCGGAAGTGGCTGCCGAGCCTGGTGCCGCCACCGTCACCCGCCGCAAGACCCAAGCCGCCGCCAATCGGGCGGAGAATCGCTAGCCTGCTGACCCAGCAAGGGAATCAGGGGCCCGCGCCTAGGACTTGGTCTTGCGTTTGGTCACGCCCTTTTTCGTTGTCTTTTTGGCGGCCTTTTTCTTCGTTGGTTTCTTTTTGGGAGCCTTTTTCTTGGCTTTCTTTTTTGACCCCCCCGCAGCCGCACGCGCGGCGAGCAGGCTGAGTGCTTCGCCAAATTCTAGTTCTTCTGGCGAAGCTCCCTTCGGGAGCGACGCGTTCGTTTCGCCATCGGTGACGTACGGGCCATAGCGACCATCCAGAAGCTGCACTTGGACGCCCGTGATGGGGGACTCGTCAAAAATCTTAATCGGCGGCTTCTTTGTCGCGCCGCGCCCACGGGTCTTCGGTTGCTTCAATAGTTCGATCGCTTGCTCGAGTGTCACGTCGAGAGGCGAAATCTCGGCCGGCAGCGAACGGGTCTCACTACCACACTTCACGTACGGCCCGTAGCGACCATTGTGGGCCATGACCATTCCACCTTTTTCTTCGGCCTTTTCTGCGGCCTTTTTCTCTTCTTTTCCTTCGGCCTCTGCTTTTCCTGCATCCTCCTCTTTTTTTGCATCCTCTGCCTTCGTCGCATCGATCTTGGTCGCCTCGACGGCGGGTGGAGCGGGCATGTAGTCGCCCAATTCGCGTGGTAGCGAAAGCAACTTCAGAGCGGTCTCGAAGTCAACCGATTCGGGCTCCATCCCCTTGAGGAGTCCCGCGTTTTGCGGCTTCTCTTCGTCGTCCGGCGTACCACGCATGATGTAGGGCCCAAATCGGCCAACTTTGAGGAAGACAAGCTTTCCCGTGTCAGGGCACGTGCCGAGCGGTTCGTCTCCCTTGGCGGCTTGGGCCAGTAGCTCGAGCGCCCTGGCTATCGTGACTTCGTCGGGCGGCAGCTCTTCCGGCAGTGAAGCGGTCCGTTCTCCTTGCTCCACGAACGGCGAATAACGGCCCACCCTCACGTAAATTTCTTCGCCACCTTCCGGCTTGCCGATCAAAATACGGCTAATACTTCTCGCATCGATCTCGTCGACTTTGTGCTCGAGCTGCTTCTTGAGGCCTGGCTTACCGTTGCCGAAATAGAACCCCTGCAAATAGTCGACATGCTTCTGTTCTCCCCGGCTAATCGCATCGAGATCGTCTTCCATTTGGGCCGTGAATTGGTAGTCGACCAATCCCGAGAGGTGTTCTTCCAAAAGCTTGGTAACGGAAAAGGCAATCCAAGTCGGGACGAGCGCGCCCCCCTTTTTGAAGACGTAGTTACGAGCCTGAATCGTGTCGATGATCGAAGCGTAGGTACTCGGCCGGCCAATGCCTCGCTCTTCGAGTGCTTTGGTCAGCGCCGCCTCACTAAACCGGCTCGGCGGGAGCGTGGAATGTTCCTTGGCTGTCAGCTGTTTGCAGTCGAGCTTTTCGCCGACTTCGACCGACGGCAAGATTTTTTCCTGGTCAGCGAGCTCCGCCGTCGGGTCGTCGGAGCCTTCGACATAAGCCCGTAAATATCCTGGGAAATCGATCGTTTTGCCGCTCACTTGGAAACGGCAACCACTTCCCTCGATGGTGATGGCAATCCGCCTGCCCCGAGCGTTTTCCATCTGACTGGCGACGGTTCGCTTCCAGACAAGATCGAATATCTTGAACTCGTCGGCGCCGAGCGTCCCTTTGAGTACCGCCGGCAAGGCAAAAGGATGACCGGCTGGGCGGATCGCTTCATGGGCCTCCTGGGCATTCTTGACTTTGCTCTTATACGTTCGGGGCTCAGCGGGAAGATAGTCGTTGCCATACTCGTCGACGATCAACTTTCGAGCGTCCTCAATGGCGACCTTGGCTAAGTTCGTGGAGTCGGTTCGCATGTAAGTGATGTGCCCATTCTCATACAGACTTTGGGCCGCCTGCATCGCTCGACGGGCGGTAAAACCGAGTTTACGGTTCGCCTCTTGTTGCAGCGTACTGGTCGTAAACGGAGCGTACGGTTTGGTGGTGTAAGGTTTTTCTTCGACCTTGGTAACGGTAAATTCGCCACTTCGGATGCGGTCGGCCAGCGACTGCGCCGCCTCGGCGTCGAGTAAGCGATAGTCCTCGTTCTTCAGTTTTCCGGTGGCGGAATCAAAGTCTTTTCCACTCGGGATCCTCTCTCCCTCCACCGCTACGAGAGTCGCCTCGAGCTGCTGATTCTCGACCGTACCGAACAAACCGAGCAGGTCCCACCACGTCGCCGACACAAACGCCATCCGCTCGCGCTCGCGCTGCACGATTAACCGGACCGCCACACTTTGCACACGCCCGGCGGATAACTTCGGGCGGACCTTGCGCCACAGGAGTGGCGAGACTTCGTAGCCGTAAAGTCGATCGAGAATTCGTCGCGTTTCTTGCGCTCGGACAAGCCCATCGTCCACATCCCGAGGCGAATCCATGGCGGCTTGGATCGCCTCTTTGGTAATCTCGTGAAAGACCAACCGGTGGACCGGAACTTTAGGCTTGAGGAGTTCCAATAAGTGCCAACTGATGGCCTCCCCTTCTCGGTCTTCGTCGGTCGCCAGATAAAGGGCGCTGGCGTTCTTGAGCTTGTCCTTTAGCATCTTGATATGCTTGGTTTTGCCCGGCGGGACCACGTAGATCGGCTCGAAATTGTTGTCGACGTTCACCCCCAAGTTGGACCAAGATTCCCCCTTGTACTTCGCCGGGATCTGCTTGGCCCCCTGCGGCAAATCACGAACGTGGCCAATGCTGGCCTCGACCGTAAATCCTTTGCCAAGAAATTTACCAATCGTCCGGGCTTTGGCGGGGGATTCGACAATTACCAAGGCGTCGCCGCCTGCCTTTGATTTGCTGTCAGCTGTCTTCTTTTTGGCCATCTTTTCTCTTCTTGATTGGGTGGTTAGGGTCTTTGTGATACTAGCAGACGAAGCATTTTTGACTTACCAAAATCACCACTACTGCTGTTGGGGTTTGCATTTACGTCGACCTTGAATAGAATCCAGGGCTTCCATCCGGCGACTAGGCTTGTCCCAACATTTAGGACCGGCTGGTCCCACTGTCAAGGGTTGTGCCCTCCAAACCGGGGGCAAACCGCAGCTAGTACGAGAACTACGCCTATGTTTCAGTATTTTCGCCGCCACCAGAAGGCTTTCATCGTCGTGGCGGGCGTAATTCTGATGTTTGTCTTCACCGTTGGCGATTCTGTAAACAGTTGGCTAGAGGGCCGAGGCGACGGGAACTCCGCCAGGGCCCCTGGCGATACGGCCGTCTCCTGGGACGGAGGCCAGCTCACGGTCCAGGAATTCGGACACCTCCTGACCCGCCGAGAGATCCTGGACCACTTCGTGACCGGGATCGCCGGTACCGGTTATAACCTTGCCAGCCGGGAAGGCCTCGGGCACTTGCCCCCGCGGGTCCAGATGGTCGGGCTTATCCAAAACCCTCAGACCGGTGCCCGATGGACCCAACGTGCCGTCGAAGCCGATGTTGTCCAGACCCACATTCTGGCCGCAAAGGCCCGGCAGCAGGGTGTGGTAATTTCGGATGAAACGATCAAGGCCTACATTGGCGAGCTGGGACGTGGCCAATTGGATGGCGACTCGATCTCGGCCGTTGTCGCCGCTTCCAATCCCCGCGGTGGCGCCCCGAACGAACAGGTGATCTTTGACGCGCTGCGTGAGCAGCTGCTAGCGGCCTCGACCGCTTGGTCGGCGACGGCCCCCCTTTCTGTCGAGATGCCGGTGGATCGTTGGGAGGGTTGGCGTCGGGCGAACGACCACGTCGTCATCGAGGCAGCAGCCGTCGACCCCAGTACCTTCGTGATCGATGTTCCGGAACCTACCGAGAGCCAACTCCGCGAGTACTACGAAACCTACAAAAACCGCCTCTCGTTTCCGGTGAATGTTTCAGGCGTCGACTTACCCCAGCCGACCCCCGGATTCGGCATTCCTCGCCGTATTCGCCTGCAATACCTGAGGGCCAACTACAACGAATTCATTGACCGGTATTCCAAGGAAATCACCGACGAACAAATTGCGGAATACTACGAGCAGAACAAGCACCGCTTTACCAAAGCGCAGGACCTAGATGATTTCGGCGATGACGACACCAAGGATGACGACACTGAGCAGGGGGATGCCGACGAAGAAAAAATGTCGGACTCAGCCGAATCCCCAAAGGTTGAATCCAACGAGCCGGAACCAGGGCCGGAAAACCAACCCGACACTTCGACACCAGAATCATCGGAGGCACCGGGTAAAGGCAACGCTTTCGGGTCGCCTGCTAGCCCCTTCCGGCTCGCCGCCTATCAGTCTGACGGCGAGGGAACGGAGCCGGCCGAAGCGACCGAGCCAGCGGAGACCAGCGATTCAGACCCAAGTGCTTCCGCGGAAGCTTCCGAAGTCGCCGAGCCAGATTTTCAGCCCCTGGAGCCCGAGTACCAGCCCTTGGAAGAAGTGAAGGACGACATCCGCCGCCTCATGGCGGAAGATCGATTCTTCAACGAGATCGATGAGACGATGACCAAGATTGCCGAGCGGCTCAACCCACTCTTTGAAAGGCACTTGGGAGCAAGATTCGATGCCGAGGCCTTAGATAAAGAGGTCCCGAAGCCAAGCCCGGAGCTAGCCGACCTCTCCTCCTTGGCTGCCGAGTTTAGCTTGGAGTACGAACAGACCGGCGAGCTCAATTTGCTCGAGATGCGCGAATCGGACGTCGGCAAGAGCCACGAATCGCAGAAATACAAGGAAGGTGCCGTGCCTATCTGGCAGGTTGTTTTTGCCACCGACCTGGAACCGTACGAGCCGATTCTGAGCACCGACGTTGGACGGTTTGGCGATCGTTATCTCGTGATGAAACTCACCGACGACCCGGCCCGCTCCCCTTCGTTTGACGAGGTCAAGGACCAGGTGACCCAAGCATGGAAGCAGGCCGAGGCGGCCCAATTGGCCCTTAAGCGAGCGGAGGAATTGGCGAAGGAAGCGACCCAATCGGAGCTCACGCTCGAGGAGTTTTTCCAAGGTAACGAAAAAGTCGAGGTCACTCGCACTCCCACCTTTACCTTTTTGACGACCGGCGATATCGCGCCGATGAGTGGAGCCCCCAATTACCGTATGTCCCAACCTGAGGGGGTGAAAAAAGTCGGCCCCGATTTCATGAAAGAGGTCTTCCGGTTGAAGCAGGGCGAAGTCACCGCCGCGCTGAACCATGACCATTCGATCGCCTACGTGGTCCGGCTGGCCGACGAATTCGAAACCACCGAAGAACTCCGTAGCAAGTTCTTAGAGGAAGCCAATTCGTGGCCGGGACGCGGCCTCTTCCGGAATGCCAACCGCCAGCAGGCTCAACAGGCAGTGCTAGGCGAGATGGTCCGGGAGTGGAACGTCGACTACCATGCCCCGGAGAAGGAGAAGGACGAGGACGAGAGTGACGAGTAAGAGTGACGAGTAACGCTTTCCCCTTCGTGGCCAGAATCCGATAGTCTCACGCCAGTCAGTTAGCCGACGAGTGGAGTTTATCCGCCGAAGGAGGGCCTCGTCGGAGCGACGGGGGCCTATTCGTCCGATTCAAAAAATTCGTGGTTGCTGCTTCCAACCATGAACCTCTCGCCCCTGTTCCTTTGCGCCTTCGCGCCTTTGCGTGAGGCTTCTTTTCCAGGCGTTGGAAGCCGGCAGCCAAGGGTCTCACGCCAAGGCGCAGAGGCGCAAAGGAAGAAAAGAAGAGGACGCGGAGAAGCACAGATGTTTCGGTTGAAGAACGCTAATCTGCGCTAATCCGATTAGTGAAGATTAGCGAAGATTAGTGTTCCTCCTCCGACGCGAATTCTCGATGCTACGAATCTTGATCGCTTGCGATGGTTCGTCCAATTCATGAAATTCGTGGTTGCTGCTTTCAACTCGTAAGCGGTTGCAAAAAAACGTCGGGCTGGAAGCCCAACCTACTGCTCGCCCCTGTTTCTTTGCG
>QIKP01000038.1 GCA_003233055.1 Planctomycetaceae bacterium
TTTGCCGCTATTCGTGTCGATTTGCACGAATTCGTGGTTTCCCCTGCCTCCGATTCGGCGAACGGTTGCCTCTCTCCTCCAACTCTTCTTGGCGCCTTGGCGGTTTCTTTTATTCGGCGTCTTTGAAAGCGTCCTGGGCGAGGCCGGCTACTTGTTTGACACGAAGGAAAATTGGACAATTAGCAGGCCTCCTCCTCTCACCGACACACCGACCGGAATTTCATGCAGCACCTCGTTTGGCTTCTCGCCGCATTGCTCCTCTTCTTGGCTGCCCTTGCGCGGTGGCGAGGAGTCTACCCGCATCGTCCGCTGCTCTTCCTTCTCTTGGTCCCGACGTTTCTCTCGATCTGGATTGTCTTCCTCCCAGGCGTCTGGCCGGCGGTGGTGATCGTCGACGGACTGATTGCGATCGCAGCACTCTTCGACCTATCGAGTCTCCGCCGGGCCGACCGGCTGTCGGTCGAACGGCAGGTTGGTAGGATTGCCTCGCTCAATCAGCCCCATCCCGTCACGCTCACCCTCACCAACCGCTCGCAACGCGACTGGCCCGTCTCCGTTCGCGATGGGTTGGACGAGCACCTTGTTGGCGAACCCGAACAGTTCTCCCTGGTGCTGCCGGCAGAACGACGGGCGACACTCACCTACCACCTTCGTCCCCGCCGGCGCGGCGCGTTTGAGCTCCACGATGTCTACGTCCGCCTGCGGAGCGGCTGGGGGTTGTGGAATCGCTACATGCAGATTCCTTGCCTATCGAAGATCCGTGTCTATCCCGACATGAAGCAGCTCGGCGAATACGCCCTGCTTGCGCGCACCAATCGGCTCAGCTTGATGGGGCTACGGAAAACACGGCGCGTCGGGCAAGACAACGAGTTCGAGCGGCTTCGCGACTACACACTCGACGACCACTACCGGCAGATCGAATGGCGAAGTACCGCCCGGCGAAACAAACTGACCGTCAAGGATTTTCAAGCGAACCAGAGCCAGCGAGTGGTCTTCCTGGTTGATTGCGGGCGGATGATGACCGGCGAGTCGGGAGGCGTGAGTCTGCTCGACCATGCCCTGGATGCGATGCTCATGCTCAGTTACGTGGCCCTCGCGCGCCAAGACCAAGTCGGCCTACTCTGCTTCTCGAACGAGGTCCATACGTTCATCCCCCCCAAGAGTGGCCGGGGCCAGATGAATCGCCTGCTCCATGCCGCCTACGATCGATTCCCCCAGATGGTCGAATCTCGCTACGACGATGCGTTCCTCCACTTGGCCCGACATGTGCGCAAGCGGTCGCTCGTGGTGCTGATTACCAATGTGATGGACGAGGTAAACGCCCACCAAATCGAAAGGCACCTGGCCGTCCAGACAGGCAGGCACTTACCCCTGGCGGTGCTCCTGCGAGACCATGCCATGCAGGACGCCATCAACGCGATTAGCGGCGAACCCGATCAAGCAGAACCAGAGCCGGCGGCCACCGCTTTGGAAAAGGTTGACGATGCAAGGCTCTTTCGCGCGGCGGGCGCGGCCGACATCCTCACTTGGCGGCGGCATGCCTTAGCCAACCTCGCAAGGAAAGGTGTCTTGCTGGTCGACGCCTTTCCGGAGAAGATCACCGGCGAGCTGGTGAACCGGTACCTGGAAGTCAAAGCGAGGCATCTGCTGTAGTGGCGAGGCCGCTTTAGCGGCCGGGCCAACGCGGGCCGATGGAAAGGTCGAGTTTTGCCTATTTCACCAGCCGGTCAGACCGACGTCTACTTAGGAGCCGCCCGATCGACCCCTTCGCAGACAGGTCCGAATCTCGTAAAATCGCCATCCGTTGCCAAAACAGGGAATCCCCCTCGTGGCCTAGGGCCTTGGCGGAGTAGCTCAGTTGGTTAGAGCAGCGGAATCATAATCCGCGTGTCGGGGGTTCGAGTCCCTCCTCCGCTACTAGAGTCCCCTGACGCAGCTTCGTGCACTGGGTCTTTTTCACTGGCGTCTTTTCCACTGCGTCTTCTTCCACATCGGGTTCCGACGATGGCGATAAACGCCCTAGCCGACGAGCTACGCCTCGTCGGGGCTCTACCGGCGGCGCTCATTTGCCGATGCAAAACCGGCTGAAGACCTGGTCCAGGATGTCGTCGGTACAAACGGTCCCGGCCACGTGCCCCAGGTGGTGGAGCGCTAGGCGCACTTCGGCGGCGACCAACTCTTCCGATTCCCCTCTTTCTGTTAACTGGGCCGCTTGGCCGATCGCTTCTTCTGCCGACCGCAGGCTCACTTCCGATCGCGCGGCGGTGGAGGGAACCATCGATTCGGATTCTCCCACGGGACTGGCGGTCGTCAAGCGATTGGCAATACGTGAGGCGAGTTGGTCGAGCCCTTCGCCGGTCGCCGCGCTGGTCACCAGCGCACCGGCAGGAATTTCCGTGGTGGCCCGCCTTGGCAGGTCTCCTTTGGTGAGAACCAGGCATTGGTCGTCGGTCACTCGTTGGGCAAAGGTCGTCTCTTCAACGCGATGGTCGATCGTCTGGGTTGTCAGGGCCGCCTCAACACAGACGAGCACCAGGGCCGCCTCCTGGCGCATCGAATCGGTGGCCCGCTGGGCCGAGCTGGCTATCGAGGGCTCCGTCCCTGGCGATTCGACCCCCGCGGTGTCGACCAGTACGCAAGCGACCCCGTCGCAAGAGATCGAGGCGGTCAAATAGTCGCGCGTGGCACCAGGCTCCGAAGAGACCAGGGCGGCTGGGGGGCGAGTGGTTTCGCACCGATGGCCCAGGCGGCCCTGATGGCCCAGTCGATCGACCATCGCGTTGAAGAGACGACTCTTGCCCGCATTGGTCGGTCCGACAAGCACGACTCGCGGCCGGTCGACGTTGGTCTGTCGCGACCCGAGTTGGCGGACCATCGTCGCGATCCGTTCCAGGGCCTCCGCGAGTCGGTTCGCTAACACCTGCGGCGAAATAAACTCGATCTGCTCGTCGGCAAAATCGAGCCCCGCCTCCAAATCGGCCAGCAGCAATAGCAACTCCTCTCGCAAGGAGGCGAGCGGCTTTGCCATCCCACCGGCGAGCTGCCCGAGGGCTGTCTGGAGCGCAAGAGGCCCCTGGGCATCGATGACTCCCAGGACCGCCTCCGCCTGCGTTAAGTCGATCCGACCGGCATAGAACGCTCGCAGCGTGAACTCCCCCGGCTCGGCAAGCCTAGCTCCCTCTTCGCAGAGCCGTCCCACCAGGCGGTCGAGCAGGGGGGGGGAGCCGAGCGTATGGAGCTCGACGGTTGGCTCACGAGTGTAACTGCGAGTGCTGGGCCAGACGAAGAGGTCGACCGGTAGCGGGCGTGGGGCATCGGCGACGAGCTCGGCATTCGCGCGGATCGTCTCGGGCGGACCGCTCGACAGGGAATCCCAGTCGGAGGCGGAAAGGTCGACAATCCGGGCCGCGATATCGAGTGCCCGCATCCCGCTCAATCGAACGACGCCGCGCAGGCCCCCACCCGACGCGGAAGCGATCGCGACGATGGTGTCGGCAAGGTCCACGGCGACGTTCTCCCGGAGACTTCGAGGTTAGAGGAGATGGGGCGAAGGGAACCGGCTCAGCGTTTCCGTTTTCCTTTGTTCCCTTTTCCCCGTTTGTTGTTCGGCCGATTTTTGCGCGTCGGTGGCTCACGAACAGGGGTCGGGGTTGCCAGGTCGGAGTCGCCCTCCTCGGGCTTCGCGGCCTGGGGGATGAGCTTTCGCTCCGCGATTCCCCAAAGGCTCGACGCGATGAAGTAGAGACACAACCCGGCCGCCACTTTGAAGAACATGAACGACATGAAGACCATCATGTACTTCATCATCTTTTGCATCATGATCGACTGATCGTCGGTCGCCGGCGGCATGAAGAGCTTTTGTTGCAACAGGAATAGCCCGACCGTCACCAACGGGAGGACGTTGAGGTAGGGGCCCAGCGCGAACATTCCTTCGCCATTCACAAACCACTTCGGCCAGAACCCGGCCCAATCCCAAAACATATCGGGCGCGGCCAGGTTGGAGCACCAATGGACTCCAGGGATCAGCGACGCCTGCCGCAGGTCGACGTTGACCATCAGCGCTCGGTAGAGTCCGATGAAGATAGGGAACTGAAAAAACATCATCAGGCAGCCGCCCATCGGATTGTAGTTGTGCTTGGCCCAGAGGGCTTGCTGCGCCTTGGTGCGGGCCTGGGCGTCGTCTTTGTGCCGGGCGGTGATTCGGTCCATCTCCGGCTTCAGCTCTTGCATCTTGATCATGTTCTTCGCCTGTTTGCGACTCAGCGGGAACATGCAGCTTCGGACAAGCACGGTGAGCAAAATAATCGCCACACCATAGTTTCCAACCAAACCGAAAAAGAGACTCAAAATCCAAACCATGGTTTGCGGAATGCCAACGCTGCCAAACCACCCGTAGTAGAGGAATCCCTCGAGCGTGTGGTCCTCGGCAGCCGACGCATAGTAACTTGCCAACAAGCGGGGTCGCTTGGGGCCGGCGAATAGTTGGCTACGGTCGCTCTGTCGGTCTCCCTTCCCGCCCGCCGCTGCTAACTCGAGAGAACGGCTGGTGAGACGAAAGCTGCTATTTTCATACTTCGCCTGGATCGCCTTTTCCGAGAGGCGCGTGCTACCGAGATTTGGAGTGAAGAGCGCGTAGTGCCGTTCGTCAGGCGACTCTTTCACCGGGAGGATCGCCGCAGCAAAATACTGCGCGTCGACACCCATGTAGGCAAGCGACTCGCCATCGCCGTACGGATCGATGTCGTCTTCGGCGATACTGCGGCAGGAAAAGTCCTTTTCCGCATGATTGTAAACACGGAGAACCACGTCGCGGAGACCGTAGCCCGACCAGCCGCGACCCACCTTGTTGGCATACCACCAACCCTCGATCGGCAGGCCGTTGGGGCCTTGTAAGCGGTAGGTCACTTCCTGCGGCTGTTTGCTCAGGTTGCGAATTTCGATGTCGAAGTCCAAATGGTAGCCCGCGAACGCAATCTCCGACCGGCTCTCCTCCGGGACGCTCGGAAGGCCGAACCGTTTCACGACTTCGAGGCGCAGCTTCGGCAAAACCATGCTCAACTCGAGGCGATCGTTGCCACGGCTCTTCACCACCCAAACCCCGGTCGCCAAATCATGGTTCGCCTGTTCCAAGACAGGGTCTCCCATCGATTTTCCACCGACCTTGAGCAACGCTACCTCCAGGGACGGATGGTGCTCGAAGTCTTCCGGCAACGTATCGTGGTGAAGCAGGACGTTCTCCGCCTCGGGACGAAGCAGGTCGAGCGGGCGCGACGCGAGCAATAGAGTGAGCGTCTGCTCCCTCCCACCGCGCCGGAAGGAGACTTCCACCGAATCACGAGGCTTGCTTTTCTCCAGCAACTTGCCAACGTCCTCGGCGAAGTACACATCGCCCCCTTCGATTCGCTTGATCTGGGGTGCCGCGATCCGAACGATCACGTCGTTGGGCTCAAGACCAGCCTCTGCGGCGGGCGTCCCCAGACCGACGACTTGTACCAGCGCGCCGCCACCCGGCACGTCGATCAGTTCGAGCTGCCCGAGATAGCCCGCCTTGTCGTGCAAATCGCGAAAATCAAGACTCGACAGCTCAAGCCGGCGGATCGTCGCGCCCCGGCTATCGATCGTCGCCAGCAAACGATAAGGCCCCTCAGGGGTCACCGAACCGAGCGTCAGATAAGGGGGGGAATCGACGACGGGAGGCTCCACCTCTTCGTCCTCTTCGTCGGCCTCCGTTTCAGGGCGCACGTCCCCGGGTCCAGGCTCCTCCGCTGCTGGGCCCTCGCCGATCGCATCGCCCTCCATCCCCTTGTCGTTGCCTGCCTGAGGAAGATCCTTCGGGCCGACCGGCGCTGGCGGGGGGAAAATGGAATTCCAGAGCAACAAGATGGTGAGCGACACCGCAAAAAATGCAAGATATCTCCGTGCCACGGTGTCGAGTCCTTACGCGCTTGGGGCGTCAATTGTCGTTGGTTAAAAAGCTTGATTGAAAAAGAACGGTAACGCGGGCATCGAAGGCACCCTCTCGGGAGATCCCGGTGAGACGTAAGTCCCCCCTGTAAGCTCTCCCTCTCGGCTGGCATGGGACTGCCGCCTATCGGCCTTGCTTGATTCGATCGCCTAGAAAATTGTCGAGGTCGGGAGTGTTATAGATTTTCTCGGCAGTCGCATCGCGGTCATAATCGACGCGGTGGAAGGTGACTTTGTCGTCCTCATGGACGACGTAGCAGGATCGGTTGTCCCCATCGCGAGGCTGGCCGACCGAGCCGACGTTGATCATAAACTTCTGATCGCTAATCTGGTACTCGTAGCTTGTTTCCTCCGGGGTCATGAAATTCCGGCTCTCGGTAAAGACGCCTGGCACATGAGTATGCCCCTGGAAGCAGCCGAGCGTGATGAGCCCAAAGAGTTTGTCCATCTTCTTCTGGTTGTAGATGTCCTCGGGAAAGACATATTCATTCACCGGATTTCGGGCCGAGCCATGGACATGGAGCCAGTCCCCATCACGATGAACGCGTGGCAACGCGCCGAGAAAGTCCCATCGGCAGTCGGTGTCGTCGCGATTGCCGGTGCCATTTTCAAGCTGCGTGCGGGTCCAGAAGATCGCCTTCTCCGCGCCACTGTTGAAACCTTCCGGATCAAACAACGCACCTTGGTCGTGATTGCCAAGCAAGCAAACGGACGTATGGGCCATCACGAGATCCAGGCACTCGCACGGATTCGGACCGTAGCCGATGATGTCGCCCAGGCAGAAAACCTCTTGGATACCCTGGCTGCGAATATGGTCCAGAACCGCCTGAACGGCTTCTAAATTCCCATGAATATCGCTGATAATGGCACGCTTCACCACCAACCTGCCTCTCGCCGTAATACGGATTCGGTACCTCCCAGCGGGCTACCACTCCCGCCTCACAATACCGTAAACTATCGATTGAAGGATGCTCGGGTAAGCTGGCGGCGTCATCCCGGTAAGGGCCCCCGCTGTTGAGCGATGGGGACTCCCAGCCCGTAAGTCGGAAAACCGGCCCACAAGTCGGAAAAACTGCCGACCAGGGGCTTGCAACACCCCTTGCCGAAACGCTCAAATCTAAGGCCTCGAAGGACTTGGGTCAAGGTACGCCACTTACCACTCCCGCCGCCGGCGAGACTTCTTTGCCCCGTTATCCGTCTCCATCCCCCACGCCCCGATGCCTGACTCCCCTTCCTCTGACTCCCCTTCTCTTCTCGCGATCGAATTATCGGGACCGACCGGTTCCGTCGCGCTATTCCGGGGGCGAGAACTCGTCACGGAGCGTCGGCTAACCAAAGGCGATCGCATGGCCCGGACCTTGATCCCGGCCATGCGACGAATCCTCACCGACGCCCGTATCGCTCCGGCCAAGATCGCCCGCGTGGCGGTTGCGGCAGGGCCTGGCTCGTTTACGGGCCTTCGCATCGGAGTCACCGCTGCCAAGACGATGGCCTACGCCGCGGGCAGCAAGCTGGTCGCTCTGAACACACTCGACGTCCTCGCCGCTCCGGTCCTGGAAGCCGAGCCGGGGCATCGCGTCTGGGCCTTGCTCGACGCCCAGCGGAACGAGTTGTTTGCCGCCTGTTACGACCCATCGCCGGAGAGAATCTGGGGAGCCAGCGACGCGACGAAACTCCTCTCCGCAGACGATTGGCTCGCAGGATTGCGACCGGGCGATCGGGTCGTCGGCCCGGTCGTCGCCAAGTACGCCGATCGCCTGCCGGCAGGGGTTCTTGTCGCCACCGAACAGCAATGCCAGCCAAGCGCCCAGGTAGTCGGAAGGCTCGGTGCCCAAATGCTGGATCGAGGCCTCGAGTGCGACCCTTTTCAACTGGTGCCCTACTACCATCGGCTCAGCGCAGCAGAGGAAAAGGTACTGCGGGGGTGAGAATGGCAGGGGGCGCGTTGCCCACCCGCCACGCGGGCTTAATGGCTAATCATCGGCTCGGTCTCTTTGGCGCTGTCGATCCAGCCTTGCACCTGGGTCTCCGCCGGGACGGCCTTGGCGAGTTTCTTTTCCGCGTTGACTTCCGCCAGCTTGACCGTGAGGTTGTCCGCTTTCCGTGTTCGCAGTTCTTTCACGGTGTCGACGCCCGAGGCTTTGAGCAATTCGCCAAACTGCCGACCGACGCCTGGAACTCGCATCAGGTCAGCCATGTCGGCCCACTTGAGGAGTTGCGACGTGGTGAGGCCGGTCTTTTCGCTCGTTTCCTTGCGGCCTTTGGCGCTCGCACACTGATCGAGGAGATCGTCCGTCGTGGCGATCCCCGCTGCCGCTAGCTTTTCAGTGAACGCTGGACCGATGCCCTCGATTTCGTCAATCTTGTAACCCATGGTTTCCTCCGATGAAAACTAGAATGAAAACAATCCCTCCGAAAAGGGATCGACCACGAGTCGAACGATTCGTGCCCCCCTTTTTGGTCAGCCCCTGGCCACCAGAGCCGCAGCTTACCTCACCCAGGTCCATGCGGCAATCCAATTTCGGGTGGCGACACGACCTCGGCTTCTCCCCCATCGACCCGAAGCTGCGTGCCTGGCTCGTTGCACCCACGCCGGACCATCGCCAAGCCGACCGGCGCGCGGAGTGCTGGCGACCAAGTGGCCGACGTGATGGCTCCGACTTGCTTTTCGCCAGCCCATAACTCCAAGCCAAGTTCGGGCACTTGGTCGCCCTTGAATTTCACTTGGACAAGCTGCTTGTTCACGTGCCCCAAGGCATCGATGCGGGCGATCGTTTCTTGGCCCAGGTAACAGCCTTTGGTGAAACAGATCGTTTGGGCGTCACGACTGAGCTCTTGCGGCAAGGCCCTTTCGCCATAGTCGACGCCGGGGAATGGCAAGCCCGCTTCGACGCGAAGGGTGTTCCAGAGTGCGTCGCCACCCGGCTGAAAACGGGCCTCGCACAGAGCCCCTTCCACGGAATCGTCCAGCGCGACGAACGACGCCGGGATGCCCAGTAAATCGGTCCGACACGCCCCAGGAAAAGGCGATCCACCGACTATCCAACAAGTCGGTTTTTGTTCCGTCTGGAGCGTCACCGCTTCTCGAATGAGGTAGCGGTCGAGGTGCGATACCAGCGGCCCAGGATCGCTCCCCAGGAGATGGAGGACGATTCGCTCCGATTCGAGGCCGACCACCGCATGGGCAAGGACATGCCCTTGGACGCTGGTGAAAAACGCCTCGCAGCTTTCGCCTGGCGAGAGTTTCTGGATGTCGTTGGTGCAAAAATTTTGTAAGAATGCCACCCGATCGTTCCCGGTCACCACGAGACGCCCGACCGGCGGCGTGACGAAGTAAACGCCCGTGGTAAGGCAGGCTTGGTAGGTTTCTAGCCAAGGGAATTGCATAGGTGGGGCCTACAAGGAAAGGAAGCAAGCGTGGAAACGAATATTCAGGATTCTTTCGGAACGACTCCCGGCAGGGAACGCCAGCCATTCTATCAACGGAGGCTTCCCTTGCTACCGACAGACTCCAACCCCCTCGGCTCCCTTGGCACAAAAATAGTCCTGGAACTCGCTGGCCAGTCTGTTCTAATTTGGCTCGACAACTTGCGCTACTTGCGAGGACCAAGCTGCGCGTAGCCCTGGCGATGCCGCTTCAGCGGCGGCGCGTCAGCGGCGGCGAGCCGAGCAGCGCACGGCCCACTTCTGGCCGTGCGGGATCCAGGGCCTATGGGACAGAATGCTTTGCGAAAAGAAGCTCACTCCGGTGACGTCGGGTCGTAGCCCGTATCGATCAGGAGGTAGCCCGACCAAAGGAAAGGGTGGTCGGCCTTGGGAAGCGAGGTGCTTTCGTTCGGACGCTTGACGCGTGGTTCCTGATCGGGATCGAGTGGAAGTTGCCGAGCGAGCGTCAGGCTCCGACGCCAGGCATCGGAGGCAGGAACGTGGGGAAGCTCGGCGAGAAACTCTCGCAGAATTTCCCGATGGGTTTGGCCACTCGTCTGCCACCGGGAGAGGAGGACTGTCTTCGCCCCGGTCGCCAGCAGTGCGCAACTCGCGTGAAACAGTTCATTGCCGCTGGCGATGGAATCGTCGTCGCGATTTCGCTTCCGCGACTTCAGGCCTGTCTCGGCTGCGGTGTGAACGCCCGCCAGGAGGAGCCGCTCGCTACCAGGGCGAGGGAGCGAAAGCCACGCCGAGAGAGTCCCCACGCCAGCGTTCCGGTCGAGTGGCACCGGGGTCCACGCATAAGGGTTGGCCGGTTCGAGAGTCGATTCGCTAAGGACCACCAATTGCTCGACCAGCGAAGCGACCAGCGGCGAAGGAGCCGGGAGGGGGCCACCCAGAACGATCGGATTTTGGACGCTCGCTTGGAGCTCGTCCAGGAGTTGGCGATTCAGAAAATCGTCGCCGCCGGCACGGGTCGGCGCAGCGATGGCGGTCGTGCGGATCGGTCGAGGGCGGAACGAATCGCCAATGGCGAACCCGGCCGTCGGTGCGTACCGAATGGGTGTCTGGTCGATCAACAGCTGCCGATCGCCGCCTGCCGACACGACGAGTGCCTCGAACGGGACATGCCAAAGAACTCCATCCGGGATGAGGAGGAGTTCTTCGGTCGCTGCCCAATCGAGTCGGGAGTCACGAAAGAGGGTGTCGCTATACGGCTGGGCCACTTGCTTCCAGGCTTCGGTGTCGAGATCGCTTGTCGAGAGAATACGGCTTTGGCTGAAATGCCCCATCTGGCGGAGCAACTCCGACGTACGCTCGCCCAGGGAGCCCGCCTCGAGAAGTCGCCAGTGATGGTAGCCATCGGCGGTGAGAACGAACGCAAAGAAGGAAGTGCCCGATTGATGGAAGAGGAGCATCGCGCCCCCCGGCTGGAGTGCGGCTTGAATTTCAACGGCGGTCGGTCGTGGCAGCATGTCGAAGTTGGTCGGATCGCGTCGGAGCGCCAACTGCCCAAGCAGGGTGATTCGCTGCTGCGCGTTTTTCCCGAGTTGTTTGAGGCGTGTCTTTTGTTTTTGCGGCCAGTTGCCTTTCTGGTCAACGAGTTGGTCGGCGGCCATTTCACGACGAAGAGCCGAATCTTTTTTCAAAAGTTCCGCGTACGCAGGGGCCTGGAGCAACAGTTGGCGGCGCTGCAGTCGGGCCTCGGCCGAGAGCCGAGCCGGATCGACTTCCAGGAGATACTCGATCGCCAGGAGGCGTCCCCCGAGTGGCTGGGCTCGCCAAAATCGCCGGCGCTTGGCGACCTCCGTGATGTCGATGGCGGGGAAAACTTCTTGGCGACTGAGGGCGGCAACAAGCCATCGGCCGATCGCCGGCTCGTGGGACGTGGTGAGGTGGGCGAGTGTTTCGAGCGGCTCCTCGGCCCAGTCGCGAGGGGTGGGGTCGCGAAGCAGTTGGGCATAGAGCCCCACGGCAATGCGGGCAGAGACCTGCCCTCCATCGACCCTCGCATTGGCGAGCCTTGTCTGAAAGTTACGGAGCGACTGGCCACGCTTTTGGGCGAGGGCTTCGCCTATGCGACGGTCGCCCTGCTCCCGGTTCCCTTCGGCGAAATAGATCATCGCTTCGACGTAGGCACGGATCGAGCCCAACCGCCCGGCCCCCAAGTCGCGGACGCGGGCAGGGATCTTTCCGATCTGCTTGGAGGCCAAGGAACTTTGGCCAGCGAGAGCCAGTTCTTCGGCTTGGGCAAGCCAAAAGCTGGAGGCGAGATGAGCGAGCCGCTCCCGCCGGGCCCAAGTGGCCGCCCCAGCGAGTGGCGGATAAACTCCCTCACCACCCCCGGCCAAAAACGCCTGGTGGCCAAGCCGCATCGACTCGCCAATCACGTCGTAGTCTTCGTAAGCAAAGGCGGCGTAGCTCGCTTCAGTCGCTAAGCCCAGCGCCGCCTTGGTGTTGCCTGCTTCGAGCGCAAGCTCTCCTTGCGCCAGTAGCGCCGCGCCGGTGAGGGGGTGGTCGTACCGGCCATCGATGAGGAGGCCTCGACTGATATGCGTCGTCGCCTGCTGCGACTCGCCGACGCCCCGTTGCGCGAGGCCGAGCAAGAGCTCCGTCCAGGCATTGGACCAATGGTTTCGCGGCGCGTTGCCGCCTCGCGTCAGCGCATCGACCAAATTCTTGCTAAGCCGATCATGCGGGCCAAGCGGACCGAGGATTTCATTCCGTCGGCGAATGGCAAGGGCAGTGGTCCGCAAGACTTCAACGACATTGAGCCGCCACATCTGAAGCGACTGAACCGCTCCTCCTTGCCGAAGTCGATTTTCGGTGAAGAGTTCCCCTTGCGAAACGAGCATCGTGTCCGTGAAGGTCCCATACGTCACTTGGCGGACCGGACGACCCCAGGGGGCCATGCGCCGAGCGGAGTTGAGGTCAGCGCGAGGGTTCTGACGAAACTGAACCGTCAGCAGCCATCGCGGGTGCAGGAGGAACAGCTCGCAAGCGGCATTGAATTCCTCGAGCGCTAGGGCGTTCTCCCCCATCTGGTAGTACGTTTCTCCCAACATGGCGCGGTAACAGATCGAGTCGACCCAGTAGGCGTTCCCGATGCGAACCGGAGTACGAATCTCGGCAGCGAAGCTTCGAACGGCACGGCGGTAGTTCGCCTCGTAAAGCTCCTCGATGGCAGCGAAGTAGCTGAGACCCGGGATCGACGCCTCCTGCGCGTGGCACCAGCGCATCGGCACGGCGAACGCCGCAACGGCAAGGCAGAGTGCTAGCAAAGAACGAGGAGAAGCGACTCGGGGCATGCCTTCTGTTCCTGAAAAGTGGGGAAACGAGCGGGTCGGGGCAACCCTCATTCTACCAAACTAGACGCTAAAAGGCGATTTGCTCTGCGAACCAGGGCAGGGAGTCGCCCTTATTCTCCAACTCCACTTAAGGTTTGCCGGTTGGGCCGACGATAGGGGTTGTAGCGGTTCGCCAATGCGCAACCCTTGCCTCCTACTCCCCATCAGCCGAATGTCCATTCGGCACTCGAGCCTGTCATGAAAAACAGTACGGTCCGTCGCATGAATCTCAAGCTCACTCATCACGCCATCCCCCTGGCCTTGCTAGCATCGCTTGCCTTCACGGGTTGCCAGAGCGTCTACAACGGACAGGTCCTTCCAAGCGGCCATTACCGCCAGGACGATGTCCAGTATTTTGCGCCGGGTCCTGAGTTCAAGCTGGCCCGGGAGGCCGCGGCCCTGCAGGAGCAACGGGCCGAAATCGAGAGCATCCCTCAACACCGGTAAACTCGATCGGGCCGCCCCTTCGTTTTCTTCACCGGCCCGGGATCTCACAAGGCCCGGTTCGAGGTCCAGACGCTCGCGCAGGGGACTTGCGCTGCGATATTTCACGGGACAATGGCTGTTTTGCCCCCTTCTTCTGCCATTCGGCACGCAAAACAGTTGACAATTACCACTCCGGTTAGTGATTATAGGAGGGATCCGGGGAATGCGGCTGTCCGGCAGCCGTTCCTTCGGCCTCCAATCGGTTCGCATCGCTACGGGCGTCGACCGACCGGCTGCGCTGATTGGCGATGAACCCTCCCGCCGGGCAGGTTTGTTACAAGGCGTACGCAGATTCAACCAACCACGACCGCTCCTTGCCGATAAACTTCGGCTCGAGCGGATCCTTGGGGCAATTTGAGAAAAGGCAGTTCGATGGCATTTCGTTCGATGATTACCCGTCCGCTTCATTTGCTTGCGGCGGCCGCTTGCGGTGCTGCCCTGTTGGTAGGCGGCGCACCGACGAGAGCCGCTGTCCTGGTGACGGGCGACGTGACCCCGTCTGACAATCCCTTCACCAGTATCAATCAAAATGGAACAACGGGGGAATTTACCGGCAACGAGGGGATTCAGGAATACGTTCCGTTCTTCGGCAACATCTTCAATCCCCCCGCAGGGACCCCCGACCAATACACCTTCGAGGAAGGGGACACCGACAAAGTCGACATCGAGGTCGGTAGGACCAGTTTTGGTTCGCTCCTGCTCAATGGCGGTTCCCTCTTGCGCTACGGGCACTTGGTGATCGGCGGCGACAAGGAGGACGCCAACTCAGGTCCCAGTGATACCGAGGTGACGGGTAGTCCGCTTGGTGTCGGCGTTGTTCGCATCGAGGGCTTTGGCACCGTTTACAACAACGATCCAGACATCATTCCTGGTGGCCTTGAGGGCATCACGGACCCGACACCAAGGGCCACCGATGGTGGGTTCGATGTCTATGTTGGCCTTACTGGCAGTGGCACGCTCGTGGTGGCCAACGGGGGCCGGATGGAAATCGGCGATGGACTCATCGCGGGTCTCGCCACTGGATCTTATGGAGAAATCCTTGTCGAAGGCTTCAGCACCCACATCGACCAGCGGGGAAATGGCGAAGGGGACGATTCGCTCAGCCAGATGCTGATCGGCCCGGCGGGAACCGGTCTGCTGACGATTCGAGAGGGTGCTCAGGTCGACGCCCGCAATGGAGCGGCCCTGGGCGCGGTGAATAGCAGCGGCGGGGTGGGCGTTATCGGCGGCGGGATGGGTGGCATCCCTACGCTGTCCGATACGCGAGGAGGCCAGGGGATCGTGACCGTCGACGGCCTAGGCTCGACCTGGCGGATTGCTGGCGGACTCTCCGTCGGTGTCTTCGCCGAAGACGATATCAATGAATACACGGCGGAAGATGGCAGGGGTGAAATCACCGTTTCTAACGATGGCTTAATTTCCATCCTTGGCGAGGACGAGGACGATCGAATGGTCATCGGAAGATTTGGACGAGTCCAACTGGAAGAGGGCCGAATCGTCCTTGAAGCGGACGTGGTAAGCGATGGCGTGATTCGTGGCAATGGACGGATCGACGCGTCTCATTTCCGCAATCGCCGACTGGGCCAAGTTCGCGTCAGCCAGGGCGAAAAGCTCCTGGTGGTATCGAACGCGGCAACCGCTTCGCCACAGAGTGATGAGATTGGCGCCTACTTCATGGCCAACGAAGGGCTCATCGAAGTGGTCGGTGGCGAGATCGAATTTCAACGCCTACAGCAAAACCCCGGCGATGCTTTCCGAAATCGTGTGGCACCCGCCACCATGGCGCTGCCCGAGCAACGGGGAGTGATTCTTGGCCAAAACGCCATCATGCGATTTCAATCGGGGCTCAACAACGAAGGGGTGCTTGCTTTTACAGCAGGGGACAACATCATTGGTGGAGACGTGGTGAATGCAGCAGGTGCCGTGACGACTCTTTCCGGCAACTCCAATACCACTTTCGAGAACAATCTCACCAACAACGGCGTTCTCGACTTGGCTCCTGATGGATCGATCGTCACGCTGACCGTGCTGGGCGATTTCATTGGCACCGTTTCCGCGGCACTCAACGTCACCTTAGGAGGGGGACCAACAGGTGCCGCGCAGAGCCTGCTTGCAGTGGCTGGCGACATTACCTTGGGAGGAGAGCTCCGCGTCGCGCTCTCCACCGTCGGTGCCAACCCGATCGATCCGATGCCGGGCGATGAGTTTGAAATCATCTCCGGTGCAAGCGGTCTTTCCGGTGCGTTCAATCTCCTCGACCTTCCGGCTCTGGCAAACGCAGGATGGAATTGGTTCATCGACACGACCGATTCGGATGTCACTCTTGTCGTCCTGGACATCGTTCCGATCGGCGGTGACTTCAATGGCGATGGCATTGTCGATGTACTCGACCTGGCCATCTGGCAAGGCAACTTCGGCCTGACGATGGGGGCGACGGGTGTCCTTGGCGATGCGGATGGCGATGGCGATGTGGATGGAGCTGACTACCTCATCTGGCTCGGGCAAGTGGGCGGTGCTGGCGCGGCGCCTGCTGCGATCACCCTCGCTGTGACAGCCGTCCCGGAGCCGAGTTCGTTGCTCCTGGCGATTGGCGGACTGGCTGCTTTAGGGCTTACCCGCCGCGCTCGATGCGAGCATCGTCGCCTTCCACGCTAGCGTTGCCTTCCACGCCAGAGGCCGAGACGTTTTTGCCGATTATCGCGATTCCTCCCATTATGCCTTGGCTGCGGACTGACTTGGTGTCGATACTGCGCTCGAGGGTTGATTGGGGCAAAGCCCTGCTTCCCTTCGTGCTACCCCTGTCTTCGTACGACCAAGTCCGTCTACGTTGCTGCACCACCAGAAAACCAATGTGGTGCCGCAGCGATTGTGTTCAGGAGGAACACCCATGCGAAAGTCCGAACAACGGCACCACCCTTGGTGGAATGGAATGCGTCAATGCGGCCTGCTCGCCAGCCTCGTTCTAGCGAACGGCGTCGTGGGGCTCTCCCTTTCTTCCCAGGCGGAAGAGAACTTGGCCGATTCGGCTCGCGATCTTGCGGCGTCGGTTGCCGATCAGGAGGGGACCGAACATTCGGTGCTCATCGCGACTCGAAAGGCAGACGCCCGCCAGGAGGAGACTGCCAGCGAGACTTCGCCCCACGGTGGTGGCTTGAAACCGATCTCTGCCTCTTCCGACAAGGAGCCCGTGCTCGCCGCCCCGGAGCCAACGCTCGCACCAGCCCTCGATACGCCAACGCGTCTTCGATCCATCAAGATGGCATCGAACACCACCACCGTAGAGCCTGCCAAGAGCGAGCCCCTCGCCAAGGCGAACTCGCACCAGCAGTTGGCCGTGTTCCACGGAATCCAGCCAGGCGTGTCGACGAAGAAACAATTGCTCGAAGCATGGGGCAAACCTCAGGAAGTTTCGCCAACCGAAGGAGGGGAACTTTTCGCCTACGAGCTGGAGAGCTTTCGGAGCGTCAACGTGCTTGTCGAGAACGAGACCGTGGAGCTGATGGAAGTCCGACTCCGCCAGCCAGTAGCACCGGACGTATTGGCAAAGAAAATCCAGGCCGATCCGGCCGAGGCAGCCCAGGTCATCGAACCCGAGACAGGGGAGTTGCTGGCCTACGCCTACCCCGAGCAAGGAATTGTGTTGGTGCTGGACCGTAGTGATGAGGTGACACCCGATTCGTCGCCCCTCGTTTCGCAGATGTTATTGCAGCCTCGCGACGCGCAGACCTTTTTCCTGCGAGCGGAGCAGCGGCCACGTCGGTCTTGCTCGGCGAGAATTGCAGACCTTCGCGAAGCGGTGTCGATCGATCCGAGCGAAGCGCATGCCCATTGGCTACTCGCCGAGGCTTTGTTGCAAACGGGACAGGCGGCACCGGCCGAGGTAGCGGCTAGTCGGGCCGTCGACCTCGACCCAGAAAACATCGCTTATCGCCAGCGATGGGGCGAGACGCTTTCTGCGATCGGCAAGTACGATGCGGCCGTCCTGGCAACCCGCGAGGTACTCGACGAGAAGACCGCGCCCAAGCTTGTCCGGGCGAAGGCGCTGCATCAGATGGGACTCCTCGCCGCCCTTGGGGACGCCAACATTGCGAAGAAAACCGTTGGCTTCCACGCCATGGCAATCGAAGAAGCAGACGCACTCGCTACAAGCGACGACCGGAAACTTCGGTGCGAGGCCAAGCGGCTGCTCGTCGAGGCCCATCTTGCCGTGGCGCTCGATGTCTCTCGTCGGGACTACACCGACAAAATGGGCAACGTGGCCCAATGGGTGAGCCGAGCCTCGGGATTTGCCGAAGAACTGATTGCCAACGACGAGGGCGAACTCGATCTTAGAATTCGAGTCGCGCAGCAATCGCTCACCGCGCTCTCCAATTTCAAACCGGCGAACGATCCCGAGCCGCTGATTCAAGAGATACTCGATACGCTCCAAGAGATCGAAACGGAGTCCAACGATCCCCTCTGGATCGAACAGCTCGAATGGGCGACCGGCGTCGCTTATCTTCGGGCCGTTCAGATTGAGCACCATCGCCGGAATGCGGATCAAGCACTCCAGTATTCCGAACAAGCCATCGAATTATTGGGCGACAAGGCAGAAAAACGCCGCGACAATCCGATGACCGAAAAACTAATCGGGCAGCTTTACTTCCATATCGGTGCCTTGCATGCAGTCCACCAGAAGCAGCATGCCGAGGCGGTCGACTGGTACGACCGGGCGTTTCCGCTGCTAGCAACCGATGCACCCGACAGCCAGTTCACCGTGCCACGCCGCGAGGGCGAAGCCTTGGTCAGCATGGCGGTGTCGTACTGGAGCGAAGGCGACAAGGAGCGGGCGATCTCGCTCACAGAAATGGGTGCCGAGCTGATTGAGAAAGCGGTAGCGGGTGGGGTCGTCGAGGAATCGACGCTGGCGGTTCCCTACGGCAACCTGGCGGTCATGCACAAGAAACTCGGTAACATGGGTGACTCGGCGCGGTACGCCAAGCTTGCCGAATCGATGCGCGAGACCGAACCGGAACGCCCCGAGGCCAAGGCGACTCCGGTCAAGCAGGCGGGGGTTGCCGCGAAGCCGATGCCCAAGAAGTCCGCCAAGCCGAACCAAAACACCACGAACAAGAAACCGACGCGCCGGGCATCGCGGAGCAGCACGCAACATCGCTAGTCATTTTAGTCTATGGGCCTTGCTGAACAATCCCCATGAAAGCTACGTAAATCATTGAGAACGGAGTTCTCATTTCTCATATCGCCGGAGCGCATCAATGGTAGCA
>QIKP01000001.1 GCA_003233055.1 Planctomycetaceae bacterium
CGATGAGGTTGTAGGCGAGGACCGTGAAGAAGATGGCCAGCCCGGGGAAGACGAGGAGCCACCAGTGTTGGTTATTGCTTTCGCGTCCTGCTTGGAGGAGGCGACCCCAGCTATAGGAATCGGCGGGGCCGAGTCCAAGAAAACTGAGTGCCGATTCGATCAGAATCGCACCGGCGATGCCAAAAGTAATCGGCACCAGAATCGGGGCCAGCGAGTTGCGGAGTATGTGCCGGTACATGATGCGCCACTGCCCGACGCCCATCGCCCGGGCTGCGGTGACAAAGTCTTGCCGCTTGAGTTTCATGAACTCCGCCCTCGTGAGCCGGGCAATGCCGGTCCAACTCGTAACGCCGAGCACCAGCATGACATGCCAGATCGTGGGACGCTCGATAATCGCGATGAGGGCAAGAATGAGCACCAGGGGTGGGATGCACATGACCAATTCGATGAATCGGCTCAGAATGATGTCGACCCAGCCGCCAAAAAAACCAGCCATCGCGCCGACCGTTACGCCGATTAGGGCCGCCACACCGGTCGATACGAACCCGATGAGGAGCGTGACGCGAGTTCCGTGGATCATCCTTGCAAAGACGTCGGTTCCTCGGCTGTAGGTGCCAAACCAATTGGTGCTGGAGGGGGCGCCGTTTATTTCCAGGGGATTGCGCTCGTTTCCTTCCCATTCGCCGTCGTAGATCGGTCGGTCGGGGGCTTGGTAGAAAAGAGGCCAGAGGGCCCAACTCTCGGGGTCCTTTTCCTTGAGGCCTGCGGGGAATCGGTCGAAGAATTCATCCTCGACAAAGATGTAATTTTCCCAGTTGGCGGAGAAGTAGCTCATCGCGGGGAAGTAGAGCTTGCCTTTGTACTTGCAGACGATCGGCTTGGTACCGGCGATCAATGGCGAGAGGACTGCGAGCAGCCCCAGGAGTAGGACAAACCCGAGGGCAGCCATCGGGAGCCGGCGTTTACGAAAACGCCTCCAGGCATCGGACCAAAATCCTCTCGTGACGTTATTGGGCATGTGGATGGTCTTCGAGTCTGGAGTACAGGGTCCGATTAGGAATAGGTGACCCGTGGGTCGACCACGGCGTAAAGCAGGTCCGCGAGCAATTGCCCGGCGAGCGTCATGACAGAATAGAGCAGCATCACTCCCATGATGACTTCGTAGTCTCGCTGCCCGATCCCCTCGTAGAGCAACAGCCCCATGCCTGGCCAATTGAAAACGGTTTCAAGAATAATCGATCCGCTTAACAGACCAGGCAGGGTGAGTCCGAGCAACGTCACAAAGGGAATGAGTGTGTTGGGAAACGCATGGCGTAGCATCACGGTCCGTTTGTCGATTCCCTTGGCCCTGGCGGTACGGATGTAGTCTTGCCGGACGACTTCTTCCATGTTCGATTTTACGAATCGGCTAAAATAGGCCAGGCTTCCGTACGTAAAACAAACGACCGGCAGGATGAGGTGCCAGAGAAGGTCCACCGTTTTTCCTAGGAACGAAAGCTCCTCGTAGTTGTCACTGGTGATTCCGACGAGTGGCAACTCGAAGAGGGTGCCGTCGAGCCAGACGGCAAAAACGAGTTGCAGCAAAAGCGCGGCTACGAACGACGGAAAAGAGTAGAGCATGTAGAGAACCGTACTTACGCTCCTCTCAGCGGCGGTGCCACTTTTGGCAGTGGACCACAATCCTAACGGCAGCGAAAGCAAGTAGGCGAGTGCGAGCGAAGTACCCGAGAGCAACAGCGTTGGCCCGATGCGTTCGCCGATGACTTCGGTAACGGGTCGGCGATGAAAAATCGAATCCCCTAGGCTGCCTCTCGCGGTATTTCCGAGCCACTTTCCGTAGGCCAGGTACCAAGGTTGATCGAGCCCATAGATTTTCTTCATTCGCTCGTAGTCTTGGACGTCGATTTTCTTACTTGGATCGGCGTTCGCGACCATGATGTCGACTGGCGTGCCAGGAATGCTCCGAATCAGCGCGTAGACCACGAACGTCACCAGAAGCAAGGTGAGCCCCGCCAACAGCAAGCGACGGACGATGTAAGTGACCATAAGTCTTTTCAGAAAATATTTTCAGGATCGGCAGGGCGACGAAATCGCAAGGGGCTTGGCCAACAGCGGCAGTGAAAACGCCTCATTTTTTTGCAGGCTTGTACATGCTTCCAAAGCCGGGACCAAACGAGTAGGGACCACGCGGGCTAAAAGTGTAGCCGCGAAGCTGCTTGTTGAAGGCGTAGAAAGAGCTTTCGTGAAACAACCAAGTGTAAGGTTGGTCGTCCCAAAGAGTCTGGTGAATTTGGCCGTAGATCTTTCGCCGCTTTTCAAAGTCAAACTCTTTTTTTCCCGCGTCAAACAACTTATCGACTTCTTTGCTGGAATAGTGGCCAAAATTCCGGCCTTCGCCGGTGCCCCAAATGTTCTGCGAGGTGTCGGGGTCGGCGCCGGTTCCCCAGCCACCGAAGGCGGCGTGGAATTGGTGTTTCAGTAATTTGGTCGACAGCACGGTCGCTTCGAGTGGCCGGACATGGCACTTCACCCCAATCCGCGAGAGGTTCTCTCGAAGCAAATTGCAAACGTCGATCCGCCACTGCTGGGCCCGGCATATGATCGTGAACTCGAAAGGAATTCGCACCTTCGTCCCGTCTTCCAGCTCGATTTCCTTGTCCAACACACGGTCGTGGTTGCTGTCGCTCCAACCTGCTTCGAGGAGTAGCCGCCGTGCTTTGGGAAGGTCCTGTTTCAACGCCAGGGGCGTCGGTTGCGGGCACCAAGGGGACGAAGGATGGTAGGTTCCGATCCCCGGCATGTCGAGGTCGAACCGAAGCGATTTGCGGAGCTCCTGGTGGTCGAAGGCGTATCCCATCGCCCAACGAACCTTCTTGTCAGAAAAAAAAGGGGTTTTGATGTTCCACTGCAACGACCAGGTGAGCCACTGTTCGGCCTGGACTTTCGTATTGTGCTTGTAGAAGTCGCTGCCGTCCGTCTGGGTCGTCCACTGCATCGGCTTGAGTTGCATCTCATCCAGGTCTCCTTTTTTGAGCGAGAGCAACGCCACACTCAAGTCGGGAAGTACCTTGAACCGGACGGTCTTAAAAAACGGCTTGTCTCGCACCTGCTTGCCATGGTGCATGTAATAGTCTTCTCGCCGCTCAAGGACAATCTCCTGCCCACGCTTTCGTTTCGAGATGACGTAGGGCCCGCCCAGTACTGGCTTGTCCTCCAGCTTCACGTGGTAGGGACTGCGAGTGAGGGTCGGGTCGTCCGCGAGTGAATCTTTGTAGACATGCTTAGGAAGCACTGGAAAGCCGAGATTCCAGACGTTCGACGCCAAGGAACGCTTGTGAAAGAAAATGAGCGTGTAATCGTCGTAGGCCTCGACCGACTTGAGCTGATCGGTACCCGTTCGGACGGCAGGAACCGGAATCGTCTCGGTCATGATGACCTTGTACGAGAAAACAACGTCGTGGGCCGTGATCGGCTTCCCGTCCGACCAGGTGAGGTCGTCTCGCATGACGATTTTATCGTAGAATCCATCTTTGCTTGTCTGCCAAGTCTTGACCGTATCTGCCGAAGCGAACGGCTTCATCTTCCAATCGAAGGTAAACAGCCCGTAGGAAGTGAGCGAGTTGACTTCCGACTCGGTCGTCGAGCTAGCTAGAATGGGGTTGGTGCTGGTAATGTCCATGTAGGCGTGGCGGACGAAGCGGGCCTCCCAGTCGATCTCTTTTTCGTTGCCGTAAAACTCTCCCTCCCGCGAGACACGGACTCGCCCGAGGCTCTCCTTGATTGCGTCGTTCGCTTCCTCCGACTTGTTTCGTCGCTGGAGCGATTCTTCTTCCGATGCCAGCACCGGCTCCCCCTGCTGACGTTTTACCAAGAGGCGAAGCGGGTCGAGCACCGGCCGATCGACCCATTCGACCTTCGCATCGATTTCTTCGAGCGTTGGTGCGTCGAAAGATTCGACGAGGTCGCCCAACTGAAACTTGTTGGTCGACTCGTCGTCAGCACGCAACCCAGAAGCGATAGGCCCCATTGTCAGTGCAAGCGGGACGAGTAACCAAAGGTTGGAAAAGAGCTTCCAGAAGCAAGAGGTGCGAGAGGGCAGCGACATGACGAGGCGTTGTCCGGGCGGATTGTCGATCGCCAACCCGCAGCGGAATTGGCCGAAGCGGGCATCCTAAACCACGCCCGAACGACGGTCAATGACAGCGACTGCCCCCAGGAGAACTGCCAAGTCATTTTTGAACCACCAAGATCGCCAAGGCGGTTTTTTAATTCGGCGACTTGGCAATCGTCCAGCACCAGCCCCCGTCTCAGTCGCCCAGATAGCTAAAGTCGCTCACAAACACCGACTCAATCCGTAGCTCCGGAAGGTTTCGGCGCAGGCGGAGGTAGATCAGGCGGCGCAGGGCATGGAGCGTTGGGTCATCGTAGTCGATCGAGGGAATCAGCCGAGCAGCGGTGATTATTTGATTGCGGATGCGATGTTCGTACTTCTCTTGGAGTTGCTCGAATCGCTCCTGCGTCCCTTCCGCCACTTCTGCGTAGAGGGTGAATTGCATCTTTACTTTTTCCCGCTCGATCGGGCGAAAAGCCTTGATGCGGAAATCGCCCAGCTTGTAGCCCTGATGGGCGGGCGATTCCGCGGCCAGGCTCGATTCCGATTCTGCCGACGAGGCCTGGGGGCAGGCAAACAACAGCGCAGCCAGCAGGACCCAGACTATGCTGGGAAACGGGCGGAGAGAGGGAAGGATCATAGTTGCTTCACCTGGGGATCGTTGAGGTGGAGTCGCTCGATGGTGGCTCGAGGAAAGTAGTGCTGCAAAGTGTCGGTTAGATGCGCTTTGAGTGTTGTCAATGTCGGGTCAAGCAAGTCTTCGACCGGCGTGTCTCGGCAAATTTGGATGACGCTGTCGTGGAGACGACCTTCGTGACGCTCGTAGCTCTCGGCGAGCCACGACTCGTGTTTCGGAAGCACCGCTGCATGCAACTCAAACTCCAACTGCACCTGGCCATGCAGTGGGCGATCGTCGATCGATTCGCCTCTCCCGACCGGCACGGGCACCAGATAAAAACCGAGCGGGACGGTCACTAGTTGCTTGACCGACGGAAGCCGCTCGAATCGAGCAAAAGGCGAAGCTGGCTCCGAGCCACAGCCGACGAGACCCACCAGGAGCAGCAACCGCGCAGCGTGGGGGGATCGTAAAGACGAAAGAGACCGGTTCCTGGAGCGGTTGCTTCTCATAATTCAACCCTAGCCCACGACCAACCCACGGCGAGTGAACTAGGCTTTCCCTGAGGGTTACGGGCGACTCGTAATCCGATTACACGGTTTGTAACCAATGAAGAGGTTGCCACGATCGCTCGCGCGGCGCGCGACCTACTTCACGGACTGCCTGGAGGTCCGCCCAGAGCCGAACGCCAATACGATGAATGCCAATACAACGAACACCAGATACACCCCTTGCTGTTCCCTCCTGCTTTTGTTGGGAGTTGCTGCGCTGTCGGGGTGCTACGACGAAAAGCGGCTCGTCGAAGAGGTCCGAAAAAAGGCGATTCGCTCCCGGCTAGAAGAGGTCGACCTCGGCTCTTTCCGAACCACGCTCCCACGCGATATCTTGACCGCGGCTCGCATCGAAGTCGAACTGGAACTTTTTGGTACGGAGGTGCGGTACAAAATACCGGAAATCAAAAAGGGGGTCGACGAACAGGGCCACCGTCTTCGGCAAGCCGTTCTCGTGGCGATCCGACAGATGACGCCGGAAGAAATGGACGATCCGGGACTCGGAGAACTCCGCCAGCGTCTGCTCCATGTCGTTAACTCCGAGCTTTCCGAAACGCCGGTCAAAGAACTTGGCATTCGCAAAGTCCGATTCATCCCGCTGTAGTCACCGGTGCCTGCAGAATTACTTTGCTAGCCGCGTGATGGCATCGACGGCGTGAAGAGGGACCACGTGACGGTCGGGCGGCGGTGTCCCCAAAGCTGGAAGAAAGGCCGTGCCGATTCGTCGGTGGGAATCTCGATGCTCGTCACCTGAGAACGGCCCCCCGCGGCCGGGAGAATCTGAATCGTCGCCTTCCTCCAGCCGGCCCTTTCGGTGCGGCGCGTTACGAACGTGAGTAGCTCGTCCCTCCGCACGTTGGGTAACTCGGCAAAGGCGTTCGCTTCGCGGAGGATATTCCCCAGCCTCGTCTCTGCCTGAATCGTGACCGCCATTTGAAGGAGCAGAGCAAGCCACACCGCGATCACCAGGAGCGCAGCGGCGGTCCGTAGTACCCAGTAGGTGTTGCGAGTCAACGTCGGAGCGGGAAAAGAGAGGATCGGTTCCATCTCTCTATTTTAACTCGGCACCAAGTCCGATGCAAAGGCGAACGCCAAAAAGTTCGTGCAACTCCCCAACCGAGCGAGCGAATCGCTTGGAGAACGTCCTGGCGAAGGTCGGCGCGCGGTGGGCGAAGCGTACCTTATTCGTCATTCGTCGTATTCCACGACGACCTCGGGAAGCGATTCACGAAGCTTGGCAACGCCCTCCTCGGTAATGAAAGTCAGTCGGGCCGAGATTTTGTGGAGCGTTTTTAGTTTCGCAAGCTGGGCGAGCCCCTCGTCGGTGATGTCGCACTCCCGAATGCTGAGTGTTGTCAGCGATGGCAGCCGGGCGATGATCGCCATGCCTTCGTCATCAATGCGGGTGTTGTTGAGATTCAGGTAGAGCAGGTTTAGATTTCCCAGGTGTTCGAGCCCTTCGTTGGTGACCCTCGAGTTCCAGAGATTCAGCCAGACCAGTTTTTTCTTGTCGGCGAGGTGCGCCAGCGCGTCGTCGCTCACCCCCGTTTCGCTCAGGTCGACTTTCCGAAGAATATTGCACTTCTTCAAGTGAACAAGGCCTTCGCCGTTGAGGTAGGTGCCTCGGAGGTTGAGGTGGCGGAGCTTGGTCATGCCGGCTAGGTGAACGAGACTTGCATCAGTAATCGGAGCACGCATCAGGTCGAGGTCGTCCATGTTCGCGAGGTGCGCGATTTTGGCGAGGCCTTCGTCGGAAATCGAAGCGTCTTGCACCATCAGCCCCTTGAGCTTGGGTAGCTTTGCCAGCGATGCCAGCCCTTCGTCGGTCACCGCTGCGCTCCGAATTTTTACTGCGGCGAGCGTCTTGATTTGCGACATGCTCTCGAGCCCCGCGTCGGTGACACTGCACCCGCGCACGTCGAGCAGGCGCAGTTTCGGCGCACCAACAAGGTTGGCCAGCCCCTGGTCGTCAATTCGATTGAAGAGTAAATGCAGGTAGGTGAGGTTGGGCATTTGCGCCAGATGCCGAACCCCCTCATTCGTCATCGCGGTGGTGCGTTCGAGGTTGAGCAGCTTGAGTTGCGGCAATTTTTTTAGCGATTCCAGCGTACGGTCGGTGATGCTCGTGTTGCGGAGCTTCAGCTCCGAAAGTTTCTTCCATCCGACGATCGTCTCGGCGCTTTGGTCGGTAATTCCAGCGCCCCACAGCGCAAGCTTTTTCAACCCTTTGGCTTTGGCGATCGGTAGCAGGTCGGCATCGGTGACGGGACGCTCGTCGAGGTCGACGCCGATCAAGGTTCCGTCGTCCGAAAGGGTGACCGTGCCAAGCAATTTTTTCGCTTGGTCGGCGGCACGTTGGTCGGCCTCGCCTGCAACGACAACTGCCGGGAGAGAGAGCAGCAGGGCGAGACCGAAGAATCGCTTGCAGGGAGCTAGAGGCATCGTTCTATCGGGATTATCGGGAAAGGGAGTCTAGTACAAGAGCCATGAAAGGCCTTCTTCTTTATAATCGACCGACCGACGATTGGCGAGAAACCAAGAAGCTGTAGCGAGCCGTGGCGTCCCCGCTCACGGTTCCCCGGCTCGAGGACGAGCGGACTCGCTGGAAACTCGACGAGCGGGCTCGCTAAAATCCGACGAGCGGGCTCGGTGAAATAGGGGGGCTCCAAAAAATCTCCACAATTTGTGCTCTCCCACTCCAGCGGCTACAATCAGTTGACCGATCAAGGCAACTCTACGCAGCATCGGAATCTTTCAACAGGTCATCCCCTCCAGCTGTTTTCAGGAGTCGAGACGAGATGAGCAACCGACAGAATCGCCGCCGTTTTCTCCAAAATTCCGCCGCCCTGGGAGCCGGCTATTGGGCCTTGGGTGGGGTCGCGAGTGCCCGGTCGAAGTCACCCAACGCGCAGATCCAAATTGCGTGCGTTGGTGTCGGCGGCAAGGGGGACTCCGATACGAAGAACGCCTCGAAATTTGGGAAAATTGCGTCGCTAACCGACATCGACCAGAAGACACTCGACGGAATGGAAGGGCTCTTCAAGACCGGCAAGATTTTTAACGACTACCGCGAGATGCTCGACCAGATGGGGGACCAGATCGATGCGGTGGTAATTTCCACGCCGGACCATATGCATGCCCCCATTGCCGCCGCGACGATGAAGCTCGGCAAGCATGTCTATTGTCAAAAGCCGCTGACGCGAACGATTTGGGAAGCGCGCCGGTTGGGGGAGATTGCCAAAGAAATGAACGTGGTCACCCAAATGGGCAACCAGCACACCGCTCACAGCCCGATGCGAAAGGCAGCCTATCAGATCAAGGAAGGCAACCTCGGCACCGTGAAAGAGGTCCATGTCTGGACGAACCGCCCGGTCTGGCCGCAGGGGGGTAGTCGTCCCGCAACGGTTCCGGTTCCCGAGCATGTTCATTGGGACCTATGGCTAGGCGCCGCCCCGAAACGCCCTTATGGCGTCGGCGCGTACCACGATTTTAAGTGGCGTGGGTGGTGGGACTTCGGCACCGGCGCGCTGGGCGACATGGCATGCCATACCTGCAATCTTCCCTTCATGGCCCTCAATATGCGAGATCCTGTCTCCGTCGAAGCGGAGACCTCGGGCCACGATGGCGATAGCTACCCCGAGTGGTCGCAGATCAAGTTCGAGTTTCCCGAACTCGAGGGGCGAGCTCCCTTTACGCTCCACTGGTACGATGGGGGCCGGAAGCCCGATAGTGCCCTGTTTGCAGACGTCACGCTAAAGCAACCCAACGGCAATCCACCTCCGACTGCCAGTGGGGCGCTCATCATTGGCGACAAGGCGACGATGTACGCCTCCGGTGACTATGCTGAGGCAGGAATCGAAATCCTCGGTGCCGAGGAGCTGAAGGTCGAGTACCCTCGGTCACGTGGGCACGTGCGAGAGTTCTACGACGCGATCAACGATCGCTCGAAGACTCCCGTTGCCAACATGCCCGACTACGGGGGGCCTCTTACCGAGACGATCTTGCTCGGCAATCTGGCCGTCTGGAAAGGGGCGAAGGTGGAGTGGGACGCCAAGAACATGATCCCGATTGGCGACGACTCGCTCATGAAAATGGTCAAGCCTGATTACCAAAATGGCTACGAACTGATTTAATGCCGCAAGCCTCTAGCGAAGACGCAAATTGTCGCTCGCGTCTTCGCTGCTGGGGGTGCCGCGCGGTACAATGCGGGCATGGACTATCCAGCACTTTCCAATTCGGCCGGCGACGCGGACCAACTGTTCGGGAAACTGGCCCATCAGTTGGCCGCCGAAGGACGATGGCACGAACTGTTCGAGGCGAGGCTTACCGAAGCACGCCATCGGCTGGGACTCTCCCTGACCGATCCGCCACGGCTCGACGACCTTCCCGAAGAGCAGCGTGCGGTTCTCGAAAACGACTACACAGCCGCCTGCCGTGAAGTCGGTCGGCTATTAACCGAGGCGGGAAAACTTCGCGAAGCGTGGCAGTACCTTCGGCCTGGAGGCGAAAAACACGTGCTCCACGCGGCACTGAGTCGCGCGGTGCCGAGCGAGGAAAATATCGATGAGTTGGTCGAACTGGCCCTCTACGAAGCGGTCGACGCGGAGCGCGGGTTCGGTTGGTTGCTAGGGCACTCAGGCACCTGCAATGCCATCACGGCCCTCGAAGGACTCGCCTCCTCCCTCCTGCCCGCCGACCTGCTGGCGTGTGCTGCAGCTTTGATCCGGCATGTCGATCGAGAGCTGCGCGAAAACCTCCTCGGTCTTCTGGCGGAAACGGAGAATCGCGAGCCTCACGAGCCTCTGCCAAACACCGAGGCAAAGCTGGGCGAGCTTTGGGGTGGGTGCGATTGGCTCTTCGAGAACGAAGCGGTCCATATCGACGCCTCGCATCTGGCCGCCACGGTCCGATTCGCCCGTCTGGTAGTGGATCCTCCCGTTGTCGAGCTGGCTCTCGGGCTCACTGACTACGGCAGCCGCTTGCACGAGTCGCTTCAGTATTCGGGCGACGCACCGTTTGAAGACTTGTACCCGGCGCATCGGCGTTTCTTTCTTGCCACTCTTGGCAAGGAGGTCGAGGAGGCGACCCATTATTTCCGCCGGCAAGCCGAACAGAGCGACGTGTACCACGAAGGGACCGCAGCGATCGAAACCCTTCTGGTGCTTCTCGATCGAATCGGGCAGCCAGGCGAAGCGCTCGCCGTTTACGAAAAAATGGTCCCCCAAGAGGCCCAGCTCTCGCCGTTGGCACCTCGTGCAATCGACCTGGCACGCAAGTCGCGCGATTGGGACCTCTTCGAGAAGATGCTCCGCCAGCGCGACGACCCGGTCGGCCTCGCGACCGGCCTGCTGGTGCGCGACGGAAATTTGTAACCGTTCACGGCGAGTAGGTTGGGCTTCCAGCCCGACGTTTTTTTGCAACCGTTCACGAGTCGAAAGAGGGAACCACGAATTTTTTGAATTGAACGAATAAGCGCAAGCGATCAAGATTCGTAGCCTCGAAACTTCGCGTCGGAGGAGGAACACTAATCTTCACTAATCGGATTAGCGCAAATTAGCGTTCTCTAACCGAAACATCTGCGATTATCCGTGACCAATTCTTTTCTTCCTTTGCGCCTTGGCGCCTTTGCGTGAGACCATCGGCTGCCGACTTCCAACGCCCGGAGAAATAAGCCTCACGCGAAGGCGCAAAGAAACAGGGGTGAGCGTTTCACGGCGAGTAGGTTGGGCTTCCAGCCCGACGTTTTTTTGCAACCGTTCACGAGTCGAAAGAGGGAACCACGAATTTTACGAATCGGACGAATCTTGATCGCTTGCGATGATTCGTGTCGATTCGTGAACGGTTACGCTAGGGCCGATCAGGACGTCCCGGCGGTCTGCTTCGGTCTCGGCCCATCGGTGGCCGGGGTGGCGGACGGTCGCGATGCAGACCCCGATGGGGCGGGCCGGCTCGATCCCGCCCGAGGTCGAGGAGACGGCGCATCTGGCGCCAGTAGTCGTCGCCCAGGTCGCCAACCCCCAAGGATTCGCGAAGGTAGAGTCGTTCCAGGGCGCGGAGCATCTCATCCTTCGGCATCGAGAGCAGCTCCTGCTGCAACTCCGGTGCAATCTGGCCGCCAACGAAGTAGGTCTCCAGTGCTTCGACGTCCGGTTTTTTTCGATGTCGGGTTTCCGCCAACCAAAGCGCGAGCTGTCGGGATCGAGCCCGTGCCGGCTTCTTGCGTAGTCGTGAGGCGGTCTCCTTGTCGAGCGCATGGAGCAGTCGTCGCTCGATTGCCGATCGGTAGGCATCCATCGCCACTTGAGCCTCGGAATTGTCGCGAAACGGCGCTTCCTTTTGAGCAGCGATCCAGAGAATCATAAAACTGGTGTGGCGAGGTTGGCTCTTTCGTAAGACTTCTATCCTGTGACGCCGCATCCGTTCGGGGCCGCGACCAGGCGTCGTGGCCGGTCCGAATCGGGGGAGCGCTGCCACGAACGTCTTGTGCAACTGGCGAATCTCACGGTCCGAGGCCAACGCCTCGAACGCTTCCCGCAACGCCACGGCGTTGGCAGGCGTCAGTCGGGTATCGGACTTTTTCTCCAGTCGCTGTTGCAACTTTTGGACCTGCGCGACTCGTTGGTCGGTGCGAAGGCTGCGGAGCTTCGCCTGCTCTAGTTCCGGGAACTGCGAGACCCAGGCGTAATAGGCGAGCAAGGTTCGCTGCAGCTTGTCGGCGTCGGGTGCCAAGGCAATGGTCTCATACCGCTCGTTGATCGACTCGCGCAGGGCGGGGGACAGGCTTGAGTATCGTCGGGCCTTGTTCGCCAGGTGGGTGCGGTCGTCGTCGTTCAATCCTGCAACCCTCTGCCGGCGCTCGTGGTAGCTGGCCGAGGTGATCTGCGTGAGCGCCTCGGCCTCGTCGCCGATTTGCGGGCCCCACTCTTCCTGCAGCCAGCCCCCCGCGTTTGCATCGAGAGCGCGAAGGAATTCAACGTCGCGGACTTCGTTGTAAGCGTCGATCTGGGTGATGACCGGCAGATGCATGTAGAGCGTCCGATTGGGGTTCGGGATGACGATCGCCACTAGGGTGAAGCCGAGCACCAACCCCGCAGCGACCATCCCGGCCCATTGCCATCGCCGGTTCCGATGGCGAACAGGTAGCAGGGTGGTCTGAGCCGCTAAGCTTTTCTTCGCGTCCACCGCCGCCAACTCGATCGTGGTCTTGGTGAACGACTCCTTTACCGTCGTCTGCGGCAACTTGTCGAGCGCGTTCCAAACCTGGTCGTATTGTTGCAACTCATGCCGAGCTTGCTTGTCGTCTTGGATGCGTCGCTCCACCGCCTCGCTCTGATCGCGAGAAAGCTCTCCGTCGAGATAAGCAACAAGCTCCTCGCTGGCCGACAAGTCAGGTTTTTGGGGGGCGGGATTGGGCATGACCGTGAACAGGAGAGCCAATGGAGCAGGAGATCCAGGGGAGAACGAGGCCCCGTCTCGTTTGCATGGCCCCGTTCCGTTTGCATGAAAGGGACATCAGGACGAGATGGGTTGGGGTCCCATGCCACGGCGTCAGGTGATTACTGGTGAATCGCTTCGCCTTGCTCCAAGTAAGGTTCCAGGATGGCACGAAGATTGGATCGGGCACGCGACAGGAGCGATTTGATCGCTTGGGGAGTCATGTCCATCACTTGGCCAATCTCCGCGTAGCTCAGGTGTTCAAATTTTGCGAGCAGCACCGCCATTCGCTGGCGTTCGTTGAGGCACTCCACCGCGAGACGAACCACTTCCGATATTTCGGACTTATCGAGTTGCCGGGTCGGCATCAGGCCGCTGGCCGCGAGGGCGGCAACTTCGATCGGATTGCCTCCCGACTGGTCGACTTTGGGTGTGAGGTTCACTTCTTTGCGGCGTGACAACGACCGTAGCGCGTTCGACGCGACGTTGTTGGTAATCGTGAACAACCAGGTCGAAAACTTGGAGGCGGGGACATAACGCTGGCGCGCACGATACACACGCAGAAAAACATCTTGCGCCAAGTCTTCCGCCATGTCGCGTCGGCCCACCAAATGGGCAAGCACTCCGACCACCCGGTTTTGGTAACGCCGCATCAATTCTTCAAACGCCCACGCATCGTCTGCCGCCACGCGCAGCATCAGCCGAACATCCGGGTCGGCTTGCGTGTATCGATCAATGGTCGCCTGACAAACGTCCAAGGGCGTCTCCACGGCGGAAAAAACAGCGGAAGAATTTCTCGCTGGGGGCAGCTTCTAGTCTAAGCAACCGGCCCGCATTGGGCCAACGGTGTCGCTTGGAAAGATGAAACCCCGGCGGAGGGGAAAGGTTTCTCGATTCCCCTGATTCCCCCGATTCGCCTCTCCCTGTGGCTCACAGAAGGCTGTCGAGAAGCAGCCGCATTTTGCGCATTTCGCCATCATGGTCGCAGTCTTCGATGGCCGGCATGTGGACGGAAAGGGCCCGGCTGTATTTTTCCTTGGCCAGGAGCGACACGAGTCGGCCATAGTCGATTTCTCCCTGGCCGACCCGCATGTGCAGTTCTTCTTTCGTCGAGTCCCGCAGGTGAACGTGCCGAACATATTTGAGTACTTTGTCGTAGTCTCGCCCTTGGTTCGGGCCTGCAATGTAGTGGCTCGGGTCGAGCGCCAGTCCCAGTCCTTCGACGTTGTCGCAGATCACCACAGCGGTGTCAGGGTCCTGGCTCATCGAACCGATGGTCGTCCTCATCGCCACGACCGCTCCTTCCAAGTTAGCCATGGCGACCAGCTTCTTAAGCCGCTCAATCTCCTCGTTAAACGGTGTCCCTAGTTCGGACGAGGGAACGACCAGCGTCACGACCTTGATAGCCTTCGCCAACTTACAGCAGGCGGAAAATTGCTCGTAATAGGTGTCGTCCGTCGCCTCAATTTCGATCGACAAGGCCGCCACGACCAGTCGGTGCGTATCTCGGCAAACCTGTATCGCCCGTTCCAGGTCGGCCAAGACTTCCGATGGTTTTAGCCAGCCCTCTTGTTCGTGGACCGGCAGCTCGACAGCCGTGTACTCCAGGTCGACGAGCTTGTTGAGCACGTCGCGGGGGTCCAACTCGGGGAAACTCTCGGTAGAAGCACAAATATACACGGAAACGCCTCGATGGGTCGGAAAGGGAAAAGCGTGGAAATCGCCCGATAGGAGCGGTCGCGTGCGCTTACTGTAGCGAGGAAACGGGGCCCATGGCAACACCCGTCTCAACGGGCGGATTGTCCCTCACCCATTTCCGCTTAGAATAGGAAAAGGTGGCGATATTCTCCTGTCTCGCTTGCCCTTGCTCTCTGGTGAGGTGCTAGCGAACAGACGCCCATCAATACAACTTCCTGCACGGACCGCGTGGCGGCCCGGCTAAAGCCGGCTCTTTGACCCAAGAATTCTAACATGTCCGATCCCCCTCCTACCCCGCAAATCGTCATCCAACAGAAGGAGTCGATGTTTGGCCGGTTCGGAAAATTCTTGCTCTTCGCCCTTCTGTTTGCCGTCATGACGATCATCGGCATGAAGACAAGCTACGATAGCTACTTCAATCCCCCCGGCGGCCCGCAGGAAAAATTCCACTCCGGCAGCGAGACCGCTACGGAGAAAATCGCCATTGTCGACGTCTCGGGCACCATCGTCGGGACCGACACCTTCATCATGGAGCAGATCGACCGCGTACGAAAAGACGAGAATGTGGTTGCGGTTGTGCTGCGGATCAATTCCCCGGGCGGCACGGTTACCTATAGCGACTACTTGCAGCACCACCTACGAAAACTAGCAAGGGGCGAGACGCGCGAAGGCAAACGAAAAGGGGAGCCGATGCCGATCGTCGTGAGCATGGGGAGTATCTGTGCGAGCGGCGGATACTACTTGGCGACCGCCGTGGGCGACACGCCTGACTCGATCTTCGCGGAGCCAGCCACCATTACGGGGTCGATTGGCGTGATTATCCCCCATTACGACCTATCGGGTCTGCTGGAGAAATGGGCCATCAAAGACGATTCGATCGCAAGCCATGAGCTCAAAGACATGGGGAGCCCAACGAAAACGATGACCGACCAAGAGCGGGCGCTGTTCCAGGATTTAGTCGACCAAATGCTGGCGGACTTCAAAGAGACGGTCAAGGAGGGCCGCCCCATGTTTCGTGACAACCCGGACGACCTCGATGCGGTTGCCACCGGGCAAATTTTTACTGCCAAGCAAGCGGTCGAACTCCAACTGGTCGACAAGATTGGCTACATCGAAGAAGTGCTCGAGCGCGCTGCCGAACTCGCGGGGACGACCGTCGAGAACGTCCGCTGCGTCAAGTATGAAAAAGCCCCCGCCCCGTTGGAAGCACTGCTCGGCAGCGCTCACGCGCAGCCGCGAGGCTTGACCCTTCAGATGGATTCGCTGCTCGAGCTAACCGTCCCCCGGGCGTACTACCTCTGTACTTGGCTCCCCAGCATCGTCAAGAGCGGGAAGTAGTTTGTGTTAGCCGACGAGCTACGCCTCGTCGGCTAGGGACCTATTTATCCACAGAGAGAATCGATTCCGTGCCGACTCCCCACCTCCTTAACGACATCGACCAGCAACTGGCCGATTGGTTGGCCCAGCGCAAGCTGCCAGCCTTCCGAGCAAAGCAAATCCGCCATTGGCTCTTCGCCGGTCGGGTGGAGGGATTCTCGGAGATGAGCAATCTTCCTAAAAAACTTCAGGAAGAACTCGCCGAATCATTTTCGCTAGAGACTGCCGAGATGACTCGGCATACCGAAGCCGAAGATGGGACGGAAAAATTACTGCTGACCCTCGCCGGCGGCGGGCAAATCGAGTGCGTCCTGCTTCGCGACCGCCATCGCCGGACGCTCTGCATCAGCACCCAGGTTGGTTGTGGCATGGGTTGCGTCTTTTGTGCCAGCGGGCTCGATGGGGTCGATCGTAATCTCACCACGGGCGAAATCCTCGAACAGGTTTTCCTCTTGCAGCGGCGGCTTAGCCCCGACGAGCGAGTGAGCCACCTCGTCGTGATGGGCATGGGCGAACCGCTCGCCAATTTAGGGGCCTTGCTGCCCGCGCTCGATCAGATTGCGCGGGAAGACGGATTGGGCATCAGTCACCGGCGAATCACGATCTCGACCGTCGGTCTTCCCAAAGCGATCCGCCGATTGGCCGACCTTGACACACGCTACCGCCTCGCCATTTCGCTCCACGCACCCACCGACGAACTCCGCGACCAGATCGTACCGGTGAACAAAAAAATGCCGCTTGCCGATATTTTGGACGCGGCCGACTATTATTTTGATCACTCAGGCCGGCGGCTTACATTCGAGTACGTCTTGCTCGCCGATCTCAACGACCAGCCCGCCCATGCCCACGGGCTCGTGAAGTTGCTCACGGGGCGCACGGCGCTGGTGAACGTGATCCCGTACAACCCGGTCGCCGGCCTGCCGTACGCGACACCCTCCCCCGCAGCGCAGGAGACGTTCCAGCGAATCTTAGAATCGGGCGGTCTCGCGGTCCGTTTCCGTCACCGCAAGGGGGACAAGATCAACGCCGCCTGCGGGCAGCTTCGGCGCTCGCAGGCAGGGCTCCCGATCGCACAAAACTAACCCCGCCCGCTGCGGGCCCAGTGAGCCCCCCCGTCCCCGGGCCGAGGACGGCCCAGTGAGCCCGCCCGTCCCCGGGCCGAGGACGGCCGGGCTCGCTGGTTATTGCGGTTGCTCATGGAATTGCTCTCGCAGTTCTCGCATCTGCTGCTCCATTTGCTCCAGCCGGTCTCGCAGACCATCGGGCCTCTCCGGGCCATCGCCTTGGAGCATCTTCTCGACCATCGGCCGCAAGTCCTCGGGAAGTTCCGCTAGCGCTGCGGCATCGTCTCCCTCGACTTCCCAGGTTTCGTCGCCACGCTGGACGGTGATTCGTGTTGGGCCGTCGTTTTCTCTTTGCATGGAAATCGACACGCCATCGGGAATCCATCCATTGGGAATGAAGGGGACTTCGGGCGGAGAGAGAGGGCGAATGGGCCTCAGGGCATCAAAATTGAGCCGCCCCTCACGTACTCGCATTCGCTGAAGCATCTTCCGTTCTTCGCGGCTCAATTCACGAAACCCTGGTCGCTCAACCTTGGGAGGAACGGGGCGAATGGCAGGCGTTACCCACAAGGTCTGCCTCTGGCCACGACGAATGATATCGAGCGTGAACTGCGTCAGGTTGTTCTCCCTGGCATGGTCGCTAACCACCTCTTCCAAGTCGCCGATTCGGCGGAGATCGTGGCCATCGGCTTGGAGCAAAATATCGTGCCGCTGAATCTCCGCCCTGGTGGCGGGGCTCTCCTTAAAGACATACGCCACAATCAAGCCAACGCCTTCGGGCAGTTCGACGTGCGCGCGGAGTGGCTTACTGACTCGGTGGAGCGCCACGCCAATGTAGTAGGGCGATGCGAGAGGGGGCGACTGGAAAAACCGGCCTTGGCGATGACCCTCGTCGGCGGCTCGCGGAGGGGGAGCCGGCTCGTCGGCGACGGCCTGAGGAAGGGACGTTGCGAACAGCATCCAAGCGGCGAAGGCTAACTTCTTCCAAGGGAAGGTCATGGCTAATTCCTTGCGTCGTGAGTTTTCTGGAAATCTTATTTTCGGGAAATACCAGCCGCGGGCCACGCCCACCGGCTGGGGGGGGCCGATAGTCTCGGTTTTTCGCTATGCGCTACGCAATGAAACCGGGAGTGGTTCATGCCGGAGCAGAAATTTTTCCTGGAGGATCCAACACCCGCCCTGGTGGTTGGCGAAAGAGGTAAATCCAGAGCCCCGTGACGGCCACGAGCAGCAGGAGGCTGATGTTTTGCGAGATGCTGAGCCCCGTCCCGAGGAATGAAGTCTCGTCGATCCGTATCCGCTCCAGCAAGAATCGGGCGATCGGATAGAGCGTGAGCATGAGGGCGAAGACCGCTCCGT
>QIKP01000066.1 GCA_003233055.1 Planctomycetaceae bacterium
CACGGAAGCGACGCTCCGATGTAAAATACTAAACCTCTTCGTCACACTCGGAATGACCTCGTTTTTATGGACTTAGTTAGTCGGCAAGGCCGTCATTTCTTCTAGGGTGGCGTTTCGCTTCCGGCAATTTCGCTTCCCGCAATTGTCGAGAGCGCCGTCCAGGCGTTCGAGTCGATGAGGTCGCTGGTCAACCGTACCGCTCCGTCCGCCAGCAACACGTTCACCCCGCCTGGGTGCCGGCTTCGTGCCGCTCGCCATCCGTACGGTCGGAATCGCACGCTCGGCTTGCCAAGCAAAACAACGCCCATGCAATCAGGCTCCTGCGAGTTGGGAGACCGGCGGTGATTGTAGAGCGTGCAGCGGTACTCCCCGTTGACCCATGCGAAACCCCGCGGATCGCTCACATTCCAAAGCTGCGTTGCTCGGCAGCGCGATTCCGTGAGCGGCGCGCTCAACAGAAACTTGTACTCGAGTTGCGGGTCATGCGTTTCGGTGGTTCCCTCCGCCGGCTGTCCTAGCGTGCTTTCCGAGGCGAAGGCGGTGTGGCTCAGTCCGTCGACGATTTGGGCGGGCAAGGTCCGGGAATTCTCGAAGCTGATGCCGTCCGTCTTATGCGGCGCCCCCCCCCCCGACCCGGTCCCGGTACAGACCGCGTAGTTGGTGGGTGCAAATTCCTGGTTCGAGGTACTTCCGACGTCACTCGGGCAAAGGAACTGGGCGACGACGGTTCCGACGGCTTCGGTATTTTCCTGGCTCACTCCCAGGCCGGCGTTGAAGAGAGGAACTGAGCGATCGAGCGCATGGGTGGCGGCGGAATTCTCCATGTAGGGCGCGAGTTCCGCTAGTGCGGACCAACGGTAGAAAGTCCAAGGTGTACGAGGATGGCCTGCAAACTCTCGCGCCACGGTGCCGGGCGGAAAGTGGCGTTGGGCCGACAGGTAGTTTTGTGCCGCCAAACCCAACTGCCGAAGGTTGTTCTTGCACGAGACATTTCTCGCCGACGACCGTGCCGACTGCACAGCCGGCAGCAAAAGGGCCGCGATCGCGCCGACGATGCCAATCACGACCAACAGTTCCACCAAAGTGAAACCCGTTCGTGAATCGCCGGGGTCGACAAGCTTCGGGCGCATGACTACGTGTTCTTCCATGGTTTCCGGAATCGCCATGCGAAGAGGCCAGCCAACAGCAAACCAATCGATGCTGGCTCGGGCACTTGCGCGGCGTCAACACTTATTGCCGCAGCAAGGCTGGCCGAAGCGATGCCTGTCGCACCGAGCGTATCCCGCCAGACGGTGTAGTCAGCGGCATCGACCACGCCATCGCCGTTGGCGTCCGCGCCACGAGTCGGTGTCACCGTGTCGCCAAATTGGGATTTCCATACCGTGTAGTCGTCCGTATCGACGACACCGTCGCCATTGAAGTCCCCCGGGAGCAGGTCGTCGAGGAGGGCGATGCTACTAACGGGAGCCAAGCCGCTTGCGAGCGTCTCCAACAGGGTTCCCGAGGGGGCAAAGCGAAGGATACGCCCTTCGCCACTACCAACGATGTTGTTCCCCCCCAGCACGGCGACGAGTAAATTACCATCGCGGTCAAAAATAACATCCGAGGGAAAGCTGCCTCCATCGGTGTCGCCTGCGACGAGCGGCACGTTAGCGAAGAGCTGGCCATTTCCTCCATTGGTATCGTACTTCTGAATAGAGCTACCAAAAAGATTGGCTACGAAGATACTGCCCCCGTCGTCCACAACCATCCCGACAGGAGTGAACGAACCGCCCAGCACTTCGACAATCACTTCGTCGATATCCGTATCGACATCGACCCGATAAATTTTTCCGCCATCCCGATCCGAGACCAGTAACTTTCCGTTTTGATCAAACGCTAGCGAGGCGATATTGGCAACGGCTACACTAGGCGAATCGAGAAGGGTGTCGACTTGAACGCCCGGCATGGCACCTTGGGGGCCGTCGTACACTCGTATCGCGCCCAAACTTGCATCTGCAGCGTACAAACGGCCGGCAGCGTCAAATGCAATCGACGTAAAGGTTAATCCACCTGTTGGCGCAACTCCCGTAAACAATCCAGCTGGCCCGCCGACCGGCGAGGCTAATGGATTGCCCGAAGTACCATCGAATTGAAGAATGCTACCGGTAAATCCATCGGCTACAAAGACCGCACCGTTCGGTCCGATGGCAATATCGGTTGCGCCGAAAGGACCTCCCGGCGACGCAAACGGAGGAATATCGCCATCAGAAAGCGCTATACCGGTCGATTCGTCGAAACGGAGTAACCCTGCTGCGTCTTCGGGGCCCGCTGCAAGAAAGTTGATCGTACTAACCACCAAATCGGCGCAAGCCAAGCTCGCCAAGCCAGTGCTCAAGCCGAACGCCAGTAGTAGGTAGGCCATACGCCTCCAGAAAAATCGTGTCATCGGTGTTAGTTCTCCGGTGAGTCGTTTAATCCGTGTTACCCATTCTTGGTGACTGGCATGCGTCCGGGAGCCGATCCGTTCGCAAGGCCCAGATCCGCCCTACCTTACCATCGTTGCGGTCAGGAATCGACTCTCTAGATCGCCTTGATCGCCCTCAATTAACAGCTTTCGGCGGCTACCATCCCTTTCTTCTCCAACCTGCGTTAGAATGGCGATCACTGCATGGGGCAGAGGGCTCGCGAAGAAGCCGCGACGCGGAAAAACCGAGGCGTCCGAGGAGCATTCCAAGGAAATGAATGACTGACGAGGTGTCACTGCGGAATGAGTAGCCTACCCCCCATCGTCACGCCCATCGTCACCATCGACATTGGCAATAGCCGCATGAAATTCGGCTGGTTCGATCCGTCGCACGACGGAGCGGCGTCGGGCCTACCGATGCCGACGGAGTCGTTCGCGATGGCCTTACCAGAGGACTTAATCGAGGACTGGGGACTGCTTTCGGAGTGGTGGGAAGAGAACGTCCCGACCGGCACGCCGCTGGTCGTCGGAAGCGTGAATCGGTCGGGCACAAAGCGCTTACGCGAGTTTGCAGAGGAACGCGATTGGGGGCCATGGCGGGAACTCACCCAGGGCGACCTGCCGATCGCCAACCTCACGGACGAGCCCAACCACGTCGGCATCGACCGGTTGGCGGCCGCCGTCGCTGCCAACGCGATCCGTCGTCCCGGGAGACCAGCCATCGTGATCGACTTTGGCACCGCCATCACGGTCGACCTTGTCAACGGCGACGGAGCGTTCGAAGGAGGGGCCATCCTTCCTGGCCTAGCGCTGGCAGCCAAAGCGCTTGGCGATAGGACCGACGCTTTGCCGACGCTTTCGGGTCGATTCGATGGCAAGTCGCCTCCGTCGGTTGGCAAGTCGACGACCGCAGCGATCGAGTCGGGGCTCTACTGGGGGGCCGTCGGCAGCGCACGAGAACTCATCGCCCGCCACACCGACCGGCTCGCCGCTTCGCCGCAGGTCTTGGTCACTGGCAGCACGTCGCCCGACTTGGCCCGGCTGTTCAGCTCGCCAGACCGCTCGGTGCGCTACGTTCCCCACTTGGTACTTGCTGGCTTGGCACTCGCTGCAAGACCGACTGGAGAGCCTCGTTGGTGATCCGCCCCCCCGACGAAAAGACAACTCGGTACACCGTGCTGACGCCGACCGGACGGGGGGCGATCGCCGTGGTGGCGGTGGCGGGCAAAGGCGCGGCATGGGCCGTCGATTCGCGATTTTTCGCTGCAAGCGGAATGTCGGTCGAACGACTTGCCATCGGACGGATTGCGTTCGGCCATTGGGGAGCACCGGACGGCGAGGAAGTCGTCGTTTGCCGCCGCGAAGAGAGCGTCGAAATCCATTGCCACGGTGGTCGTGCCGCGGTGCAGGCCGTTTGCCAGTCGCTCCGTGAGGCAGGTGGCGAACCGATCGACCCGACCTGCTGGCTTCGAGAGACCGATCCCGATCCGATCCGTGCGGACGCACGAGCCGCGCTCGCTATGGCCCTGACCGAACGAACGGCGATGATTTTTCTCGACCAGATCAACGGGGCCTTACGCCACCAGGTTGCGAGGGCGATCGACCTCGCGGGGGCAGGGAGGGTCGCCGACGCCGACGCATTGCTGCAAACGCTTATCCGTCGCTGGAGGGTGGGGCGTCGCCTTCTTCGACCGGCAAAGATTGTCCTCACAGGACCTCCCAACGTTGGCAAGAGCAGCCTCATCAACGCGATGGTGGGGTACGAACGGGCGATCGTTTTCGATGCGCCTGGCACGACCCGCGACGCAGTCGTCACGAATTCGGCCATGGAGGGTTGGCCCGTCGAGCTGATCGATACCGCTGGGCTGCGTGAAGCGGAATCACCCCTGGAACAAGCAGGAATCGACCTCGCTCAGCAAGCGATCGCCACTGCCGACACGGTTTTGGTCGTCACCGATGCGACAACCGACACGACGACCCATGCAAGCGACTGGCAGGGGGCCTCCGAGCCGATCGGATCGAAGCAGGTGATTCGAATCGTCAACAAGATCGACCTCCTCACTTCGGACGACCGCTTGGCCTTCTCTCGTTTCGAGGAACCGGAGCGATCGCCGATTCTGACCAGCGCGGTCACGGGCGAAGGCTTGGGAGACCTGCTCCACCAGATCGCCAGGACGATCGTTCCAGACGATCCGAAACCTGGTGAGGCGATTCCGTTTCGACAAACACAGGTCGACCTGCTTCGTGACGCATCGAAGCGATTAGGGGAGGGAGACCCTTCCGCCATGGAAGCAGTAGAAGCACTGCTGGCGAGCCCCTAGAGAGTTTCTCCCGTCGATCTTGTGGCGGAAGCGGACTTACTCGCAAGTTGGCGAGCGAAGCTTGACGATTAAGACTTTCATAGCGATCAGGCAGAGTAATGCGATGATCCTTTGTCAGGAAATCGATAAGGAGTTGCACGGTGATCCATTCGTTGGTTCGTATTGTTGGGATCTTGGTCGTTAGTGGGAACTTGGCGGCAGCAGGTGCCGCGGTCGGCGCGACTCCGTCCGCCCTCTCCTCCGAGACTCCTTCCTTTGCAACGCCCCCTCAAATGCCATCGATTTCGACCGCGCTGCCGGCCGTGCGACAGGCCGCCGTCTTCCCAACTCGTCGCGTCCCGGCCCCTGCTGCCCCGATTCCGGGACTCCCCTCTCGAGTTCAAAAGGTTGTCGATTTTTATGGCGGGAGTACGTCCGCACGGACCCTCGCACAAATTCCATCGCGACCGACGACCGGGGCACAGACTCGTTCATCGCGCCCCGCGCTACCGAGGCAAGCCCAAAAACCTTTTCAAGGCGCGGGGACCTCGCCAACGCTGAGCCCCTATCTCAACCTGTTCCGTGAAGAAAATAACGATTTTTTGCCGAACTACTACGCCTACGTTCGCCCGCAGCGCCGGCAGCAAAACATCGCCCGCCGGCAGCTAACGGAGGTATCTCGGCTACGCCAACAGGTCCAGACGGTCTCGTTTGGTTCGGCCGCCGGTGCGAGTGCGTCGCGCCCCGCGCCTTCGACGGGCCATGGTACGAGATACCTCAACACGGGTGGCTACTACCCGGCTGTTCGCGTCACGCGGTAGCCAGCGGGGAGAGAGTGAGTCGCGGGAGAGAGGGGCCCCGACGAGGCGTAGCTCGTCGGCTAAGAGAGAGCTGACTGCTAGCGATTCGCCAGCAGCGCCGTGATCGCGATGGCGGCCGTTTCGACACGGAGGATCGACGCTCCAAGACTCACCACGCTCCAGCCGCGCTGCGCCGCTGCACCGACTTCGTCGTCGGCCCATCCCCCTTCCGGCCCGATAGCCACCATGGTCGGCTGGGCACTGCCTTCGAGAGTCTCCCCAACTGGCCGCCCGCTGGGGTGTGCGAGAAGTCTCCTTTCGCCAGCTCGGTCGAAGAAGTCTGAGAGCTTGGTCGGACCTGAAATTTGCATGAGCCGGTTTCGCCCGCACTGTTTCGATGCTTCGACGACCGATCGTTGGAGCCGGTCAAGCGACTTGCTTCGCAGATCGGCGACGCCCCGGTCGGTGACTAACGGGACGAGTTCCACCACGCCCAGCTCGGTTAGCTTTTCGACGAGCCATTTCTGCCGATCTCCTTTGGGTAGCGCCACGCCGACGATCAACTCGATCGGCAGCTCCCGATCGACCTCTTCTTTTGGGCCAACCTCTAGCTCCACGCAATCGCGGAATCGCTCGGCAACGCGGGCCGGAAATTGGCTTCCGGTCCCATCGAACAAGGTGACCTCATCGCCAACTTCGGCGCGCATCACATGGAGCAAGTGGTGTGCCTCGGGCCCCTCGAGCAGGGCTCTTTCGCCCGTCGGCGGCGTTGCAAGGTAGTAGCGTTTCGTCATCGGTCTTCCCCCTGGTCATGGTGAGTGCTAGCAGATTGCGGTTGAAGTCGATCGGCTCCGACAACCGATTATGACGATGGAAGCCGGCGTTGCGCCCCCCTAGTGGACACCTAGATTTGTGGACCCCTCGAAGATGATCTCTTACCTGTCGCACTGGAATCTCGAATTCTCACCCTATCGCGGGCTAGGCGAGGCGTATCCCGCACCCCCATTTGCCGAGGCCCTTGCCCGCATCCAATACCTGGTCACCGAGCAACGGTCTCTGGGAGCGGTGGTTGCTTCGATGGGAATGGGGAAGTCAACAGTCTTGGCGGCTGCGGTGGAGCGACTGACCCGAGCGGGGAGTCAAGTGACGCTCGTCGATGCCTTTGGTATTTCGTCGCGCGAGCTGCTCTGGCAAATCGCCTGCGGGCTCGATGCCCAACCCTCCATGGGCGACGGTGTTTCTCGGCTATGGCAGCGGTTGGCCGACTTGGCCGTGGAACAGGGCTGGCAGCAACGGTCTGCCGTGGTGCTGGTAGACGATGCGGGCCAAGCTGGCCCCGATGTCTGCCAGCAGATCGTAAGGCTCACACGGCTCGCCTCCCATGCCAACGCAGCATGGACGATCCTCCTGGCTTCCTCTCCCAGCCAAGCCGATCGCTGGCCCGAGTCGATTCGCGACCGCATCGAACTCCAGATCACGCTTGATCCCTGGGAACCTGACACCACGATCGACTACTTGCAACATGCTTTGCTCGAGGCTGGTCGCCTCGACCCGGTCTTTACCGAAGATGCCCTGCGGCTGGTCCATTCGCACTCGGAGGGTTCGCCTCGGCTGGTCGCTCGGTTGGCCGACGCGTCGCTGGTCTTGGGCGCACGAGCCGGTGTGGCCATCGTCGACACCGGGATTGTCCAGGCCGCCCATGGCCAGGTGACTTGGTCGGCGGCGGCCGGGTAAGCCTCCTTCCGAACGGGTCGTCGTCTCAGGCCAGTACCTACGGGCGGAGTCTTGCTATAATGCAAGCAACCCACTTCGCTATTCCTTGCCGTGATCGGTCGACTCCCATGGACAAACAACAACTACAATCGGCGCTTACCGAGCTGCATCAGGAATTGAGTACGACGCACGATGTCGAAGGCTCGACCAAAGCAATGCTCGTCACTCTGATGCAAGACATCGCCAAGCTCCTAGCGGGCGAGTCGATTTCTAGCGGGTCCCTGGCTGGCGAGTCTCTGGCTGGCGAGTCTCTGGCTGGCGAGGCCGCTTCAGCGGCCGGGCAAAACAGCGAATCAGAACCCTCGCTCGACGACCAACCACCCTCAACAGGCAGCGAAAGCCTCCGGGCCCTGGTCGTCGAATTCGAGACCGAGCACCCCAAGATTGCGCGCACCCTGGGCCAACTCGCCGACGGTCTCGCAAACCTTGGCATCTGACCTTCGTCGGGTCGTACGGCGTGCTACTCAAATTGGCGATCCGACTCGACCGGGCCGCGAGCGTCGAGCGCCGCCTCGATGGCACCCCGTTGTTGCGGGGAGAGTTCGACTTGCAGCGCCCCGCCCGTTTCGCAAATTTGCTCGGGACGTCTTGCCCCGCAAAGCGCCGTGGTCACTCCAGGCTGAGAGAAAGTCCATGCGACGACCAACTGGGCCACCGTGATTTGGGCCTCCCCAGCGATGACTCGCAACTGATCGAGAAAGTCCTGGTTTCGCTCCCACTCCTTGCCCCGATACATGGGATACTTGAGCCGCGAATCTCCCTCGGCAAATTGGTAGTCCCGCGGCAGCTTTCCCGCGAGCAGGCCTTTCATGAGAGGCCAGTAAACCATCACGGCGATGTTTTGCTCTCGGCACCAAGGGAGGGTCTTTTTCTCGATCCCGCGCTGCAGCATGTTGTAAGGCAACTGCACCGCAGCAAGTCGACAGACGGCGTGGAAGGCTTTCAGTTGGTCGAGAGAACAATTCGACGCCCCCGCCGACCGAACTTTCCCCGCCTCCACGAGCTCAAGAATCGCACCGGCCGATTCCTCCACCGGCGTCTTCGGATCGGGCGCGTGAAGGTAGTAGAGTTCCACCCGATCGGTCGCAAGTCGGCGGAGGCTTTCCTCGCATTCCGCGTGGAGGGTTTCGGGACGCGCGTCATTGGCCATCCCGCTTCCCTCGAAGTGAATGCCTCCTTTCGTCGCGATCACGAGCTCCTCCCGCCTCCCGGCGATCGCCTGACGAATGAGCGACTCGCTCTCGCCATGGGGGCCATAGACAAACGCCGTATCGAGGTGGTTGATCCCCAGGTCGAAGCAGGCGCGGATCGTCGCGATGCTCTCCGCGTCGGTCGTGCCCAGGGTGGTCACGCCTGCAATCGGCCAGCAGCCGAGGGCCACCGGCGCGACTGAAAATCCTGAATCTCCTATCGGACGACGTCGGTTCGCTAGCATGGGGAATCTCCTACTCGAACTTGTGCGCTATCGGTGGGGTGCGTACCGGCAACAATCCTCGGGACAGACATCGTGACTTGCGCTCATGGTTCCGAGTGCCCGTTTCTCTGGGGACTCTTCACAACGTTCCAGAACAAGTTCGCGGACCATCCGGACAAATCGCGGGTGGGTGCCAACCGTCTCTGCCCGTGCGAAGGCCACACCGAGTTGCTCACACAGTTCCTTCGCTTCGATATCCAGATCGAAGAGGACCTCCATATGGTCCGACACGAATCCGATCGGCACGACCACCACCGAGGGTAACAGGCCCGACGCATGATGGGCTCGGATCGCATCACAGATATCGGGTCCGAGCCAAGGCTGGTGGGGTGGTCCACTGCGGCTTTGGAAGACGAGCTCCCACCGGTCTTGGCCCAGCTCGTCGGCGACGATTCGGCACGATTCGCGAAGCTGCTGCTCGTAGTCGCAATTCTCCGCCATCGACAGCGGCAGGCTATGCGCGGAAAACATCAATAGCGATGACGAACCGCAGGCGTCACCAAGTTCCTTGAACGCGGCACGGGAGTTGGCGACCATCGGCTCGAGAAACCCCGGATGGTTAAAAAAGACGCGGAGTTTTTCGACCGACGGCGCGGCATCGCCGACCTGCCGCCGCGCCCGTTCGATGTCCTCGCGATACTGCCGGCAACCCGAGTAGGAGCTAAACGCGCTGGTAATGAAGGCGAGTGCCTGGCGGACGCCGTCGTTGGCCATTTGCTGAAGCGTTTCCGCCAGAAGCGGGTGCCAGTTTCGGTTGCCCCAGTAGACCGGCAGGTCGAGACCGGCGTCTGCGAAGTCGGCTTCGATCGCATCCCGGAAGGCCCGATTCTGCCCGTTGATGGGACTCACGCCCCCGAACCGATCGTAGTGCTTAGCGACTTCGAGCATCCTCGCACGCGGAACGTTTTTTCCCCGCAAGACATTTTCGAGGAAAGGGAGCACCTCGTCGGGACCTTCGGGCCCGCCAAAAGAAACGAGCAGCAGCGCGTCGTACGATCGATTCATCAGCAGGTGAAGCCCGATTTATCGAGCCGGGCGGAGCGCCCTGCTGCGTGGGAGGACCTAAAGAAAAAAAGTGACCCCAACGGGGTTCGAACCCGTGTTGCCGGCGTGAAAGGCCGGAGTCCTAGACCACTAGACGATGGGGCCGGTGGATCGCCGAAGGGACTCCACCAGAAATTTCTGCCTGGGGCAAGGTTCCTGTCCGGCGACGATACCGCTACGCGAGGGCACCAACAGCACCCAACGTAGCACAATGTATAGAACGCGGCGACGAGAACGTCAAGCCGGCACAACGAACGATCCGACCGTTTCCACCCATGAGGACCGCAGAAATCAGAGGGGGGGAGAAATCGCCAAGAGGAGAAGAGAAGAGCCTTCAGCAGCTCGGGTGCATCACTCCGTCGGTGCCGAATCCGGCGCAACACTCTGGACGTCCGAATGGGAATCTTGCTGGTCGCGGCGAATGGCTTCGTAGACTTCGTGGCGATGGACCGGCACTTCCTTCGGCGCTTCGATGCCTAGGCGGACTTTATCTCCACGAATCTCCACCACAACGATGGTGATGTCATCGTTGATGATAATACTTTCGTTCTTTTTCCTTGACAGAACAAGCATCGCTCGTACTTCCTTTCCTCGATTTGGTCGCCTAAGCCGCACCCTTCACCAGACACATGCCCAGGCCAGCCCTGCCAAAATGGGGATCCTAGGAATCCCGAGATACCCCAACGGGCATCCAATTAGGCAACTTCTCCTACCTCCACTTTAGAAGGCTCCGTGGGGGAGTCAAGGAAAGTTCCGTCCGTTGGCCCCTTTTTTGCAGGGTATTCTTACCGCTTGGCGCGATTTCACGCCCCAGCAATGGCCCGATTGCGGCCTGCCGCATGAAGGGCGACTTCTCCCTCGGGAGGAACGAAGCGGACTCCCTCCCGGGCTATTGGGGCTATTGGGGCCTACCGATCGACCCCTATAATTCGCCGAGCGAGGATGCAGGCGAGTGGACGCATCCCCGGCAAGGATTGCAACAACAGGCCTCTCGATCGACCCAACGCAGGCACCTCATGGCGGACACCCTAAAAAAACAGTGGCCCTGGCTCGGCAACATCGTCGAGACCATCTCGACCGTCGCCCAGGGGATGGGGGTCACGCTGCGGCTCTGGATCAAGACCTACCGGCCCGAGCGCAAAGCGTTTACCGAATTGTTTGAGTACCCGGAGCTGCCGGTGCCGGTCGCGGCGCGCTATCGCGGCTTTCATCGCTTCGATCTCACGACCTGCATTGCCTGCGACCAATGCGCCAAGTTTTGCCCCGTCGATTGCATCTACATCGGCAAGGAACGGGTCGAAGGTGGCAAAGGGTTTAAGGTGACTGGCTTTACCATCGACTACAGCAAATGCATGTTCTGTGCGCTCTGCGTGGAACCTTGTCCGGTCGATTGCATCTTCATGGGCGCGACCCATGACCTGAGCTGTTACACGCGGGATGGCTGCCTCGTCGACTTCTCCCGCCTGCCGATCGACATCGCCTGGGGGCGTGCCACGCTCAACCCGACGGCCGTCGACGAGTCAAAATTCATCACCGAGCCGGTCCATGCTGGCCCCAACCAACCCAGCGAGCTAGAGGGACCGAACTGAGCCGTCGCCCCGACGAGGCGTAGCTCGTCGGCTAGGGGTTACCCGCATTCCTCGCTCTTCCGGCCGTGAACGGTTTCACTTCGAACTCAACTCATGCACGATGTCGACCAGCGCCCTCGCGTTGTCGGGAGGTGTCTGCTGGAGGACCCCGTGGCCCAGGTTGAAGATATGGCCAGGCCGACCGGCCGCTTGGTCGAGTACTTCTTGGGCGCGCTGGCGTATCGTATCGCGTCCCGCTAGCAGCACGAGCGGATCGAGGTTGCCTTGCACGGCGCGGTCATGCCCGATTTTCTTCCAAGCATCGCCCAGATCAATGCGCCAGTCCACGCCAACGACGTGCCCCCCCGCAGCTGCCTGAAGCGGAAGCAATTCAGGATTGCCGGTGCCGAAGTGAATGATCGGCGTGCCGGGCGTAATCTGCTCGATCAGGTGCCTGACATGCGGAGCGACGAAGGTTTGGTAGTCGTGCGGCCCGAGGCAGCCGACCCAACTATCAAAAAGTTGCACTGCCTGCGCGCCGGCGGCGATTTGAGCATTCAGGTAAATCGCTACCGCTCGGGCAAGCCGCGACATCAGCGCGTCCCATGCAGGCCGATCGCGATACATGAGGGTTTTGGTGTGCAGGTAGCTACGACTCGCCCCCCCCTCGATCGCGTAGCTGGCGAGCGTGAAGGGCGCCCCCGCAAAGCCGATGAGGGGCAAAGAGTCCGGAAGGTCCGCCCGAGTTTGGCGGACCGTCTCGATGACGTAGTGCAAAGCCTCGACACTTTGCAGGTCGACCACTCGGTCGACGTCCGAGGCATCGCGCACCGGATTGTGGATCACCGGCCCGCCCCCTGGCGCGAACTCCAGGTCGAGCCCCATCGGCTCGAGGATCGGGAGCAAGTCGGAGAAGATGATCGCCGCGTCGACGCCCAAAAATTCCACCGCCGTACACATCACTTCGCTGCAAAGTTTCGGATTGCGGCAAAGGTCCAGGAACCCCATGCTGGAACGGACCGCACGGTACTCGGGCATGTAACGCCCCGCCTGACGCATGAGCCAAACCGGGGTGTAGTCGGTCGGTTCTCTTCGGCACGCTTTCATAAACGGACTTTGCTCGTAGGGAGCAGAATTCTCAGGCGCGGGAGAGGGCAGTATCGTGATCGAAGCGACCGATGCTTTGCGCGCAAGAAGATCATGAGCGGCAGCGGCCGTTTGCGCGACGAGCGTCCCCATTTTGGGTGGCGATGCCTCGACATCGACCGGCAACTCCAACTCTCGAAGGACGTCACTACACGTTGGCCCCACCGACCCCACCACCATTCGCGACATCGCCTCCACAATTTTCTCGCGGAGATTCCGTTCCGTGGCAAGCTTCAAGAGATGGCGGGCCTGATTCGCGGAGGTGAAGAGCACCACGTCGACCTCGCCCGCTGCCAGCCGATCGATATTCGCTTGGAGGGGCGCAAGGTCCTCGGGATAGTCCCAGGTATAGACTTGCAGACGATCGACCTTGCCGCCGCGCGCTTCGAGTCCCGCAATGAGGCTCGGGTTCGTCACCCCGTACTCTTGCAAGCCGATCACGAGGTTCGCGACAGGCAGCTTCGCGTCGAGCAGTTCGAGCAGCTCTCGCCAAGTATTGGGGACCGGGACGCGAAGGGTCGGCTCGATGCCCAGTTCTTTGAGCAGCGCCGCCGGCTTGGGACCTCGAACCACAGTCGTGGTGTCGTTGATTGCGTCGAGAAGTCGTTGGCGCCCGACGTGGCGTTCCGCCTGATCGATGAAGTGCTGAGTGCCGACACCCGTCGTAAGCACCAAGGCATCCATCTGGCCCGTGAGTAACCGATTGGCAAATTCGACCACCGGGCGCGTCTCTTCGACGGCAACCGCGCGCATCGACGGACTGACGAAAGGCGTCCCGCCGGCGCGCTCGATCAGTCGCGTCATGTCGTCCGCGCGCCGGCTCTCGAAAGCTGCCACACGTAGGGCGTTGAACGATTCAGTAGGAGTGGGCATGGCAAAGGAAAAAATGAAGGCAGGGGAGCGAGGTGGCGCGCCGACAGAAAACTACCAACGCGCCAAGCGAGACAACGCAGCTTCCTCCATTGTAGGCGACTCGCTATCAATCATCCATGCGGCATCGGTTCCCCCCCAGGAGAACTGCCAAGTCATTTTTGAACCGCCAAGATCGCCCAGGCACCAAGAAACAAGGCGCCAAGAAACAAGGACGCCAAGAAAAATACCGACCAAAGCAGAGAAACCCCGGATGGTTAATCTTGTCACCGTTCACGAGTCGAAAGAAAGAAACCACGACCCCAAAGAGTACGAACCCAAAGAGATAGAGTGGGTGTTTTTTGCCGCTATTCGTATCGATTCGCACGAATTCGTGGTTTTTTCTGCCTCCGATTCAGTGAACGGTTGCCTCTCTCCTCCAACTCTTCTTAGCGCCTTGGCGTTTTCTTTTATTCGGCGACTTTGCAAGCATCCTGCGGTGCCCTCCATGCGGGGGTTCCGGGGCGATCGGTTTTGCAAGAAAGGGAAGCGTTTCTCGCCCATGACTTGTGCGTCTGCAAAGATTGTAGGCAAAATAGAAGTGTTTGTACCGACCGAGCGAAGAAACTTCTCGCGCTTGGTTGACAGCGGGCGATTGGTCGGCACAATGGCGGACATAGCAGGGAGTGTTGAAGAGACGAAGAGACTGCAATACAATAAAAAATCCTTGCTGGACGACGTAGTCTGAATGATGTGATCTGAATTCCGAATCTTGAGGGTGATCCCATGGGCCGCCCGTAATTTTTCGGCAAGTTTCATAAGGGATGTTGGACGGGTTCTTCGATTCGCAGTGCCTATAACGCGCGATCGAAAGTGCCAAGTTGCTTACCGAGAAGGTAAGTAGGGTTGGTTGGTGGAAGTGCACGCTACGGTGAGTGTTGGCAAACGGCCTTGATCTCGCGTAGCGATTCAAAGGGGCTGCTAGTTCCTCTGGAAGTCCCCTAGCTGTCCTGCAATTTTCCACTGTCATCACCGAAGCAACTTGCCTGATTCGATTGGCTTACAAGATTCATTGGCTTCAGACGATGTCGTTTGATTCCCTGCTACTGACTGCACGGATGTGTGTCCTTGAACGCTATGGGGAGCGACGACGGAAGGATTGACCGTCGACGGCTCCTGTCGTGGGCATTGGATGACCCTCCCCATACTTTTAAGGACACTCTTTTTAAGACGCTGCTTTTAAGGACACTGCTTTTAAGGACACTGCACGAAGCAAGAGAGCCCCTCTTCGGTCTTCTGTGCGACTCAGGATAGATGCTTAGAGGCGGGCCCCGCCGCGTCTCAGGATCGCGCCCCATGCCTACCTTTCTCCTGGCTGTCGGATCGAATCTTGGCGACTCCCGGCGGACCATCGATCAGTCGCTATCCGCGATCGACCAATGGGAGAATACCCAGGTCGTGGCTCGCAGCTCGCTCCATCGCACACGAGCCCTTGGGGGCCCCCAAGGGCAGGGCGAATTTCTAAACGGGGCGGTGGTCGTTCAAACGAACCGGACGCCGCTTGAGTTGCTCCACGCTTTGCAAGAGATCGAGATCGCTCTGGGTCGCAAAAGGGAGGAGCGTTGGTCCGCTCGAACGATCGACCTCGATATCTTGCTCGCGGGAGACCAGAAGCTCCTGCCGGGCGAATCGGTGATCGAAACCGACTGCCTGACGATTCCCCATCCCCGCATGTCGTATCGCCCTTTCGTTCTCGGTCCCGCCGTCGAGATCGCCGGCAATTGGAGTCACCCGTTGCTCCACGCGACCCTCGACACCCTCTGGCAACAGCTACGCGAGGGGGACGAGAGCCTGCTCCTCTACGGCGGCTCGGCGGAGGACCGAAAGTGGCACGTGGACCAACTCACGGCTCATTTTCCAACGCTGCGGATTCTCGGGCCGGCGACGGTGGCGAGAGAATCCCCCTCCCCCCAACTGGCCATCCAACTTCGCCAACAGGGCGAAGGCCCGATCTCGGGCCTACCGACGCTCACCCTGCCTGCCAGCGGCCGCCGATCGGGTCTGCCCGAGTTGCTCGCCGCCATCGAGGGAGTCTGGCCTGACCTGGGTCGTCAGGTCTCGACGGAGTAGAATCTTCCCGTTCGCTCCGCTCTCCGGTCAGGAGGGCCGAAAGGAATTCGCAAAGCTTGCGTTGCCCGACGATGTTCCCAATAGCGTTCCCAACAGCCCCTCCCAGTAGGAGACCACCATCGACCGCCCCCTCCCCTCTGTCGTGACTTCGGCTTCCGAGATGCGGCGATTGGTTTTCCGTGCGCAGCATGCCGGCAAACGGGTTGGCGTCGTTCCAACGATGGGTGCGCTCCACGCGGGACACCTGAGTCTTGTCGATGCGGCCCGTGACGATTGCGACTTGGTGGTGACAACGATTTTTGTCAATCCGACGCAGTTCGGCTCCGGGGAGGATTTTGAGAGTTACCCGCGTGACCTGGCCGCCGACGCGGATTTGCTCGCCCCGCATGGCTGTGACTACCTGTTCGCCCCGACGTCGTCGGAGGTCTATCCAGATGGCTACGCGACAACCCTTGATGTCGGGCCCGTCGCCCACCCCTTCGAGGGAAAGCATCGACCAGAGCACTTCGCAGGCGTGGCCACCGTGGTCCTCAAGCTGCTCCACATGGTGCCAGCCGACGTTGCCTGCTTCGGAAAAAAAGACTATCAGCAAACCCTCGTCGTCCAACGAATGGTGACGGACCTCAACGTGCCGACAGCCCTCCGGATTTGTCCTACGATTCGCGAAGCCGATGGCCTAGCCATGAGTTCCCGCAACGCGTACCTCACTTCCACGGAACGTCACCAAGCGGCCGGCCTCCATGCTAGCTTGCAGCTCGCCAAGAAAATGACGGGCGCGGGCGAGCGAGACGCCGGCGTGTTAACCCAAGCCGTGAAAGCCCATTTAGAACGGTTGGGCGGGATCCAAGTCGACTACTTGGCCTTCGTCCGTGCAGGGACGATCGACGAAGTCGCCATGCTCGACGGACCGACAGTCGCACTCCTCGCAGCGCACGTTGGCAAAGCACGCTTGATCGACAACCTTGAAATCGAAGGCTAAAAAAGGGAAACTACCCGCGTTCCACCCTACGCACTAGAAATGCTTCCCTGCGGTTGCGGACTAACCGCTAATCGCCCCAAGCGGACCGTCCCAACCGATCGCCCTCAACCGATCACCCTCAAACATGTGCAGCAACCTCTTTGTCATCCCGAGCCACCTGGGCGGCGTGCCACTCTTTGGGTTCGGCATTCTGTTTTGGCTGTTGGTTATTGCCGTCGGCGGTTGGGCTGCCTGGAAGATTCGCCGGCCGGGGGGGAAGCAAGAGGTCGTCGCGTCGCTGCCGGTCTATGGGATATTCGCCGCAGCGATTGTTTTTCTTCCTCGCCTCTTCCCGGAAGGATTTCCGGTTCGAGGTTACGGGATGATGCTCATCGTCGCGGCCGTGAGTGGACTTGCCCTGGCGATTCGCCGTGCCCGACAAGCAGGCATCGATCCCGACCTGATTGTCTCGCTAGCGTTTTGGATGTTTGTTTGTGGCATCCTCGGTGGGCGGTTGTTTTATGTAGTTGAGTATTGGGAAGTGATCTACGCCCCGCTGTCGCTACGTCAGGCGATCTTCGAAGCGTTTAAGTACGCGAATGGCGGCCTTGTGATTTACGGAGCGCTCGCCGGCGCAACCGTCGCGTTTGTCGTCTTCACCCGTCGCCACCGCCTGCCAACGCTCGCCATGGCCGATCTCATCGCGCCGAGCCTGCTGGTAGGGCTCGCGTTGGGACGGATCGGTTGTTTGCTCAATGGCTGCTGTTTTGGCGGGGTTAGTGACCAGCCATGGGCGATTCGTTTTCCCAAGGAACATCAAGTCCGTTTCAGTCCCCCTTACGAAAAGCAACTCGCGCAGGGTGAGTTCTTTGGTTTTCGCTTGGCAGAGGACGACGGACAATTGGTCGTCGCGTCGGTCGATCCAACCTCAATGGCGGCTTCGAAAGGGCTAACCGTCGGCGATCCCATCATGCAAATTGGTGGGACCGACGTTCGGCACCTTGGCGACGCGGCTTCGCAGTTCGAGCGAGCCTTATTCGAGGTTCGCCCGCTCACCTTAAAAACAGCCCAAGGCCTAGCACTGACCCTACCGGCCCAAACGCTGCCCGACCGGAGCCTGCCGGTCCATCCGACGCAACTCTACAGCGCGATCAACGCAGGCCTCTTGGCATGGTTTCTTTGGAGCTACTACCCTGCCCGCCGGCGGGACGGAGCGGTCTTCG
>QIKP01000004.1 GCA_003233055.1 Planctomycetaceae bacterium
AGAAGAGTTGGAGGAGAGAGGCAACCGTTCCCCGAATCGGAGGCAGGGGAAACCACGAATTCGTGCGAATCGACACGAATAGCGGCAAAAGAACACCCCCTCTATCTCTTTAGAGCAGTGATCACTTGGATGTTCCGCTAAGGCAATCGTTGGACGCTGAAATAGCAGCGCCGTGACCGGAACATGCGTGTGCGGCTCGCACTAGGTTCGTGCTCTTTGGGTTCGTGGTTTCTTTCTTTCGACTCACGAACGGTGACAAGATTAACAATCCGGGGTTTTCTGCTTCGGTCGACATTTTTCTTGGCGTCGTTGCTTCTTGGCGTCGTTGTTTCTTGGCACCTTGGCGATCTTGGCGGTTCAAAAATGACTTTGCAGTTCCCCTGTAGTCCCGACGGAGGGCATGGGGGAGCGTCACGGAGGTTAGGTTGGCCACCCTGGGGGCCACCGAGCCCCACTTTCGATTCAAGGGCTCTTCCGTGGCACGGTTGTGACGCGGAGCCTTTGCCGGGTGTCGGCAAAAGGGGCAGCCTTCTGGCGACATGGCCATCCTTTTGCCCGGGCACCCTGCGGGCCTTACTCCACCTCGGGGATGGGCTCTGCCGAGACCTCGTCGGTCTTCTTGCTCTCGGTACCAAGCAAGGCATCGAGGCTGCTTGGAGCCGCTTGGGGTACTGGGGCATCGCCGTTGGGGCCCCCACCCATCGGGCGGGCGCCTGATGCGGTCTCCAAGAGCGGGAATCGTCGTTCGAGAAGCGATGCCTTCTCCGCAGCCAAGGCTTCGAGCGCCTCGGGTCGGATGCGAACCTCCGACTTTCGAATACTTCGGAAACCAGTACCGGCAGGGATCAGGTGGCCAAGGATCACGTTCTCTTTGAGACCGACGAGGTGGTCGGTCTTGCCAGCCAGGGCCGCCTCGGTGAGTACCTTGGTTGTTTCTTGGAAACTGGCTGCCGAGATAAAGCTCTGGCTTTGAACTGACGCCTTGGTAATCCCGAGTAACTGTGTGGTAGAGGTCGCCTTCTTCGGCCTGCTCCCCTTGGTAATTGCGCCACCTTCTGCCTCGATCTGGGCATTCGATTGTTCAAGGACGTCTTTCGGAACGATCGCATCGACGTCGAACCCACCATCCCCCTTCTCGGTGATCCGAAGGCACTTGTCGAGCCGATCGTTGGCAATGCGAAAGTCGTGCTTATCGATCACGCTACCAGGAAGCAAGCTGGTGTCCCCCGGCGATTCGATTCGGACTTTTCGCAGCATCTGGGAAACAATGATCTCGATGTGTTTGTCGTTGATGTCGACCCGTTGGCTCCGATAGACATTCTGAATTTCTCGGGTCAGGTACTGCTGTACCGCCTCTTCGCCGGTGACGCGAAGGATATCGTGCGGGACAAGTGGTCCATCGACGAGCGAGTCGCCTGCCTTGACGAGATCGCCCGTATGGACGCGAGGGTGCTTGTTCTGGGTGACCAGGTGTTCCCGTTCGATACCACTTTCGCTCCGGACAATGATCGACCGTTTGCCTCGTTTTTTTTCCTGAGTGATTTCGACGGTACCGTCGATCTCGGCAATGACAGAGGGGTCTTTCGGCTTTCTGGCCTCGAAAATTTCGGTGACTCGGGGCAGACCACCGGTGATGTCCTGGGTACCCCCCGCTTCGCGAGGCGTCTTGGCAATCACCGTCCCTGGGGTAATGTCGTCTCCCTCTTTCACCTCGAGATAGGCTTTTTCTGGCATGTAGTAGAAGTCGAGGATTTTTCCATCCTTGGGATCCTCGACGACGACCTGCGGATGCAGGTCTCCCTTGTGCTCCATCACGAGGAACCGGGTATGGCCACTCGCTTCCTTCTCGGCGCGAATCGTTTCGCCTTCGATCAAATCCTCGAACCGTACTTTGCCCCCCGTCTCGGAGAGAATCGGAACCGAGTGGGGGTCCCATTCGCAGAGTACGTCGCCTTTTTTGACGGTCGCGTCTTCTTCAAACATGATGGTCGCACCGGTCGGCACGTCGTATTTCTCGATCTCGCGACCCTTCTCGTCGACCAGCGATAGTTCGCCATTGCGAGCCAGGACGATCTGCTCACCCGCGCTGTTGACCACTACCTTGAGGCGGGCGTATTTGACGATGCCCGTTTTATTGGATTTGATATCGCTCTTCTCGACATCTCCACTGGCCACCCCACCAATATGGAAAGTCCGCATGGTAAGTTGCGTGCCTGGCTCGCCAATACTTTGAGCCGCAATGATGCCGACTGCCATTCCTTCTTCGACCATCGAACCGGTTGACAAGTCCATGCCGTAGCAAAGCCGGCAGATCCCGAGCGGTGCGTCGCAGGTCATCGGGCTTCGGACTTGGATTTTTTCCAGGCCCAGCTCCTCGATCTTTTGGGCGACTTCGCCCGTGATGAGAGCGTTCTCCGCGACGATGACCTCGTCGGTGATCGGATTGACAATGTTCGAGCGGCTTACGCGGCCAAGGACCGAGTCAGCCAGGCCAACTTCCACCTTTTCGCCACGATAAATGATGCCCTTGGTAATGCCTTGCGTCGTTTTACAGTCATGCGTCGTGACCACGACATTTTGGGCCACGTCGGCCAGCTTACGGGTGAGATAACCCGAGTCGGCCGTCTTGAGGGCCGTATCGGCCAAGCCTTTTCGAGCACCATGCGTCGAACTGAAATACTCCAGCACGGTGAGGCCTTCGCGGAAGTTGGTCTTAATCGGCGTTTCAATAATTTTGCCACTCGGCTTGGCCATCAATCCACGCATACCGCCCAACTGACGCATCTGTTCGACGCCACCACGAGCACCCGAGTGGGCCATGAGGAAGACCGGGTTGACGTATCCGTCCTCTCGGAAGTCGTTCTCCAGTGCCGACATCATCGCTGTCGTAATTTCTTCTCGGGCATGGGTCCATGCATCCAAGACACCATTGTAACGCTCGCCCTCGGTGATGATTCCACGCTGGTAAAGTTTGTTCCGTTTGAGAACTTCCTTTTCCGCGACGGCGAGGATACTCCCCTTGCTATCGGGCGTAATCAGATCGTCCGTCGCGAACGAGAGTCCACTCAGGGTTGCTTGTTGGAAGCCGAGCCGATTCATGTCATCCAAGAGGTCGATCGTTTTGCTCCGGCCAACGAAGGCGTAGCAATCACTGATGACCTTGGAAAGTTCCCCGGAGCGAAGCGCCACGTCGTAGAACGGCATCCCTGAAGGGAGGATCTGGTTAAAAATCACCCGGCCGACGGTCGTGTCGATGACCTTTCCACCTACGCCTTCTTGTTCGACTTCCTGCCGCAGGCAACGGTCGCGAGGCAACCGGACTTTGATCTTGGCGTGGGTGCCAACCTTGCCGGCGGCATACGCCATTTCGACCTCATCCATCGAACTGAAGGCCATTCCATCGCCGAACGCCTCGGGAACGATCATCGTGATGTAATAGCATCCCATCACCACGTCTTGCGACGGGCTAATAATCGGCGCACCATTGGAGGGGCTAAAGATATTGTGCGTGCTCATCATCAAGGTGTGGGCTTCCACCTGCGCCTCGATCGATAGCGGCAGGTGAACTGCCATCTGGTCGCCGTCGAAGTCGGCGTTGAATCCTTTGCATACGAGCGGGTGAAGGTTAATCGCATTGCCTTCCACCAGGATCGGCTCAAACGCCTGAATGCCCATTCGGTGGAGAGTCGGCGCGCGATTCAGCAGCACCGGGTGGTTGGTAATCACCTCTTCGAGAATGTCCCAAACCTCGTCGTCCTTCCGCTCCAGCATTTTCTTAGCCGACTTGATCGTGTCGGCATGTCCCAGTTCCTTGAGACGACGAATGATGAACGGCTGGTAAAGCTCCAGAGCGATCTTCTTCGGAAGGCCACACTGGTGCAGCCGAAGAGTCGGACCGACAACAATCACACTACGGGCTGAGTAGTCCACTCGCTTACCGAGCAAATTTTCTCGGAATCGTCCCTGCTTACCCTTAATCATGTCGGTCAGCGACTTGAGCGGGCGGTTCGAGCTACCGAGCACGGGCCTCTTGCAGCGGTTGTTATCGAAGAGCGCGTCTACCGACTGCTGAAGCATGCGCTTCTCGTTACGGATAATGACTTCCGGCGCGTTAAGATCAACAAGCTTTTTGAGGCGGTTATTCCGGTTGATGATCCGGCGGTAGAGATCGTTGAGATCACTCGTGGCGAAGTTGCCACTGTCGAGCAACACCAAGGGGCGAAGATCGGGCGGGATAACCGGGACGACGTCGAGTACCATCCACTCCGGCTTGTTGTCGGAGTCACGAATGGCCTCGACGGTCTTCAGGCGATTAATGAGGTCTTTTGCTTTTTGCTTGGAACCCGTTTCCCTGAGGTCGACGCGGAGTTGTTCGGACAGGGTCACCAGGTCGAGTTTCCCTAGCAGTTTGCGGATGGCATCCGCCCCCATGTCGGCTTCAAAAGCCCCTTCACCATACTCCTGGCGCGCGGTGCGATACTCTTCTTCGGTCAACAGTTGTTGCAACTGGAGGGGCGTGTCACCTGGCTCCGTCACCACGTAGTCCTGGAAGTAGATCACCTTCTCTAGGCTGGTGGTTTTCATCGCCAGCAGGCTGCCCAAACGGCTGGGCATGGCTTTGAAGAACCAGATATGGACGATCGGGGCCGCCAGCTCAATGTGCCCCATTCGCTTCCGACGAACGCGGCTGTGGGTGACCTTGACCCCACAGCGGTCGCAGATCATCCCCTTGTACTTCATGCCGCGGTACTTGCCGCAAGCACATTCCCAGTCTTTTTCCGGACCAAAGATGCGCTCGCAAAACAAGCCATCTTTTTCGGGTCGGTAGGTCCGGTAGTTGATCGTCTCCGGTTTTTTCACTTCGCCAAACGACCAGCTACGAATATCGTGCGGCCGCGCAAGGCTAATTTTAACCGAGGCGTAATCGTTAATTTTATCGTAGTTGGAAGTTTCGAGCAGGCTCATACTTCACTCCTAAGAAACGGCGAGCGAATCGCACCACCAGACGCGAGTTTCGCAAGCAATGATTGTCTTATAGACGGACGGGCATTTCATGAATTCCGGTTGGCTAACACGACGACCCTAGGGTTGTCGCTTTTCGAGCTGCATGTTCAGTCCCAATCCGCGGATTTCGTTGGTGAGCACGTCGAAGCTGGCAGGGGTGCCCGCTTCGAGGGTATTTTCGCCTTTGACCATCGACTCGTAAATCTTCGTCCGGCCTTCGACGTCATCGGACTTCACCGTAAGTAGCTCTTGCAAGATGTAGGCCGCTCCATACGCTTCTAGCGCCCAAACTTCCATTTCGCCAAACCGCTGCCCACCGAATCTCGCTTTGCCACCGAGCGGCTGCTGCGTGATGAGTGAGTAGGGGCCGGTACTTCGGGCATGGACTTTGTCGTCGACCAAGTGATGAAGCTTGAGCATGTACATGTAGCCGACAGTCGTTGGCTGCTCGAACGACTCGCCTGTCCGCCCATCCAGGAGCCGAGTTTTGCCACTGCGAGGGAGGCCCGCCTCTTCGAGGCAGTCGTTGATCTCGGCTTCTACCGCGCCATTGAAAACTGGCGTGATCGAGCGGAAGCCCAGTTTTGCGCCAGCCCATCCGAGGTGCGTTTCAAGGATTTGACCGACGTTCATGCGGCTCGGAACACCGAGCGGATTGAGCATGATCTGGACTGGCGTGCCATCTTCCAGGAAGGGCATGTCTTCGACCGGCATGACCTTGGAGATCACCCCTTTATTTCCGTGTCGGCCTGCCATTTTGTCACCAACCGAGATCACTCGCTTCGTGGCAATGTAAATTTTTACCATTTGCAGCACGCCACTACGAAGCTCATCGCCCCGTTTCATGCTGTTGAGTTTGCGATCGCGGGAATCGATCACTTCCTCCACGGCGACGGCATGTTGCTTGACGATTCGTTCGACGTTTTTCTTTTTCTCGGGACTTCGGATGTCGATCGAATCGACCATAAAAGTCTGTGCCTTTTCAGCGACGAAGGCGGGGTCTTGGCCATGGACCAGCGAGTTTCCATCGTCGTCAACCAGCTTGCGGCCCAAAATGGCTTCGATCTCTTCGACCATCGCGCCAAAAACCACAGCGATCGCTTCGTTGCCTTCCTTCTCGGCGACTTTCAGGGAGGCCTCGAATTCCTTTCGTTCGTCTTCGGTCAGGCTCATCCGGCGGGAGAACTTTTGTGTATCGATGACGATTCCTTCGACACCCGAAGGGGCTTCGAGCGAATCGTTTTTCACGTCCTCACCGGCTCGGCCAAAGATGGCATGCAGCAATTTTTCTTCCGGAGTCAGCTCGGTCTTGCTCTTGGGAGAAACCTTGCCGACCAAGATGTCGCCCGGTTCGACGTAAGTGCCGATCTGAACGACGCCTCCTTCGTCGAGATTTCGCAGCATCTTCTCGCTCACATTGGGAATATCCCGAGTGAATTCTTCGCGACCTAGCTTGGTCTCGCGAATCTCCACATCAAATTCCTCGATATGAATCGAAGTATAGACATCGCGTTGCACCAGTTCTTCGCTGATGATGATGGCATCCTCGAAGTTGTAGCCCTCGAACGACATGAATGCCACGAGAATGTTTCGCCCCAGTGCGAGATCGCCCTGGAACGTGGCGGCTCCGTCGGCCACCACATCTCCCTTCTCCACTTTGTCGCCAGGTTTCACGATCGGTTTTTGGTTCTGACAAGTTCGCTCGTTCAGCCCGACAAACTTACGCAGGTGATGCACCTCGGGGCCAATCTCGATCCGTTCGGAATCGACGTAGGTCACCGTCCCGCGATGTCCGGCACGAACCAACATGCCACTATGGCGGGCCACATCGCGTTCCAGCCCGGTCCCGACGATGGGGGGCTCCGCCAGCAATAGCGGCACGGCTTGCCGCTGCATGTTCGAGCCCATCAACGCACGGTTGGCATCGTCATGCTCCAAGAAAGGAATCAGCCCCGCAGAGACGCCAATCATCTGGCTGGGGGCCACGTCGATGTACTCGACTTGATCCGTGGAGATCAGCACGAAGTCCGCCTTGTACCGCGCGACGATCGTCTTGCCCTCGAGCTTGTCATTCTTGACTGCCGAGTCGGCCGACGCCACGTAGGCTTGAGCTTCTTCGTCAGCTCGCATCCAAACAACTTCGTCCGTTAGCTTCGTGTTCTTGACCACACGGTAAGGAGTGATCAAGAACCCGTAGTTATCGACCGTTGCGTACATCGCCAAGCTCGAAATCAACCCAATGTTCGTTCCTTCCGGCGTTTCAATCGGACAGATTCGCCCGTAATGGGAAATATGAACATCGCGGACCTCAAACCCGGCCCGTTTGCGATTCAAACCGCCCGGGCCCAGGGCTGAGAGACGCCGCTCGTGCGTCAGCATGGAAAGCGGATTGGTCTGGTCGACCACCTGGGACAACTCGCCACGACCGAAAAAGTATTCGATGGCTGCGGAGATACTCTTCGGGTTGATTAAGCTCCGGGGAGTCATGTCCTCCTGATCTTTGAGGCTCATTCGTTCCTGTACGGTACGACGAAGCTTGAGGAAACCCTTACGCAATTCGTCCGCAGCGAGCTCATCGATCGTCCGAAGTCGACGATTCCCAAGATGATCGATGTCGTCGATCTGGAAGTCAGAGTCCGATGCCGAGAGGCCAAGGATGTAGGCAACCGAGTTGATCAAATCCTCGGGCCGGAGAATCATCTCGCTTTCAGGAACATTGAGGTCCAGCTTGCGATTGATGCGGAATCGCCCCACGTGGCCAAGGCGGTATCGGTTGGTGTCAAAGAACTTTTCTTTAAATAACGTGCGAGCCTTTTCAAGTTGCGGTGGATTGCCCGGGCGTAGCCGCTGGTAGATGCGAAGGAGCGCCTCCTCGTGGCTGGAGGTGACATCGTCCGCCAGTGCGTTAAGCAAATGGGCTGTCGCGGGAGCCTCCATCACCTGGACGCTACTGACGTCCGAGGTGCAGATCATTTCCGCCGTGTTCTTGGTGATTTTGTGACCACACTCCACAATGATCTCACCGGCACGATCACTGCCGACGGGGTAGACGATATCCTCCACGGCGATCTTGCCCTCGATCTTCGTCACGCTACGCCCGTCGACGATCTTCTGCTTCTTCGTGTCGGAAAACGCCTTGAGAATCGCTGAATCGTGCGAAAACTTGGGGTCCATCGCTCGGAGCAACGTCGTCACGGAAAACTTACCGCTCTGATCAATGCGAACCGTAATGCTGTCTTTCTTGGTGGTATTGATCTCGATCCAGCTACCCCGTTCGGGGATCACGCGGCAGCTAAAGACCTTGCGCCCACCCGTCTCGATGTCGCTCACAAAGTCGATACCGGGACTCCGATGAAGCTGGCTGACGACGACGCGTTCAGCGCCGTTAATGATGAACTCGCCGCCGCCCATCATCACCGGCAGGTCACCGAGGTAGACCTCTTCCTCGACCGGCTCGTCCCCTTTGTTGAGCCGCATCCAGACACGGAGGGGCCGTCCGTAAGTCAGACGCAACTGCCGGCACTCGTCGGAATCGTATCGAGGTTTTCCCAATTCGTAGTACAGGTATTCGAGGTTGATCGACTTGTCGTAACTCTCGATAGGGAAAATTTCTTGAAGAACCGACTCAAGGCCCTCGTCTTTCCGCTTCTGTGTGGGGATACCACTCCCGTTGTATTGCAGAAACTTGGCATAGCTATCGGTCTGAATAGCCGTTAGATCAGGAAGTTCCAGCGGTTCGCGTCCACCACCAAAGCGGCGAATTTCGGGCGTATTGAGACGACGTTGAGAGGTCACGGCCATGGTGGGCTACTCCGTACTTAGGGCGGAAGATACCGCAGTGGCGAGGGAAATTACCGAAGCGTGCGCTGAAGGAGCGGAAGAGCGCAATGCGGACCAAGCCGAGGCCGCTTGAAGCGCGCAGCAGACTCTGGGTAACTTCAACGCTTGAGCGATGAGAGGGGAAGACAGGGTCGGGAAGCTCATGCAATCAGCCGGGAGGGAGGGCAAGCAAACGCGAACCACCTTTTTTTCGTTGCAACACCTATGCAGTTGTAACAAATGGTGGCCACTTAGGGCACTCGAATCGCGCAACAAAGGGGGAAAGCACCAAAAGGCCACACCCACCAACCCTCGAAACACCCCCCGGAAGGGTGGTGTCCTGAGGGGCTCTTGCGCCATACGAACAGATTCTCCTGAGGCAGTTTGCTCCAAAATGGGGGCAAAACTACTTGATCGAGACTGTTGCGCCTACGCCTTCCAACTCCGTCTTGAGCTTCTCGGCATCGTCTTTCGAGAGGCCTTCCTTAATCTTGCCAGGAGCCCCTTCAACGGCTTCCTTGGCTTCCTTAAGGCCCAGGCCTGTCGCGGCACGGACGACCTTGATCACACCGATCTTCTTCTCGCCGAAGCTTTCGAGGACCACATCGAATTCGGTCTGCTCCTCTGCAGCGGCACCGCCATCGCCGGCACCTGGGGCCATCATCATGGCTCCGCCACCCGAAGCAGGTTCGATGCCATGCTCGTCTTTGAGGTAGTCGCTCAATTCTTTGGCCTCTTTCAAGGTGAGACCGACAATTTTTTCACCCAGGTCCTTAGTGGACGTGGAGTATTCGGCTACGGCTGCATCGCTCATCGTAATTCTTCCCTTTCAAACGGAACTGGCCTGGGAAGGCCCGTCTAATATAGTGCAACAATGCACGGGGTATGGAGTCGCCAGGTCGGGCAAACGCTACTAAGGCTGCGCCTCAACCACGACGAAAGTATTGCATGCGTTACTCTTCTTCACCTTCTGACTTCTGCTTGATCTGGCTCGCCAAATTGGCACCGCCGGCAATCAGTTGGCCGGAGAGCGTTGCCGCTGGCGACAACGCTTGACCCATCAAGATACTGAGCTGTTCGGTTCGAGTCGGCCACTTACTGATGGCTTGGACTTCTTCCGGCGAGAGCGTCTCTCCGTCCATCACGCCACCCTTGGCGGCCACCTGTTCGAAGTCGTCGCTATTAATGATTTTGGCGACCTCCTTCGCAAGAGAGACGATATCTTCGCCCCCCCATGCAACGGCGATCGATCCGGCGGCTCCTTCGAAGGCGGTGCCGAGCACGGTCCCTTCCGTCGCACGTCGGGCCAGGCTGTTTTTAACCAAAAGCAGCTGAATGCCGTTTTCCCGAAACTGCTTTCGCATGGCGACATTTTCGTTCGCTTCGAGCCCGGCAATGTCCACCAACAAAATTTCACTGACACCTTCCCAACGGCCCTTGAGGTCGTCGGTGATCATGTTTTTAACAAGCTTGCTCATGACAGTGGGATTCAGGTATTAAGGTTAAAACGGCGTGAACCTCTGGAGGGCTACCCCCCAGGGGCTCCATCGCGGAGGAACAATCCAAATTCAAATCGCGACTCGAACACTCGGGCTCATGGCCCCACTCAGGTGAACCGCCTTGACATAAACACCCTTCACCGTGGCGGGCTTCATGCTGAGGATTCGCTCGATGAAGGCCTGGATGTTTTCAACCAGCAGGGGAGAGTCAAAGCTGAGCTTGCCAACGATCGCCTGGACATTGCCCCCTTTGTCGTTGCGAAACTCCACTTTACCCGCTTTGTATTCGGCGACCGTCTTCCCGATTTCGGGTGTCACGGTTCCGGCGCGAGGGGAGGGCATGAGCCCGCGAGGGCCGAGAACGCGGCCAAGCGGGCCGACGATTCGCATCATGTCAGGGGCGGCAATGCAGACATCGAAGTCGGTCCAGCCTCCCAGTATCTTCTTCGCCAGCTCGTCTTCGCCTACCTCGTCGGCACCCGCCTCTTTGGCGGAGTCGGCGGCGGGCCCTTTGGCGAATACCACGACCCGTTGCTCTTTGCCAATGCCGTTCGGCAGAACAATCGACCCACGGACAATCTGGTCTGCCTGAGTATGATCGACACCGAGCCGAATGGCGATTTCGACCGACTGGTCGAATTTCGTGGCACCAAATCCCTTGAGGGATTCGACCGCCTCGGCAAGTGGTAGCGCAGTTGCAGGCTGTTGCTTAATAGCCGCCTTGAGCCGTTTAGAAACCTTAGCCATCGTGCTCCCCCCTTTCTGGAAGAAGTGTGGTTCAAACCGGCGTCCCTGGAGGTCTGCCGTCCCACGTTTTTGTCAGTTATCCGTTATCCGCTGCGGGCAGGCTGCCCACTCCGGAGCCTTCTGTTTTCTACAACCAGAGCCCTCAGCTTTGTACAACCAGAGCCCTCAGCCTTTTACAACCGGAGCCCTCAGCCCTCTACGAACAGTCCTCAGCCTTCTACGAGCAGCCCCATGCTCCGGGCGGTGCCGGCGATCATCCGAGTCGCATGCTCCATATCACGGGCGTTGAGGTCAGCCATTTTGAGGGTTGCGATTTCTTCAAGTTGTGCATTCGTCACCGAGCCCACCTTCGTCTTGTTCGGTACTCCGGAACCTTTCGCGATTCCGGCCACCTTTTTTAACAGCACGGCGGCTGGTGGGCTTTTCGTAATAAAGTCGAAAGAGCGGTCGCTGTAAACGCTCACAACGACGGGGATCATCATCCCCCCCGCCTCTTTCGTCGACTCATTAAACGCCTGAACGAACTGGCCCAAGTTGATGCCAAATTTACCGAGCGCCGTACCAACCGGCGGAGCAGGGGTTGCCTGTCCACCAGGAATCTGAAACGCCGCTTTGCCAACAAGTTGTTTCGCCATAACCGTCGAAGGGGCTAAGAGGATGGAAATGTCTCGATTACTTCCGAGCCCTGTTTTCTACCCGCTTTCTGCCATAGGCGATAGGAGGGGTAGCCCGGTTTTTGGAGAAACCTTCTCCGCAGGCGGCACCAGGATTGCGACCGTCAGCCAGTTCAATAATCAGCCAGCTCGATAACCAGTTCGATAAAACGTCGGCCCAACTCCAGGATGGCCGGCCCCGTAGTGGATTTCTCCCAGGGCTCCTAGACGCCTTCGATTTGCCAGTATTCCAGCTCCACCGGTGTCGGGCGTCCGAAAATGCTCAACATGACCGTCACTCGGCCATGCGTTTCGTCGATCTCGCTTACCTCGCCTTCGAAGTTTTCGAAGTTGCCATCGGTTACTTTCACCTTGTCGCCAGAAGTAAACTTGATGTCGAGCTTCGGGGCCTCGTCGGCCTCCTCTTCCTCCTGGTGCAAGATCATGGCTACTTCGGCTGGCTCCATCGGCGTCGGCACCCCTGCAGAGCCCGTGAAATCGCCAATCCCCGAAGTTTCGCGGATTGCAAACCACGTATCGTCGTTCACGTGCATTTGGACCGCGATGTAGCCAGGCCAAAGCTTCCTCTGGACGACCTTCTTTTTGCCCCCTTTGAACTCGGTGACTTTTTCGGTCGGCACGAGAACTTCGCCAAAGTAGTCCTCTAGCCCCTCGATGGCAATTTTCCGCCGGAGGGCATCGGAGATGGATCGCTCGCGGTTGCTCTGGACTTTGAGAATGTACCAGTTGAGCGTAATGACTTCCTCGTCTGGCTCATCGATTTCGATTGGGCCAGTGGGTGACGACACGGCGGCGGGCTTTTTACTCTCGCTCGGCTCGTCGCCTTCTTCGCCATCGCCCAAGTTGTCGTCGCCTCCAGCCTCGTCGGTCCCCCCGGCCTCGTCGGTCACGGTATCGTCCGAAGCGGGTGCCTCCACCTGGTCTTCGCTGGAGGAGGCCTCGCTAGAATGCAGGTCGCTGGCCGGCGGGGCCTCCGGAGGGTCTGCCGTGGCGGCCGATTCTACGTCGGGGGAGCCTTCGGATTCGGGGCGCGAAGTTTCACTTGCCTCGGCTACCGGAGTAACGGAAGCGGAGGGGGCCAAGTTGTCGGCGTCGTCGGTCACCGTCGATTCCTCTTTTTTGTCGGCACAAGGCCAGAGATAGGAGTGCCAAATGCTTTATTCGGCACCAGCAAATTTTGCGTAAATCCAGGTTACTGTCCTTGGGATCGACTGCAGAAACAGGTCGAATCCGAAAAGCAGGCCGGCCATAACGAAGATGACTAAAATCACGACGATCGAGGCATTGATCAACTCTCGCCGCTTGGGCCAAGCCACTTTCTTCATCTCGGCTTCGACCGAAATGAGGAAATCTGCAAATACCGGAAATTGCACGAGCCGAAAACAGGCCCAGCACCCGGCCGCAAGCAAGGCAAGTGGCGAAAAATATCGGACCGCCTGCGAGCTGGCGTCCGACACCTCACTGCTGTAAGCCCAGCAGGCCATGGCCACAATGATGGCGCATGCCGCAAACGTCACCTGTCGGACGACCCGTCCTTGGGTTCGCTTGTAGAGGCCGAATTTGAATAGCTCCTTAAGGAACGCTCCCACCGAGGACTCCTACTTTTCCGCAATTTGCAAAAAGAGCGCGCCCGCCTGTCAGCCAAGCACGCGATCACCTTGTAATGGCAGGGGCGGTGGGACTCGAACTCACAACCCCCGGTTTTGGAGACCGGTGCTCTGCCAATTGAGCTACGCCCCTACTGGAAGAGGGAAGTGCGAAGCTGGAAGGGGGACGCACCATAGCACCCCGACTTCTAGCTGCCGACCTCCCACTTCATTTATTCAATAATTTTCGATACCACACCGGAACCAACCGTCTTGCCACCCTCGCGGATAGCAAACCGAACTCCATCATCCAGGGCGATTGGCTTCGACAACTCCACGCTCAAACGAGCGTTGTCGCCCGGCATGCACATTTCGGCATCTCCCACCAAATTGGCGGAACCGGTAACGTCCGTCGTGCGGAAGTAAAACTGCGGCCTGTAGCCACTGAAGAAAGGAGTATGACGCCCCCCCTCCTCTTTGCTAAGGACGTAAACCTCGCCCTCGAACTTCGTGTGGGGTGTAATCGCCCCTGGCTTGCTGAGGACTTGGCCACGCTGAATGTCTTCCCGCTTCACACCGCGTAGCAGGCAGCCGACGTTGTCGCCCGCGTGCCCTTCGTCCATCGTCTTGTTGAAGGCTTCGACGCCGGTGCAAATGGTCTTGGTCGGTGTTTCGGAAAGGCCGACGATTTCCACCTCGTCGCCCACTTTCACGATGCCACGCTCAATACGGCCGGTTGCGACGGTGCCACGACCTTCGATCGAAAAGACATCTTCGATGGCCATCAGGAAGGGCTTGTCGATCTCCCGTGTTGGCTCGGGGATGTAGGTGTCGATCGCGTCGAGCAGCTCCGCGATGCACTTCTGTGCTTCAGGATCCTCAGGATTCTCGTAAGCAGCCTTCGAGTTGCCCTTAATCACGGGGATCTCATCGCCCGGGAAGTCGTACTTGTCGAGAAGCTCACGGACTTCGATCTCGACGAGTTCCAGCAACTCCTCGTCGTCGACCAGGTCGCACTTATTGAGGTAGACGACGATTTTCGGAACGCCCACCTGGCGAGCGAGCAAAATGTGCTCCCGCGTCTGCGGCATTGGCCCGTCGGGTGCGGAGACAACCAGGATGGCACCATCCATCTGGGCGGCACCGGTAATCATGTTCTTGATAAAGTCGGCATGGCCCGGGCAGTCGATGTGAGCATAGTGCCGCTTCTCGGTCTCGTACTCGACGTGTGCCGCAGCAATGGTGACGGTCTTGGTTTCGTCACGCACGGTACCGCCCTTGGCGATGTCGGCATACGACTTGTACTTAGCCAAGCCCTTCGCAGCCTGGACCGCCACGATGGCGCCGGTGGTGGTTGTCTTGCCGTGGTCAATGTGTCCGATGGTGCCAACATTGACATGTGGCTTGGTGCGCTCAAAGGTATCCTTGGCCATTTTTTTCCCTATACGTCAGAATCTTGGAAAAACTACAAAGTTAAAAGTGTAAACAGTAATCGTTATGCCACAAGCATGTAAGGCTGCTGACGCGACTCGAACGCGTGACCTCGTCCTTACCAAGGACGTGCTCTACCAACTGAGCTACAGCAGCGGCGAAGCTGTCAGCCGCCAGCGGTTAGCTTTCAGCCCTATGCCTTTTTGTTCATTCGCAAGCTGACAGTGGGTCACTGAAAGCTCCTCTCTTCTCATTCTCAAGAGCGGGTGAAGGGAATCGAACCCTCGTCTTCAGCTTGGAAGGCTATTGCTCTACCATTGAGCTACACCCGCGAAGCAAAAATGACGAACGCCTCGCCAATTCCACCACCCTCTCCCTCCAGTCGTCACTCCGATCTTGTCTCATCTAGTGGGGGGTGCAGGATTCGAACCTGCGAAGGCCTGAGCCATCAGATTTACAGTCTGACCCGTTTGACCGCTTCGGTAACCCCCCGAGCACTTCGCCAGGGAGCTGCCTCCTTAACGAAATCTTCGGCTTGATGGACTCGCACCGACCGCACGGCTTGGGACTGCTGGTTCTCTAGCCCTTCCAACCTAAAACAGCGTACTTTCATCTCACACTAATGCATTCGGCGAAAATCGTCTCGCCTTATTTGCCATCATCGTCGCAGTGAGTTCGCATCGCCGCAGTTATCTTCGCTGCGGCAAGGAAAATCCAGTCTCAAACCTTCCACTCCGCGACCAACCGCTCTCCATTTCGCGACCAACCGATGGTACGGAAGGCACGAGCTACCCACCCAGCAGCAGAGCTAGCGGAGGGACTTGAACCCACAACCTGCGGTTTACAAAACCGCTGCTCTGCCAATTGAGCTACGCTAGCGAGATTCATCGCGAACTCGTGCGGATCGATCAATATAGCGGGGAGACTCTGATTCGCAAGGGTGGTTCGCCGGATGGTTTGGAAAATCCTTGACGCAGCCGCAACCAAACAGCGAAGAACAGGCCGCCGGAGGCTTAGGAGGGCGTCAAAAAAGCGACCTGGTAGGGTAATCGTAACGGATAGCTAGCGCGGCATCCGTCAGGCCTGCCGCAACACGTTGGGGCGGGATTTCCTCCGTCCCCGAGAATTTTTCAAGGAGGCTGTTAGCGGGGGTTTTCGAGGACCTTATCAATCTCCGCCAGTTCCCCCTCCGTGAACTCTCGGCCCTTCAGGCAGCCAAGGCTTTGCTCCAGTTGCTCGACACTGCTAGCGCCAACGAGCAGGCTGGTGATTCGCTGGTCACGAAGCACCCACGCCAGGGCCATTTGAGCCAGGGACTGCTCGCGGCTTCGGGCAAGCTCGTCGAGCTGGCGGATTTGAGCCAACCGCTGGTCGGAGAGGGCCTCTCGCTGCAAAAACCCGTGTGGCTTTGCCGCCCGGCTATCTTCGGGAACCCCCTGCAAATATCGGTCGGTGAGCATCCCTTGGGCGAGCGGCGAGAAGGGGATGCAGCCGAGCCCCTCTTCTTTTAAGGTTTCCAAAAGCTCCGATTCCATCGACCGCTCAAACATCGAATACTTGGGCTGGTGGATCACGCAGGGGGAGCCGAGATCGCGGAGAATGCGGCAGGCCTTGCGGGTTTGCTCTGGTGAGTAGTTCGAGAGGCCCGCATAGATCGCTTTGCCCTGCCTGATGGCGGTGGCAAGGGCTCCCATGGTCTCTTCGAGCGGCGTATCTGGGTCGGGGCAGTGGGAGTAGAAAATGTCGACGTAGTCGAGCCCCATGCGACGAAGGCTTTGGTCGAGGCTTGCTAGCAAATACTTTCGGGAGCCCCCTTCACCGTAGGGGCCGGGCCCCATTCGGTAGCCCGCTTTCGTCGAGATCACCAGTTCGTCACGATAGGTGCCGAGGTCCCGGCTCAGCATCTGGCCGAAACTCTCCTCGGCCGAGCCGGGTGGCGGGCCATAATTGTTGGCCAAGTCAAAATGCGTGATGCCCCGGTCGAACGCCCGATGGACGATTTTCTGGGCGTTCTCGAAAGAGTCGACCCCGCCAAAGTTGTGCCAAAGCCCAAGAGAAACGGCTGGCAGGCGAAGTCCACTTCGGCCTGAGCGATGGTAGGTCATCGCCTCGTAACGGTTCGCGACAGGCTCGTACATGAGGGCTCGGAAATTAGAGAGGCTTCTGCCGATCGGCAGGACGAGTCAGGCACCAAGAAACGTCAGGCACCAAGAAACTCAGACACCGAGCCTTGCGGCAGCCTCTGGGGCTGGTGGGTGGTTGAGCGAGAGGGGCGCACGGCCTTTTCTTCGCCACGCTCGCCTTCTCGGGTCTCCTTCGGTGGCTCCTCTTGGGACGCTAGTGCGAGCCGCACACGCATGTTCCGGTTGCGGCGCTGCTATTTCAGCGTCCAACGATTGCCTTAGCGGAACATCCGAGTGATCACTGCATTCCTCTTCAATCGCTTCCTTGACGGGTTGGACGAAGTGGGGCGACTTGCCCGAGGCGCTGAGATCTTTCGCCTTTTTCTCCGCCTCTTTTTTCTGGCTGTATTCATAGAGTGCGATCCGGCGAAGCGATTGGTTGAAGACTCCCCAGAAGGCCTTGAGACGGATTTCTTTGGCCGCTTTGGCACGGCTTTTTCGCTTGGCTGGTTTTTTCTTCGCCACCTTTTTCTCAGCAGCTTCCGATTTCTCTGCGGCTTCGGCTTCTTCGCGTTTCGCTTTGATACTGACAGTTTTGCGGGCCATGGTCGGCGCTTTCGGTCAAAAAATAGATAGAGAGAGGGTAAGGAAGCCACTGCCGTGGATCAGCGATTTTACCCGCCCCAGCCTCTGCTGGAAACCGGCTCCGCCCGCCCGAGGTGGGACCCGAGGTGGAAATCGACGTGGGAAGGCTCAGAATTATCCATCCAGGAGACCGCTAGATCGAAATGCGCAGGGCCCTAGCACGGGCGATGAGCGCTGGCCGAAAGTAGACCATCGGATTGTTCGAGAGCGTCCGGTGACGGGCGGCTCGAGCACGGGCCCAGAAAAAGGTCGAATCGACGAGACGAACCGGCAGGATCCCCTGCCCCACCAGCATGACCACCCGACTGATGAACTGTCGATCGCTAGCTCGCTTGACTCGCAGTCCGGTGAGTAGCCGCCGCTCCAGGAGCGGACCTCTTGGTACGGTGGCCTGGCTGTCGCGGGCGGAGAGCCAGGGCAGGCAGGCCATCGCGACAACAAAAATTCCGCATCTCTTGAGAATCGATCGCCGAGATTGCATGGGAGAAACCGCCAAGAAGCAGAGAGAAAAGAGGGGAATAAGGGACTGCCCCGTGGGGGGCACCCCATGGAACCGGTCGTCGTATAGCGAGTTCCCCGGTCCGGGGCAAGAACGATTAACGGGCCACCTTCGGCATGGATTTTGCACCGAAGTTGGTGACGAAAAAGGGTGGCGGTTCTCCTTTCGCGAAGTAGAATTCTTAGGTAGGCTCTCCGCACCCCAACGCGGCACCCGGCCCGGCATTCGTCGCGGCGAGGGATTTAGGGCGACGGGGTGAAGTTCCCTTTTGCCTGTAGCCGATAAGCTGTTGGACGCGAGACACCATGAGCCAGCATGCGTTGGCTAGAATGGTTGGACGACTAGCGAATCAAACTTTCCGGTTTTATATTCCGTCGGGAGGACCTAAAAAATCGATTGGCCTGAGCCGATTTCATGGCAGCGCGCAGCGCTGTCTGGCTTGCGTCTATCTTCGAGTGACTCCACTCCGTCGCAATGGATCGGAAGTTTGTTAAACGCCGAGGGCCATCCTTCGCTCAACTGAGCAGAGGGGTGGCCCTTTGGCTTTGAGGGGCCAGTGGCTTTGACGGGCCCGATTCGCCAAGACAGGTTTGTGAGTGTGAGACGGAACGGGGGCCAGGGATTCTGCTTGCAGGGCGGTTCCCTCTGGAGTCGAATCCGGAGGAAACCACTTCGGGTTTGCTCTGCTACATGCCCGTCGCGTGGACGCCCAGGTTCTTCGCCATGTGGGCGTCGATCCGCCGCTTTGTGGTCCCGAGGTTCAGTGTTCGTCCTCCGTCGTCGTCGTGCCTCTGAGCCACATCGCCAGCGACGCCAAGCGAGATGCCCGCCTTGCTCAACTCACGAAGAAACTCGGGCGATTGATCCAGCACTCGCACGACTTGAAAATCCTGCCCCTCAAGGCAATCGGCCAGTGGAATCGCTTTCGCCAGGCTGATCGAACCATCTGCCGAGGGGATCGGGTCGCCATGCGGGTCGAACTTCGGATGCCCCAGGTGTTTTTCCATGCGATCGACCAACCAATCGCTTACCGCGTGTTCCATGTGCTCCGCTTCGTCGTGGACCTCGTCCCAAGCAAGATCGAGAGTCTGGACCAGAAAGAGTTCGATCAATCGGTGGCGACGGATCACTCGCAAGGCAAGGGCTCGACCCGTGTTGGTCAGTTCGGCTCCCTCGTAAGGTGTGTAGCTGGCAAGTTGTCCCTCGGCGAGCGTTTTGAGCATGCTGGTGACGGTCCCCGGCAAGACGTCCAGCACGTCGGCAATCTGCCCCGTCGCCACGCAACCCGCCCCGTCGCCCTCGGAGAGCTGGTAGATCGCTTTGAGGTAATTCTCGACGGTCAGGCTTGGCATGATAGTGTTCCTTTTTCCTTGTTTTTCCTGACTTCCCATTACGAATCCTGACTTCCCACTACAAATTTGGTGAGCAGGCCCCGCTCGCCAGTTTCTTCGCTTGCCGTTAGTTTAGCAGAGTTGTCCCTGCCCTTACTTCCCCCCTGAGAAACCGATGTCGACCGATCGCTCTCCCTGGCATCCTCTCTACCCGTTCGAGTCGCACTGGCTCGACACGTCCGGTGGGCGAATGCACTACCTGGACGAGCGGCCTGACAGCAGCAGCCACAAGGGCCTTGGGCCCCTCTTGTTCGTCCATGGCAACCCCAGTTGGTCGTTTCATTGGCGCCGGATGGTGAAGCACTTCCGTGCAAGCCGACGATGCGTTGCAGTCGATCATCTCGGTTGTGGCCTGAGCGACAAGCCGCAGCGATCCTTCCGGCTCGCGGACCATCGGGATCACTTGATTGCACTCGTCGACCATCTCGACCTTCGCGATATTACGCTGGTAGCGCAGGACTGGGGTGGTGCGATTGGTCTCGGGGCGATGCTCGCTCGGCGCGACCGGCTGTCGCGAATCGTGCTGTTCAACACAGGCGCGTTTCCACCGAGTTACATCCCTTGGCGAATCGCTGCGTGCCGCTGGCCGGTCGTCGGAAGGCTTGCGGTTCAGGGGGGCAATCTGTTTGCCCGGGCAGCGATGCGGATGACGTTGGCCCAGACGGCCTCGCTCGATCCGCCAGTCGTTGCGGGCTGCCTCGCGCCGTCCGACTCGTGGGCCCATCGGCGGCAGATTTACGAGTTCGTCGCCGACATCCCTCGGTCGCCCCAACATCCAACTTGGCAAACGCTCGAGGGCATCGAAGCAGGCCTTCCTTCGCTGGCCGACCTCCCTTCGCTTCTGGTCTGGGGAATGCGCGATTGGTGTTTCCGCCCCGACTGCTTAGAAAAATTCGCCCGTGCTTGGCCGCAAGCAGAGGTGCATCGTTTGCGGGACGTTGGCCACTGGGTGGTTGAAGACGCGCCGGAGGAGTCGCTGGCCCTCGTCGAAAGCTTTCTAGCCGGCGACCGGAGCCGGTAAGGGCTGTGGCGAATTCAGCGGATCCAAAGGTCCAGCATCCAACGTCAGGAAATCGGAAATGGAAAACAGTAGGCCGATCTCGGTGGGGACCTGCGCGACGCTGGCGTGCGTTTGGGAGGCGACTGCTCCGAAGCCGGGGAATGTCTACCGTGGCGCCGATTTCGACGACATGACCTACGCCGACTTTCTCGCCAGCGCCGCCGTGATCGGACCGGTGATCGAGCGCTGCGGCGAGTGGGGGTTGGGGCGAACCGTCCTCGAAGGGGTTCAGGCAACCCAGAAGGTGGTGGCCGTGAATACCAATCTAGGAGTGCTCCTGCTGCTGGCACCCCTGGCGCAGGCTGTTTTCGCGGGCCGACACCGGCCCGCTGAAGCGGGCCCGCCAGATAAAGTGGGCCCGCCAGAGGCGGATGCGAAGCATGTCTACGAAGCGATTCGCTTGGCATCCCCAGGAGGACTGGGCCAAGTCGCTAGCGGCGATGTGGGCGACGAACCTCAGCATTCCTTGCTCGAAGCGATGCGTCTGGCTGCGGATCGCGACCTCCTCGCCCGGCAGTACACCAACGGTTTTGCCGAGGTCCATCAAGCGGCCAACCTGATCGAACAACGGACCAACCTTGAGAGCTCCCTGAGCGACGCCATCGTCCTCACGCACGTGACCTTGATCGCCGAGCATGGGGACAGCCTCGTGGAACGGAAACTGGGTCGTGAGGCCTCGGGGGAGCTATCGGATCGCGCGGCCGAAGTGATCCGCGCTGTCCCGGGTAGCGAGGAATATCAGCAGGGACTCGCCGATTTCGATTTCTACCTCCGCGCCGACGGCCACCGTCGCAATCCGGGGACTACCGCCGACTTGATTGCCGCGGCGCTATTTGTGCTGCTCACCGAAGATCGACTAAGCTGGCCGGTACGTTTCTACAGCACCCCCAGCGCCTAGCGAGCCGGCTCGTCCCCGAGCCCAGAGACAACCAAACCCGAAGTCCGAAGAGAACTGCCATGCTTTCTCCCACCTATCGCGTCCACCTGGCCAAAGACCAGTTCACGTTCTGCGCTGCCCATTTTATCACCTTGGATGGCGATACGTGCGAGCCTCTCCATGGCCACAACTATCGCGTCTCGGTCGACATAGAGGGCCTCCCCGACGAGAACCAATACGTCGTCGATTTCATCGCAGCCCGGGACCTGCTGGCGGAGATCACAGGCAAGCTGGACCATCGGGTGTTGCTGCCGACTTCCCATTCGCAAATCAAGGTCGACGTGGACGAGCGGGAGGTGGTGGCTCGATTTGGCGACCGCCGGTGGGTCTTTCCCGCCAGCGATTGCGTGCTGTTGCCGGTCGCCAACACCACGGCGGAGATGCTGGCTCAGTTCATTGGCGATGCCTTGCTTGCCGCGCTGGCCGAAAAAGCCAACTTCGTCCCCTCCTCGCTCGAAGTCGCCATCGACGAGTGCGATGGGCAGCAAGGCATCTGCCGGTGGCCCGCCTCCTTCAAGGGGACTCCCTGACCGGCAAAGGCCCTATCATCGGACCAACCGCGATTGGCGGATGCGGTTTATCACGCAAGTCGATGCCGACCTGATTTACAGGTTGCCGCAGGCCGAAGGCGTCGTACGATTTCTGGAACCGCTTCGCTTTCGCGCAGCTTAGGCCCAACGCTCATGATGAGCGGACCGAGGGCCGTTCCTTTGCCCTTTGCTTTTGCCGAGATATCCGCATGAAGGCCGAACACATTAACCCGTTTTTGAGTTCGGTAGCGAGCACGTTTCACACCATGCTCGGAACGGAAGTCCGGCGGGGCCCCATGTCGCTGAGAGACCCCGCGAAAAAAAGTTACCCGATCAGTGGCGTGATCGGGCTGACGGGTAAGGCGGTTGGGACGGTCGTCATCAATCTTTCGGAAGAAGTCGCCCTCAAGGCAGCTTCGGCGCTCCTGATGGACGACATCCGGGTCATCAACGACGACGTTCTCGACGCGGTTGGCGAGCTGGCGAATGTCATTGCCGGCCAGGCCAAGGCCGAGCTGGAGCAGTACGAGCTTTCGGTAAGCCTACCGAACGTCGTAACGGGGGACAATCATCGAGTCCGATTTCCGTCGTCATCGTCCCCTGTCTGCGTCCCGTTTGAAACCGACCTCGGCCCTCTGCAACTCGAAGTTGGATTCGAAACGGAAGTCTAGCGGCCAGGCGATTCTCGCGAATCTGCGATGCCACGCTGCTAGCGTCCGCATTCCTTGCGTAACCGTTAAATCCCCTCAAGCTGCATTGCCGAGGGAGTCGATGAACCGAGGGACCGCGACGAAGTTTTTTCGTGCGGCAATGGCCAGCTGACACAGCGATCCCCCCCCTCTGCCCATGTCTGATATCCACAACGCGGCCGTCTTGTTGATGACACTTCCCGAAGACGAAGCAGCGCTCATTCTGGCCAAGCTTCAGCCGAAACAGGTAGAGCAAGTCTCGATCGAAATCGCCCGGACCAAAGGGGTCACTTCCGACGAGCAGGACCACATCATCCGCGAGTTTGCCGAGTCGAATCCGATCGGGGGTGCCGACGGAGGGGGGCTCGACTTTGCAAGAAGTCTCGTGAAAAAGGCGCTTGGCTCCGAGGCAGGGGAGGCCCTGGACAACATTCGTCAGACGATCGAGGCGCAGCCGTTTCGTTTTTTGCGAAACGTCGATAGCCAAAATGTCCTGACCTACGTCACGGATGAACATCCACAAACCATTGCCCTCATTATGTCGCATCTTCCCTCCGGATTCGGGGCGGAGGTACTCGCCGGCTTGCCCGCCGACCGTCAGTTGGCCGTGGTGCGGCGCATGGCGACCATGGGGCAGACCAACCCGGACATCATCCGCGAAGTCGAACAGGGACTCGAAAAGCGAATGTCGAGCGTCATGAGCCAGAGTTTCCAAAACGCTGGCGGTGTCGAGTCAGTCGCCTCGATGCTCAATGTTTCGGATCGATCGACGGAACGGACCATCCTCGAGCAGCTTTCGGAAGACGATGCCGAACTCGTCGACGAGATCCGCCGGCTGATGTTTGTCTTCGAGGACATCGCGAAGTTCACGGAGAAGGATGTTCAGGCGGTCCTCAAGCATATCGAAACTTCGCAATGGGCGCTCGCGCTCAAAGGGGCCAGTGAAGAACTCAAGGACAAGGTCCTCGGCAACATGTCTCAGCGGGCTGCCGACATGCTACGCGAGGAGATGGAATTCATGGGGGCTGTGAAAGTCTCTGCCGTGGAGCAAGAGCAGCAGAAGATCGTCGATGTCGTTCGCGGCCTGGAAGACGCCGGCGAAATCGAGATCAACGCCAGCGGCGAAGAAGAAGAGCTGGTGCAGTAGAAGCGAGTCCCTTGTTTTCATTTTCCGTGGGCGAGGACGCCTTCCGTGGGCGAGGACGCCACGGCTCACGTGGCCCCGTCCCCAGTGGCTATTTCCTCTGCTACGATAGTGGTTCCCGATTCTCTTACGGAGCCGATGCGCCGATGGCCAAGTCCCCCATGATGCAGCAGTACGACCGGGCCAAACGGGCGGCGGGCGACGCGCTGCTGCTCTTTCGGATGGGGGACTTCTACGAGCTGTTCCACGACGATGCCAAAGTTGCCGCCCGCGTGCTGGGGATTTCCCTCACCAGCCGTGACAAAGGGGAAAATCCAGTCCCGATGGCCGGGTTTCCTTACCATCAGCTCGACCAGTACCTTGCCAAGATCATCGCCGCCGGCCACCGCGCCGCAATTTGTGACCAGATCGCCGATTCGGAACAGACCGGGCCGAAGCAGGCGAAGGCGGAGGGAAAAAAACTAGTCCGACGTGAGATCACCCGTGTCGTCAGTCGGGGGACACTCACCGACGACTCGCTGCTCGACCCCGCCGCGAGCAACTATCTGGCGGCAGTAGCGATAGGCGAAGCGGACGGGCGTGCCGGGCTGGCGTGGGTCGATGTTTCGACCGGTCGGTTCTTGGCTGCCTCGTTCGACGAAGGCCAAATCGCCGACCAACTGGCACGAATTCGCCCGACCGAACTGCTCCTAAGCGAATCGGTCGCGCCCGACGCCCCCGCCGCTTGGACCGAAGGGCGGGCCGTTGCCGTTCGGCCTACCTGGGCGTTTGCGCCGCAGCAGGCGGGGGAGCTTCTTGCACGCCACTTCGGTACCCACTCACTCGCCGGCTTTGGGTTCGATGCCGAGCACGACGCGGGCGATCGGCTCGCGCTCACCGCCGCCGCTGCCACGATCGAGTACCTTACCGAAACTCAAAAGACCGACCTCTCGCACATCGCCCGCCTCACGCCGCTCCGCTCGAGCGCAACGCTAGAGATCGACGCCGCAAGTTGGAGGAGCCTCGAAATCACGCAGACCTTGCGCGACGGCGGACGGGACGGCTCGCTGCTCGGTCTGCTCGACCGAACGACCACCGGCATGGGGGCCAGGCAGTTGGGCGACTGGCTCGCCCATCCGCTCGTCGACGTGGCCGCGATCCATGGGCGACTTGACGCGGTTGCGGAGCTGGTCGAGCATTCGTCGCTCACCGCCACGATTCGCAAGATGCTCGGGGCGATCTACGACATCGAGCGGCTTATCGCCCGGGTAACCACAGGCCGGGCCAGCCCGCGAGATTTGAGCTTCGTCGCACGCACTCTCGCGGCACTTCCCGCGGTCAAGGCGAAGCTCACCGGCCGGGCGAGCGAGCGGCTCACCGACATTGAGTCGCGCATCGAGCTTTGCCCCGAACTGCGAAGCCAGCTCGAAAAAATGCTCCAGGATGATTGCCCCCTCACGACGCGGGATGGCGGCTTCATCCGCGACGGGGCAAACGAAAAGCTGGACGGGTTTCGTGCGCTCATGTCGGGCGGCAAAAAGTGGATGGCCGACTACCAGGCGGCCGAGGTCAAACGGTCAGGTATTCCCAGCATGAAGATCGGCTTCAACCGAGTCTTTGGCTACTACCTCGAAGTGACCCACGCCCACCGTGACAAAGTCCCCGCCGAGTACATCCGCAAGCAGACGCTCAAGGCAGCCGAGCGGTACATCACGCCCGAGCTAAAAGAGTACGAAGAAAAAGTGCTGAGTGCGGAGGAACGGGTCCTGGCCTTGGAGCTAGAACTCTTTGCCGAACTCCGCAACGCGACCGCCGCGGCGAGTGCCCAGTTACTCTCGACCGCCGCAGCCTTGGCCGAAGTCGACGCGTTGGCAAGCCTCGCCGAGGTCGCATGGGCCCATGATTACGTCCGCCCAGTTGTCACCGAAGAACCGGTCCTCGACATCGAAGCAGGCCGCCACCCGGTCGTTGAAGCAACCGGGCCCGCCGGGACGTTCGTGCCCAACGATTGTCAGTGCGCCGGCCATCAAAAATCAGGCGAGCCGTCGGCGTCAGCCGCCGGTGAAAAGAAGGAAGACTCGCCCCCCGACCCCTCCATCCTCCTCCTCACCGGCCCCAACATGGCGGGCAAGAGTACCTACATTCGGCAGACGGCGCTGCTGGTTCTGATGGCCCAAATCGGCAGCTTTGTGCCGGCGCGACGGGCGACCATTGGTGTGGCCGACCGACTCTTTGCCCGCGTCGGGGCGAGTGATGAGCTTTCGCGGGGGCAGAGTACCTTCATGGTCGAGATGACCGAGGCGGCCCGCATCCTCAATACCGCCACCGAGCGGAGCCTCGTCGTGCTCGACGAAATTGGCCGAGGGACCAGCACCTACGACGGGTTGTCGCTCGCCTGGAGCATCACCGAGTACCTACACAACGAAATCGGCTGCCGGACGCTCTTCGCCACGCACTACCACGAACTGACCGAGTTGGCCGATCGGCTCCCCCACGCCGCCAATCGCAACGTGATGGTCCGCGAGCATTTTGGAAAGATCGTTTTTCTCCACCAGATCGTCCCTGGGTCGGCCGACCGGAGTTACGGCATCCACGTCGCCCAACTCGCCGGCGTGCCGAAACAGGTGAGCGACCGTGCCGAAGAAATCCTCGCGAGCCTCGAACAAGGAGCTCGCCGCGCCGACACCCCCCCCGCCGAGACGCCCCCGCCACCCCTTGGTGCCCAACCTCTCGACTCCCAACCCCTCGACGGAGCGACCAAGAGGGTCGCAATGCAGCTCACCTTGTTCGAGACGGCCGAGCACCCGCTGCTCGAAGAACTCCGAAAGACCGATATCGACTCGATGACACCGCTCGAAGCGATGCAAAAACTGAGCGAGTGGCGCGAGCAGGTCAGCGTCAGCACGCCATGAAGCCGCGCAAAGTCCTAAAGAAAATACGCAACCACCCACACCCGCGAATCGAAAGAAAGAGAACCACGAATTTTACGAATCCTAACGAATCTTGATCGCTTGCGATGATTCGTCCGATTCATAAAATTCGTGGTTGCTGCTTTCAACTCGTAGACGGTTACAAAAAAACGTCAGGCTGGAACCCAACCTACTGCTCGCCCCTGTTTCTTTGCGCCTTCGCGCCTTTGCGTGAGGCTTCTTCTCCGGGCGTTGGAATCCGGCAGCCGATGGTCTCACGCCAAGGCGCGATCACGTTGGCTCACGAATAGTGCTGGAAGTTGCCGGCGTAGATGCTCTAATGATTTCGTTCGCTCCTGCAATGCTCCCGGGAGTCGGATAGCTCTTTGGCAATCGAAATGATTTCCGTGCGGGTGGCACGAAGGGATCGGCGTGACTTTTGTCACTTCCCGGAACGCTTACCTTGCGCGCCGCGGACAAAAGGGAAGGAGGGACGCCGAAGACCGCTTCGAGGAAACTGTGTTGCAGACAGAAGTTGCAACGAATCCCAAGGACGATCCAAGCCCGACTTTAGGCACCCCGGCCGGGATCCCCAGGAATTCAGGACAGAAATCGGCACGAAAGGGCCATTTTTTAGCGAGCAAACGAGCAATTCTCGGACGCTTCTGTCAACCGAGGAACCTTCCCGGCAGGACAAAGTAGGTCAGGCCTCCTGCCCGTAGCCTGGGCCCAAGCTTGGTCGGGGTTAGCACGAAGCGATGCGTTCGGAAGGTTGCCGCTAGTCGACCAGTTCGAGCGTTGCCCAGCAACTCGGGTCTTCTTGAAACGGGAACGTCGGCCCTGTGGCGAACGTGGCGAGACCCAGCTCGCGGTCGTACACCGCGTAGGTGAACCCAAGCGACCGGTGGTTGGCCGGGTCGTAACCGCCAAGCGCCACTGCGGGAATAAATGCCGAGAGTTCGTAGCCAGTTTTCTTTATTTTGCTGGTGACTTGCAGTTCGCGCGGGCGGACCGGGCGGGCGTTTTCTCTGGCGCGGTTGATCAGGAGCTGGTCGGCGAGCGGTTCGTCCGACTTCCGCCCTCCCCCGGCTGGCAAGAACGCGAACGAGTGGCAGAACTTGCTCGCGCGGTGAATGTTGTGCGTCGCCCGGGTGTCGATCCAGACGACCAGCCCGTCGCTCTCTTCAATACGCGACTCCCGGCACCAGAGCGCCTGCCCCTTTCCCGTGACGGCCAAAGAGATGGCGACCCCGTCGGTATCCCAGGCCATCCGCACATCGGCGAACGACGGTTCTTGGTTGGCGGTCCCTGCGTCGAGCGCCGCCAAATCGGTGAGGCGATACGACTCGCCGAGCGAGGTCTTCCCCCAAACGGGCGTTTTCCGCTTCACAGGCAGGGAAAATCGAAACAAAAACCTCGGGGCGAGGAGCGTGTTGAGTTGGGTCGTGGTTTCCATGGCTTTTTTCGTGCTTCTGTTTCGGTCGGTGAGAAAACGGCTGGCTTGTTTGTGTGTGTGGCTGGCTCACCCGGGTGCAAATCGGTTGTCGTAGTCCAAGTCAAACGTCTCGGCCACCGCCTGGTTGGTCACCGCGCCGGCGTGTAGGTTGATCGCCCGAGCGACCGGCCGCATGTCGGCCGCCGCTTGCTCGATTCCCCGATCGGCCAGTTCTAGTACCCAGCGGAGGGTCGCGTTGCAAAGGGCAAACGTACTGGTCCGGCCGACGGCTCCCGGCATGTTCGTCACGCAGTAGTGCAGCACTCCGTTGACGATGTAGGTCGGATCGGCGTGCGAGGTTGGCCGGCTCGACTCGAAGCAGCCTCCTTGGTCGATCGCCACGTCGATGATCACACTGCCTGGTTGCATCGTCTTGAGGTCGTCTTCGCTGACCAGCATAGGAGCCTTTGCGCCAGGGATCAGTACCGCGCCAATGACGAGGTCGGCACGTTCGAGGTAATCGCGGATCGTGTGGCGATCGCTGAACAGGCAATCGACATTCGCGGGCATGATGTCGTCGAGGTAGCGCAGGCGGTCGAGGTTGATATCGAGGATCGCGACGTTCGCCTGGAAACCGGCCGCGATGCGGGCCGCATTGGCCCCGACGACGCCACCTCCAAGAATGGTGATATTCGCTGGTGCAACGCCTGGCACGCCACCGAGTAAAATCCCGCGACCCATCTGCGGTCGTTCGAGGTACTTGGCCCCTTGCTGCACGCTCATCCGCCCCGCCACTTCGCTCATCGGGGTCAGGAGTGGCAACTGGCCGTTGTCTTCGGCGAGCGTTTCGTAGGCGACCGAGGTCGCCCCGGTCGCAAGCATCGCCTCGGTCAGGGTTCGGTCAGCGGCAAAGTGGAAGTAGGTGAAAACGACCTGCCCAGGGCGGATCTTCTCCCATTCGCCAGGCTGCGGCTCCTTGACCTTGACGATCATGTCGGCCTGGGAGAAGACGTCGTCGGGCCCCGAGACCATCTGGGCTCCCGCCTCAAGGTAGGCATGATCCGCCAGCCCCGAGCCAAGCCCCGCCCCCCTCTCCATGACCACCTGATGGCCGTGGCGGGTCAGTTCCTCGACGCCGACCGGCAGCATGGCGACGCGGTACTCGTCGGACTTCACTTCTTTGGGGATACCGACGATCATGGCTGGAGGTCCAGAAATAGGAAGATTCGAGGATTTTGCTATCCTACTGCCCAACCAGCCGGCGAGCTACGCCTCGTCGGGCTCTGGCTGGGTGTAGCTGTCCGACAAGGTGTCGCTCGCCGGCTTGGAGGGAGTTCGTGAAGGGCGGGCAGGCCCCTTGTCCCTGAGGCAGCGGGGTGGTATCTTCCGGGGCTCCAAAGAACCCTACGAGAGCAGGGCTCTGGCATCTTACTGAGAGCAGGGCTCTACCATCCTACGAGAGCAGAGCTCTACAGACATCCTACGAGAGTGATCCATGAAAACCACAATGGTCAAGCTGGCGGACGTCGAGCATAAATGGCTCGTCGTCGACGCCACCGACAAGATCGTCGGCCGATTGGCAAGCGATATTGCTGTCCGTCTGATGGGCAAGCACCGCCCTACCTACACCCCCCACGTCGACACGGGCGACTTTGTCGTTGTGCTCAATGCCGACAAAGTGAAATTCACCGGCAAGAAGTGGGAGCAAAAGAGGTACACTTGGTACACGGGCTACACCCGGCAGCGGTCGATTTCCGCTGGTGACCGGCTGGAGAAGCATCCCGAGCTGATCCTTCGGGAGGCCGTTCGGCGGATGCTCCCCAAGAACAAGCTCGCGACGAAGATGCTCTCGAAGCTAAAAATCTACATGACCTCCGAGCATCCGCACCAAGCGCAAAACCCCGAGCCGGTTGACCTCGGCGTGAAGTAGCCGATCTCCCGTTAGCAAATTCACAGTCCCCAGCCCCTCCTTCGCAGTCTCCCATTCATGGCTACCGCAGAAAAAGTCAAAGATGCTCTCGGCACTGGTCGCCGCAAGACCTCCGTCGCTCGCGTCCGCATTCGTCCCGGCAGTGGCAAGATTACGATCAACCAGCGAGAGTTGGAGGAATACTTCCCCATCCCGCAAGATCTCAATGCGGTCGTCGCGCCGCTGGAGCATTGCGAGCTTCGCGACAGCGTCGACGTGATCATCCGCGTTCATGGCGGTGGCAGCACGGGCCAAGCGGGTGCCTGCATGCAAGGCATCGGACGAGCGCTGGTGAAGTACGACAGCGACGTGGAAGAGAAGCTCCGCGAAAAGGCGTTCCTCACTCGCGACTCGCGAATGAAAGAACGCAAGAAACCAGGCCTCCATGGTGCCCGACGTGGCACACAGTTCTCCAAGCGCTAGTTCTCCATGTGCTAGTTCGCTGGCGGCTTGGCAACGATTCAACCAAAACGGTCCGACTTCGGTCGGGCCGTTTTTTTGTGCGTTTCCTTGCTCGGTGGTAAGCCTTCGGAGCAGGATCCGCTTGTTCCGGGGCCGATGAGACGCGATAATGGGGCTCGAACCCCGGAAGGCGTGGCTACCCTCCAAGCCGTAGCCAACTGGAGGGGCAAAAAGGAAAAGTAACCGTTCACGGCCCGTAGGTTGGGTTTCCAGCCGGACGCTTTTTCATCCAACGCTGGTTCATCCAACGCTGGCGTAGCCTAGTTCTCGAGAATGCGCGAAGAAACAGGGACCGGTCGTTCATGACCGAAAATAGCAACCACGAATCGAACGAATCACACGAATAACGCCAGAGGAAGGCACCCATCCCGACCAAGCTTGGTCGGGGACCCTCGTGAAAGGCTCAGCAAAATCACCCAAACAGCGTTGGCTAGTACTTTGTCACGTAACCGTTCGCAGTCAGAACCTTGAACCAACCTCCTCACGCCCATTCGAAAAGGACCCCCGCCGATGAAACTCCAGTCTCTCCTCTTGGTTGCCCTCCTCTTGGCAGCACCTAGGGCACGCGCCGGTGAGGTCCGTACCTGGACCGACGTGACGGACCGATACACGATCGAAGCGACCTTGATCGCTTTTGACAAGGATCAGGTGGTGATCGAACGAGCCAGCGATGGGGAGCTAGGCGTTGTCGATCTCGACAAACTCTCCAAGACGGACCACCAATACTTGCAGTCGAAGGAAGCGGTCCAAACGGCTAGCGATCTGGATGACTCCGTACAGAAGTGGACCTTACAGTCGGGACTGCAGGTCAACGGACGATTGGTCGACTTTTGCCGGAAGGAGGTTGTCCTGAAGCGGACCCGAGGCAAGGTCTATGTGAACGGTCGCGTGTTGGGTAATCTTCCCCCAATCTATCAGCGCATGGTGCCAAAAATCGTAGCCCAGGCAGGCAATCAAGTCACGAACGAAAAGACGCTCACTACTTGGCTCGCCAGTCGCAAAGGACTACCGCAAACCTTCGTGGTCGATGGCGTGAGGCTCGAACTGGAAAACGGCGACGAGTATGGGGTCCCTTTTTTCATGTTTTCTGACGACGCTCTAGCCATCCTCAAGCCGGGCTGGAATCACTGGCTCGCAAGCAACGACGATGGGGGGGCGCAGCAGGAACAGGCATTCGTCCTGCAAACCGCAGCTGCCCGATACCAGCAGGATCGCCAAGATCGCCGGCAGATTGCCCAAATGCAGCTCTCGATGCAGGCAATCCAGGCGGGCGTAACATCGATGTGGGAGGTCACCCTCTATCCCGCACGCGGAAACAACGCCCCGCCACTCTGGATCCCGTCGATGGGGCGGAGTAGTCGAGAGGCAACTCAAAACGCGCTAGCCAGAAACCCGGGATACGTTGCCGGGCCGGTGAGGCGGGTCAGCAACTAGAGCAGTGATCACTCGGATGTTCCGCTAAGGCAATCGTTTGACGCTGAAATAGCAGCGCCGTGACCGGAACATGCGTGTGCGGCTCGTAAGTGGGAGCAGCCAAGATTTCTCGAAACTTCGACGACCCACCCGGGGTTCGATTCTAGTAGAATACTACGGGTACGGGAGCTTCTCGGTTTCCTCTTTTGAGGGCACGAACGATGCGGCAGTATGGGTGGATAATGGCGGGGCTCCTCATCGTGGTGGCGACGCCTCGGTTGGCGGCCAAGCCGAACGTCGATCGGGTTGCTAGGCAGATCGACAAGCTTCTCGCCGAAGAACTCTTTGACGACACGACCGAGCTTGCGCCGAAGACCAACGATGCGACTTACCTTCGCCGCGTCTGGCTTGACTTGGTGGGCGATATTCCCTCGCCCGAACATACCACGGCGTTTTTGCTCGACCCAGCGACGGACAAGCGCGAGCGCGTCGTCCGCCGCTTGCTCGCCCATCCCCAATTTGGTCAGAACTGGGCCCGTTATTGGCGAGATGTGATCCTCTCCCGCAAGCTAGAAGACTGGGCGGTGCTGGTCTCCAACGCCTTGGTAACGATGCTGACGGACGATTTCAACTCCGGGAAACCATGGGACCTGGTCGCCGAAAAATTCATCACCAGCCTTGGTGACGTGCGCGAAAACGGTGCCACGGCCATCATGATGGCGCAGGAGGGTCGAACCGAGGAGTCGACCGCAGAGTTTTCTCGGATTTTTCTCGGTATCCAGATCCAGTGTGCCCAATGCCACGACCATCCGTACGACCGCTGGAAGCGAGAGCAGTTTCACGAGTTGGCTGCTTTCTTCCCTCGCATCGGCGTGCGCCCCGTGAAGTCGGTCATGCGAAGGAGCTTCGCGGTGATTGCCAACGATCGTCCTGATCGTGGCAAGAAGAGCAACAAGGCGAATCGTCGCGGCGAGGCCGAGCATTACATGCCTGATCTCGACAATCCCGCGGCGCGCGGTACTCGGATGCAGCCCCAATTTTTCCTCACCAGCGCCCAGCTCCCTTGGGGAACGCCCGATGCGGAGCGGCGGGGGACGATTGCCCATTGGTTTACGGAGAGCGAATGGTTTGCCACCGCCTACGTGAATCGGATGTGGGCAGAACTCATCGGTGAGGGGTTTTACGAGCCAGTCGACGACATGGGGCCCGACCGCACTCCTTCGGCCCCTAAGGTGGTGGGGTATCTCTCGAAAGAATTCGCTCGCTCTGGTTTCGACCCGAAATGGCTCTTCCGGGTGATCTGCCTCACCGAGGCGTACCAGCGCGAATGCCGACCACGTCGTTTGCCCGACGCCACGCCCTTTACTGCCAACATCGCGCAGCGTCTGCGAGGCGACCAACTCTTTAGCTCGCTGCTCACGACGCTGGAACTCGAAGAGAACAAGATCCAGTCGATGGTATCGGGAGTCCCAAAGGGCAAATTTCGTGGGAGGGGCACACCTCGCATGGTCTTCCACCTTGCGTTTGGATTCGACCCTTCCGTGCCGCGAGAAACCATTACCGGATCCATCCCCCAATCGCTCGCCATGATGAATACTCCGCAGATAAACGCGGCGATCTCCGCTGGAAGCCGACGAAGGCCAACGACGCTCGGCCAACTGCTCGACACGATTGAAGACGACGACATGCTCACCTGTGAACTTTACCTGCGGGCGTTGTGTCGCGAGCCAACCGAAGAAGAGAGGAACTATGTCGCTGCCTATGCCAAGTCCATCGATGATCGCGCTGAAGTCTACGAAGACTTGTTGTGGACGCTGATCAACTCGTCCGAATACGTCCACCGAAAGTAGCGAAGGCTAGTTGCATGCCATGCACCCAACCGAAGCGGGGCATGCACCCTACGGAGAATTCCCATGACCTACCAACTGCAACACCATATCCGCGTCTCCGCCAACCAGCATGGCATCACCTCACGGCGTGATTTCCTCCGCGCGGTGGGGATTGCGGGCGCGGCCGTTGGGGCGACGAGCTGGACCGACGCCTTGAGCCTCGCGGCAGACGACCTGCGAAAGCGGCAGAAAGCCTGCATCCTGCTCTGGATGGAGGGGGGGCCGAGCCAGATGGAGACCTTTAGCCCCAAACCAGACCACAAGAATGGCGGCGCGACCAAAGCGATTGCGACCAACGTTTCCGGGATTCATATCGCAGAGAACCTGCCCAAGGTGGCCCAGGTGATGGATGAGATCGCTCTCATCCGTTCGATGACGAGTAAAGAGGGGAGCCATCCCCGCGCAAGCTTTTACATGCACCATGGCTACTTGCCGATGGGGGGGGTGAAGTTCCCAACACTCGGCGCGAACGTCGTCCACCAAATTGGCAACGCCGCGTGTGAGTTGCCGAGCTTCGTGCGCATCGGTAAAGGGCGAAGCTCGGGCAATGCGGGGTTCCTGGGCGTCGACTACGATCCGCTCGTCTTGCAAAGTGCCACGCGTCCTCCCAGCAACACGAAACCGGCGACGAGCGAAGATCGGTACCTCCGCCGGCTGAGGCTCTTGCAAGGCATCGAGTCGAGCTTTGCTGCCGCGGAAGGGATTGACCTGGTTGCCGACCATCGCAAGCTCCTCGATAATGCGTCGCAGATGATCCTCAGCCCCAAGATGGAAGCGTTCGACATCGCCCGCGAGCCGGTGAAAATGCGAGACGCCTACGGACAGACCAGCTTCGGTTCGAGTTGCCTGATGGCCCGGCGGCTCGTCGAGCGGGGCGTCACCTTCGTCGAAGTGAATCTTGGCGGCTGGGACACGCACAACGATAACTTTAGCCGGGTGAAGACGCTCACCGGATCGATCGATCAACCGATGGCGCAGCTCCTCCTCGACCTGCGGCAGCGCGGGATGCTCGACAACACGCTGGTCATTTGGATGGGCGAGTTTGGCCGCACGCCAACGATCAACGCCCGGAGTGGCCGTGATCATTACCCGAAGGCGTTCAACGTGGCGCTAGCGGGCGGAGGTGTTCGGGGCGGGCAGGTGATCGGCAAGACCGACGCCGGCGGCGCCCAAGTCACCGACCGACCAGTGCAAGTCAAGGACCTCTTCCGCAGTATCTACACCACCCTCGGCATCGACCCCGACCACGAAAACAGGAGCCACATCGGTCGGCCGATTCGGCTCGTCGACGAAGGGGAGGTCGTGGAGGAACTGTTTGGGTAGAGGTCGTCTACCTTCGAATGTTCCGCTTTCTCTTCGGTTGGGCGCTGCGATCATAGACTCGCTGGCGAAACACGCCTGTGCGACACGTATTAGACGCAAAAGGCTTCTACCTCGGCCACCGCGCAAAAACGCCGCTTTCCAGCCGCCGACCTTTTCGAGTGACTAGCGAAAGCTGGCCGCTGTTCGGGGGCTGGGCGCAACTGCCGAACAGGCCCTCGGAAAGGTAGGCTGAGAGTTCCGCCGGGCCGACGCCCGGAGTATGGCAAGTGGCGAGAACGAAGTGCCGATCGGCGGAGGTTAGCTCGCGGCAGAGTTCGATGAGTGGCAACAGATCGCGCGTGAGCCGCCACTCTTCGCCGCCCGGTCCGTGCCCATAGGTCGGCGGGTCGAGGACGATGCCGTGATACTGGCTCCCTCGCTTGACTTCGCGGCGGCAGTATTTGAGGACATCTTCGACGATCCATCGAATCGGTGCCTCCCCCATGCCTGACAGCTCTGCGTTGGCACGCGCCATGGCGACGGCTGGCTTGGAGGCATCGACATGGGTGATCTGGGCACCCGCTGCGGCGGCGGCCAGAGTGCTCCCGCCGGTCGAGCCAAACAGGTTCAGAACGTGCATCGGCTGCTTTGATTTTGCGACCTGTGCGGCAATCCACTCCCAGTTGGCGAACTGTTCGGGGAAGAGGCCGACTTGGCCCGTGGGGGAGGGTGCGATCGAGAGTTGAAACGTCCGGTCTGCGGTGACGGGGCACGCGATGGCAATTGGTTTTGGTGGCGCTCCCTTGGCGGTAAACCGCCACTCGCCGGTGCCGACTTTGGTGCCGGTGTACTTAGCGGTCGCGCGGCGCCACGCGAGAGGGTTTGCTGGACGAGCCGCCTCGGCCTGTGGGGCAGGGCGGTCGGCGATTTGCGTGCCAAATCGCTCCAATTTCCGGCCTTCGCCAAAATCAAGGAGTTCGTAGTCGGGCCAATTCAGGGGCATGCGTGGATTCCTGGAGTCAGAACTAATTCGTGCAAGCAGAAATCGCGATCTTTCCGCCGGATTCGGAGTTTCGTACAATGGGAGATTCGCGCCTGCCCTGATTGAATGCCCGCCACAAGGATGTTTCCGACATGCCCGCTTCTGATATCGTCATCAAAGGTGCCCGCGAACACAACCTGCGGGACGTCGATGTCGTGCTGCCTCGGAATAAACTGATCTGCCTGACCGGCGTTTCTGGATCAGGAAAAAGCTCCCTGGCGTTCGATACGCTCTACGCCGAGGGGCAGCGGCGGTACGTCGAGAGTCTCTCGACCTTCGCCCGGCAATTCCTTGGCCAAATGCCGAAGCCCGACGTCGACCACCTGAGCGGGCTGAGTCCTTCGATTTCGATCTCTCAAAAGTCATCGGGTAACAACCCTCGCTCGACGGTCGGGACGATCACCGAGATTTATGATTTTTTGCGGGTGCTGTACGCTCGCGTCGGCCAGGGGCATTGCCCTTCGTGCGACCGGCCGATCACGGCCCAAACTCGCGAACAGATATTGGGACACATTCTCTCGCTCCCGCCGAAGACGAAGTTCGCCCTCCTCGCACCGGTTGTTCGCCAGCAAAAGGGGGAGCACCGCGACCTGTTCGAGGATTTGCAAAAGCAAGGCTACGTGCGAGCGCGTGTCGATGGTCAGGTCGTGCCCCTTGCCCAGGAGCACTCGCTGGACAGGCAAATGCGGCACAACATTGAGGTGGTTATCGATCGACTCACCCTCGGGCCGAACATTCGGGGGCGACTTGGCGAGGCGGTCGACACGGCGCTCCGGCTGGGGGACGGCAACGTAATTGTCGCGCCGGAAAGCGACTCGAAGCAAGAGACAGGAGTTCCCGCAAAGACGACATCGAAGCGGCGGCGAGTCAGCCTCCAGCCGGGCGACATCGCGCTGTCGAGCCAGTTCGCTTGCACCCACTGTCGCCTCAGCTTCGAGGCCCCGACACCGCAGCTTTTTAGCTTCAACAGCCCGCAAGGGATGTGCCTCACCTGCGATGGTCTCGGCGAGTATTTCAGCTTCGACCCCGAGCAACTCATTCCGGATCTCAGCCGATCCTTTAGCCAAGGAGCCATCACGCTCATTGGCAAATGGAAAGACCTTGGCCGATGGAAACGGCATATCTACAAAGGGGTCGCCGCAACGATTGAACGAAAGCAAGGGCTCGAAGAAGGGACGTTGCTCGAAACGGCCTGGCAAGAACTTTCCCAAGAGTTGCAGGCGATGTGGCTCTGGGGTACCGGCGACGAGCATATCACCTTCACCTGGCGGGCCGGACAATCGGGCCAAAAGTATGGAGGGCAGTTCGAGGGAATCATTCCTGACCTGCTCGACAAGTATCGGTCGAGCAAGAGTGCCTCGCAGATTAAAAAACTCGAAAGCTACATGCGAGTCATGCACTGCACCGATTGCGGCGGCCATCGGCTCAACCCGCAAGCGCGCGCGGTGCGACTCACGACCCTTTCCCCGCAGTTTAAGAGTCGGCCCAGCTTGTCGTTGCCTGAAGTGAGTAACTTGCCAGTAAGCGACGCCGCAGAATTTTTTGCCGACCTGGCGCTTCAGGGTCCGCATGCCTTGATCGCCACCGAAGTGCTCAAGGAAATTCGCGGTCGGCTTGGGTTCTTGACCAACGTGGGGCTGGAGTACCTCTCCCTTGGGCGAACCGCACCGACACTCTCGGGGGGCGAATCGCAGCGAATTCGCCTCGCCGGGCAAATTGGTTGCGGGCTCGTTGGCGTCTTGTACATTCTCGACGAGCCTTCGATCGGGTTGCATCCTCGGGACAACGACCGGCTCCTCGCCACGATGGAGCAGCTCCGCGACATGGGAAATACCGTGGTCGTGGTCGAGCATGACGAAGAGACGATGCGCGCGGCGGACCACTTGATTGATTTTGGCCCCGGGCCTGGCGTGAAGGGGGGCTACGTCGTTGCCAAAGGGAGCGTGGCCGATCTTGCCAAATCAAAAAAGAGTGTGACGGGAGCGTTTCTCTCAGGGAAACGGAAGATCGAAATACCTCAGCGAAGGCGGATGGTGGAATGCGAAACGCCGAAAGGGACCGAACCTGGTCAAGGCGATCCGGCCCTTCGAGATCCGGCCACCAAATTCCTGAAAGTGATTGGCGCAAGGCATAATAATCTCAAAAACGTCGATTTTGAGATTCCACTCGGAAAGTTTGTATGCGTTACGGGCGTTTCGGGTTCGGGGAAAAGTTCGCTAGTGAGCGATATCTTAATGGAAGCCCTTCGCCGTGACTTGATGAACGGCAAAGGGGAGCCTGGTGCCCACGATCGAATCGAAGGGATCGAGCATCTCGACAAGGTGATCTCGATCGACCAGTCCCCCATTGGACGGACACCTCGTTCCAACCCAGCAACCTACATCAAGGTCTTCGACGAGATTCGTAAGCTCTACGCCCAAATTCCGGAGTCGAAGCGGCGTGGCTACAAGCCGGGGCGGTTTAGTTTCAATGTGGCGGGCGGGCGGTGCGAGGCCTGTGATGGCAACGGCGCGAACAAGCTCGAAATGGACTTCCTGGCCGATATCTGGGTAACGTGCCCGATTTGCGAGGGACATCGATTCAACCGTGAGACGCTCGGCGTTTTGTACAAAGGGAAGAGCATTTCCGATGTCCTGGAGATGGACATCCAGCAGGCGCTAGTCCACTTCGAGGCGATCACCCCCATTCACCATCGGCTTGGTACGTTGCACGCGGTGGGGCTCGACTATCTCAAGCTGGGACAACCCTCACCGACGCTCAGCGGTGGCGAGGCGCAGCGTGTCAAGCTCGCGCGAGAGCTCGTCAAGAAGTCGACCGGCAGCACACTCTACGTCCTGGACGAACCGACCACCGGATTGCACTTTGCCGACATCGAGCTACTCCTTCAAGTACTCCACAACTTCGTCGATGCCGGCAATACGGTGCTCGTGGTCGAGCATAATCTCGACGTGATCAAGACGGCCGACTGGATCATTGACGTCGGCCCCGAGGGGGGATGCGAGGGGGGACGAGTGGTCGTGGCGGGAACACCCGAGGTGGTGGCCGCGTACGGGGGAAATCAAAAGCCGAAAGCGGAAAGTCGAAATCAGCAGGGCTCGAAATCGGGGATGCTCCGCTCCTACACCGGTGAAGCCCTGCTGCCCGTTCTGCAGGGCGACCCTGTGGCCAACGGGAAGCCCAGAAAAGTAAAGCGAGCGGTTCCCCAGACGACCCATATCGAAGTTCGTGGCGCGGCGCAGCATAATTTGCGAGGTGTCGATGTCAAAATCCCGCGAGAGCAGTTCACCGTCTTTTGTGGGCCGAGTGGATCGGGAAAAACATCGCTCGCGATGGATACGATCTACGCCGAGGGGCAGCGGCGGTACGTTGAGAGCCTGAGTTCCTACGCTAGGCAGTTCGTCGGCCAGATGCAAAAGCCGGCGCTCGATCACATCGAAGGCCTCTCACCCGCGATTGCCATCGAACAGCGAAGTGGCGGCCACACCCCCCGGTCGACGGTCGGCACCGTCACCGAAATTTATGACTACTTCCGAGTCCTGTTCGCGCGCCTGGGTGAGCCCCACTGTCCCGAGTGCGAATTGCTCATTGGCACCCAAACGGTCGATGACATCGTCGACAAAATTCTCTCGGAGCCGGAAGGAACCAAGCTCTATCTCCTGGCACCGATCGATGTGGAAGTTGGCGAACAGTACGAAAAACGGTGGTCCGAGCTGAGCGACCAAGGCTACCTGCGCGTTCGAGTCGATGGCCAGACCTACTCGCTCGACGATCCGCCGCAACTTACGCGACGAAAGAAGCACGAAGTGGCGGTGGTGATCGATCGTCTCTCCGTTCGGGCGCAGGGACGGGGGCGACTGGCGGAGAGCGTGGAGAACGCGCTGGCTGTGGGCAAAGGGGTAGCGGGCGTCGCGTTTGTCGACGACTCGGTCCCGGAGCCTCGCTGGCGGACGAAGACCCATAGCCAGCACCTTGCCTGCGAGTCATGTGGTCGGAGTTTTACTCGGCTCACCCCCCACAATTTTTCGTTCAATAGTTCGCTCGGCTGGTGTCCGTCGTGTGAAGGGCTCGGGACACAGGTCGGTGCCAATCCTGCGGCATTGATCCGCGATGGAGGGATGTCGCTCGCCGAGGGAGTTCTTTTGCTTTGGCCTCATCTGGCATCGCCTCTTTCTCAAGCGATGCTCCAGGCCCTTCACCACCACACACGCATCCCACTCGACGTGCCGTACAACAAACTGAGCGCCAAGCAGCGCCGCGTCGTACTGTACGGCACGGGTGACGAGTGGATTGATGTGGAGTCCAAGGAGCCGCTTACGGGGAAAAGTGTCAAGAAATCTCGCAACCAAAAGTCTTCCGCCGCCAACCCCCAGCCCCTCCGCTTTCAGTTCAAAGGCCTCTACCCCGCACTGGAGGAAGCCTCCCGGTTATCGACGCGACTTCGGGCAGCGCTCGAGCATTTGGTCGACGAGATCGAATGTAGCGAGTGTGGCGGAAGTCGACTGAAGGACGACGCCTCGGCAGTCCGCTACCGCGGGCAAACGCTCGAGCAAATTGCCCACACGCCCCTGGGCGAGCTGGTCACCACCCTCCGTAAGTGGAAGCTGACGGGACGAGAAAAAAGGGTGGCGGGAGAACTGGTCAAGGAGATCAACAACCGGCTGACCTTCCTCGTGGACGTCGGACTCGATTATTTAACGCTCGGCCGCAGCGCACCGACGCTCTCCGGTGGCGAATCGCAGCGCATCCGACTGGCAAGCCAAGTTGGCAGCGGGCTGGTGGGAGTGCTCTACGTCCTCGACGAGCCAACCATTGGCCTTCATCCTCGTGACAATACTCGGCTCATCGCGGCGCTCCACAAGCTCCGCGATTTGGGCAATACGCTCCTCGTCGTCGAGCATGATCGTGAGGTGGTCGAAAGCGCGGACGCGCTGCTGGACTTTGGTCCGGGTGCGGGAAAACTGGGGGGCCAAATCGTCGCGCGAGGGACACCCCAAGAAGTCGCCAAGAAACGGGCGAGCGTTACAGGGCCCTACCTGAGTGGGAAAAAGTCGATCCCGATTCCGAGCAACCGACGTATCGAAGGGGGAAGCCGGACGACGAAAGCCTCTTCCCCAACGCCCCTTCCCCCCTCCCCCTTCCTGAAAATTATCGGTGCCCGCCACAACAACCTCAAAGAGCTAACGGTAGCGATCCCGCTCGGAGTGCTGACGGCCGTCACAGGGGTTTCGGGGAGTGGGAAAAGTTCGCTGATTGAGGACGTACTCCACGCGACGCTCGCCCGATCACTTCACCGCGCGAGCACGGTACCAGGAGCCCACGATACGATCGAAGGTGTCGAGAAGATCAACAAAGTGATTCGGGTCGACCAGCGCCCGCTCGGCAATACCCCGACTTCGAATCCCGCGACCTACACCGGCATGTTTGACCTGATCCGGCAGCTCTTTGCGCAGTTGCCGGCGTCCAAATTGCGAGGCTACACGGCTCGGCAGTTTAGCTTCAACGTCGCGGGAGGGAGGTGCGATGCGTGCGAGGGAGCGGGTGAATTGTGTGTCGAGATGCACTTTTTACCCGACGTGTGGGTCACTTGCGACGTTTGCAAGGGAGCTCGATACAACCCCGACACGCTCGCGGTCAAGTACCGAGGAAAGACGATCGCCGACGTGCTGGCGATGAGTTGTCAGGAAGCGGTTAGCTTGTTTGAGAACATTCCGAAAATCTGGCGAACCCTTCAAACACTTTGTGATGTGGGGCTCGACTACCTCACGCTAGGCCAAAGTGCGCCGACCCTCTCGGGTGGCGAGGCGCAGCGCGTCAAGCTGGCTGCCGAACTCGCCCGGCCTGACACGGGGCAAACCCTCTACCTTCTCGACGAACCGACGACCGGCCTCCACTTCGATGACCTCGCCAAGCTGCTTCATGTGTTGCATCGGCTCGTCGATTTGGGGAATTCCGTGGTGGTGATCGAGCACAATCTTGATGTCATCAAGACAGCCGATTGGATCATCGACATCGGACCCGAGGCAGGCCGCGACGGCGGAAGCGTGGTCGTGGCGGGGACGCCGGAGGACGTGGTCGAGGAAAAGGGAAAATTAGTGAAAGGAAAAGGAAAGAAGCCGATCGTCTCGCATACGGCTATCGCACTGGCGCCGGTGCTTGCTGCGGGCCCCTACAAGAAACGTGCGATTTATGATCCGAATGCCATGGATGCCGTTCGGAAAGGCGACCTTGATTTGGAGCAAGTCGGTCGCGATACGAAGATGCCTTGGGAATCGGACGGGCGGCGGTGGCACCTGACCGATCGGGTGGCTCGTGACGGGGGGGACTGTCACTGGGAAGGCGAGATTCTCGCTCGAATGGAGCAGAGAATTCACGAGGTGGGTGAATTTGCCGAGACGAACTGGAATCACCGCTCGGTGGTCGAGATCACGGGCGAGACGAAGTCAGATGGTTGGTTTTTTCACGCCCTGACCGGCGACAAGTGGCTCGTGACGCTGAAGTTCCGGACTGCCAAACGAACCTTTGACCGCGATCAATTGCTCTCCGATCTCGCATTGCCTCCCCTGAACGACATGGAGGACATCGAAGCGTACGGACGGGGGCCACGAGTGAAGTGCAAAAATTTGGCCGGGCCATGGCAGGAAGTACAAATCGCCGCCAACTCGCTTCACGAAATCGACACGCCCGAATTTTGGCGATTCGTCGAAAGGGCCGTCGAGGGATTCCGCCAGTTTACCGATCGCATCGAAAAAAATCCCGAGCAGTTGATGCCTTGGAAGGTTCTGGGCCAAAAGTGGCACACCGCCCGAAAAGGTTTTTCCCCGGGGAAAAAAGTCGCCTGGCCGCCCGAAATGCTGGAGGAATTGCTGGAAATTCTCAACGACGTGGCTCCCAAGGGGCAGTTTTTGTGGAACAACAAAGTACTGGTTCATTTGATGGTTGCCGGAGGGAGCGACCCGTGGGCCACCGTCATCACCAAGAGACCCGAGAATGTCGAGCTCATTCTCAATGGTCCCAAGGGGGCTTTCCAACTCGGACGAGTCGCCGATCTGGCTGCGAAACAAGCCCTCGACAACGACCCCGAAGATCGCGACCGCGTGCGGCTCTACTTCCAGTCGCCTGAAGACCTGCACCGGGGCAACCTGGAAGAGTTTTTGAAAGAACACCTGGATACGGTACTGGGCGCGGGAGTCGGGTAGTTCCCCGGTTCGCGGGGAGTTGCTTTTGAGTGGCGACTTTTCCTTCCCCGCTTTTTCCCACCAGCATGTGGAGCTACAAAGATGCCAACACGGACTATCGAATGGATGGGCGACGCAACGGGCCACCTCCGCCTGCTCGATCAAACCCGCCTGCCGACAAAGACCGCTTATCTCGATTGCCGTACCGTCGACGACGTTTGGTGGGCCATCAAAAAACTCTCGGTCCGCGGCGCGCCGGCCATTGGTATTGCCGCCGCGTATGGCGTTGTCATGGCGGCTGGTGACGCGCGCGACGACTTGTCGATCGCTTGCAACCATCTGGCTAC
>QIKP01000064.1 GCA_003233055.1 Planctomycetaceae bacterium
TCGCGTGGCGAACCGAATTGCACAAGCACGATTTGATACGTGGAGTCGCTCGTGTCGATTTACCTTATGCGTTCGAGCGTAAGTCGCCTCAGGCCGCGCAAGCCTTGGCTTGGCAGTTTGTTTTTGCCTCCGAAAAATTGTCGCGGTGCCCAAGGACTGGCCGGCCTGGTCGACACCACCTTCACAAGAGTTCCCTTGGCGATGCGATTAAATCCGCCGCCATTCATGCTAGGCTGTCCAAGCGTGTGACAAGCCATGCGCTGCGGCATTCTTTCGCAACCCATCTGTTAGAATCGGGCAGCGACATCCGGACCGTGCAGGAATTACTGGGCCACAAAGACGTCTCAACGACAATGATCTATACCCATGTTTTGCAGCGAGGCGCTTGCGGTGTGCAGAGTCCGCTCGATCGACTGTAAACGATGCCGCAACCTCCAGCGCACCCGGCCAAAAAAAGTGCTCGCTTTCTGCACTCGCCTCTGTAATAATCAAAACCGCAGCAATAATCAAAACCGCACTTCGATGCAAAAGTTCTTTGACAACCCAAAGCAAATCCCCCCGCCATTGTCTCTAGTCCCTGGACTCTAGACTCTTTTTGTCCACTCGACGCACGTTCGCGATTGCGTGCCAAAACTCACCAAAAGAAACCGACCGAAAGACTAGAAAATAAGAACTTTCTCAAAGATCGGGCTTCGCCTTATGTCGTTATTGTCACGAAATGCCTCGGCAAAACTAGTGCTTTGCAACCCATCCAATCAACATGGTCAAAGCACTGGCCACAACTACCGAAGGCTCCGAGAAATGTTCGACACGAATTCGTCCAGCGTCCCTTCGGCGGCCCGATCGAGCACGACACAAGGCAAGCAGAATGCATTCGGCAAGACGACTAGCGTACCTTGACCTTGAACTGGAGGATGCCACCTTCGCCCGGCGCAAGGGGCTCCTTGATTTCCCATCGCAGGACGAGGGAGCCTCCTTCGTTGGGATCGGAGGAGAAGTCGGCGTCGATGCTTGCCTTTGCCGAGTCGGGAACGTATTCCAGTCGGGTCGCCAGATTATCGACGATTGTCACGTTGCCAATTGGTTGGTCGCCCACGTTGTCAAAACGGAGGACAAAGTCGATTTCTTCGCCCAGTTTTGCGGTGCCGGCCGAAGCGAGCTTGATGAGTCGGATGCGAGGCGAATCGGGCTGGTCGATGCCGTAGGTTTCGCCCGGCTGAAGGGCTCCCAATTGTTGATGGGCTTGCTTCGCGTCGATCGTCACTTGGGCAGAAAGGTCGGATGCCCAGGAATAGGCGGCGACGATTGCCTTGGTGAGTCGAGGCTTCTCGGCCCCTTCGGCGATTCCGACTCTCACGATTTGCAAGTCGAGCTGTGGCGCGAGAAACGTTTGCAGGTCCATGGCCGTCAAGCGAGCTTCGACGCCGCCCGCTTGCAGCCTTGCACGGAAGAGACTGGCTGGTTGGTCGCCGAGACTCGCGATCGGGGCGTGGCGTTGGAGCGAGGTGGTAGGGCTGAGCGATTTGCCGGCCGATGCGAGGGCCATCTTGTCGATGATCCCGCCTGGTCCGACGCGATGATGGTTGACGGTGAGGCTCTCGACCCTCCGGACCGCACCGAACCGCGGCGCGTAGATGCAAACGCGGTTACTCGGTTGGACAACGACTCGGCCATCGATGGTGTCGTAGTGCGAGAGGGTGTCTTCTTGTTCGAGGCCTTTGATCTCCCAATCCTTTGTCACTCCGGCAGGCGATGCAAAGTCACCTCCGTCGCACAAGTATTCGTCGGAAGGCCCCACGACCGCGCGGCCCGACGGTCCGCAAGAACCTTCGCTGTAGTCGTCCGTAGCGCAGCTGTTGCAACCGCAAGGAGAGACGTCGCCATGGTAGGGCAGGGTGGGGGCCTGGTCGACCCACTTCTGCGAGGCGTACTGTACCTGCTGCACGGCGAAAGGTGGTTGGGCGCCACGGCTCGTCGCACCAGCAGTGGCCGAAGCCGTCGCACCCGAAGTAGTAGGATGCTTGGCGATGGGCGAGATTGACTGACAAGCGCATAGCACGATGGTTGCCAACGCGATCACGATGCCCCGAAACCAGTTGGGAAAAACGGTCACTGCTAGTTGAGTCGCGATGGGTAGCGGACTTGGCACAGTGTTGCTCGGCGCAGGGTTATTCGGGACAGGGTTATTCGGGACTGAGTTACTCAGCACTGGGATTACGACCATATTCGGTAATCGGAGGCGAGCCGTAAGTGAGTAGAGGGTTGTTGGGCGCGACGCCCAGGTCGCGGCTACCCAATCGGAGGATGGCGATTGGCCGCCCCGCTCGGTCGGCTACTTCCAGCGGGTCTTCGCCCTCGCCCGCTTCGAACCACATTTGGCCATCGACTTCGCCAACGGGTAGCGCCTGGCTCGGGTCTTCGACGTAGATCACCCGTGTAACGAACAGGCCACGAGCGGCCAGGTCGAGGTCTTCGGCGGTGAGTTCGATCGGTACCGGAAATCGCAAGGCATGGCCTGGCGGTGGGTAGAGCCGATCGATGAGTTCGACGGTCGGAAAGACTTCCACTCCGTCATGGTCGAAGAGGTTGGTCACTCGAAATCGATAGACGGGCCCGACCAAGAGTCCGACAACGGGGTTGTCGGTTGTTGGTTGGGTAAACTGCCCATCGATGGCCATGCCGACCTGTACGCCCGCAGGCACACGGATTTCGGCCGGCTGTGTATAACCCGACAACGGTCCACCTCTCAGGAGTCGTTGGCTTCCAATCGCTCCCGGTGGCATGACACCCGCGTGCAAGGGGTGCCCGGTCGGCTGCTGTGCCGAGGCCGGGCAAGATGCCAGCACGCCTACGAGGGCCGCCAAACACATGCTGCCTTGGACTATCGCCCACCCGAAGGTAAGGCGTCTGAGGCGGCGGACCGTTGTCGTTAAATTCGTCACTTGATAGTACGTCGTGAAATTCAAAGAGGTTCGTTACAAATCGATGGTTGCGTAGGGTGAGCCGGCAAGACGACCGACCTACTGGCAGTACTCGCATCGGCAGTCGGCGTTGTGCGCGGCGGCCCGGAGGGCACCGAACGACTTGCTGATGGCCGACGGGATGAGTGGTGCCACGGTGCCGCCCCTAAGCTGTGAGGGAGCACGGTTGGTCTCGTTGACGCGAACTCGGTTGACGGGCCGTGGGTAGTTCATGCCGGGACGCTGCTTGACCGTGATCTTGAAATCCTTGACCGGGCCAGGCAATACAACGCGAGTTCGGTTTCTCATGGAATGCTTCTGCAGCCCCGCAGGAACTCCCAGCGGAATGTGTGGCGGTCCAGGCAGACCAATCGGAGTACCGGTGATCGGCATGCCCCATTGCGGTGCCATGTTGGGAACGCGGTGAGGCGGCATGCCCCGTGGTGCGAACCCGGCGGTCGGTGCCCCTCTCGGCATGCTCATGGCCATTCCACCCGGTGCCATTCCACCGCCGTAAGACGCACCAGAGTAGTTCCCTGCCACTGTCTCCCCGCTCATGTAGCTAGGGTCGTACCCAACCTCTGGGCCCATGTCGTCGGAGCCCATGTACTGGCCCTCGGCATAGGAGCCCTCCATCGTCGGCGTCGGCACCAGGCCTAGCCCACCTTCTTCGTATTGAGCCGGCATAACGTTGCCGTCACCCGGGCCGTAGGCACTCTGGCGACTGAGGTCTTTGTTACCCATCCGCAGAATGGCTAGGATCGACCCGCGACGGTCGGCCTCGGCGATCGGATCGACGCCCGGATCCAGTCGGGTACTCACGAGCGTCTCGACACCAGCTAGCGCGACTTCGGTAAACTCGGGGTCGGGCAGATAAATAACCTTGGTAACAAAGTTGCCACTCAGGACTTGGTCGAAATCTTCTTCCGTGAATTGCACAGGGACCGGTGCATGGGCCAGGTAGGCGTCGGTTCGTGGGGTGACAGGAGCCACCTCCAGTGTTGGGTAGAGCGACACCGTCTCGCGGCCTGGCAGACTGGAAACCCGTAGGCGATAGATCGCGCCTTGCGGGAAGTCTTGCTTGCCAGGCACCATGAGTGGATTGGAGTCGAAGGAACCTTGGCCATTCACATCCCAGCCGATTTGCAGTGGCTCTTCGCCTAGAAAGGAGATCTGCGAGGTGGGGGGCATTCTCATGCCACCTCCCGGCATGCAGCCTGGGCCCACCATGCACCCGCCACCGTAGCCTCCTCCAGCACCTCCACCACCCGCACCGTCGTCGTAGAAGCTGGCGTCGCCCATGTAGGCAGCTTGCATCGGCCCCATGCCTGCCATACCGGGATTGACTCGGCCTTGTCCCGGCACGGGAATCACGCCTGGCCCGGGGCCGCCGACCCCAGGCCCTGGTTCCATGAGTCGTGAGGAGGGAGGCAAGTTGTGGGCCATCTTAGCGCCAGTACAACCGACGGTCGTGAGTGCAGCCAGGAGCGCGAAGCTCGTAAGGCAATTGGTAAGTCGCATGTTTTCCCCCTCAACCTAGTTTCGCCCAGGCGCTTGCTAGCACTTGGCGTGAAATGCAGTGGACGCTGCTCCGGCCCCATGGCTAGAATCGCGACCTGTTTGGAACGACCCACGAGCAGGCTGCGACGGACGTTGCGTCACGGCTTGCCTGCAGGGCATCCCCATAGGAGTTAAAGGTCGGCGCATGGCAACTCGAATCTTTGGCAAAACCGGTAAAACCGGAACATGAAGAACAGCTTGCGCGTTTTAACATGGGCGACGCTTGCATGCGGGTGCGCCGCAGCAGCCTATCTCGTCGGCGAGCCAGCCTTCCAAAGAGCGCGTGCTCGCGCTGGCACCAAGGCCGCTTCGTCCATCGGCAACCTAGCGCTCGTACGAGCACCGAATATCGTGGCCGATCCAACGGGCAGCCGGCAACTGCTCCTCGCCATCGCACGCCTTGAGCAACGAGGCAGCGTCACCGCCCGCGTCCGCCAGCAGGCCCAAATCGGGGACCTTCCTTTCTTCGGAGTCGGCACCTACCGCCAGCAGGGGAGAGGGACCATGCGTCACGTTCGTTGGCTACTCCAAAGCCAAAGAAACGGATTGGCCGCGACGCTACTACAAATCTCCGATGGACGGTTCCTATGGACCGATCGACACTTGGCGAGTGGCCGGCAGATCGACCGCGTCGACCTTTGGCAATTGCGGAGGCAAGCAAAGAGAGCCACCAGCCATTCCGGATCTCTTCAGACCGGGCAGGCCAGCTCCTCGCCTTTCTCCCCTTTGTTAGGAGGGAGCTTCGGTGGATTGCCTATGCTACTGGAGTCGCTGGCCGAGCACTTCGAGTTTGCCTCACCGCGCCCCTTTCGTTATGGAGAACAAAAAGTGATTGGTTTGGTCGGTCGCTGGCGGCAAGAAGCCCTGGCCAGCATTCTAGCGGACCTCTCCCGTCCGGCAGAAGCGAGCCCCAACGCCGAATCGCTTCGGAAAGGACTCGAATCGCACCTCGAAAAGCACCCGCTGCCGAACCGCGTCCCGCATCACGTACTCGTGCTACTCGGACAACACGACTTGTTTCCCTATCTGATCGACTACCGCGCCGCCTCCGATCCGCTCGCCGACCCTACCTTGTCGGGCGACGCACTCTACCAACTCAGCCATGAACCACTCGCTCGGCTCGAGTTCTACGAAGTCCGATTCGATCAAAGGATCAATACCAGCGAATTCATCTATACCCCCCCCCCCGAACCGGAATGGCTCGACAGCACGGCCGCTTATCTTCGGCGGTTAAACCGCTTGAAAAGCGTCCGGCTTGCGATTGACCAAGAGCGACGGATGGCGACGAATCCCGACGGCCCATCGCGTTAGGTGCCCGGCCGACGAGGCGTAGCTCGTCGGCTAGAGGGGGAAGCGGACTGGCCCCCTGGGGGAAAATCCCTCAACTCCCTGTAGCCTGTCTGCCGACTTTTCTCAGGGGCGATTTGCCTTGCGAACCTCGGCACCCTACAATGCGGGCGATATGGGCAACCTTTACCAATTCCTCCGAGCCGGCTCCCTTTCAGCGCGGTGCCTCTGTACGTGCCCGGCCTCTCTCTGTCACTGATGGCGAGACGCCGGACCCTGCCGCACGACTTTTCTTTCGTCCGCATTCCTTGCCCTCTTCTCGGGTAAGCTGCTCACCCTGGGAGGCACGCAAAACCATGGCAACCGACTTTCGACTCAAAGACCAACTGCCTGATATCACCAAGCGGCTCGTCCAGACCTACAACGATCTCGGCACCATCAATCACTTGGGGCATTGCCCGCTGCCGAACTACGACGAAGTGATTGCAGTGCTTGCAGAGCTTCAAGAGATTCTCTACCCCGGCTATCGCCGACGGGAAGGGCTCCACGAAAGCAACGTCGAGTTTTATGTCGGCGAGTTGGTCGATCGGCTCCACGACCGGCTCACCCAGCAGATTGGTCGAGCGCTTCGGCACGAAGCGGGTGCCACGACCGACTGCACCGAAAACGAAGACTACGAAGCGCTCGGTCAGGCAAAGACGATGCTCTTTCTCGATCGGCTTCCGGAACTGCGATCGACCCTCGCCACCGACGTCCAGGCCGCCTTCGATGGCGACCCTGCCTGCAAGTCGACCGACGAGGTGATCTTCTGCTATCCCGGTCTCGAGGCGATCACCATCTATCGTCTTGCGCACTTGCTCTACCAACTCGATATCCCTTTCATTCCACGAATGATGAGCGAGTGGGCCCACAACCGGACCGGCATCGATATCCATCCTGGCGCGACGATTGGCGAGTACTTCTTTATCGATCATGGCACCGGCGTGGTGGTTGGCGAGACGTGCGAGATTGGCGAGCATGTGAAGATCTACCAAGGCGTGACCCTTGGCGCGCTGAGCTTCCCAACCGATGGCGAAGGAAACCTCGTTCGCGGGCAAAAGCGGCACCCAACGCTCGAAGACCGCGTGGTGATTTATGCCAACGCCACGATTCTCGGCGGCGCGACCGTTCTGGGCCACGATGCGGTGATTGGCTCCAGCGTTTGGATTACCAAAAGCGTCGACGCCAACACGACCGTCGTGCTGGAGAAACCTCAACTCCGCGTCCGTGCGGAAGTGTAGGGGAAAGTTGGATCACCAATAGCCGACGAGCTACGCCTCGTCGGAGCCTCGTTCCTGACGAGACGTAGCTCGTCGGCTATTCGGGTGCCAACGGACGACTGATCACCAACAGGGTTGCCTGCATCCCTTTGCGTTGATCAGCGCCGCCCCGCTTGCTACACTATCCCCCATGTTGCTCGGGCCCGTGTTTCAGACGGAAATGGTGACCACCGCCAGGCGGACGCGGTATTTCGTGCTGCGCGTGCTCTTTGCGGCGGCGCTACTGCTTTGCCTTTGGACCTCTTACGGATCAGCCTCTAGCTGGAACAACGCCGCAGGGCAGCTCTCGATTCAGGCGGCGGCTCAAATGGCGGGAGCGTTTTTCCAGGCCTTCGCTTGGTTGACACTCATCACTACCCTCGTCGTCACGCCTGCGATCGCAGCCGGTGCCATCGCCACCGAACGCGAACGCCGGACCATCGAATACCTCTTCGCCACCGATCTATCGAACGCGGAAATCGTCCTCTCGAAACTCTTTGGCAAGCTCCTCTTGGTCGGGAAGCTGATTCTCGTCGCACTGCCGGTACTCGCCATTTTCCGTCTGATGGGGGGCATCCCTGGCAACTTGCTGGTCGTTTACTTCGCCGGCCTCGCAAGTACCGCAACGCTCCTCACCGTGGGGGCCATGTGCATCTCGGTTTGGACCGCCCGGGCGCGCGACGCGATCATTCGGGTTTACCTGGTGGTCGGAATGCTCTTCTTGCTGCCGATCATGCTCTTCGCCCCCATGATGGCAACGGGCGGTTCCACCAGTTGGTGGGCGACTTCGATTCAAACCGTGATGGCCGCGTGCCTCGCTATCAATCCGCTCTACGTCCTTGGAACGGCGATCACTGGTTCCGGAGCGCTCGGCGTTGGGCTCGACGCCTCGGTGATCTGGCAGATGGTGCAGATTCACTTGGTACTGACCGTCATGCTGGCAGGGATTGCGGTCGCGGCGGTGCGACGAGTCCACCTCGGTGCGATCAGCAGCCCTGGCACCGCGATCACGAAACGCCGCTTCTGGCAGTTACCCCGATTCCGCCCCGCACTCGGGGAGCATCCGATGCTCTGGAAAGAACTCTTCGCCCGAGCCGCCGCCACCAAGCTGGGATTCCTGGGCCACGCTTCCTTGGCAATCCTCCTGATCGGGACCATTGGGTTATCGATTTGGTCTTATCTCGTGGCCTTATCGAGCGGCTATGCGAGTTGGTGGGGTTCCCCCGGGCGGATATTCCTGCAAACCAACCTGCCGATCACCTGCCTTCTAGGCGTCGGGGGGGGCCTCTTGATGGGGCTCCGGGCCGCCGGGTTGATCGCCTACGAGAAAGAACGTGACTGCTGGCTCTCGCTCCTCTCGACCCCTCTTACCGGGGCGGAGATCATCGGCGCGAAAGCGCTGGGCAATCTCTACGCCTTTCGCTGGATGCTCCTCCCGCTCGCCATCGTTTGGTGCCTGCAGATCTCCCTCAGCCCGCAGTACATCATTGCCATCCCGATGCACCTTGCGACGATCGGCGCGACGGGCCTCTTCGCCACGGCAGTCGGCCTTGGTTACTCGCTCAAGTTCGAATCGTCGCTTAAAGCAATCGGCGCGACGATGGGGACCCTCTTCTTTGTTGGAGGTGGCTACCTGCTCTGTTGCTGCGTGCCCGTCATGATTGGAGGAGGGGAGGATGACTTCATGAAGATCGCGATGGTCGCGTGCATCCCCTTCTTGCAGATCATTCCTGGTCTGATAGTACTGGAAGAAAACTTTAACGACGGAGAAGCCTGGATGATCGTCGACTACGTCCTCGGCACCGCCGGCTACGCCATCGCGGGGGGCCTGCTTCTCTGGACGCTCGTTGCCCGATTCGAGGCGCTGGTCGGTCGCACCGGCAGCACAGGAATCGCAAGCACACCCCCCGTGTACACTCCCCCAGAATAAACATGGCGGGCCCGCTTCAGCGGGCCGGAGATTCAGCGGGCCCGTGTTCACTTCCCCAACCGAGGTGAAACCCTCACCACCGAGCGATCCTCAGGCAGCGGCAACAAATAGGGCCCAATCCTCGCGAGCTTCCGTGGCCCGATTCCACGGACATCGAGCAGATCTTCCGCCGAGGTAAATCCCCCTCGCCGTTCACGGGCTACAACGACTCGCCGAGCCAGCACCTCTCCGATGCCAGGAAGTACCGCCAATTCGGGCCACGCCGCGCTGTTGACATCGACTAGAAATTCATAGTCGAGGGGCTCCGCCCGGTCGATTTCAATCATTCGCCCCGCCGGCCCCCCGGCGACAACCCAGTAGACCATCATTGCCGCCAGCGCGACGAGGGCGATCGTCGCCAGCGGCGGCTGGTCGGCGTTGCGTACGAGTGGCTGCGGCATGCGGGCTGGTGGTTTTGGGCTTGGGTTTCGGGCCTTGGGAAAATAGAGTCGCTCCACCTATTTTAGGCCCCTCCACTACCGATATCCAACGATATCTCGTAGCCGTTCACGGAATCCGAGGCAGGGAAAACCACGAATCACACGAATAACGGCTATTCGTCGAGATTCATAAAATTCGTGGTTCCTATCTCTTTGGGCCGTGAACCTCCGGCCTGTTCTTTGCGCCTCGGCGTGAGGCGCAAAGGAAAAACAGAAGGGGCCGCAGATCAGCGCAGAGGTTCGGTGAAGAACGCCAATCGGCTCGAATCGACGCTAATCCAATGAGCAAAGAGGAGTGTTCCTCTCCTTGGCCTCCTCTCACGCGAAATCCTGATGCAACGAGTTGCCTGGAACCACCAACTATCTGCGTCTATCTGCGATTATCTGCGGCTATTCTTTCGATTCATGGCTTTCCCTCTCTTTCGACTCGTGAACGGTTACGATATTCCTTCATCGCTTCCCTTTCGCGTGGCGGACCTCTCCTCCCAATCCGTCCGATGACGATCGCCCCTCTCTCCGCTAAGCTAGGCAAAGTTCTTCGCCAGCAGGGAGTTATCTCGTGGGTACAAAATTTCGACAAGTCGATTGGTCCGACGAAGTGGCCAATTCTGCTCGCACGTTGGTCCACCTTGCGATCCAGGAAGATCTTGCCGACCAGCAAGATTGGACCACCACCGCGCTCGTTCCTCCCGAGGCGATCGCCGCGGCTCGAATGGTCCCACGGGAGCCAGGCGTGTTGGCGGGGGGGCCGGTGATTTCTATCGTGCTTCAAGAAATGCAGGCCGACTTGGAAGTGACCGACTTACTCGACGACGGCGCGCCGGTTGTTCTGGGCCAACCGGTCGCTTGCCTCAAGGGAAGCGCGAGGGACCTGCTTACTTGCGAGCGAATTATCCTGAATTTCTTGAGCCGACTCTCGGGCATTGCAAGCCTGACTCGCCAGTTCGTCGATACCGTGGCCGGCACCTCAGCCGAGATTTACGACACCCGCAAAACAACGCCTGGTTGGAGGCTCCTCGAAAAATACGCCGTCCGGTGCGGAGGGGGGCGAAATCATCGTCTCGGGCTTTACGCGGCTGTGATGATGAAGGACAACCACATTGCGCTGGCCCATGACGAAGGCCTGACACTCGAAAAGGGACTCCAACGCGTCCGTGATGCAATCCAAGAACAACAAGCCTCCCTCGACGTCTTCGAGGTCGAGGTCGATACGCTCGAACAGCTCGAGGCCCTCCTCCCGAGCCAGCCTGACATCCTGCTCCTGGACAACATGCCGCCCGAAAGCCTACGCCAAGCGGTCAAGCTCCGCGACCGCTTAGCCCCGGCGGTTACTCTCGAAGCATCAGGCGGTGTCCATTTACAATCGATTGGCGACATTGCCGATACGGGGGTCGATCGTATTAGCGTGGGGGGGCTCACGCATTCGGCAGGGATCCTCGACTTCGGATTCGATTGGGGGGCCGTTTCCGGACCGAGTCGAGCCGCTTCACCAGGGGAGGCAATCGAGTGACTTGGCCCGGATAACCGAAAAATTGAGAAAACTCGTTGACAAGCTAGCCCAGGCCGGTTATTCTGCAACAGTCGGATGGAGGAGATCTTTTTCCTTGGAGCCGGCGTTTCTTTCTCTACGCTGTTACTTCTCTACGCTACTACTATTTTTCTCTCCACGACTAGGAGTTGTACTCATGAATGTCCAGAAAGCAGCGGTTTTGTGGCTTGGCCACGCCGTTTGCGAGGCATTCCAGAGCAGCAGCCCTTAGTTCCTCTAGTAGCCCCTTTCACCACCCGTCGTGGACCGCTTTTGGCGGTAGGTGTGCTTTTCTGGGTCTTTTGGCCGTCGGCTTTCTCGCTACGCTCCGTTCTTTGGTGCGTTCGCTAGGTTGGCTTGTTCTGGAGGTCGCGATTCCATTCCGTTGAGGTTCTCGTCTGCTGGTGCAATGCACTTCGTGGTTGGGGCTCGATGGTTGTCGCGCCGGGTGCCTCTGCCAAACCGTTGGTAATGGGTGAGACGCTGGAGAGTCCTGCAGGCTTCGTGTTTTTGACACGAAGCTGGCTTTCTCGAGAGTCCGTTACCAATCCTTCCGCCGCCGCTTTTCCTCCGTTCTGTACACCGAAGGCGAAGGGCCCCTTTTGGGTCTTCGCATTTTGCGCGCAGAGCGCACCATCGCCCAGGCTTCCGTTCCGAAGTCATGGCGGACTAACGACTGTAGCCCAACAATTTCCCCGCCCGAACTATTCGGCCGCGGGGAAAAGGATAGACCCCAAGAGTAACGAGGGAAATTATGTTGCACAAAAGACGATTTGCTAGAGAACTGTTTAGGCGAGTTGGCGTCGCCTCGCTTGTCGCGGTGGCGGCGATGCTCGTCGCTGCCCCGGTCACCCATGCCGCGATCATGGAGGTTGGTTTCCAGGTGAATATTGCTTCGAAAGAAGCGGTCCTGGAAAATCCCAACGACTCGGCCGTCAGGATGTTCGCTGCTTGGGATTCCCCCTATCAGCGCATCGCCGACCGTAACATGCCATTCGTCGAGGTGAGAAACCTGGGCGGATCGACGGCCAATCTAACCGAATTTCGGATGACGATTGGGGATACCAACTTCAATTTTTCGAACGAATTTTTTGGTTCGTTCGCGCTGTTGGGCGATTCGACTGCCGGCGTGGACCTCAGCGGAGCCATCACTTCGTCGGGGGATGAGTTAGTCGTCACCCTTGGAAACGGCGGCCTAGCGCCCGGCGAAGTGGTTCGATTTCGCATCGACCTAGCGGTCGACGCGGGTGTCTCGGGGATGTTTCCCCATCCTGATTTTCGGACCGTGTTGTTCGACATGAACGACATGGATGGGAACGGGATATCGGACAACGCCTCGGTTTCCGCACTATTTACCGATCCCGACGATAGCTCGATGACCTTGGTGGCCACCTCCGAGCTGATTGACTTCAGCGTCAACGGTCCCCAAGCACAGTACTTCAATCAGTTCATCCGGCCCTACAGCGTGATGGAAGGGATCGATACGTTCAGTGCCCAAGGGCTGGCTCAAAATAGCGTGGTGCCCGAGCCTAGCACGGCTGGACTAGCGGTGGGTGGCCTGATGATGGCCTTCGCTGCGGTTCGTCGCCGTCGATTTCGCATCGGGGCGGCTTAGCACGTTTTATCCTTGACGGACAACCTCGTTGGATCGCCGACGGCGCTAGCGCCGCATGGCGGTCCTTCTACGGGGGTGATCGAACTCGATGAAAAGAGAGGTGGATCGATGATGCAATGGCTGCGGCCCCGAGCGGGCTGCACGCGCAAGCGGTCAAGCCCCGCTCGATGCAGACGCGGATTTGCCGCGCCACGGCATGGGCGGGCTCCCCTAACAAAGCGGCGCAGTCGTGGTAACCGATGCCGGCAAAGTGGCGGCCGAAGAAAGTGCCGTCGAGTGCGGCGATAGCGGACAATCTCCCTCTCGGCCAGCAGCAGGCCAAGAGGCGTTGAACCCTCCAACGATGCAAAGGCCCCCTCCCTTGAGGCCTTTGTATCGTTTTTTTTTCGTTTCGGGACTATTCCCGGCCTCCCTGCGGATGGAGGTCCGGCGCGATTCCGAAGAGTTGGCCGGTTGATCCTGTCTTGCCAATTTTTCGGGATATGCCCAAAAATCCCAAAGTAACGGTTCTTCCGATACCGATTACTTTTCTTGTCAGAAAGACTTTTGGGGCGAGGATGGACCAGGGGGGAGTGTGGGGCGAACCAGTTCGTCACCGATTCCTGCCCGAGCCACGCCGACGCCGACCATGCTCGCGATTCTGCTGATTTAGAACGGCAGACGGAGAGCTTGTTTCGACTATTGGGGGGGAATCTTTGATGCAACGCTTAGGATCAATCTGCGCCGGGATGGCGCTCACGGCGCTATTGGCCTCGTCGGCGATGGCCCAACAGGCTGTCTACCAAGCCGACTACCGGCCAGATGGCCGCTCGCCGGAGAACGCCGAAGTCTCGGCCGCCTTCGAGCAACTCGGAGGAAATATCGAGCTGGCGAGCTGCAATAGCTGCAATAGCTGCGATGTCGGGGGGGGAGGCTACGGTGAAGAGTATTACGGTGGAGACTACGGCTGCGAGGGCGAGGGCTGCTACAGCGGCGACGGTTGCAGCGGAGGCAGCCGGTTGTCGCTCTGCGGCGACGGCGGAAAACAGTTCTTCGTTGGTGCTGAATATCTCGCGGTGCGAGCGAGCCCGAGCGAAGCGGTCAGCTTTCTCACGCGAGACATCTCGAACCTGACGAGCCCTTCCGATACCTTCAACCAGTTTGACTTCGGTTACGAAGGCTCGTTTCGTTTCTACGGCGGAATCCGATCTCCCAATTGTGGCGAGGAAATCCGCTTTACTTATACCCGGTTCGACACGGGCTCCAGCTTCGTCAGTCCTAACGTACCGGGGGGAAGTGCTGGTTCGATTCAGTTCATCTCGCCTCTGGAAGTGGTCGCTACGATGGATGGCCAGCGCGTCGAGGGAAGCGCTAACGTGAATCTCCAATCGTTCGACCTCGGCTGGTCGAAAACCATCCCGCTCGGGTCGCCGTTAGGGGGATGCGATGTTGGGTGCGGCAACGAATGTGGCGGCTGCTGTGATAGTGGCGACTGCGGCGATTGCTGTGGCTGCTGGTGCCCCGCTTGGGACCTGACCTTCACCGGGGCCGTGCGGACGGTCAACTTTGATACGAATCGGAGCTTTGCATCGTTTGGAACCGGTAGCGCGCCTCTTACCACCGGTCGTTCGCGATCGGAGTTCGATGGTGCTGGTGGCCGCATCGGAATGCTGGGACGCCGCTACTTGGGTCGCCGAGGCATCGCCAGCATCTACTTGCGGGGAGATATTTCCTTGCTGGTAGGCCAGTACAGCACGCTTCAAGAGAGAGCCTCCGCTGCGACGCCCAACCAAGTGACGAGCCAGTCGTTGGCGACAACCAATGTGATCCCCGTCACGGAAATCGAAGCGGGGGGGACCGTGCTGCTGTTCGGTAACACAACCCTCAGCAGCGGCTACTTTATCTCCGCGTGGCACGACCTGGGCTTCCGAGACGAATACGACTACGGCCTGCAAACCAGTTACGACGACGCCAACATCATGGGCTTCGACGGATTCTTCGCTCGCGTAGAAACCGCCTTCTGATCCGTGCGAAGAAAAGGACCCTACAACTGCCAACAACAAACAAGCAGCCGGCCCTCGGTCCTCGATGGGTCGGCTGTTTTTTTTGTAACCGTTCATGGATCGAAAGAGCGCCCTCGGGAACGAGACGCTCATCACGAATCTTCCGGCGACGACTTGTCCGGTTTACGACTGCTTCTCGGGAGAGGGCTTCTAGCGTCCCAGCAGCCGCTCGCGTCGGGCACGACGGGCAGCACGCAAGCGGGCTCGCCGCTTGGTTTCGCTCGGCTTCTCGTAGAATTCGCGAACGCGGATCTCTTTCTTGATTCCGCTCCGTTCCACTAACTTGCGGAATCGGCGGACCGCCTCCTGGGCTGTTTCTCGTTCACGAAGGGTTAGCTTGACCACGTCTTCTCCGGTTTTGCCATTGGGCGGGGATGGAGCAAGCGGCGGACGCTGCCCCGGGTTAAGGTACCGAGCGACATAGTATAGCTCCGGCCCCGCTTGGCGTCCAGAAGAGGTGGCGGCTTCCTCAGGGCGAGCTGCGAGGTCCGTTTGAGCCGCCAAGATCGCCAAGGGCTCTCCGACGAGGCCCTCCTTTGGCGGATAAACTCGGCTCGTCGGCTCTTGGGGCTACCCGCCCCGTACCCTGGGGGCGACGCGATCTGCCAGCACCTGCTGGTAGAGCCGAACGGTCTGGTCGGCCATACGATCCATCTGGTAGCGATCCACGACGGCCGCTCGACCGGCCCCCCCCAGATTGGCCCTCCGGTCGGAGTCGCCGAGTAGCTTTGCGAGGCAGCCTGCCAGATCGCCCGAATCGAGCGGCTCATGCAGCAGGCCGCCGCCGGTGCTGGTAACCAACTCGGGGAAGCTCCCATGGCGGGGCAATACGACCGGCAGGCCCATCGCCATCGCCTCGAGTGCCGGTAATCCTTTGCTCTCGGGATAGACCGTCGGCAAGGCGAAAATATCGAGCGATCGGAGGAACGCTATTTTTTCCACTCGATCGAGTTCACCAACGTACTCGAATCGCCCGGCCAGCGGCCCGAGCGCGACTCTCGATTCGAGCTGCCGAAGGTAAGGAATATCTCCTTGGCCAAGAAAACCGGCCGCTCGTATCCGGAAATCGAGTTTCGGCGATTCACGAGCGAGTCGCTCGCCTGCCTCGACGAGCCGATGGAGTCCTTTGTCGTGGCAGATGCGCGCTAGGAAACCGATGGTCGTCGTGGAGGAGTCTGGCCCATGGTCCTGCTTCTTGGGATCGTAGCCGCTGGAGTCCAAGCCGCTGAGGTCCAAGCCGTGGGGGATGACTTGCACCCGCTGGCGATCGACCCCCAAGTAGCCCGCCATGTGATCGGCGTAGTAATGGTTGAGGGCGACGAAGGCTTCGATGTGGCTCGCCTTTTCTCGGAGCAGCTCGCGGGCCTGTTCGTAGTAGGGGGAGACCAGTTTATCGAGGAACAGGTCTTCGCCTGACAAGGAACAGACCACCGGCACGTCGCATTGCTGGGCGATCGGTCTTGCCAAGCCGAGGAGCAGGGAGTTGGAGAGGTGGACCACCTCGGGTCGCAAGTCGTGGGCGAGCCAGCGTGTCAGCTTGCCGAGCTCTTTGCGTTGTTTTCCCGCCTCGCCCTGGAGCATCGAGACGGTCAGCTCGCCCAGCTTGGCCGGATCGACGCTCGCGGCCCCTTGGGCTACCCAACGGAGCAGGGCAGGGTGGTCGAGCAAGCGGTGGAACCAAGCCGGCGTGTGGCGAAAGACCCCGAACTTTTGCTGCAAGTAGACATTGATGCCTCCCAAAAAGAGCCGGTCGTGGCTCACGTCCTCTTCGTCGGTCCGCAGCGGCGCGTAGGTTGGGACGAGCGTGAGCTGCTCGCCCCGTTTCAGCAAAGCCCGCGCGAGCCGGTTGTCATGCAGGCAACTACCGCAAAGCATTCCCCCGGCACCGGCAGCGATGTAAGCGATTCGCATGGCCGTTTACGGTTTGGCAGGAAAGAACTTGGCGAGCGTTGCGTCCGACGGTTTCGGCGTGATGAGCGACACGACGACCAGCACCGCCGCCGAGGCAAAGAAAATGGCGGCCACCGGCATGACCTCGTAGGTCGCGTCTGCCAGGGTGAGTTCGAGCGTGTACGATCGGTTGGAGCCGTAGCCAGAATCGCGAAAGAGGGTGAACCAAACCGAGATCGTCGTCAGAATCGAAGCGTACGCCCCGAATTTG
>QIKP01000059.1 GCA_003233055.1 Planctomycetaceae bacterium
GGACTCAAAATTGTTATCGAGGCGGCCGGAGGGATCGATCCTGAGAAGCCCCGACCGGGCGATCTTCCCGAAATGCTCGTCCGGGTCGACACGACCCCGCCGATCGCGAAGCTGACTCGCCTCGAACAGGGCGAAGGTTACTTTGCCGATCACCTGATCGTAAGCTGGCAGGCGTCGGAATCACAGGGGGCCGGCGACCAGGTCTCCCTCAGCTACAGCAGCCAACCTCGTGGCCCCTGGGTGATCGCTGCCTCGAACCTCCGCTCGAATGGTCGCTACGCTTGGAGGCTCGCCCGTCACTTACCAACGCAGTTCTATGTTCGCTTGGAGGTTCGTGATCAGGCAGGCAACGTTGCCACAGACCAATCGGCGGTCCCGGTGACGATCGACCTCCCGTCGCCAGTTGGTCGGCTGAATTCGGCCCGGTCGGTGGGGCCCTGATCGCGTCACCGTTCACGGAATCCTCGCTTCGCTCCGACGCGCCTGCCGCTGAAGCGGCATCGCCAGGGCGGAACCCCGGTCTGTGGTGGACGACCGCCGTCGAATCGGCGACAATGGCCCCAGAATCGTCTGAGTCTCCGATCTGATGTCTCCGAAGAGACCCTTTCCTGGCGAGAGGTCTGGGAGGAGGATTTCCTCTTTGCAACGCCGTCCAACGAATCATTATTTCTCTCGATGTCCACTGCTCTTGAATTCTTGCTCGAGTCGTCCGTCCCTGACCGGGTCCCGATTTGCGCGCTCTTTGGCGACGACGATTACCTCAAGCGTGAGGTGCTTCTAAAGATTCGCCAAGGCAAAGCAGCGGACTATTTTACCGGCCGCGAAACGGAGTGGCGCGATGTCCGTGACGCGCTGACCACCATCTCGCTCTTTGGGGATGCGGCCGAGACGGTAGTGGTCGAGGATGCCGACACCTTCGTTACGGAGTACCGTGACAAACTAGAAGACTGGGTCGCCTCGCCGCAGGGGAATCGGACGTTGGTGCTCGAAGTAAAAAAATGGCCGAAGACCACTCGGCTTGCGAAGGCGACCGCCAAGGCCGGACAGGCGTTCGACTGTGGTCTCCCGTCGGATAACAAAGGGGGGAAGCTCTCGAAGTTTACGACGTCGGCGAAAAAATGGCTGACTGCACGTGCCAGCCAGGTTCATCAGACGAAGCTCGACCGCAATGCCTGTGAGCGGCTCTTCGACTTGTTGCCAACGTCGCTTGGTCTCTTGGACCAGGAAGTGGCCAAGCTGGCGTTGCTTACCGACTCGGGGAAGAAGATCGATGTCGGGTTGGTCGAGGCGAACGTGGGCGACGTGCGGACTCGCCAGACATGGGACATGATCGATGCGATGGCCGATGGTCGCGCTGCCGAGGCGATGAGGCAGCTCGATCGGCTCCTCTCGGCAGGCGAAGCCCCGATCGCCCTCTTGGGGCAAGTCGCCTACACCTTGCGAAAATTCGCGACCGCCTCACGATTGGTCGAGCAGACCGAGGCGGCCGGAGGACGCCCTTCGCTTCAGCAGATTGCTGGCAAAGCGGGATTCTGGAAAAAAGAGGACGCCGTGCGCCAACTCAAACAGATCAGCAGGCCTCGGGCTTCTCAATTGGCTGCTTGGCTACTAGAAGTCGACTTGGCGATGAAGGGGCATAACTCGACGCCGCCACGACAGCGGCTGGAGCTCGAAAGGCTCATCGTCCGGCTCTCCCGAGACGCCGCACCCGCACGCTCCTCGGCACGCTAGGGTGCAGGAACGGGCTCGTTTTTAGGCTGCGGCTGCTAGCTGGGTCTTGCTGGCGTGGAAATTGATTCTTAGAGGGAGCCCGTAACCGTTCACGGCCCCAAAAAAGGAAACCACGAATCTTACGAATCCGACGAATAACGGCAGACCAAGCTTGGTCGGGGCAACGGGTCCCGCAGCGGTTAAGAAAAGACGAGGAAGATTGGCCACAGATGAACGCGGATGAACGCGGATAAACGCGGATAAACGCAGATGCTCGGTTGGAGAAAGGAAACAGAAACTCCGGTTACCCCCTTCGGCACAACACAAAGAGTCTTCTCTCCTCACGAAATATCTTCGTTTATCTGCGGCTATTCGTTAGATTCGTCGGATTCGTGGTTAACTTTTTCCTGCCTTGGCTTTCGGGAACGGTTGCGTAGTTTGCCAACCGTTCCTTTGCGTCAGACAATTCCCGGCCCCAAACGTCGAGAAAAGCAAGCCTCACGCCAAAAAATTCAAGACTACCCAGCCACTCGCAAGCCCGTTCCTGCAGCCGACACGCTAGCATCGGGGCGAAACATCTTGCCTGCTAGTCAGCGTTCTTCTACTCTTCGCGCCTCAGGTTTCGCGAAGCTGCAATCGATTGCTCGATAGATCACTCCCTTTTCTCTTCCCGACATGAAAATTTTGCGCCTCTTACTTGTCGCCCTGCTCGGCGCGTTGCCAGGCTGCCTATCGGCACCCTGGGTCTCCTCGATGTCGGTGTCGACTTCGGATGTGGCGTCGGATGCGGGGCAACCAACCGATTCGGACCTTACGGTGAGCCCTCGGGGCGAAAGCTCTGGCCTGACGATGCCGATGAGGAGGGCTCCTTCTGTTTCACAGACGGCGCTCCTCGACCGCTCTTCCACCGAGCCAGAATCTCCCACCGTGGTGGCCACGACGGACGATACGGTGCTCCGCGAACTACAGACAATCGGTCTCGTCGACCCTGCGGCGGCTCAGCGACTCGTCGAGCAGCTTCAATCGGTCGAGCCATCGCTTCGCCCTTTAGCGGCCGAGCAGTTCCGCTCGTCGTGGCAGTTCCATCGAGAGTTAAGCAGTCGGAACGCGACGCCAAGCCCCCTTCCGTTCCCTGATCCAACGGGCCATCGTCACCCCAACTCGACGCCTACATCGCCGTTGATTCCTTTCGTCGAGCCGTCAGTGGTTTCCCCCGTGCTTGGTCAATCTTCCTCGACCGATGGCAGGGAGGCCGCTAAATACAATCCGGCCGACTACCAATCTCCCGCCCCCTCGGTCCCGCAAATCGAGCAGCCGAAGCGTCCGTCGGCAGCCGGGATGGCCCAGGACAACGCGAACCAACAGGAGGTTGTCCCCGCGAGTTATGAAGAACTCCCCCGCCAGCTTCCTCCGACCGAATTGGCACCGACCGAATCGGCACTAGCGGAATCGGCGAAGGCGACTTCCCAAGATTGGCGAGAGGTGGTTGCCTTGGCTACCGATCGGCTTGCCGCCTCCACGACGGACGACCCTCGCAGCACGCGCGATGCCTACCTCCATGCGAGGCTTCGTCTGCTGCAACTAGTGGGAGGGAATAACGATTTGGCCATGGTAAAGATTCCAGGCCTCACGCCAACGGAGCAAAACTATTGGTCGAACCAGATTTTTGCCCTCTCGACTCTGCTCGACCATCAGCAGCAGCCTGACGAAGGGCAACGGGCCGCGCTCGCTGGTGGATCGCTAGCCGACGCTGCGGCTCAGTTGGGCCAGTTGTCGGCGTTGTCGGTTCGCAACCTTGCGTTTTGCAAGGAGGTCTTTGGCTACGGCGACTACGATTCGGCCGACAAGATGGCTTTTAAGCCGGGGCAAGAGGTCACGCTTTACGCCGAAATGGAAAACTTCCGAAGCGAGTCGACCGAAAAGGGCTACCACACGTCGCTTGCCACGAGCTATGAAGTTCTGGACCAAAATGGCAACCGAGTCGAAGAGGGTGAATTCGCCACCGTCGACGACTACTGCCAGCGACATCGACGCGATTTTTACATCGAGTACACCTTGGAGCTTCCGAGCCGCATCTATGCCAGTCGTTACCAACTCCGACTGATGGTCCGCGACCGCCTGAGCGGAAAGATTGGGAAAGCCACCGTCGACTTCGAAATCAAAGAGTAACGAGAGGTAACCGACGACCTACGCGTCGTCGGGAGCCCCGCGTCGACCTAATCGACCCGAACCCTCGACTCGGGAGCGCATCGATTCGACCCATGCCTCGTTGGCTCGATACCACCGGACCGTCTCTGCGATCCCGTCCGCCATCGAAATGCTCGGCTGCCAACCGAGCGATCTCGCCTTGCTCGCATCGAGGGCGTAGCGCCGGTCATGCCCTGGGCGATCGGCCACATGATGACACAGATTGCCCGTCGGCCGATGGGGCAAGTTGGGAATCTGGCGGTCGACTTCTTGGCAGAGAGCCTCCACCATTTCTAGGTTCGTTCGTTCGCAACTCGCCGCTAGAGCGTAGGTCTCTCCCACGCTGCCCCGGTCGAGCACCCTCGTCATGCCTGCGCAATGGTCCTCGACGTGAATCCAGTCCCGCACCTGGAGCCCGTCGCCAAACACCGGAATCGGATTTCCTTCGATGGCATGGAGTACCACGATCGGAACGAGCTTCTCCGGAAACTGGTACGGCCCGAAGTTGTTGGACGAGCACGTCACAAGTGTTGGCAGGCCGTAGGTACGGTGAAAGGAACGGACCAAGTGGTCGCCTGCCGCCTTAGCCGCCGCGTAGGGGGAGTTGGGCCGGTAAGGGGACTGTTCGTTGGCAACGACGCCTGAGGGCAAATCGCCGTACACCTCGTCGGTCGAAGCATGCAAAAAACGAAATTTCCTCGACGCCTCGCCCTCTAACTTCTGCCAGTAGTCGAGTGCCGATTCCAAGAGCTGCCAAGTGCCGACGATGTTGGTATCGATAAACGGACCTGGCACATCGATCGAACGATCGACGTGCGACTCGGCCGCGAAATGGATGATCGCTTGGGGGGAATGCTGGGCCAGAATCTGCCCCGTCAGCTTCCGATCGGCGATGTCGCCTTGAACAAAGATCAGCCGCTGCGGGTCGACCTCGGCGAGCGACTCGCGGCTGCCGGCGTAGGTCAGTTTGTCGAGGACCACCACCCGCGCACGCCCAGAGACAAGCCACTGGCGGACGAATTGGCTACCAATGAACCCGGCGCCGCCGGTAACGAGAATCGAAGGGGACATGCTCAGTTGCTCGGGAGGGAGAAACGCCTGAGATCGATTCTAGTTGGGGGCCGGGCCAATCGCCAGAACTAGCCTTTGGCTTCCTCGTGATTTTCCACGCCGAGCGCAAATTTGGCCAAAGTGCTCTGGTACTTTGCCTTGCCCTCCTCGACCACGCGGCGGATTTCGCGGGCGTTCGCTTCGCTTTCCTTGCGGAGATCAGCAATCATGTGGAGCGATTCAATTTGATAATCGGAGATCGCCGTGACTAGCTTCTCGAGCGATTCCGGGTTAATGGTCGAACCGTAGCCTGCCTTGAGGGCAGCCCTTTCGAGTTCGCGGCCTAAGATGGCTACGTCTTCCAGGCTTTTGTTCACCCCTTCTTTGAGCGCTTCAGTCGATTGCGTTGCCTCGTAGAGTCCCTGCTGCGAGGTATAGACCGTTCCAAGAATCGTGAAGACATGTTCGTTGGTCGTGAAGAAGGTAACCGCCCGACGATAGACTTGGTCTTTCACGTCGTGTGTTTGGCGGAGCTTGGTCACGAGGGTCTCGCCGACGTCGTAGCCGATCGAAAGGTTCTCGGCAATGTCCTTACACAATTGGTAGGTGCGGTCTTCTTTTTTGTAGCGGTCGTGCGCTTCATCACGCTCTAGTTCGAGCCGCGATCGGAGACTCTCATCGTCCCCGTCGTAGTCATTCACTGCTTGCTGGGCGTTGGCCAGATTTTGCTTGGCTTCGTCGAGCCGCGGGAGCTGGGCTTCCAGAAGTTCTCGGGAGAGAATTTCTGCTTCTTTTAGCGCGAATCGAAAATCGATGTAGCCATCCATGATGACTTGCTCACGCTCTAGCTGGTTCTTCGTCTCCTTGCAGACATCCTGGTAGACATCGACGATCTTCTCAAACCGGTCGTGGGGGGAGCCGCGGCGGATTTTCATCCAGACGTTCGACATCTTTTCGGTGAGGCCAATTTTCCCGTCGTCGAGTTGCGAGATCAGTCGCTTGGAGTCTTCGCGAATCGAATCAAACATCTGGCTAATGTCGAGGTAACGATTGCCGACGTTAATGTTCTCGACATTGTCACGGACGAGCCGGTTGAAGGCACTCATGTGTTTGATCGTGTTGGCGATGGCTAACGCCTTGGCCTCGTCGATATGGCGGATCTCGTCCAGCAGGCGAATCAGCTCATTTGGGACATCCTTACCCGTGGCGACACCGAATTTGTCGAGGACATCGAGCGCCTTGTCCATGTACTTTTGCATGGAGCCGGTCGTTCGGGTCTTGCTGGGGGAAGATTGCTTCTGCTGAGCGGTTTGCGTGGCCATGTTAAAAACCCCAGAAGGAAAGAGTCAAAAGTCGGTGCGAATCGAAGCCATGAAAGTTGGGTGTTACCGAAGGGAGTATTGGCAGCTAGGCGAACGCCCTTCAGTAAACAATAATCGCCGATAGATAGCAAGGTTTGGGCTGCGAACCAGCTTGGCCATTCCCCTCATGCAAGAATCCATGTCATGGCCCAGCAGGCACAGCAGGCTTCCCCGTCGTCTCGACCCGAATCGTCTCCACCACCCGAGGTCTCGAATCTCACTCTCGACGAACTAACGCGCGTGATGGACGTCGCCCGCACGCTGCGCAAGGAACGGTCCGTTGCGGAGCGAGAACTTAATCGGGACGAGACGATCGTCCTGCTCCGAAAAAAACTCCGCGAGGCAGCCGACCTTGCGGGCGATCCAGTGACCGACGCGCAAATAGAGGCGGCGATCCAGCATTACTTCGACAACCTGCACGAATTCCAGCCACCCGATGCAGGGTTTCAAACCACCCTGGCAAATCTCTACGTCCGGCGGCGCGTGATTGTTGGGTGGGGGATCACCTTGGCTGCAGCGGCCATGCTCGTCTGGGGATTCTGGTTCGCTGGATTGATGCCAGGGGCGCGGCGGACGGCCTTGCGTGCCGAGCAGACCTACTCACAGGTCAAAGAGGTCTCCCAATCGATTCAAACGATCTCGACAGACGCGGCTCTCACCAAGGCCGCCCAGTCGGCCACCATCGAGGCGGCCACCTATCGCGATCGGGGCGATCTCTCCGCGCTCGCACAACTCCATGCCCGACTGCTCCAGCAAGAACAGTTACTCAAGGAGGAATACCGTTTGATGATTGTCAGTGCAGGACAATCGGGCGTTGACACGTATGTCGGTCCCGGACGTAAACTATCGGGCTACTACCTTATTGTCGAGGCGGTTGATTCCGCCGGAAATGCCGTGCCAAGAAGGGTTCTCAACGCAGAAACCAATCAATACGCGCGGGTCTCCACATGGGGAGAGGAAGTGCCCAAGGAAGTCTACGAACAAGTCGCTGCCGACAAACGGGCTGATGGGATTGTCGACGCCCGGGAGTTTGCCGTGAAGGAAAGAGGAAAGGCCGATTTGCGTGTCACGCTGGAGGGGACCGGCGGCGTCGCCATCGAGCGAGGAAGGCAAATCACGAAGTGGTAGGAAACTCTTTATCGGGCGCGCAAGTGTTGCGGTCGCTCACTGATTCGATCCGCGATGCTCGCCAGCGAGCCAACCAAGTTCGCGCGGCGTTGGATCAACTCGATCGATTCATCGACGAGGTCGTGGCGCGCCGTGGGCAATCGCTGGTGGAACTCTCTCAGCATTATCTGCCCGAGCTGTCGTATGGCACGATAACGACGCAGTTTGCAGAGGTCCGAGTCGACCTGGAGCGGTTGCTCCGCAAGAAGCAGGCTCACGAGCAGCAACTCCAGGAGGCGTGGGACGAGAGTCTCGATCGCCGGAGCCAGCTCGAAACCGAACTCGACCAGGTCACCAATCGACTCGACGATTGGGCCGCCCAGAGAGACCAGCTCGAAGAGCAATTGGCCGAGAGGCTCCTTGCGAATGAAAAATTCCAATCGCTATCGGCCGAAGCGATCACCGCCGAGAGGGAGCTAGGGCGAAACGAAGAGCGCATCGCCGAGATTCGTGAAGAGGTGGCAGAAAAGCTGCCCGCCTACGAAAAGAGCCGATTGTTTCAGTACCTCCATCGAAGGGGCTTCGGCACGGCAAAATACGAGACGCGCGGGTTGGCGAGGACCCTCGATCGCTGGGTCGCCAAATTGGTGAACTACAACGAAAATCGCCAGAGCTACAACTTTCTCCGTGTCACTCCGGAGCTTATCGCGGCGGAGGTCGAGCGCCGCCGTGCCGAATTCATGGCACTCATGGAGCAGGTCGAAGCGATCGAAGATGACCTGTCGGACGAAATGGGCCTTACCGAAGTCCTTCGGCAAGGAAACGAGACCGGGGTGGCCCGCGAAGAATTGCTCGGAAAGCTTCGCCAGCTCGAAACCGAACAGGGGGAAATCGAAACGGAGCTCCAGCAACTCGAAGCATCACAGAACGAATACTACGTCACCGGCGTGAACCGCTTGAAAGGTTTTCTCGGATCAATGGAGGAGTCGGCCCTGGAAGCTCGCACTCGAACGACTCCACAATCAGCCGACGATGCGATCTTTCGCGAGATCAAGAGTCTGAACGAACAACTTCGCGACGCAAAAAACCGCAGCCACGAGGATCGGCAGCAGTGGGACCGGTGGCAAGAGAAATTATCGGGGCTCGATCGTGTGGTCCGGCAATTTCGCTCCCACGAATTCGACTCCAGGCGTTCGGTCTTTTCGCAGCGCCTCGATATTCAAGCGGAGGTCGATCGATTTTTAGAAGGAGACAACCGTGCCGATCGTCTTTGGTCGACCCTTCGGCGGCATCAGCAGTTTCTTCGTTACCGCGACAATGACGGATTTGGCCGGAGGGGGGATGTCTTTGGCAACGATGTTTCTCGCGTGCTCGGGCGCGTGCTGCTCGAAGTCGCCGGTGTGGCGATGAGGCAAGCCGTTACCCGTGGAATGAATCGTCGGGGGCCCTTTCGGCAGCAGCACCGCCAATCGAGTGGTCGGCCCTCTTATGGACGCCAAGGGGGATTCACGAGCGGACGCGGGTTTTAGCGATCCGACTGACAACGAACAGCAAAAAAAGACGCCTCTTTTTTGCGACGGAAAGGTTCCGTTGCAGGGAAACCACGAATTCGTGCGAATCGATACGAATAGCGGCAGAAGGACACCCCCTCTATCTCTTTGGGTTCGTGCTCTTTGGGTTCGTGGTTTCTTTCTTTCGACTCGTGACCGGTGACAGGATGAACAATCCGGGATTTTTCGGCTTCGGTCGACATTTTTCTTGGCGTCCTTGTTTCTTGGCGCCTTGGCGATCTTGGCGGTTCAAAAATGACTTGGCAGTTCTCCTGGACTAGGCCGACAGGAGGGGAGGCAAATCCTGACCGATTCGTTACCATGGCGGAGTAGCCCGTCCATAGGATCAAGAGGTTTAGAATGATCTTTCTTCGATTTTCCGCAGCCGCCCCCTTCGTTGCCATCGCCTGCCTCTCTGTTGCTTGCCTCTCCGTCGGTTGTGGCGGGCAGCCAGCGGTGGCGGAGCCGACAGGGCCGAATGCCCTTGCAACCTCCCCGAACTACGAGGCTCCTCCGATGGACGAACGCTCCTTAGCCACCTTTGGTGGCGGCTGCTTCTGGTGTACCGAGGCGGTGTTCCAAGAACTCGCAGGCGTTCACCAGGTAACCAGTGGCTACAGTGGGGGATCGGTGAGAAATCCGACTTACGACGCGATCAGCACCGGCCAAACGGGCCATGCTGAGGTGATTCAAATCGCTTACGATGCCCAGGTCATTCGCTTCGAGGAACTCCTGGAAGTCTTCTTTCAGACGCACGATCCGACGACGCTCAACCGTCAAGGTGCGGACCGAGGAACGCAGTATCGCTCGGTCGTCTTTTATCACGATGCCGAGCAAAAGCAGATCGCCGAGCGAGTGATTAAGGAACTCAATGCGGCTGGGGCCTACCCTAGCCCGATCGTTACGGAAGTCTCCAAATTGGAGAAGATGTACCCCGCCGAGCCGTACCACCAAAACTACTTTGCCCAAAATTCCCGCGCTGGCTATTGCCAAGCAGTGATCAAGCCGAAGCTCGAGAAGTTTCGCAAAGTCTTTCAGAAGAAGCTCAAGGGAAATTCGCCAGTCGATGGGAACAAGGTCGACTGGAGCAAGGTCGACTGGAAGAAAAGGCTCACGCCGGAACAGTACCGCATCACGCGGCAAGCAGGCACGGAACGCGCAAGGGACAATGCCTACTGGGAGAACTATCGGACCGGCGTCTATCATTGTGTTTGCTGCGATCTTTCCCTGTTCGACTCCAGGGCCAAGTACAAGTCGGGTACCGGGTGGCCTAGCTTTTACGAGCCAATCGCTGGGGGGGCTGTCACGGCCCATGTCGATAAGAAGTTCCTCACGACGCGCACGGAAACCCGATGTCGGCGGTGCGGCGCGCACTTGGGCCACGTCTTCGAAGATGGCCCCGAGCCGACCGGGCTGCGCTACTGCATGAATTCGGCGGCGCTTCGATTCGCGGAAACCAAGGCGAGCAAAGGCACCGGCTCGGAAAGTCCCCAGCCGTAGAAAACGCCGGGAAAGTGCTGGGCTACTCGGGGGCGATCTCTCCCCAGTCTCCTCATCGCCTGCGGCTCTTCGTAAGATCGTGATTCCTGCTTACCTTGGGAGCAGGGACCTTTGCGACTAGTGCGAGCCGCACACGCATGTTCCGGTCACGGCGCTGCTATTTCAGCGTCCAACGATTGCCTTAGCGGAACATCCGAGTGATCACCTCTAGCGTCTCGTTCGCGGGGCACCCGCTTTCGACTCGTGAACGGTTACGTTCCTTAGTAACCTCACTGCAGGTCGCTCATCCACTGCAAAAAGTTCGTCTCCAGAACCGCCAGATCATTGCCGAAAATTCTCCGGAAATCGCCGACGCGGTTGGTAGCGGGGTAACTGGTGAGCGATGGCCGGCGGGCGGTGAGGGCCAGGTACTGCTCGTAGTCGCGCGGTCGAGTTTCGCTCAGGTAGAACGATAGTGCCCACGCATCGGCGTAGGCACGAATGCCATCGGTGCGAAAGGACTGGTCGCTGGCAATGAGTTTCGCGATCAAATTCTTGCTTGTACGTTGCTTGAGAAACGTCCGAAAGTCGTCGAGTCGCTCGCGATTGATGCGGGCCGAACGATGATCAAAGGCTTCGTTCCGATAGACGCCCGGGGCTTCGAACATCATCGCCAAACCCTCGACAAGCCAGCGGGGGGTTTCGGCAGTGCGGCTATGGAGTCCAACGTTATACGCCGTCTGGTGGGTCGCCTCGTGGACAATGGTCGCCGCAGCCTCCTCCCATCGATCGTTGGCCGCGCCGCCGGTCGGATCGTACATCCATACTCGATTGGATTGTGGGTCGTAGTGGCCGAGTGTCCCGGGAAGTAAGCTCACACCACTTTGGCGGGCGAAGCGATAATACTCATCCCGACTACGCAGAACAATCGCGACAAGCGGAAATTCGGCAGCTTGCAGATCGACACCGCGCACGCGAAAGTAAGTCTGAAACGAACGATAGAGCTGCTCGAACCGCTCTCCCCAGATGTCGCCCCGTCCGGGAGGATGGACCACCAAGTAGTGGCCGGTCGAGGCAACGCTGTAGCCATCGCCAAATTCGCGCCGGAGTGCCGACCGCGTTTCGATGGAGGTGTAGCTGACAAATCGAGGCGAGGTCTTCTGTGCGTTCTTTGCCTTTCGTGGATCGAAGTAGTGCAATTGCCCGTCCCGAGCCAAGAGTACCATCAAGGAATCGCTCCACTGGAGCGGCTTTCCCTCGAACGTTTCGCCCGCGACCGTAGCGCGAAACATGAACTCGGCACCCTGGGCCGGAGGTGCCTCGTTCGCCAATAAGACCGCACAGGTTGCCAACAGTGTCAATCGATTCAAAGGTTCCACCTCTAGGAATGAGTTCTCCTCGAGTCGGACCGTCAGGCGGTCCGAGCCGTGTAGCAGGCCGGCCAGAGCTTGCATGTCTCCTCTTTCACAAGCTTACCATGCAAAACGGGCGAGACAGATCAGGAGGGCCCGTTTAGAATGGATGGCGTCAATGTTTACCAAATGCAACATGCGTACCGGAGACCATGCGATGAATCGTCGAACCTCTGTTTGCCGAGGAGCCCTCTTCCTGCTGCTGGGGGGAGCCTTGCTCACTTCGCCAGTGCGTGCGGAGGAGGAGCTGGTAGCCCAGATTACCGAGTTCGTTGCCGATCTGGATGCCGATACAATTTCCGAACGGGACATTGCAGAATCTAACTTACTCCGTCTTGCCGAGTTGGAGGGTGTCGGGAGGGAGACTTTCCTCCAGCTCCTCCCTCCACCCAACGGCAACATGCCTGCTGCCGTGCGCGAGCGTCTCACGACCATCCGAAAAACGGTGGAAGAGCGACTAGCACGCGAGACGACCGAGGCGTCGAGGGTGACGATCGAAGCGATTAACTGGCCTCTTGCGGACGTGCTGAAAGAAATCGAGAAACGGACCGGCAACAAGATTCTCGATAATCGCCAGCAGACAGGGGGCGAAGCGCCCAACCCGGAAATCATTCTCCAAGTCGAGGACGTTCCGTTCTGGTCGGCCATCGATCAGGTTCTCGACCAAACGAAGCTGAGCCCCTTTCCGTTTGCTGGCGAGGATGCTCTCGCACTGGTTGCCCGGGATCCCAACGAGCGGGATCGTTTCGGCAATGCCAGCTACTCGGGCCCTTTTCGATTCGAGGTGGTCGGTGTTACTTCCGCGCGAGGGCTCCGTAATCCCGCAAACCGATCGCTAACACTGGAACTAGAAATCGCGTGGGAGCCGCGACTCCGTCCGATCGCCATTACGCAATCTCTCGACCATCTCGACGCGCGCGATACCGAAGGGAAGTTGCTCCCGGTCGGGCAGCCAGGGCGTGTTTTTAACATCGCGGTTCAAGAAGGAAGTTGTGCGAGCACCATTTACGCGCCGCTTGAATTACCTGCCCGATCGATGGACCAGATCGCGACGCTGCACGGGTCGATTCAGGCCTTGGTGCCTGGAAAACGAGCGGAGTTTCGTTTCGACGATCTCGGCTCCAAGAAGCCAATCCTCCAAACGGTCGGAGGCGTTCGTGTAACGCTCGACCGAGTGACGAAGAACAATGCGATCTGGGAGGTCCATATGCGATTGGCTTTCGAGGAAGCGAACGATTCCCTTGCGTCTCACCGTGGTTGGGTCTTTGGCAATGTGACGTATCTTGTCGGGGACGATGGCGAACCGATCGATCATGCCGGTTTCGAGACGACCAAGCAGACCCAGAACGAAGTCGGCATCGCCTACTTCTTCGACGTGGAACAGCTCGACGGACTCTCCTGGATTTACAAGTCGCCCGTATCGATCGTGGAGCGAAGCTACCAATACGAGATGAAGAATATCGAGCTTCCGTAACTTCGGATGGAGGGGCTGGCGCGATGCTCTCCGCTGCCCATTCCTTTTCTTGGACCTCGTCGCCGCTCTTCCAAAACTGGCCCATAAATAGTTGGTGCAATTTATTGAAGACTTGCTAGATTAAACCGCATGACAACCACCTCGCAAGAACAACGACCGAATCGGAACAAAAGCGAACTGGCAGAAGTGGCATTTGCCAAGCTGCTGGTCGATGCTTCGCGTCGTGGGTTTCATGGCACCGCGGGCATCACGCTTGTCGTGCAAGATGGCCACATCCAACACTTGCGGGTGACGATCGAAGAAATGTTGAAATAGCGGTCAGCTGATCGCTCTCCACAGGTATTGCATCGAGCCGGCACATCACGCCGGTATCGTTTACAAGCCCATCGCTAGCGCACTTCGCGCCGGCGTTGGGCTTTTTTTGTGCCTCGATATTTTACAGAAAGGATATCCTCTTATGACGGAGCCGATTCAAGAATTTGTCGACTCTCGCGGCGTCGTGCTGGGGCTCCAGCGGGACGAGGGGCTTTTGACTGGTGTGAAACTGCTTGGCTTAGTCTCGCGGAATGGGCGGACCTATCGCGAAACGGCCCTTCGCGAGGCAGCCTCGCTCTACGAAGGAGTCAAAGTCAACGTCAATCATCCGAAGGGAGGGCCTCAGTCACCACGCGACTACCAAGACCGGATCGGGGCCATTCGCAATGTGCAGTATCGTGCAGGCGAAGGGCTCTTTGGCGATTTGCATTTTAACCCAAAGCACCAACTCTCCGAGCAACTGATGTGGGACGCCGAACATGCCCCGAAGCAGGTTGGTTTCTCGCACAACGTGCTAGCTCGCACTGCCCGGTCGGGGGAGGGAGTCGTAGTCGAAGCGATTACCAAGGTTGAAAGCGTCGATCTGGTTGCCGACCCAGCTACGACGCAAGGGCTGTTTGAGCAGGCGACGGTAGAGTTGCCGATGCTCGAGTCGGTAACGATCGAAGAGCTAACCGTCACTCGGCCTGATTTGGTCGACGCGATCTCTCTTCCCCTTCGTGAGCAGATCGAGCAGTCGGACGAACGGCTTCACGAATGGCAACGCCGGGTTCGGATCATGGAGTTGCTCTCCGAACATGGCCTCCCGATCCCTGGTTCGACGGATCCCGATTCACAGCGTCTGACCAGCGATGCTTTCGTCACCACGTTGCTTGAAGCAGCCAGTGACGAAGTCCTCGAAGAACGTATCGCTGACCGTGCTGCTGCGGTGCGAAGCCTTGAAAAAGGGGCTCCCGTCTCTTCGCGAGAACAACGGGCGATCTCCTCCAACTGCCGGCTTCCGGTGTTAGAAAGCGCCGCCGATTTTGCGGCAGCGATTCTTCATTAACGTTCGCCCGCAAAGGCGGGCGAAATAGAGACTCCAAACTTCCTCCACACTAACCCACCCCTCTTTCATCCCCAGGAAACCCCATGGCCAACCAAATGCGATGGCGCTACGGAGACACCAACCCCGTGATGCTCCAAGTCCTCTCAGAAACCGTGATCGAAATCGGTGACTTTGTTGCCTACCTACCGGGCAGGGAAATTTTCCCAGCCAATAAGGGCGATGATCAAGGAGACTTGGACTCTAACCAAGAAGAATTAACAAACGATTTCGCGGGAGTGGCAATGCAAGCCTCCGCTGCCGGCTCCGTTGAGCCGATTCGCGTTGCGACTACCGGTGTCTTCGAGTACGAGACCGACGCCGCAACCGCTAGAGTCGGCGATTTTCTTGGCGGCGCTGCGGATCCCAACGGAATTCTCGTAGACAACCAGAAACTGGTCAAAGTCCTCACTATCAACCTCGCCATCGGACGGTGTGCCAAACACGTCGATCCGGCCGGCACGAGCATCCTGATCGATATTGTAAGCACTCTCACACGCGGTGGATTGCAAAAATTGGTCGGCTAAGTCCGTTACGCAATAGCCCGACTCCCTAACCTATTTCCCATTAGGAATTCCCAACATGACAGTACAATACCGAGAACTCAAACGGCGATACCAGCTTGACGGCGCCGACCAAACCGTCAAGCATTTAAGCGAGGCGCTTCACAAGAAGCACTTGCGTCCCGAGGACTTTAGCATTCGCGACCTGGCCGAAGCGCTTGTTCCGGACGGGTCGGAGTGGGTGCGGAGCCTGGATCCCCGCAGCGGCGGCATGAGTCTGATGGAGGGGAGTGACGGAGTCGACATGACCGCGTTTCAGAACATCGCTAGTCAGGTGGTCCACGCAAAAATTCTCGACGCCTACACGCAAGAATCCTTTGTTGTTTCAAAACTCGTCGACACCGTCCCGACGCGGCTCGATGGCGAGAAGATTCCCGGCATCTCTCGTGTGAGCAGTAGTGATAGCGAAGTCGGTGCCGGAATGCCCTTCCCACGTCTGGGCTTTGGCGAGGATTACATCGAAACGCCATCGACCACCAAGCACGGCTTCATCGTGCCGGTGACCAAGGAGGCGATCTTCTTCGACCGGACGAACTTGGTCCTTCGCCGGGCTGCCGAGGTGGGCGAAGTGCTTGGGCTCAACAAGGAGAAGCGGCTCCTCGACCTCGTGGTTGGTGCTACCAATAACTACAAATGGCAAGGGACCTCGTACGATACGTATCAGTCGAGCGCCCCGTGGGTCAACACGCTTGCGGCCAACGAACTGGTCGATTGGACGAACGTTGATGCAGCCGAGCAACTGCTGGCCGAGATTCTTGATCCGAATACGGGCGAGCCGGTGCTGGCGAGCGGGACAACGGTCCTCGTAATGCCTGCCTACCGCCATGCAGCGCACCGGGTCTTTAACGCGGCGGAGCTGACCTACTCGGCCACTGGCTCGGCGACTTCGACCGTCACTGCCAACCCACTTGGCAACTACACCGTCGCCGAAAGCCGGCTGGCGTATCGTCGGGTGATCGCGTCAGGTGAGCCGGCGGCGGACGCCAAAAAATGGTGGTTCCTGGGCGATTTCAAGAAGGCCTTTGCCTACATGGAGAACTGGCCAATCACCGTCACGCAAGCGCCGCTCGGTAGCGATGCAGAATTCTCCCATGACATCGTTTTGCAGTTTAAGGCGAGCGAACGAGGCGCAGCGGCAGTGATCGATCCACGGATGATCATCAAGTCGGAAGGCTAATCGCTTGCTGCCGACAACGAACGTGCTAAGCCGCAAGGGGCCGTGCTGCTTGCGGCTTAGCTTCTCGACCTCCCAACGGAGATCCACCGATGTTCAGTAACCACAATAGGCCTCTCTTCGACACCCTTCGCGGTTCCATCGGCCACACCCCTGGCCAAGTGGTCGTCGCTTCGTCGGAGCAGGGACAAGTTTCCACCACCGGTGCCGAGTCGGGTGCCGCTCTTCCAGTCGGGGAGGTTTCTAGCTAATGCCCATTGCCCAAGATATTCGAGGAACCGTTTACAAGAAGGGATCCGCGGTCTTCATGTCCCGTATTGTCGGGATGGATGGATCACCTTTGTTGACGACCGACCTCAACAGCGTCCACTACACCGTCTTTCAGGTCGACCCTTTCCGACCTGATGTGCTGACCTCCGTACCTAGCCATGGCCATATCTCCCTGACCGTTTCCGATGTAATTTTCGACACGTTGCAGACCGGTGGCCTCTGGGCCGTCGATGCCACGGGCTACAACTTCCTCCACCAAATCGACGTGAGCCTGGCGGAGGCGTTTTCCGTCGCCGGTGCCAACTATCAAGTGCGTTACGAATTGCACCCAACCGTTGGGCAAAAGATAGTCTTTCGATTCTTGCTCAACACGATTTAAGGCTGGTTAAATTAGTCATCCGTTGTCCGTGAAAACGGGCTGCAACGAACACCCATCGACCGACCGCTGACAAGGAGACCTCATGACCGATTCGCAGCAAATCGCTTCCATCCGCTCTCTTACTCTCACACAGATAGAAGACATTCGCGCCGACCCGAAACCGACCTACTGGGTTGATGGGCAGCGTGTTCATTGGCAGGAGTACGTTGAATCGTTGCAGCGGACGGTCGACTGGTGTGACCAGAAACTTGTCGATGGCGATCCCTACGAAGTCCGTTCACAGGGGGCAAGCTGATGCCGACATCATGGAATGCCGTGGGTGACTTCACAAACATTGTCGACGGTCTTGAGTCGGTGACCTTGCTCCGGCATGGAAATACGCAGGAAATTACGATCGATAGGGCGTGGCGATTTTCTCGCCAGACCGATGAAAGCGAGCCGGCGGGTGGATACGCACCGGTGGCGAACATCGTGTGGCAATTTGAGTGGGACCCCTTGCTCCTCACGCCGCAGGTGGGCGATCGACTGCTCGATACGACGGGCGACTGTTGGACGTTGCTCTCGGTGGAATCTATGCTGGGGGCGACGAGGTGGCGATGCCAGTCACGGAATTTGCGAGTGGCCCATTCGCTCGACTGTTTGCTGACGGTCGAACAGGCGGTGTGGGAAGACCTTGGTTCCGGACTCGAAATTACCGGCTGGTCGCTCTTCCAGTCTGCCGTGCATGCCCGCGTACAACCGGAATTGGTGGCCGTGGACGAAGTGGCCAATCCGATCACTTCGACAGCCACTTATCGAATCGTGTTGGAAGAGTCGCTGCCGCTCGATCACAACCACCGTTTCGTGGCCAATGATGGAGTCGTTTATCGACTGCTCCGTTTCGAGCAGGCGGATCGAATCGATGTGCTACCGGTGGCGATGGTGCGGAAGGAGTGAGTCGATCGGCCTGCGTCTTAAAACGCAACCGTTCACGGCCAGTAGGTCGAGCTTCCAGCCCGACGCTTCGGTAGCGGAGCCTTTGCGTGAGACAATCGGCTGCCGACTCCAAATGCCCGAAAAACAAGCCTCACGCCAAAACGCAAAGAAACAGGCAACCGTTCTCGGCCCAAAGTAGCAACCACGAATTTTACGAATCCAACGAATTTTGATCGCTTGCGATGATTCGTGTCGATTCGTGAAATTCGTGGTTTTCTTTCTTTCGATTCGCAGGTGGTTGCGTTTTTTCTTTGCGTCTTGGCGAGAGATTTCTTTGGGTTGCAGTCGTGGGAAGATTTCGACTCGTGAACGGTTTACGAGTCGAAAGTAAGGTGGGCGATCGTCACCGATCTACCTGCATCCGTTTGAAAAGCAGTTCAACAAACTCGGCCAGCAGCGGACCCTCGGCGCTCTCCAGCACGACCCGGACTTGGCTTAGCACCTGTCGTTTTTGGTTCATGCGATGGGCCGCTTCCAAGGCCCCCTCTTCGGTGAACTCTCCGCCACGACCAAAGCGACTGTACAGCTCGGCAAAGTCTTGCGACGACCAGCCTTCGAAGACTTCTGGGTGGGATTCTGCAACTTGGCCAACAAGAGGGTTGGTCGCCTCGTCGAAGCGGGCAGCAGCAAAAGTGGCGGCATCGGCATACAGTTCGTCTGCCGAAACACCGAACGCCTCGGCAAGTCGGTGCATGGTTTTCGCGTGCGGTTTCTTTTCGCCCCGAGCAATGCCACGAATCGTCCGCCCGTCGAGTCCACTCGCCTCGACCACTTCGTCGTAAGTAATCCCATGCCTCGCCATCAAGCGGCGAACATTGTACGCCACGAGCTGCGCCTCGAGCTGAGGGGAGGTGGGAGTTGGGAACGTGGAAGGCATGACGGGGCCGACCAGGGGTGATGAAAAAGGGGGTTGCCGCGATCACACAAAAGGTGTATGTCTGTATACACCTTCCCTTACGACCCGTCAACCACCGGCGGAGTGGGGAAGAGCTGTTCCCGGCCAAGGGGACGTCAGGCTTGGGGTTTGCGCGACGGGCTTTATGGCGTCAGGCATGTAGCGACGGGCGCAACCGTGATGTCAGGCGACGACTTGCTCGGGGTAGAGCAGTTCGATGACCCCGTAGAGCAGTTGTTGGGCGGCTGGAGTGCCGCCGGCGGCCAATTTTTCTTCGAGAGGCGCAAGGAACCATCGTCCCTCGGGCCAGCGCACCTCCATCACGTTCGCCCCCTCTTCCAGTAATTGGTAAATCCTGGCACGCGTCACTCCCATGTCGGCTGCCTGTTCCTTCACACTCGGCGCACGACTTCCCGATTGCAGCCGCCCCGCCACCAAATTGGCGATTTGCAGTCCGAGATCGATTTGCAGCTGATGAAGGAGGGGAGAGACAACATGACGGCGGATGTCGGCAAGCGTCGGGGGGGCCTCTTGGGCTAGCGCATCGACAAGCCAGCGAACCGCCGGGGGGATAAACCTTGGTAGCAGTTCGAGTTCAAGGTTTTCGTCACGTGTTGAGGTCGCCACCGCTTCGTGTACCGAACGGTAGACTTCGAGTACCGCGCTGACGCGTTTCTCGCCATGCGTTCGCAATCGGCGAATCTGGGCAAGCGACAGTTCCGTATATTCCCCCAGACGCGTGTGCCAAATCACCGTCGGAAGCGGTTGTAACGAGGGGGCGAGGCGTCCCAGCTTGTGGTCGACGAATCCATGCTGACGGATGGTCTCGGTCCAAGTCGACCAAAGCGCTTCGGAGACAAGGTTGGGGTCAAATCGGTCGGAACCGACAGAGAGCTTCTTGCTGTTTTTCTTAGGCGAAGGAAGTCCAAACGGCTTCTCGGGAGGAGACTCCTTGGCGGCTCGTTGGAGCAAATGAAAGAAACCCATGATCTTCTTCTGACCAACGCCAGGCGTTGCCAAGAGATCGTCGAACGGTTCTTCCAGTAAGTCCCGAACCGGCCGGCCAAGGAACGCGATCGGCAACCGCCGGTCGGTCGGCAACACCCAATAGGAAAGGTGCTCGTCGAGCCGTCCGTCGTCCGGCTTGTCGAGTAGATTCTTACGCAACCTTTCATAGGTTCCAATAAGCCGGTATTGATCCGTGGCAACGCCTTTCCTGGCCATCTTGGCCCCCCTGCATCGTAAAAAAATAGGTAGCGGAAGCAAACCAAATTCACTTCTACGGCAAACCAAGCACTCCCCGCTGCTGCCTGTTTAGCGGGTAGGGAGAGCTTGCCGACCGAGAGCCAACCGAGGCTCTGGTTCCCATCATGCAGGCACGAAAAGGGGGGGAAATCTTGTGGTGTGAATCCATCGTCGTGCACTATCGCACCGTACTGTCTGGAAAGAAGGGAGAAGAGAAATCCCTCTCTTAACGACTTCTATTCTTTGGGCAAGTCTTCGGAAAGTCAAGTCAACCCGACCGCCGAACGATTTCTCGGCAAGGGGGAGAGTCGCAATTGCGCCGCAGATTGCCTAAGCTAACCAGTGTTGAGTTTGCGTTAATTGTCTGACTTGATTGTTTTTTTAATCCTGCCCCAGCTGCCGATGAACCTTTCCAACAAACAGCCACCTCCCGCCTCCCGCGTCGTGGGTGGAAAACGGGGCTCTAGCGAACGGGGAGACCGACCCGTGGAGGGGAGGGGCTTGGCGGAGCGATTCTGCATCGTGGGGGCAGGTTCGTCGGGGTTGGCGGTGGCAAAAAATTTCCAGCAGGCGGGCGTCGCCTTCGATTGCCTTGAGCGCGAGGAAGTGCTTGGAGGCAACTGGGCCTTTGGCAGGCCAGCAAGCAGCGTTTGCCGGTCGACCCACCTTATCTCGTCCAAGGCGCTCACCGAGTACTCCGACTTCCCGATGCCTGAGGAGTATCCCGAGTTTCCGAATCACGAACTCGCATGGAAGTATCTGCGTGACTATGCCGACCACTTCGGACTCGATCGCCATATTCAGTACTGCACCGGAGTTCGCCGCTGCACCCCTTTGCCCGAGGGTGGCTGGAACGTCGAACTCGATCGAGGGGAAGTGCGGCATTACAGCGGGCTGGTGATCGCCAATGGCCACAATTGGGACCCGCGATTCCCTGAGTACCCTGGCACCTTCGACGGCCTCGCGCTCCATTCGGCGGAGTACAAGACCCCCGACGTTCTTCGGGGAAAGCGGGTGCTCATCGTCGGGGCGGGCAACTCGGGCTGTGATCTGGCGGTCGAGTCGGCGACCAACGCCGCCGCCACGTTCCACAGCCTCCGACGCGGTTACCATTACTTGCCAAAGTTTTTTGGCGGCTTTCCGATCGATGCGGTCGGAGAGATGATGTTGCGGTGGAAGGTCCCGCTCCCGCTCCGTCGGCTGCTCGCTCGCCGCGCCATTCGGCTGGTCAACGGAGTGCCCGAGCAGCTCGGTTTGCCGGCGCCAGACCACCGATTGTTCGAGACCCATCCCATCATCAATTCGCAGTTCGCCTACCACCTGGGGCATGGCGATATTTGTGTGAAGCCCGACGTGGCGGAGTTCTGTGGCGACCAGGTCCGATTCGTCGACGGGTCGTCCGAAACGATCGACGTGCTTTTATTCGCGACCGGCTATAAAATTTCCTTTCCGTTTATCCGTCGTGAAGAACTCCACTGGCAAGGCGACCGACCGGAGCTCTACCTCAACCTGTTTCATCCCCACCGAGACGACCTGTTTGTCGTTGGACTCATCCAACCCGACAGCGGGCAATGGGGGATCGTCGACTGTCAGGCGCAACTCCTAACGGCCTACGTCCAGGGACTCCGCGCCGGTAAATCTTCGGCAGCCCGATTCCAGAAAAAGAAGGCGCGAGAGGGGACGAAGTGGAATCGGAAAATTCACTACATGAAGTCGCCCCGGCACCTGCTCGAAGTGGAGCATTTTAGCTATCGCAAGACGTTAGAGCGATGGACACGGAAACTTCAGTAGGGGCCAGGCATCCGGAGGGAGTTTCTCTTCCTTCGATCAGAAAGGCGCGAGGTCACGAAGGCGACCGGCGACAGAAATTTCCGCACCTTCTGCCGACGGCGTTGGCTCCGCACCTTTGGCGTATTGCAGCCAGCTTGTCACGTTGCCGCCAAAGTCGCGATCCGAGATGGCTTGCATCGACCGAACGCCGGCGTACTGCATGGCGGGATCGTTGTCTTCGAGTGCCGTTGCGAGGGCAGCTATCGACTCGGGGGACTTGATTGCCCCGAACGCCTCGACCGCCGCTAAGCGGACGTCGATGTCGCTTTCCGATTTCATCACACGGGCCAACTCGGGGATGGCCGATACCTCGCCTCGGCGGCCCATCGCCGCGCAGCATTGGCGTCGAACCGACGGATCGTCATCTCGAAGCCCCGCTTCCAGGACCTGCGCTGCGAGTGGTACCCGAAATTCGGCGATCGAACGGACGATCGCCTCGCGGACAAGCGGATCGGGTTCGACCTGGATTTGCCGGGCGAGCTGATTGGCGATTTCTCTCTGTTCGGGCGTGTCGGCATGGGTCGAGCGTGTAGCAAACTCTTGAATCGCGTCGATCCGCATGGTAGCGGTTCGATACGACGAGTTCTCTCGGTCGGCGAACCAACCGATCGCCCCAGGTCCTGATTGGCAGCCACTGGAAACGGCGAAGGCGAGGACCGCCATTCGAGATAAGATGCGTGAATTCATAGTAAACTGATTACTGCATGGTGCAGGGCGGAACGGCGTACGTCGGTGTGGGGAATGGACTTGCCGAGGAATCGTCAGGTGCGTTTCATGGACGTACGATTCTTGGAAACATCGGCCACGGACTCTACCGGTTCTGGCCGACCGGGGCTACGCCGATTTACCCGGCATTGCTAGCAGGGAAAAGTCTGCGGAACCGACGGGAATCGATTCTATCGGTCCTTACGCCACTCTACCGGTTCTCGATGAAGTGCCCGCAGGAGGGGCACTTGGCGAACCAGTGGGGAACCGACTCGCTGCAGAACGAGCATCGGACGTTGTGCTGAACCACCGACGAACCAAGTAAGCTGCCGCTGGTTTCCGATGTTTGCTCGGCAAGCTCGTCGTCAAAAATCGAGTCGTTACTCGACCGGGCCCTCGGAGTGGCCCGTCGTTCTTCGGCGGCTGCCTTGCGAATAGCCTTGCGAACGGCCTCGCCAAGGACCTGCGCGATTTCAGGGACATCCACGATGACTTGCTCTTGGCAATGGGGACAGAGCCCTCGCTTGCCAGCGTATTTGTCTTTCACCTTAAAGACATGCCCGTGAGGACATTTGACCTGGATGCCCATGCCCGGCGCTCCTGCTTTCATCGATCGACCGGCACCGGCCGATCTTTCTCCAGCAACCAACCTCTCCAAGAAACGCTGCCTGCCCGGAACAGCAACAATCCCTACTCAACTTTCCACAGAGTACCACGCCTTGCTGCGGGAATCAACAAAGTCTAACCGCCAACACTCCTGCTCCTCCCCGTCGTAAGTCGGGGTGCTAAGGCCACTCGCTGCCCCTGGGGGTTCTCTTTGCGTAGACTGGGGGGATGCGACGAATTCTACTCCTACTGTTTGCCGTCTGCTTGGCGATCGCCTGTCTCGCCCTGGCTGGGGAACGGGTGAGAGGAATCGTGCGAAACACGGCGATTCTCTCCGCTGCCGCAACCAGTATCGCCCTGCCGATCGGTTTGGTCGTTGCCGTCGTGCTGGTGAAAACCGACGCGCTGGGGCGGCGTTGGCTTCTCGCCGGGTTTGGCGTGCTGCTCTTCATGCCGCTCTACCTGCATGTGGCTGGTTGGCAGGCGGCGTTGGGGGTCGCCGGTTGGTGGACTCTTCCACCAGAGACCGGGCTCACACAACCTTGGATCGACGGCTGGCGTGGAGCAATTTGGATTCACGCCCTGGCTGCCATTCCTTGGGTCGTCTGGATTATTGCCGCCGGGCTGAATGGCGCGCCTGCCGCGCCGGAAGAAGAAGCCTCGCTTAGCGCCGCGCCGTGGCAGGTGCTTCGCCAGATCACGCTCCCCGCCGCCACACCTGCCATCGCAGTCGCCACGCTTTGGGTCCTGGTGAGCGTTGCAACGGAAATGACCGTCACCGATTTTTTTCAAGTTCGCACTTTCGCGGAGGAAGTCTATACGCAGGCCGCTGCGGGTGGTTTCCCCACTGACAATCCCGAGGAAGACTACGCACCATGGCGACCCTTCGTGCGCGCGAGCGGTCTGATCGGCGGCGTCGGTTTGCTGGCAACGATCGCCTGCCTCGCACTCGCGCTGGGGCATCCATGGCTCACGCAAGCGAGCGGCTCTTGTTCGCGGGCGCCGTGGCAATGGAAACTTGGTCGTGGGCGAGCGTTCGCTACGGCGGTTCCTAGCGGAATCTTGGCCTTGGTCGCCGGCCTCCCCCTGGCGAGCTTGGTTCACCAAGCGGGCGTCGGCTCGACGCGCGTCGGCGAAAACTGGCAGCGATTTTGGTCCTTTCGCAAGCTCGTAAGCGAGCTGACACGTTCTCTCGATTTCTATTCTCGCGAACTGTGGCAAACCCTATGGCTTGGCCTTGCGGTGGCCACAGCGGCGACGGCGATTGGCCTGCTGGCCGCATGGCACCTTCGCTCGCGTTCCAGCCCCCCACTCGGCTTGCTCACGCTGTTTGCCTTGGCGATGGCAACACCTGGGCCTCTCCTTGGCATCGCAGCCATTCATCTCCTCAATCATCCGGCCGGCTCGTTCTGGTATCCTCTGACGGTCGCCTACGACCAGACGTTGCTTGCGCCGTGGCTCGTGCAAACGGTCCGATTCACGCCGGTCGCCGCGATTCTCCTTGCTGCCGGCTTTGCGTCGGTGCCGGCCAATCTCATGGAGGCAGCCAAGTCCGACGGAGCCGGTTGGGTGGCGAGGCTGGTTTGGATTGCGCTGCCGATCGCTTGGCCGATGGTCGTGGTCGCTTGGCTCGTTACGCTGGCTCTCTCCGCAGGCGAAGTCGCTGCCACGCTGCTCGTGCTCCCCCCCGGCACTCCCACACTCGCCATTCGACTTTTTGGACTCTTGCACTACGGAGCGGACGACCAAGTGGCGGCGGTTTCGATCGTGCTGCTCGCGGCCGTCTCGCTGCTGGCAGCTGTGGCGGTCGGGCTCGGAGGAAATCGGAGAAAAAAGGGCCCCGCCATGGACAGGACGCTTGCAAAGTCGCCGAATTAAAAAAAACCGCCAAGGCGCCAAGAAGAGTTGGAGGAGAGAGGCAACCGTTCACCGAATCGGAGGCAGGGGAAACCACGAATTCGTGCGAATCGAT
>QIKP01000007.1 GCA_003233055.1 Planctomycetaceae bacterium
AGTCGCTCACATAAGGTCCGAACCCAGGCTTCGTCGGCATCGGCCTCGCCAGGGCGCATGGCGTGGTTGAAGTGGGCCGCCACCACCCTGCCCTGCCCTGCCGTCGATCGTTGGAGCGTGTCGAGCGCTCGAAGCAGCGCCACACTGTCGGGACCTCCCGACAACGCCACCACGAGATGACAATCCCGCCACTCGGCAGGGGGCCAAGCCAAGGAAACTTGCTTGGGAAGTGTGGGAGTAGGCAGATTGGGTGGAGTTTCCATCGAGCCACGTAGCCAGGCCGCCCTGCGGTCCGGGATTGAGTCGGGGGAGGGCCCAAAGTGCCGCCCCGAAGCGACAGGCTCCTTCGGCGAGCTTGCGCTCCCGGTTGCGGTTGGGCAAGGTTTTGATAGCATACAACTTACAGCAATTCAGGGACACCCGTCCGGTGGAATTGATTGGTCGGGTCGCTCCAAGAAATGCTGGCGAGGAAACAAAGCTTTCCATGGTGTGTTGCCGTTCGGCGGACAGAAGTTCCCGGGCAAGGCGCAAAAGCTTGAATAGGGCCTCGGATGATGATCCTGAGTAAGATTGTAAAAAACATGGTGATCCGTTCGCAGCCTCTCCTAGGGCTGCTGCTATTTTTGGTGGCAGGAAGTCTCCTGAGCCAGCTGGCAGCGACCTGGAGTTTTTCGACGAACGGAATTAGAACGGCGAACGACGTCCCACTGGACCTCCCCGTCACGGGCCTCCCAATTGCAGATCTTCCAGTCGCGGACCCTCGAGTCGGGGTTCGAGAATGCGGAGGGGGGTGGCTGCCGAGACAGAGTGGGTCCCAATCAGCCACCGCTGCGGGGTCTCCTCGGAGGTTTTCCGCTGGACAACTTGGCTGCGCGCTCCGCAAGGGGGACTGCCCGTCGATCGCCAAAACGAAAGGGCAATGGCCTGGGCGGTTCGCCCATTTCACTGCCTAAGTCACGATCGCTTTACATAATCTTCTCTCGCTCGTCTTCCAATACGCTCCTTCGGCAACTTTCGCTAGCGAAAGTTGCCCGAGAGGGGTTTCCTATCGAGCCGCTGCGGTTTCGTCCAGAACCCAAGCCACCGCCCTGGGGTGCCACGGTGATTTTGTTGACAGCGCTCGGGTTGCACGGAGCCTGACGAGATAGACGGATACGAGATAAACGGATAATGCGTCGATGTCCTGAGCAAGGTCCTGAGCAGAGTCGCTTGGCCCCCATCAGGTCCTCTGGACGATTTTAGATAACCGCCCGCCAGAAGGAACCAACCGATGGCTGTAGAACTATTATTGCTCGGACTGACCGAAGGGGTAAAGCAACTCCTTGTCGCTGGCACTGCGGTGCTCGGTGGAGCGGGTGCCGTTAAGTTAATCGATACCTTGCGGCGTCGTGACGTCGAGAAGGAAGCTCGCCAAATTATTGCGAGCGCCGAACAGGAGATTTCTACCCGCCGCAAGGAAGTCGAAATCGAAGGGAAGGAGCTAGCGCTCCAGGAAAAAACTCGCATCGAAGAATCGTTGAATCATATCCGCGGGCAACTTCATGACCGCGAGCGAACGCTCGACAAATCCGAAGACAGTTTGCAGCATCGTCACGACCACCTGGAAAAACAGGAGAAAATGGTCGAGAGCAATCAACGGAAACTGAGCGAGCGAATCGAGGATGCGACCCGACGGGAATCGGAACTCAACGACCTACTCGACGTGCAGCGGCAAACGCTTCACCAATTGAGCGGACTCTCGCCCGAAGATGCAAAAACCCGCCTGCTGGAGCAACTCGACAAGGAGCTAACGAACGAGCAGGGGGCACTCATCATGAAGCGAGAAAAGGAACTCGCCGCAGCGGTCGATCCGAAAGCCCGCGAATTGCTGATTACCTCCTTGCAGCGATTTGCCGCCGCCCACACCGCCGACGCCACGACCAGCACGGTCGACATCCCGAACGACGACATGAAAGGCCGCATCATTGGCCGTGAAGGACGGAACATCCGAGCCTTCGAGAAAGCGACCGGTGTGGATGTGATTATCGACGATACCCCTGGTGTGGTGATCGTGAGCGCCTTCGACCCGGTCCGCCGTGAGATTGCGCAGCTCTCGCTCACCGCGCTGATCGCCGATGGACGAATCCACCCCAGCCGGATCGAGGAGGTGGTCGCCGAGACCGAGCAAGAAGTGGAGAAGCTAGTCGTCCGCTACGGCGAAGAGGCGGCCCAGGAAGCCGACGTGCATGGCCTCCATGCCAAAGTCATCCAGCTGCTTGGCCGACTGCGCTATCGGACCAGTTACAGCCAGAACGTGCTCCGGCATTCGATCGAGGTGGCGTTTGTCTCCGGGATGTTGGCCGAAGAGATGGGCATGGATGGCGATCTTGCGCGTCGGGCAGGCCTGCTGCACGACATTGGCAAAGCGGCCGACCACGATGCTGAAGGGGGGCACCCAAAGATTGGGGCCGATCTCCTGAAACGGTATGGCGAAAACGAAGTTGTTGTCCATGCCGCTTTGGGCCATCACGACGACATTCGACCCGATAGGCCTTACACCGTGATCTGCGCCACCGCCGACGCTTGCAGCGCTTCCCGACCCGGCGCGAGGCGAGAAACGCTCGACCGGTACATCAAACGCATGCAAGAACTCGAATCGATCGCGACCGGTTTCGACGGCGTCCATCAAGCCTTTGCCATTCAAGCAGGCCGCGAGGTGCGAGTGATTGCCAACACCAAGCTAACGACCGACGAGTCGGCCGCCAAAACTTGCCGGGATATTGCCAAAGCATTTGAGCAGCAGCTCACCTATCCAGGGGAGATTAAGGTAACGATGATCCGCGAAATTCGGTTCACCGAAGCGGCCAAGTAGAGCGTGGTTCGTTATCATCGCGTACGCACCCTCCCCCTGATTTTCGTTTTGCCGATCCACTAACCATTAGCAACTGACCAAGGACCAACCTGTGCGACTGCTATTCATCGGTGATATCGTTGGCAAGCCGGGGCGGCGGATCGTCCAACAAGCGGTGCGGGGGCTGGTCGAAGAAGAGCAGCTCGACGTGGTCATCGCCAACGCGGAGAATTCCGCCGGGGGGTCGGGTCTGACACCGCTCCACTTCAAGGAATTGATCGAGGCGGGCGTCGACGGCATCACGCTGGGCGACCATGTCTATCGCCGGCGCGAAATTTACGCCACCCTGGAATCCGAAACCAACATCGTCCGACCGGCGAATCTCCCTGCCGAGGCGGTGGGCCCTCGCTGGGCGACGATTACCAGTCGATCGGGAGCCAAGGTTGCCTTGACCTGCCTGCTCGGGCAAATCTTCATGAAGCCGATCGACAGCCCGTGGCGCGTGGTGGACCAGGTGCTTTCCGAAATCCCGGACGACGTGAAAATACGACTGGTCGACTTCCACGCCGAAGCGACCAGCGAAATGCAACTCATGGGCCGCCATTTGGACGGGCGTGTTTCGGCGGTACTCGGCACCCACACCCACGTCGCGACTGCCGACGAGTCCGTTCTCCCTGGGGGGACCGCCTTTCAATGCGACGTTGGCATGACAGGACCGCACCAGAGCATCATTGGACGCCGAATCGATCGTGTCCTGGAAGCAACCCTTACCGCGCGCCCGGTTCCTTTTGATGTGGCGACCGGTGATGTCCGGCTCAACGGGGCGATCGTCGACATTGATGAGCAGACGGGACGCGCCACCGCGATCAAGCGTCTCTCTATTGACCAAGCCCGAGCCGACCAACTGGCGAAAAATTCCCAACCGACGAAGTAAAGGGGTCTCGCCGACGAGCTATCGTACGATCCCAACGCGGTGCAGCTCATCGGCTGCCAGAAACACTTACCATGAAGCGGATAGTTTCCTCTGATCTTCGATCGCTCGACCGACGAACCCGAGTAATCGCCCTTGCGGTTGCCATTTTTCTAGCAGGTCTTCTCGCTACCGCTGCGTCGCTCGACCCGAGTGAATCAGGTTTTGGCACTCACACACAATTGGGACTCTCGGAGTGCTTTGTGCGGCGAAATTGGGGGATAAGGTGTCCCTCCTGCGGGATGACGACCGCTTGGGCACACCTGATGCGAGGCTCCATTGGCGATTCGGTCGGGGCCAGCGCAGGGGGATTCTTGCTGGGGGTAACCGCTCTGATTGCCCTGCCTTGGCTGCTAGCAAGCTCGCTCCTCGGCCGTTGGTGCTATTTACGCCCCTCTTCCAGTCTGGTATTTCCCTTCGTTGCGGTGCTACTTTTGGTTCTCTCGCTTGATTGGACCCGACGCACTGGCTGGCCCTTGTTCCTGGAACCGATCATCGAATCGATCTTCCTTGGCAAGTTGCCGGCGTCCGATACTTTCCACTTTTTATTCCTCTAGTCTTTTCCTCCGTTGGAGCAACGATGGAACGTTCTCCTTTGGCCCGCGCGCCACTGGCATCTCCGAGCCTACTGCTTATCCTGTTGGCGATCCTTCCGTCGAGCGGGTGCGTCCCTCAATTGGTCGCCTCAAGCATCTACCTCTGGCAGGGAGGCAATGTCGTGCCGGCCGAGTACGATGGCCTTTCCGACAAGCGAGTGGTCGTCGTTTGCCGACCGCCAGCGTCCAGCGAATACAGCCATGCCGGCGCATCAAGACAGCTAGCCCGATCGATCACCAGCATGCTTCGGGAGCATGTCCCTGACATCGAAATGGTCGACCCTCGTGAGGTCGATACTTGGCTCGACGAGAGCGACTGGGGCGACTACCAGGACCTGGGCCATGCCGTGAAGGCAGACCGAGTGGTGGTGGTAGAACTCGAGCACTTCGATCTCTACAAAGGCAAAACGCTCTACCAAGGCAACGCCGATATGACGCTTGCGATTTACGACATCGAGGACAACGGCCAGATCGTCTGGGATAGGCACCTGGGCGATATGCTGTTTCCCCGAAACAGCGCCATTCCTGCCCAGGACAAGTCGGTGAGACAATTTCAAAGGGAATATGTCAACATCCTGGCGGAGCAGGTCGCCGTCTATTTTTACAAGCATGACCCCAATGCCAGCTTCGCCCTCGACGGCATCGCGACGCGGTAAGGCCCAGCTTCAAGCGGAGGGTTACCGGCCGAGCAAATTCCTGTAAGAATGGCCGCTCCAATTCGCTACTGCTTCTAGTCGGACCGCCACGCGGTTCGCGCCGGGAGACCGACCGCGTGGCGGTCCGGCTAGGTTGAGGCGTCGTGCATGGCTGCCAGTTTACAAACTCCCAACGACCCTCCCGAGCAATCCGCGCTAAGTGTGAGCCAGCTAACGGCACGGATTAAGGGACTAGTCGAGGAGAGTTTTCCCGACGTTTGGGTGGCGGGGGAAGTTTCCAACTTCTCCCGGCCTCAGTCGGGGCATTGCTATTTCACGCTCAAGGACGACAAGGCTCAGATCCGCAGCGTGATCTGGCGAGGTGCCGCCGCCAAGCTGGCATTCCCCATGACCGACGGCCTGCAGCTCGTCTGCCATGGCCGATTGGATGTCTACGCTCCTCGCGGCAGCTACCAACTGGTGGTCGATCAGGCCCATCCCCAAGGAGTCGGCGCGCTGGAATTGGCGCTGCGGCAACTTCGTGAAAAGCTGGCCCGTGAGGGCCTGTTCGATGCCGACCGCAAGCGACAGCTCCCCCCATTCCCCCGGCGGATCGGCTTCGTCACCAGTCCCACCGGAGCGGCCATTCGCGACTTTCTCGAAGTCCTTCGGCGGCGGTGGGCGGGCATCCAAATTTTCGTGATCCCGGTCCGGGTGCAGGGCGATAGCGCAGCGGCGGAGATTGCCGCTGGCATCGCAGCCGCCAACAAAATTAAGCCACCCCTTGATGTGCTGGTCGTCGGTCGGGGGGGAGGGAGCCTCGAAGATCTTTGGGCCTTCAACGAAGAAGTGGTTGTCCGAGCGGTAGCCACCTCTCGCATTCCAACCGTCTCGGCCGTCGGGCATGAAATTGATGTCTCGCTTTCCGACCTCGCGGCGGACGTCCGCGCGCTGACTCCCAGCGAAGCGGCCGAACGGGTGGTGCCGGCGGCGGTGGAAGTGACGGCAAGGCTTACCCATTTTGGCGAGCGGCTCCATGCCTCGGTTCGCCGCCAAGTCGCCCAGCAGCAGGAAGCCATCACCTCGCTTGCGGCACGCCGCCCCTTCGCCCATCCCCACGCGCCGATCGAAGACCGCGCCCGAGCCCTCGACGAACTCGACGCCCGCGCCCGTCGCGCGGTCCAAGCGATTCATCACGACCACCAGCACCGTATCGCCACACTGGCAGGAAAACTCGAATCGCTCAGCCCGCTCGCCGTGCTTGGCCGTGGCTACAGCGTGACGCAAGACAAAAAGACAGGCCAAGTAATCCGCTCGGCCGCAGAACTGAAAGTCGGGCAAGAGATCGTCACCCGATTCGCCCAGGGCGAAACCAGCAGCATCGTCCAAACAACGTAGTGCAATTATTAGCCGTCCGGCTTGCCTGGTCGCGCTGGCGAATCCGACGGGGCAAGCCCGACGGCTAACATGGCGGAAACCATTGGATAACGGAAACTAACATGGCCAAGACTAAAAAAATCAAACGAAAAGCGTCTCCTCCCGAAGACGAGCAGAGTTTCGAAGAGTCGCTCGCGGAGCTCGAATCGATCGTTGGAGAACTCGAAAGTGGGGAACTCCGACTGGGGGATGCCCTGGAGCGGTACGAGCGGGGAATTGGTCGGCTGAAACGGTGCCATGCCGAGCTTGGCCGGGCGGCTCGGAAGATCGAACTCCTCTCGGGCGTCGACGCCTCGGGCAACCCCATCACGGTGCCGTTCGACGACGAGTCGACCGAGTCGCTCGATGCCAAGAAGAGCCGCCGGTCTCGGCGGCGCTCCGTCCCCGATAGCCAGGAGAACCCCAGTAACCAAGAGAACATAGACGATGGGGGTCGGCTGTTTTAGACTAGTTTAGCCGTCGGGCTTGTCCCGACGGCTAAGACGCATTATTTCAATGTACCTCTCTGGACCGGCCTAGCCCCATCGACACGACACGCATTACTGACGAACTCGCGGCGCTCCGTTCCCGAGTGAACGAAGCGCTTTCGGCGCGGCTTCAGTTTTCCTCCGGATGTCCCGAAAGGCTTGCCGAGGCGATTCGCTACGTGGTGCTTGCTCCGGGGAAACGACTGCGACCGATTCTGACACTCCTCGCGGCGCGCGCCTGTGGCGGGGAGATCGACCGTGCGATGCCGGCTGCCTGTGCGGTGGAATTTCTCCACGCTTACTCGCTCGTGCATGATGACCTCCCAGCGATGGACGACGACGACCTCCGCCGCGGATTGCTGACATGCCACAAAGCCTTTGACGAGGCGACGGCCATTCTGGTTGGCGATGCCTTGCAGGCGCGGGCGTTCGAAATCCTCGCGACCGAAGTCACCCCCGCCCCGTCTGCTGCCCGTGCCTGTGCGTTGCTTGGCCACGCGGCCGGTGCCTCGCAACTGGTAGGGGGCCAAGCGGACGATCTGGCAGGGGTCGAGGCGGGGTGCGACCTCGAGCGATTGCAGGCCATCCACCGCCGCAAAACGGGGGCGATGATCCTCGCGTCGCTGGAATTGGGTTGCTGTTGTGCGGAGGGGAGTGAGGAACAGCGGCAGGCGCTGGTAGCGTTTGGGGAGCGGTTTGGCTTGGTATTTCAGATTACCGACGATTTGCTCGACGCCTCGGGCAATCCAGAAGTGGTCGGCAAGCGGGTGGGTAAGGACGCGCAACGCGGAAAATTGACCTACCCAGCGCTGGTGGGCGAGGAGGAGAGCCGCCGGCAGATCGAGCAATTGATGCGGGAGGCCAACGAATCTCTCGCTTGTTTCGGTGACGTGGCTGCCCCGCTCGGATACTTGGCACAGGCGTTGGTGAATCGAGACCGGTAGGTATAATGGGGGGAGTGTGGGGCCCGAGACGACGCGAGAAGCGGAATCGAGGCCTCCTTTCTAACTGACGACGGATCGCTATGCCGACTTCTGTATTACTTCCTGGAATAACCTCCCCTCGTGATCTCGATGCGATGTCGCTTCCTGAATTGGAACGGCTGGCAGACGAGATTCGCAACGTGTTGTGCAATCTCGTTTCGGCGCGGAGCGCCCACTTTGCCTCGAATCTCGGCGTGGTGGAACTCGCCATCGCGCTGCATCAGACCTTTGACTTTCTGCACGACCGCCTGATCTGGGATACGGGACACCAAATTTATCCCCACAAACTGCTTACCGGGCGGTACGGAGAATTTCAGACGATTCGGACCAAGGGGGGCCTGATGGGTTATCCCGATCCGAGCGAGAGCCCTTACGATTTGTTTTGCACGGGGCATGCTGGAGCGAGTGTCGCCACCGCACTCGGATTGGCGAGTGGCGACGAACTGGCACGCCGAGATGACGACCGCTGGAGCGTGGCGGTGATTGGCGATGGAGCCTTTCCTTCGGGCGTTGTTTACGAGGCGATGAACAATGCCAAGCAGCTCGGCCGGCGGTTGATGGTGGTACTCAACGACAATGAAATGTCGATCTGCCCCCGCGTCGGTGGTGTGGCCGACTACCTCGATCGGCTTCGTATGAACCGTGGGTACTTGGGGCTCAAGGACGAAATCGCTCGGATGCTCTCGAACGTCCCTCTGCTAGGCGATCCCGTGGAACGATTCCTTGTCCAGGTCAAGGAGGCGGCCAAAGCGGGATTGAGTGGCGGGATGTTTTTTGAAGACCTTGGGATGCGTTACTTCGGACCGATCGACGGACACAATATCGCGCTGCTGCGAAAGTACCTCCGAATGGCGAGAAAGCTCGAAGGCCCGGTACTGCTTCATGTGGTCACGGAAAAAGGGCACGGCTTCCGCCCCGCCGAGGACGACCCCGTCTTGTTTCATGCCCCGCCGCAGTTCCAGCGACAAGATGGCCAGGTGGTCGCCATGCAGAAGTCGTCGGCGCGCGCCTACACGGTCGTTGCCCGCGATGCGATTCAGCACGCCATGCAAGACGACGATCGGGTGACCGTGATGACGGCAGCCATGTGTCAGGGGAACCAACTCGAACCCCTTCGTGAGGCCTTTCCAACCCGATTCTTTGACACCGGCATTTGTGAAGCCCATACGGTCGCTTTTGCTGCCGGTCAAGCAAAAGTGGGGCTCCGTCCGGTCGTCGATATCTACAGCACGTTCCTCCAGCGGTCGTTTGACCACATTTTTCAGGAAGTGGCCCTGCAGGACCTTCCTGTGACCTTCATGATCGACCGCGGCGGCCTGGCTGGCCCGGATGGACCGACGCACCATGGCGTGTTTGACCTTGGATACCTGCGTCTGCTCCCCAACATGGTGGTGATGGCCCCAGGCGATGAAGGGGACATCGCACCGATGCTCGACTTTGCACTCGCTCACTCCTCTCCCTGCTCGATCCGCTATCCGAAAGCGAAGGCCGTCAGGGTGGTGCCGCCGGATGGTTCTCCGCGCATGCCCATAGAACTTGGGCGGAGCGAGGTTCTTCGTTGGGGGAACGACGGGACGATCGTCGCCTGCGGGGCCCTGCTGCCAAGCTGCCTCGACGCGGCCGCGCTACTGGAGGCGGAAGGGCTCGACTTCGGAGTGGTGAATGCCCGATTCGTGAAGCCTCTCGATGAAGAGACTCTGTTCCAGACGCTTTGCGAGACGCCCGTCGTGGTGACCGTCGAAGAAGCGGCACTCGCATGTGGGTTCGGCAGCGCCCTGCTCGAGGCGGCTAGCGCGGCGGGAATTCCTACCACCCACCTCCGCCGGCTCGGCATCCCCGATACGTTCATTGAGCATGGCGAACGGGGCGAACTGCTCGCCGACTTGGGCCTGGATCCAAAGGGGATTGCGAAAGCTTGCAAAGAAGGCGCGCGGGCGGCCCAGGTGGCGTAGCTCGCGGGGCGAGGAAAGGCTCCCCCGACGAGGCCCTCCTTCGGCGGGTAAACTCAGCTCGTCGGCTAGGAGGGATGACCGGGCCTTCGGAGTTCCGCCTTGCCTTCGGAAGCCGAACGCGGGAGACTGGGGGTTCCGATCAGACCGCTTCCGACGAGACGTTGCTCGTCGGCTGGTGCCTCATCTCCTATTCCGAGCCCTCGCCCCGCCAGACTCCATGCCTTCCCCTCGTCAACGTGCTGTTCTGCTTGCCGATGGATCGCGTCTCTCCATGCGGGAGGAGATGGAACGGCTGGAGCCGGTCATTGCCCAGTATGTGGAAATTGTCGATCGAGTTTTCGACCTGAACCAAGGCTCCCTTCCTGGGAACGTCGACTTGGCGATTGTGTTTGGCGGCGATGGTTCGATCCTGCGAACGGCACGGCTGATGGGAGAGAACCAGATTCCTCTGCTGGGCGTGAATCTGGGAAGGCTCGGGTTCTTGGCCCATGTGAGGCCCGACAAACTCGAAGCGGCGCTGTCGAAGGTTTGCAGCCACGAAGCCTGCGTGGTGGAGCACCTGATGATTGACTGCTCGCTCGTTCGAGAGGGCAAAGTGGTGGAAAAGCGGCTTGGGCTCAACGAAGTGTCGGTGCTAGCAGGCCCTCCTTTTTCGATGATCGACGTGCAGCTTTACGTTGACGCCCAATTGGCGACCACCTATAGTTGCGACGGCTTGATCGTCAGCACGCCTGTTGGCTCGACCGCCCATAGCCTGTCGGCAGGGGGGCCCATACTGCGGAAGACCTTGCAAGCGTTTGTCATTTCGCCCATAAGCCCCCACACTCTGACCAACCGACCCGTCGTCGATTCGGCAGATCGAGTGTTTGAGTTAGCGGTCCCCGATCCGAACGAAGGGACATCGCTGGTACTCGACGGGCAAGTGATGGCCAACTTAGAGTCGGGCGACCGGGTACGAATTGCCCGCAGCCAAGCGACGTTCAAACTGCTCGACATTCCTGGACAGGGATACTACCGAACCTTACGCGAAAAACTAGGCTGGGGCGGCCAGCTCCGCAGCTAAACTTCACAGCTAAACTTCGCGAAGCCGTAAGCCTTGGCTTCCGTTTTCGCAACCGTAACGAACCCCCTCTAGCGCAAGGATGCCGCTATGAATACGACTCTCCTTCGGCTGCTACTCATCGCGATCTTGCTCGGTGCGGCGGTCACGGTCTATGCCGAGACACCGGACGCGGGGGAGAAATACTCCCTTCGCTACAAGTTCACATTGGGGCAGACGATTCGTTACCAAGTCGATCATCGGGCAAGTGTCCGGAGCACGATCGAGGGGACGACGCAAAACGCCGTCACTCGCAGTGAATCGGTCAAAAGCTGGAAGATCAGCGATGTGATGGAGGATGGCGAGATCGAGTTCATCCACTTGGTCGAAAGTGTGCGGATGACCAACCAACTGCCCGATCGGGCGGAGATGGTGTACGACAGCCGTTCCGAAGAGACACCCCCACCTGGGTTTGAAGATGCAGCCAAAGCGGTGGGCGTGCCGCTGAGTGTGATTCGGATGACCCCACAGGGTGCCATCGTGGATCGGCAGGTCAAGCACCTCCAACCGGCTGCCGACGCGGAGGCCCCCGTTACTCTCCTATTGCCGACGGAGCCTGTTGCGATCGGCGATACCTGGAACGAACCTCGCACCGTTCCGGTCAAGACGGAAGAGGGTGCCCATCGAGAGATCCAATGCCGACGTCACTACAAATTGGTGAAAGTCGCCACCGGCATCGCAACGATCAAAGTCTCGTACCAAGTCCTCTCGCCGATCGACCCCGCCATCGAAGCCCAGTTAGTCCAGAGGCTCATGAAAGGGACGGCACGATTTGACATCGATCGGGGCTGCATCGTCGGTCAGCAAATGGATGTCGACCAACGCGTGCTAGGGTTCGCCGGGCCCGCAAGTAGCATGCACTACCTGATGCGCATGAAAGAGGAACGGATCGAGGACCGAGCAGAAGTCGCGGGTGCAACGACAAGCGACAAACGATAGAACGATCAGCTTTCCATCTCGTGCACAACCACCACGTCGTGGACACCGCTCACCATGTCGTCGGCGTTCGGGCCTGCGGTCAGGTGCGAACCGCCAACAATCACGATGCGGTCGCCTGGTTCTGCAAATCCGACCTTACGTGCCCAAGCGTCCGTATGGCGGATCAGCTCCGGCATGTCGCACGCTGGTGCGCCTCGTAGCGGGGTAACGCCCCAGTAAAGGCACATTTTACGCAAGGTCGATTCCTCGCTGCTCACGCCAATCGTCGGCACCCCACTGCGTTGCTGCGAAAGGGCCAAGGCGGTGCCGCCGGAGTGGCTCGCGACGACCAAGATCTTCGCCCCCAACTGTTGGGCCATCAGGCCCGCCCCGCTCACCACCGCACGAGTCACGTCGAACTGGGTCGCGTACTCGGTCCGTTCGAAGTCGGTCGCGGATCTTCCCTGGAGGCTCCCCTCGGTCGCGAGGGCGATGCGGTTCATCATCTGCACGGCCTCAACCGGATAGCTCCCAATCGCGGTCTCGCCCGACAGCATGCAGGCGTCCGCCCCGTCGAGCGTGGCGTTCGCTACGTCCGTAACTTCGGCACGCGTGGGGCGCTGCGACTCGTGCATGCTTTCCAGCATTTGGGTTGCAATGATCACCGGTTTTTCATAGCGATGGCAGACGCGAATAATCCGTTTCTGCTCGATCGGCATCTCGGCGACGTCGATCTCGACACCCAGATCGCCTCGGGCGACCATGATCGCGTCGCTCACCGCGACGATTTCGTCGAGACGATCGAGTGCCTCGCGCTTCTCGATCTTCGCAATGACACTGGCTTGAGAACCGTTCGACCGCAAAATATCCCGGAGTGCTTTCACTTCGTCCGGAGCTCGAACAAAGCTAAGACTCACAAAATCGACATTCGCTTTGGCTGCCCAGATGGCGTGCATGTGGTCATCGACGCTGATCGCCGGCGCGCTCAGCTTGACTCCCGGTAGATTGATTCCTTGCCGGGAGCGAATCGTTCCGCGTTGGACGACGGCCATCCGCACACGACCGGGCTCTTTGCCCGTCACTTTCATCATCACGCTCCCGTCGGAGAGCATCACCTGATCGCCGACGGAGAGTTCTTGCGTGAGTGGGTCGTACGTGGAGGTCAAGTCATGGGGGTCGTTCGACTCATCGCCATTGATGAAGGAGAACTCGGCATCTTTTTCACAAAAGATATGCCCGTCGGCCAGCTCCCCCAACCGTATCTTGGGGCCAGCGAGATCAACCAAAATCGCGATCGGCTGATCCATCGCCTCGCTGACTCGGCGGATCGCGTCGACATGTTCCTGCTGCTGCTCGGGCGTGCCATGGGCCATATTGAGGCGAAAAACATCGACTCCGCTACGAACCAGCTCCGCCAGGCAGTCGGGATCGCGCGACGCGGGACCGACGGTGGCGACGATCTTGGTACGGGCGCGTTTGCAAATGTCTTGCTGGGAAAACATAGATGATTCCGATACGGTGAGGGGGAACGGGTCGAGAGCAACCTCTTCCGCAGGTAGCGTCGAGAGTGTTTCAAGCCTGGTCACATTGTGGTCCTTAGGGCGTCCGGTGGGAATACAGCATCATCCCGCATTCCGAGGATGACTTCTACGGTCGGATTTCTGCTCTTACGGTTTTGTACGTCGTGGGCCCTTGCCAGGCGGCCAACTCTTTGCCTGCGGGGGAAGCCACATCGGCCGAGCAACGTTATAGTCCCTACTATCCCGAATAGACGACTTGCGAACGAACGACCCGCTGAAAGCCGGACCCAACCGCATGGACTACTGGAAAAATAAAGCTTGCCTCCTCACCGGCGGAACGTCGGGACTAGGGCTTGCCCTTGCCCGATCGCTGGCTCGGCAGGGAGCGAAGATCGCGATCAATGGCCGCGATCCCAAGCGACTCGCCGCCGCGGCCTCACACCTTCGGTCGCAGGGTGGGGAGGTGATTACCCTGGCTGGAGACGTCACCGAGAAAGGATTGGCCAAGCAATTGGTTGCCGAGGTGATCGATTCGTTGGGCCCGCTCGACTTGGCTTGCCATGCGGCAGGTCGGTCGATGCGGAGCGAACTGCTTGCAACCACCGGCGAGGAGTTTGAGGCACTCTGGCGCATCAACACACGGGCGGCTTTCGATCTGGCGCAAGCGGCAGCGGACCCGTTGGCAGCCAATCAGGGCCATTTGGTGCTCATCGGATCGCTTGCAAGTCGTGTTGCGCCCAAGTATCTGGGGGCCTACCCGGCGAGTAAATTCCCTCTCGCTGCGATCGCGCAACAGTTGCGTCTGGAGCGAGGGCCGAGCGGACTGCACACGTTGTTGGTTTGCCCCGGTCCGATTCGACGCCAACACGCAAGCGAACAATCAGACGCAAGCGAAACAGAAGACCGCTATCGATCGGAGACGCGTGGCGTGCCTCCCTCCGCTGCCCAGCCAGGCGGCGGTGCGAAGGTACGAGCCCTCGACCCGGACCGACTTGCCGAAAAAATCCTGCAGGCCTGCGTGCGGCGTCAACCCGAGCTGGTCGTTCCTGGAAAATCCCGACTGTTGTTCATCCTGAGCCAACTCTCGCCACGCCTCGGTGATTGGCTCCTTCAGAAAATGACGTAACCGTTCACGAATCGGACGAATAGCCACAGATAATCGCAGATAGATTGTTGGTGCTTCCAAGCGTCTCGTTGCATCAGATTTCGCGTGAGAGGAGGCCAAGGAGAGGAACACTCCTCTTCGCTCATTGGATTAGCGTCGATTCGAGCCGATTGGCG
>QIKP01000060.1 GCA_003233055.1 Planctomycetaceae bacterium
CCACCGCCGCGTCCACCACCGCCGCCGCCGCCAAACTGGGCAAGAACGGGCACGCCGACGAACGCCTCGGGCATCTTCACCGTTACCGACGTTGACAGTTTGTTCGTGATGAGGATTTTCGCTTGGTGGTCGTTCTTCGCGATGAACTTCACTTCGACCACGCCCGACTCCATCGCCTCAAACAGGCCGACCTCTTCGCCCACACCGGGAGCGTCTATTGTCGGTTCGTTGTTCTTGTCGTCCGCAATGTCCTTGTTATCCGCGACGTTCTCGGCGTTGTCCTCCGCCAGGGTCTCGTCGCCCGCGATGTTTTTATCGTCCGCAACTTCGGCTTCGGCAGCCGTTGGGGCTCCAGCAAGGTCGACCGGGAGGAGGTCTTCGGCGAGGCTTCGCATCGCCAGCGCGCCAAAGCAGAGGGCGGCAAGGAGACCAGTGGAAAGAACGGCAAAAGGTTGGGGCCGCATGGGGGCACTCCGGCTTACGAGGGAAAGGTGGTTGGGCGGGGATTATTGGCGGGCGGGGCGTCGAAGGGGGGACGAGCCGGGAGAGGCGAGTCGACCAAGGCACCACGCCTCCTTCCAGCATAATCTCTTGGAGGGTTTGCTCCAAGCGAATCCAATCGCCTATTTGCCAGCCCCGCCCGATCCTCCCGACCCGATCCTCCCGATTCCTTGCCTGACGCTCAAGCATTCGGACGGCTTCTGCTCAGCCGGGAAGACGGAACCGAGAAGACGGAGCCGCACCAATAAAGGGAAAAACCACTTGTTTTCCAGTCCCGACCCATCGTTTGGCCTTGCCCGGCGGTCGCCGCCCAGGAGCTGGGGCGTCGCTTCTCGGTGAACCCTGCCCCGCCCCTAGCCCGCTTTTTGGGGGATCGCTATACTCCTGGGCTAGGTAAATCGCGATACAGGAGAGCTTGGCATGGCCAAAAAGAGCGGCGGCAGACGCAAGAAAAAAGTCGAAGTGGTCTTCCTCGTCTGCGAGGAGACGGGCGACTACAACTACACCGTACGGCGGAAGATGGGGGGCGAGAAGCTGAAACTCAAGAAGTTTAGCCCTCGGCTTCGTAAGCACACCTTGCACATTGAGAAAAAGAAATAACCTCTCTTTAGGGAGGCCCAATCTCCTTGGGAACAATGCATCGGTTTAACGCGTTGGCTTCTTGGGGTGTTGGGAATCCTTGAGTTGGTCTTTTCCTAATTGACGGATGGCAAAACGCTGGCGCATCGCGACGTACGACTCAGCGAAAATCTCGCTGCTGGAAGAGTCGGCCGGTGTCTCGACGGTGGTGGCCCAACTCCTTCTGGGCCGTGGCATCGACACTCCCGCTGCCGCTCGCCAGTTTCTTGACGCCAAGCTCACCGATCTCCGTGATCCTACGGACCTCCCTGGTGTTCCACAGGCGGCCGACTTGCTTCATCGTGCAATCGCCACGGGAAAGCAGATCGTTATCTATGGCGACTTCGATGCCGATGGCATGACGGCGACGGCCATCTTGCTCCGTTGCCTGCGGCTGCTCCACGCCAAGGTTCGGACCTACGTGCCGCATCGAATCCATGAAGGATATGGCCTGAACAACGCGGCTCTGGAAACCCTTGCAGCCGAGGGGGCTCAGGTGGTGGTCACGGTCGACAATGGAATCGCCAGTCTATCCGAAGCCGATCATGCCAAGAGTCTCGGCATCGACCTCGTGGTGACCGACCACCACCAAATGGCCAGCACGCTTCCTGACGCGGCGGCGATCGTCCATCCGGCGCTTCCGGGAAGCGATTACCCTTTTCATGGTTTGTGCGGAGCGGCGGTTGCTTTTAAGCTCGCCTGGGCGCTTTGCCAGTTGGCGAGCGAAGGGAAACGGGTCCGGCCCGCGATGAAGGAGTTCTTGCTTCAAGCAACCGGTCTTGCCGCGATCGGTACCATCGCGGACGTGGTGCCGCTGTTCGATGAAAACCGCATCCTTGTGCGGCATGGACTTACCGCGCTCACGGTCAATCCAACGGCCGGAATCGCCGCGCTCAAGAAGATTGCAAGCCTCGACAAGAAGCCCGAATTGGCAGGTGACGACATTGCCTTCACCATCGCGCCGCGACTCAACGCCGCCGGTCGGCTTGGGCAGGCGGACCTGGGCGTGGAGTTGCTTTCGACCGACGACCCCCACCGGGCGCACGAACTGGCTACTTTCCTGGGGGAACTCAACGAACAACGGCAGTCGATCGAAAGGAGCGTGCTGCTGGCCGCACGAAAGCAAGCGAAACTCCGATTCGACCCGGAGGCCGATGCGGCAATCGTCCTGGCCGACCATGGCTGGCATGCCGGGGTCATCGGCATCGTGGCGGGCAAGTTGGTCGAGCAGTACCAGCGACCGGTCGTGTTGATTGCAAAAGACAAGCTAGGAGTCAAGCCGGGCGCCGGCTCGGGACGGAGCCTGCCTGGGTTCGACCTGCACGAGGCGTTTGCCGCGTGTAGCGATCATTTGATAAGCCATGGTGGCCATGCGGCGGCGGCCGGCCTGCGAATTGAGGACCAGCAGATCGACCGATTTAGGGAAGCGTTCTGCGCCGTGGCGGCCGCCAAAATCACGGACGACTCGCGGCAGGCGGAGATCGTTATCGATGCCGAGGTCCCCTTCGCCGCGATCACCTACCAAATCATCGACCAGATCAACCAACTCGCTCCCTTTGGTCAAGGCAATCGCCGGCCGATGCTGTGCGCCACCGAGGTCCGCTTGGCGGGAGAACCGAAACGGCTCGGAAAAACGGGCCAAACCTTAGCGGTCGATTTGGAGCAACATGGCCTCCGGCTCCGCGCAATCGCGTTCGGCGGAGGCGACTGGATCGACGAGCTGTCCGCCACCAAAGGCCCGATTTCCATCGCCTTCCAGCCGGTGCTCAATCACTTCCGAGGCCGCGTCAGCGTCGAAATGCACTTGGCCGATTGGCGGGCCATGAGCGAAGAGGGCTGAGCGTCGCGGGCCGGCAGGCACGGGCCCGCCCCGATCGTCCCTTCCTTACTGTTTCGGTTGCTCGACACTCTTGAGGTACTTAAAGAGGTCGCTTCCGGTCGTCAGGATGAGTGTGCTGTCGCGATCGAGCATTTCTTCGTAAGTCTCAAGGGTCTTAATGAAAGCGTAAAACTCGACCGACTCGGGGCTTTGGTTAAAGGCATTGGCGTAGATTTCCGATGCTTTGGCATCGGCGACACCGTGGATTTCCTGCACTCGCTTGTAAGCTTCGGACTCCACTTTGAGCAAGTCACGCTCCTTTTTACCCGATATCTTTGCCGCCTCGCCGGCACCTTCCGAACGAAATCGCTCGGCAATCTGCTGGCGTTCGCTAATCATCCGATCGTAGATTCGCTCGCGCACACTTTCATTGTAGTTGATCCGCTTAAAACGGAGATCCAGCAGCTCGATTCCAAAGTCGTTGAGCTTATTAGCCGCTTTGGAAAAAATCTCGGCCTCGATTTTGGCCCGCCCTTTACGGATCGAATAGAGAACGCCCATGCTTCCTGGCGAATCGATCAGAGTCGCATCTTTAGCTGGTTGCCGGTCCTTCGTCGTGCGAATCACCTCAATCAGTTTGTGCTTGGCGATGGCGTTTCGGATTTCACTTCCGAGAATATCGTCCAATCGTGATTGAGCGCTCCGCTCATCGCGCAGGCGAAGGAAAAACTGCTTGGCATTACTGATTCGCCATCGCCCAAACGTATCGACCACGATGTACGTTTTGTCCTTGGTCGGCATCTCGTTGGGGCGGCCATCCCATTCAAGGATGCGCTTTTCGATGCGAGTCACTTCTTGAATAAAGGGGATCTTAAAATGAAGCCCCGCGTTGGCCACAGGTTCCCCAATCGGCTTTCCAAACTGGGTGATGATCACCTGCTCGACTTCCGACACCGTGTAGGCGGAACTGAACAGGACGAAAGTGAGGGCCAGCAAAAGCAGGCCCCAAAAATATCGAGTGACTTGCATTATCGTACGCTCCTTGCGCTTTCAGGGTTGAGTTGCAGCAAGGGCAGTATCTGGCTTGCCTTGTCGTCGAGGATGATCTTTTTTCCCAACTTGGGGATCACCTCCCGCATCGTTTCGATATAAATACGTTGCTTGGTCACTTCCGGAGCCTTGAGGTATTCCGTGAATACCGCGTTGAACCGCGACACATCGCCCTCCGCTTCATTCACACGCTTGAGGGCATACCCCTCGGCGGCTTGAATCTTCTGCTGGGCTTCGCCGCTCGCTCGTGGGACGACCTTATTGTATTCGCCATTCGCGACGTTAATCATCTTCTCCCGTTCTTGCTGAGCTTGGTTCACCTCGTTGAACGAGGGCTGGACCGGCTGCGGCGGGTTGACATTCTTGAGCTGCACCTGATCGATGCTCAATCCCAATTCGTACTTATTCACGACGGTTTGCAACTGCTTCAGTGCTTCCGCTTCGATTTCTTGCCGACCGATGGTAATGACTTCGTCCACCGTCCGGTCGCCGACGACCGTTCGCATCACCGATTCGGAAATGTCGCGGAGCGTGGCGCCAGGATTACGCACTTTGAATAAGTAGAGCTTCGGCTGGGCAATGCGATACTGGATGATCCATTCGACCGTTGCCGCATTAAGATCGCCGGTCACCATGCTCCGTTCTTGCCTTTGCTCCTGGGTCGACGAATGCTGCCGATCGTTCGTCGCGCCAGGCGTGCCAAATCCATATTCCTGCTTTAGCTGGCGCCTGACGGGAAGATGCTCGACTTGATCGATACCAAACGGAATTTTGAATCGCAGGCCTGGATCAACTGTTTTGATGTACTGGCCAAACCGAAGCACGACTCCCTGCGACTCGGCTTGCACCGTGTAGACCGAGGAGGAAAGCGCGCCGACTAGCAGCAAAATTCCAATACCCCAGAGAACGTAGGAACGGTTGAGTTCCACGTCTTGCCATTTTTCAATTTCTAATGCCATCGCATCGCTCGGTTGGTGGGGTGTCGAAAAAATTCGAGTGCTGGCGCCCCGTCCGGTCGGACTGAATCAACGCCAGCAAGAGTATAGGTCTTTTTCGCGAGCGGGGGGCGTTCTTCGCCCACGGGACGTCGTAATGCGGAGAAAAATCAGCAAAATCGCTAATTTTAGCGCCTTGAAGCGGGATCGTCGCGGCGGTTACAATGGGCGCTCTTGCCGAGTAGGTTCCGCCCCCCCCCAAAAAAAAGTAGCGGTGACTCCAGCACCACTTTCTTTAGCCGGGCTCTGCTTTCTGGCAGGAAAGAGCTTTCTGGCAGGAAAAGAGGACATTGTTTTTGAGTCCGTCTAGAGGCTTCGAGCCACGGTTCACCACTTCGATCGGAAATAAGGGATTTCACGATGCAGAACGACACCACGCGACGCCGATTCCTTCAGAGCACCGGAGCAGTGAGCGTCGGGGCACTGGGCATTGGAGCGATTGGCGGAGCCGCGGTACAGCGTTACTTCGATCGAGCGGCCGATGAGGCACTGGACGCTGGAGCAGTAGAGATTGGCGAAGCCTCCTTGCCAAAGGCTGCGGCGCAGCCGGTTCACTCGGGTGTTGATGAGACGATTCGGGTGGGGCTAATCGGGGCCGGCGGTCGCGGCACCGGAGCGGCGCTGGACGCTTTGGCGGCAGACCCTCAAGCCAAAATCGTTGCAATTGGCGACACCTTCCGCGATCGTGCCGAGAGCTGCCTGAAGGCTTTGAAGCAAGATGAAGCTTTGGGTAGCCAGGTGCAGGTCGACCAAGAGTCCATTTTCGACGGGTTCGACAACTTCAAGAAAGTGGTCGACGCTTGCGATCTCGTGATTCTCACCGCCCCTCCACATTTCAGGCCGGAGCACTTTGCCTACGCCATCGAGAAGGGCAAGCATTGTTTCGTCGAAAAGCCGATCGCCGTCGATGCGCCAGGCGTCCGAAGCGTGATGGAAACCTGTAAGCTTGCGAAGGAAAAAAACTTAGCCGTCGTTTCGGGGCTCTGTTGGCGATACGACTCGGGGGTTCGTGAGACCATGCGAAAAATCCTCGAAGAGAAGGCGATCGGCGATATCGTGGCAATCGAGTCGAGCTACAACGGTGGCACCTTGTGGCACCGGGGCAATAAGGCCGACTGGGCACGCTGGAGTCGAATGGAATACCAGGTCCGCAACTGGCTCTACTACACCTGGCTCTCGGGCGATCACATCCTCGAGCAAGCAATCCATGCGCTCGATAAGACCGCCTGGCTCTTGGGCGACATTCAACCGACCCGTGCGATGGCTATCGGGGGGCGTCAGCAGCGGACCGATCCGAAGTGGGGCCACATTTTCGATCACTTCACGGTATTCTATGAGTACCCAACCGGCCAGCACGTTTACTTCACTTGCCGGCAGCAAGATGGCACCACGTCGCATGTCGACGAAACCGTCCTGGGAACTGCCGGGCGAGCGCAAGTCTTGCGGCACCAGATTAAGGGGAACGATGGTTCCAAATGGCGGTACCGCGGCGACAAGCCGAGCATGTATCGTGTCGAGCATCAAGAACTCTTTAAGAGCATCCGCGCCGGAAAACCGATTAACAACGGCCACTACATGTGCAACAGCACGATGATCGGCCTCATGGGCCGAATGGCGGCCTACACGGGCAAAACGCTCACCTGGGACGAGTGCCTGAATAGCACCGAGCGGCTCGGTCCAGCCAAATACGACTGGATGGACCTGCCAGAGCCACCCGTCGCTATGCCGGGGAAAACAAAGTTTGTTTGAGACCGGAAGGGATGGCATCCACTAGTCACAGGGCTCGCTAGACCGGGGAGGGCCGCGCGAGACTCGGCCTGCGCTCGAACTACCGATCCGAGCGATGGGTCGGTGCCTGTGCGTTATCGCTGAAGTGGCGTTTTGTCTTCCGAAATCTATCCGAATGCCACTGCATAAAAAGGCTACGACGCATGAGTGATTCCGCCGGTTCTTCGGAAGAAAAATGGCCGCTAGGGGTCTTCGTTAGTATTGACGAAGGTTTTGGCGTCGACCTCAACGTGGCACACGAATTGGGCGTGACGACCGTCCACTTGCACGCGCCCCGCCCAGCGTCGCGAACTCCTGCAGCCGCTGCCGCGTTCCAATCACGCCTCCAAGACCTAGGGCTCCGCGTAACGGTGGTGTTCGCCGGATTCGACGGGGAGAGCTACGCTGACATCCCCACCGTCCAAGCGACGATCGGCCTCGTACCGCCTGCTACGCGTGCGGATCGACTGGACGAACTCAAGAGGATCATCGATTTTACCAAGCTACTCGCCGTCGATGCGACGGGACTGCACGTCGGGTTCGTACCGCACGATACGAGCGACCCGGAATATGCAGCCGTCGTGGCCGTGACTCGCGAGGCGTGTGAATATGCTGGGGAGCGGGACATCCACATCCACCTAGAAACGGGCCAGGAGCCGGCCGAAGTTTTGGTTCAGTTTCTGGAAGAGGTGAACTGCGAGAACCTACATGTCAACTTCGACCCGGCCAACATGATCCTCTACGGTTGCGGCGAACCGATTCCTGCCCTTCGTGCGGTCGGACGCTACGTCCGTAGCATCCACTGCAAGGATGCCACTTGGTCCGACAAACCGGGCGAGACTTGGGGAGCGGAAATGCCTCTGGGCCAAGGGACCGTCGACTTCGCTGAGTACCTTCGAACGCTCGACGAGATCGGTTACACCGGGCCGCTCACCATCGAGCGGGAAATTCCGCAGGAGCCGGATCGCCAAAAAGAAGAAATCGGTGGAGCGGTGAGACTGCTCGACCGCCTGAAACAAGCTTCCCCCACAACGCCCTAGACGAAGACGGCTCCAAAATAACTTTCCTTCGAGTACTTTGCCATGACTGAAAATTGGGATGCGTGTCGTTAGAATAGCTTACTAGGAAAAAAACTCGGATGTCACGCACCCCTATTCTAAGAGTTATCCAAGCACTTGCGGGTCCCTCGCCTAACCTCTTGCCGCAGGGAGGGGGAATACCGAAGGCCGTTGTTTGGGAGCCGTTTCCTAAGTATCGCATCGGAATTTGTGTCCCTTCTTAGCCGACACCCATGGTCGGTACCGATGCCGATCATCAGCAATACCAATACTCACTTAAACGAAACTTAAAGAGAACTGTCCGATGACGCCAGCGACACTTAGTGAAATAGAACTTATTCCTTGCCATGTCTTCCGCCGTGCCCAGGATGGAAGCCGCGCGGTGGCGGAGCAGATCGCTGCGATGATTCGTGGCCGTGCTACAGAAGGGAAAAACTGTGTGCTCGGGCTCGCAACGGGTAGTTCGCCTACCGGTGTGTACGATGAGTTGGTGCGAATGCACCGGGAGGAAGACCTGAGCTTTCAAAACGTTGTCACCTTTAACTTGGACGAGTATTTCCCGATGCAACCGAAAGAGTTGCAAAGCTACGTCCGCTTCATGCAAGAGCATCTGTTCGATCACGTCGACATTCTACCGGAAAACGTGCATATTCCCGATGGAACGATTGCCGAAGAAGAAGTCGCCGACTATTGCCGGCGATACGAATCGCTGATCGTCGAATCGGGTGGCCTTGACCTGCAACTGCTCGGTATCGGACGGACGGGCCATATTGGGTTCAACGAGCCTGGCTCGGGGAAGACGAGCCGCACGCGGCTCATTACTCTCGACCGCGTCACGCGCCGCGACGCAGCCAGCGATTTTTATGGCGAAGAAAATGTCCCCCGTCGGGCGATCACCATGGGAGTTGGGTCGATCATGGATGCCCGGCAAGTGGTGTTGCTTGCCTGGGGCGAGGGAAAAGCCAAGATCGTTGCCGAAGCGGTCGAAGGGGAGATTTCGACCATTGTCGCGGCCAGCTTCCTCCAAAAACACTCGAACGCCCAGTTCGTCCTCGACGAAGCGGCTGCCGAACAACTCACCCGTTGGCGGGAACCTTGGGCCGTCAAGTCGGTGGAATGGACGGAGGAGACCGTTCGCAAAGCGGTAATTTGGCTCGCAGAGAAACTCCGCAAGCCGCTCCTGAAGCTCACCAGCGAAGACTACAACGAAGAAGGCCTGCAAGACCTGTTGGCGACCAATGGTCCCGCCTACGATCTCAATCTTCGAATCTTTCGGGACTTACAAGGGACCATTACCGGCTGGCCCGGCGGCAAGCCCGACCGAAGGAAGCAGCCAGGCGATCGACCGCAGTCAGGGGACCATATCTTTCCAAAGCGGATACTCATCTTTTCGCCTCATCCCGACGATGATGTCATCAGCATGGGTGGCACGCTCATTCGGCTTGTGGATCAAGGACACGAGGTGCATGTTGCCTATCAGACGTCGGGCAATATCGCGGTGTTCGACGAAGACGCCATTCGTTTTGCCGAGTTCGTCGGGGAATTCAACCGCCGATTTGACGTCGACCCAGCCCGTACTGCCGAGCTGGAAACGCACATCGACGAGTTTCTCACCCACAAGAAGCCGGGGCAGGTCGACAGCGAAGAAGTCCAATTTATCAAAGGGATGATCCGCCGAACCGAAGCCCGAGCGGCGACGCGCTGTTGCGGTGTCTCGGAGACGAACCTGCACTTCATGGACATGCCTTTCTACGAAACAGGCCGTGTTCGCAAGAAGCCGCTCGGCGAGGAAGACGTGAGCATCACGGTCGACCTGCTTCGACAAGTGAAACCTCACCAGATCTACGCAGCCGGTGATTTATCCGATCCGCATGGCACCCACCGAACCTGCTTGAACGCCATCTTCCAAGCTTGCCAAGCGGTGGAAGGCGACGATTGGTACGACGACTGCCAGGTCTGGCTCTACCGTGGAGCTTGGCAAGAATGGGGCCCACACCAAATCGAAATGGCCGTGCCCATTAGCCCGGTCGAGCTGATGCGGAAGCGAGTCGCCATCTTCAAGCACGAGTCACAAAAGGACAAAGCCCTCTTTCCAGGCAACGACCCGAGGGAATTCTGGCAACGAGCCGAAGATCGCAATCGTGAAACGGCCGAACAGTACGATCAGCTCGGCCTCGCGGAATACGAAGCCATGGAAGGATTCGTTAGCTGGGATAAGACCAACATGGAGCTGTAGCACTTCGCTAGGGATCGTCGATCGAAGCGAAAGCATCTGCTCTGGGTCGCCACTCCTGTTGTACATCCCGACTCATTTTCACCTATTGAGGAAACCCTCCATGCCGTTCCGCCTAACTTCGAGTCGCAGAGTGAACGTCCTCACGATAACGCTTGCTATCGGTTTTCTGCTGAACGCTGCGAGTCCCGCGATGGCGACCACCGAGTTTGGCAAGGTATTCCTTCAAGAGTACATCAAGGGTCATTCCGACAAGAAGTTCGCTAAGTTCGTCAAGCGAAAGGTTCGCTGCTACGTCTGCCACCAAGGCAAGAAAAATAAGCACGAAAACATCTATGGCCAGCATCTGGCCAAGTTACTGGACCACGAAACCGACAAGAAAGAAGTCGAAAAAATCGTCGCGGCACTCAAGGAAGTGGGCCAACTCCCCTTCGATCCTAAGGCGGAAAAAATCGAGACCTTTGCCGAGCGGATCGCCAACAGCAAAATGCCGGGGGGAGACGATCTCGACGAACTCAAAAAAGAGCCCGAAGGGGCTGGAGAAGAGGACTTTGTCTCGTTGTTCGATGGAAAAACACTGGAAGGCTGGATCAACGCTACCGATTCCTACGAGGTCCGCGATGGCGTGATCGCCAGCCTCGCAGGAAAGAAAGGGAATCTGTTCACCGAGGCGGAGTACTCCGATTTCGTGCTTCGCTTTGAGTTTCTACTAACCCCAGGCGCGAATAACGGCCTTGGAATCCGAACGCCACTCCAAGGCGATGTTGCCTATCTCGGTATTGAAATACAAGTGCTCGATAACTCCGCAGAAAAGTACAAGGATCTCAAAGAGTATCAGCTTCATGGATCCGCTTATGGCGTTGCGCCGGCGAAGAAGGGGCACTTAAAATCGGTCGGAGAGTGGAACCAACAAGAAATCCGCTGCGAAGGTCGGCAGATTACCGTTGTCCTCAACGGCGAAACGATCCTGGACGTGGACCTTGACCAGGTTGCCCCGGAAGGAAAGACGGTCGACGGTCAAGAGCACCCGGGCCTTGCGAGGAAGTCCGGGCATGTTGGCTTTCTCGGTCATGACGATGTGGTCGAATTCCGAAACATTCGCATTTTGGAAATTGAAGAGAGTGGCAACGAAAAAGACCACTAAGGAGAAAAAGACCATGCGGAAGAAATAAAAACATTTTTTGGAAATTGAAGAGAAGTGACAACAAAAAAAACTACTAAGGAGAAAAAGATCATGGAAAAGAAAAAAAACAGTGAACCCTCTTCGACCTTATCGCTTGCGGATCGGATCTATAAGTCGACCAAGTGGGGGATGATTCAGGCCCCAGGCTCGGTCCAAGAAAAGTTCGCCCTGATGAAGTCGCTCGGTTACGATGGCATGGAACTCGAAAGCCCCATTGGCCTCGACGCCCAGGAAGTCCGTGCGGCAAGCGACGCGACGGGGATGCCCGTCCATGGTGTCGTCGACATGAAGCATTGGGATGTTCGGCTGTCGGACCCTGACCCTAAGGTTCGCGAAACCGGTCAGGCAATTCTCAAAGAGTGCCTCATTGAGTCGGCCTCCTTTGGCGGTAATTCGGTACTTCTCGTGCCGGGGCTCGTGGAGGGCGAGATGGAAACGCACGACCATGTTTGGAAGCGATCGATTGAACAAATCCGAAAAGTGCTGCCGACCGCAAGCCGGCTCGGTGTAAGGATTTTGATCGAGAACGTTTGGAATGGTTTCTGCACGACGCCTGAGGAACTTCGCGACTACCTTGATGAAATCGACAGCCCTTGGGTTGGTTCGTACTTCGACATTGGCAACGTCCAGAAGCTCTCGCCTGCCGCCGAATGGATTGCCATTCTCGGCAAGCGGATTGTCAAGATCGACGTCAAGGACTGGGGTGTCGAGGCAGGCTTCTGTAAAATTGGCGAGGGCGACGTCGACTGGCCCGCCGTCCGGACGGCCCTCCGAAAGATCCGTTTCACTGGTTGGAGCACCGCCGAGGTTGAGGGCGGCGGCAAAGAACGCCTCGCCGACATCGCTGCGAGAATGGACCGCGTGCTCGAGCTTTGAACGTCGACCGGCTGGAACGTCCGAGGCAACCGAGTTGACCGGCTTCCACTCGACCTGATCGCTCGGTTATCGACTTATGCCACTCGACTCGGGACTCTAGAGCGATGAAAGCTCTTGTCAAAAAACATGCCGAGCAGGGCCTTTGGCTTGAAGAGGTTCCCGAACCGACGATTGGCATCAACGATGTGCTGATCCGCGTGCACCGAACTGGAATTTGCGGCACGGATGTCCATATCTACAACTGGGATGCCTGGGCACAAAGGACCATCTCCGTGCCGATGGTGGTCGGGCATGAGTTTGTTGGCGAGGTGGTAGAGGTCGGATCCAACGTCAACGACTTCCACGCCGGCGACGTGGTCAGTGGCGAAGGTCATGTCGTTTGTGGCCGCTGCCGCAACTGCATGGCAGGCCGACGACATCTTTGCAAGGATACCGAAGTGATCGGCGTGGATCGACCGGGGGCATTTGCTGAGTACGTGTCGCTGCCGATGACGAATGTCTGGCGTCATGCGGAAGGGGTCGATTTGGATGTCGCGGCTCTCTTCGACCCCTTAGGGAATGCGGTCCACACCACCTTGTCGTTTCCTGTGCTGGGGGAAGACGTGCTCATTACGGGTGCCGGGCCGATCGGTCTCATGGCCACAGCCGTCGCCCGCCATGCCGGCGCGAGGTACGTCGTGGTGACCGATAGGAATCCCTACCGACTGGAACTCGCACAACGAATGGGGGCAACGCGCGCGGTCGACGTCCGAAACACTTCACTGGCCGATGTCATGGAAGAACTTGGCATGCAAGAAGGCTTCGACATTGGCCTTGAAATGTCGGGCGCATCGTTGGCGTTTCGCGACATGCTGGCCTCGATGTGCCATGGCGGGAAAATCGCGATGCTAGGCATCCCCGAGGAGACCATGGCCATCGACTGGAATTTAGTGGTCTTCAACCTGCTCACGATCAAAGGCATCTTCGGTCGCGAGATGTACGAAACTTGGTACAAGATGACGGTCATGATCCAAAGTGGCCTTGATATCACACCGCTCATTACCCACCGGCTTGGGTACGAAGAGTACGAAACGGGCTTTGCGGCAATGCGATCGGGCGAGTCAGGCAAAGTGGTGCTCGACTGGACGAAAGCAAGCTGATCTTCCTACGCTGTCGGAAAGAGCGTCCGGGACGGGGTCAGGCGGCCGACTGAATCTGTCGCACGCCTTGTTGCAGGCTGACAACGACGAGCCAAGTGCTTGCGCCCAGGTCGGTGAGGCGCATCCAGTGAGGGATATCCGTTGCCGATGGATGCATGACCGCTCCGAGGAAAATTGCATAGAGGGCCAAGTAAATCAGCAGGTTGGTGCTCGTCGCCAGGAGCCGCCACTGCGGCGGAACACGATGGCCAGCCGCCAGCGTCGAGCCGAGCATCAGCAGCGCCACGCCGACCAGCACCGGGACCTGCGGCACCCATTGAGCCGCCAGCACCATCGCTAAACCGATCGCGATGAGAGGGGGTGCTTTTGTCGGGTTGATTTCTTTTTGTGTTCGCCAAGAAGTATCCATGCTTCCATCGTGATTGGTCGAGGGGGAGTGGTAAACCGACAGCCATGATTTTTGGCTCGATTGGTCGGTAGGCCTGTGGCGGTTGGGCCGGTAGGAGCGTTTCCTTTTTTCAACAGCGAGTCTTTCAACGGCGGGGATTCTGTCACACGCACGAAAGGACCGAAGGGACAGAACGGGGAGTGTTTTCTCGAAAAACATGGATGGTGCTGTTCGGTTTTGTCCCGGATTCTCGGAGGGCCCCACTTGGGTGCCAATAATGCTGCTCGAATCGTCGGGTCGATTCGTCGCAACTTAGCTGCCTGACGCTGTTTCTGTCGAACCGTTACCGACCAGGCGAGTGCCGTTTTGTCTCTGGCGCGCAAGGAGGGGCAAGGCGAGTGACAAAACGGCGCTCGCTAGATCAATGAATTCAATTGTCAAAGAGCGGTTCGACTCCCACACGCGGCGCAAGAGCGAACCCAACCATTAGAGCCAATTTGCAGGCAGATTCCAGCACTATTTGTGTGCCAACGTAGGTCGATTGCCAAGTCGTTTTTTTGAACCGCCAAGTGCGCCAAGAAAAAAGAGAGAACACTAGTGCGAGCCGCACACGCATGTTCCGGTTGCGGCGCTGCTATTTCAGCGTCCAACGATTGCCTTAGCGGAACATCCGAGTGATCACTGCTCTAATCGGCACTAATCTTCGCTAATTTTGATGAGTGACGATTCGCGGATATTAGCGTTCCTTCCTTTTCTATAACCGTTCACGAGTCGAGAGGTTTCCCCTAGCCGCAGCACCTGATACGCGGGTCCGCCTAGCAAATGAACAGAGCGCGGTTCCTCGAAGCAGAACAAGGTCGCATCAGAGTTGCGCTCCGTGCTACGGATAGGATCTTTCTAAACTTGTCCGTTGACGAATACGTTGCGAATGCGAGAAGTCGACCCTGGGAGCCGCACAAGTATCCATCCAAAGCAGGAGAACTGCAAAGTTATTTTTGGAACCGCCAAGTCGCCAAGGACGCCAAGGAAAATGTCGGCCGAAGCAGGGAAATACTCCGATTGGTAACCCATCACCGTTCGCGAATCGAAAGAATAGTGGGTACCCTTTTGCCGCTATTCGTGTCGATTTGCGTGATTCGTGGTTTTTCCGGCGTCGCATTTGGTGGGTGGTTACACGCTTTGTTACCCAATGCATCTTCACTCGACGCAGCCGGCGCCGAGTGTCGAGAAAACAAGCTGCCCGCGAAGGTGCCAAAGAATGCGGATCACCAATAGCCGCCGAGGTTCCCGACGAGACGTAGCTCGTCGGCTATTCGGGTGCCAACGGACCAACCACCAACAGGGTTGTCCGCCTCCCCTTGCGCTGCTTCAACGGGCTCACCCGCCTGCTGCTTCGCCGTCGTTTGTTTTTGCCGGTGGATTCGCTGCTTCTGGCTTTCTTTCGTTTCCGGTGCCGGGGACGATTTGGGGGCTAGGGCTTGCCTCTTCGATGATTTCGCCGAGTCGTTCGCCGTCGATGACTTCTTTGTCGATCAGTTCTTTGGCGATCGCGTCGAGTGCGACGCGGCGTGATTCGAGAATGGACCGGGTGCGATCGAGTTGTTCCTCCAGAATTCGTTTGACCTCTTGATCGATTTCGTGAGCAGTTTGCTCACTGTGGAAACGGGGCTGCGGGGCGCCGCCGTCGAGAAACATGTCTCGGCTTCCTTGGCGAAAATTGACGCGGCCGAGCCGGCTCATGCCGTAGTCCATCACCATGCTCCGCGCGGTCTCGGTCGCCCGCTCCAGGTCGTTGCTTGCGCCAGTTCCGACATCCTCGAAGACGATTTCCTCGGAGATCGTTCCGGCCAGCATGACCTGAATTCTGCTTTCAAGCTGATTGGTGGTGCTCATGAAGCTGTCGTGTTCAGGTCGGTAGCTAACGTAACCTAGCGCGCTGAGACCGCGAGGGATGATGGAGACCTTGTGGACCGGGTCGGTGTTGGGAAGCGAGTAGCCAACCAGGGCGTGTCCCGCTTCGTGGTAGGCGAGTCGGAGCTTCTCCTCGTCGTGAATAATTCGGCTTTTCTTTTCTAGGCCGATGCTGGTCCGCTCGATCGCTTCGTCAAACTCTTCCATGCCGACGAGGTCTTTTTCATTGCGAGCACCGAGCAAGGCCGCTTCGTTGACCACGTTGGCCAGGTCGGCACCAACGAATCCGCTGGTAATGCTAGCGAGCGCCTTCACGTCGACCTCCGAATCGACTTTGATGTTCTTCAGATGGACTTCGAGAATCTCTTCGCGGCCACCGACGTCGGGTCGGTCGACCAGCACATGGCGATCGAATCGGCCTGGTCGCAGCAGGGCGGGATCGAGTGTTTCCGGGCGGTTCGTTGCCCCCATGACAATCACACCGCTATTGGTTCCGAAGCCGTCCATTTCGACGAGCAAGGCATTGAGGGTCTGCTCTCGCTCGTCGTGGCCACCCATATTGCCACTTCCGCGGGTTTTTCCAAGGGCGTCGAGTTCGTCAATGAAGATGATACAGGGGGATCGTTGCTCGGCCTGCTGAAACATATCGCGGACACGGGCCGCCCCGACGCCGACAAACATCTCGACGAAGTCCGAACCGCTGAGGCTATAAAACGGCACGCCCGCCTCGCCGGCGACCGCTTTGCCAAGAAGCGTCTTGCCGGTACCGGGAGGACCGACGAGTAGCACGCCTTTGGGGATGCGTCCGCCGAGTCGTTGGTAGCGCTCGGGAGTTTTGAGGAAGTCGACCACTTCTCGCAGTTCCTCGACCGCCTCCTCGATACCGGCCACGTCGTCGAACATGATACCGATGTCTTCTTGGGCGTAGAGTTTGCCTCGACTACGGCCGAAGGCCATGGGCGACCCTGCCCCGCCCATTTTCCGGATCATGAAGACGAACAGCAGAATAAACATCACGGAGATCATCAGCAGGGGTAAGTAGCCGAGCATCGGGTTGGGGGGCTGCTGCGAGCGCCAGTCCTCGAATCCGATCTCGCGTAGCACCTCGACGAGTCCATCGTCCGTGACGCGATAGGTACAGAAACGGACCTCGGTCGGCTCGCGGTCCTTGGCGGCTTGCGAGTCGTCGGAAGGGGGTGGATCGAGGAGCTGGACGGTGACCATGCCGGTCACTTTGGTGTCGCTGACCACGACACTGGAGAGATTGGAGAGTTTGATTTTCCGAGTGGTCTCGCCATGGGGCTCGTCGATGATGATCCAATGGGGATGGCGACTCGCCTCGGCCCCGTCGGTCGTGACATGTTTGCTGGCAACGATCAACTGCTCCAGGTGGCGGGGGCGGATTTCCCGCTCGGGGGTGGTGGTCACGAGCGTGACGAGCAGCAGCAGGCCGACCCCTAGGGCGAGCAGGTACCAGAGGAAGCTCCCACCGCTAGAGGGGGGCTTTTTGTCGGGTTGTTTGGGAGAAGGCGAGCTATTGTCCATGGAGACCTCAAACTGTCGGGGGTCAGACTGTCGGGAGAATAGGGGGAATCGGCAACGGTCAGGATGCTACTATTGTTGAACGTAAGGAAGGGGGAGTTAGTTCATCGTAGGTCGGAAGAGGGAGATTCGCAACGAACCACCTGCGGCACGGGTCGGCAGCAAGGCGATGGCTGACGAGGCAGGTCGCCTTGCTCGCGATCCCTGCCCTACCTAGAATGACTTGCCAGCGATCGAGCGCCTCTTGGATACGGCGATAAATTGAGTGCTGGCGACCCCGCGTTTGGCGGCCAACCTACCCTTTCCGTTGTAATCGGAACAACCGAGCCTTTGGCGAAGCCGCAAGCGGCCGTTCGTGTATCGGCCGAAGCCCCCCTTGGAATTTCATTGATGCCTGACGGCCAAACGAACATCGCCGTCCTGGGGGCCACCGGCAGCATTGGCACCAGCGCGTTGGAGGTCATCGCAGCGAGCGAGGGCCGACTCCGGGCGGTTGCGCTCTCCGCCCACAGCCAGTTCGATCGGCTCGTCCAGCAGGCTCGAGAGGTCCGCCCCCGGTGGGTGATCGCCTCCGATGCAGCTGCTGCGGGTAACTACGACTGGAAGCGGCTCCCTGCCGAGACCGAGCTGCTCGTCGGACCCGAGGCGTTGGAGACGATCGCTCGACGGGAGGAAGTCGATACGGTGCTCGCCGCGATCGTTGGTAGTGCCGGCCTGCGAAGCACGTGGGCTGCCGTCGAAGCGGCCAAGAACGTCGCCCTTGCGAATAAAGAGACCCTGGTGATGGCGGGCCCGCTGGTCCGGGAATTGGCCGACCAGACCGGAGCGACGCTGCTCCCCGTCGATAGTGAGCATAGCGCGATCTTTCAGGCGATGAAGAGCGGCGCTCGGAGCGAAGTCGAACGGGTGATCCTTACCGCGAGTGGCGGCCCCTTTCGGACATGGGATACCGCATCGCTGACCCAAGTTACCTTGGATGAAGCACTCGCCCATCCGACGTGGGACATGGGCCCAAAAATCACCATCGATTCGGCGACGCTCATGAACAAGGCGTTGGAGATCATCGAAGCCCGCTGGCTGTTCGACTTGCCGGCGGAGCGGATCAGTGTGATGATTCACCCTCAATCGATCGTTCACTCGATGGTGGAATTTGTGGATGGCTCGACGATTGCCCAACTGAGCCCGCCCGACATGAAGCTGCCGATTCAATACGCCTTGGAGTACCCGCACCGCCGGGCCGCAATTTCGCCAAGACTGGACTGGTCGAAGCGAATGACGTTGGAGTTTGATCCCCCCGATTTGGAGCAGTTTCCCGCGTTGGCGCTCGGTTTTCGAGCCGCCCGCGAAGGAGGGTCGGCGGGCGTGGTGGTGAATGCCGCCAATGAAGCGGCCGTCGGGATGTTCCTGGGCGGCGAACTCCACTTTACCGAAATTGTCCCTGCCTGCGCCAGCATTCTCGAGGCGCACGACTTTGAACCATCCCCCTCGCTTGACCAGCTCGAAAAAATCGATCGTTGGGCGCGGCAGGAAGTAGAAAAATGGATATGTGTATGATTGTTGCCACGACTATTGCCACGACTATCACTGCGACCATCGATTGGGCCAGCTACGGTCCGATGGCGCTGGCGATCTTGATGACCGCTGCCGGGCTTGGTTTTATCATTTTCGTCCACGAACTAGGGCACTTCGCCGTGGCCAAGTGGTGTGGAGTGAAGTGCGATAAGTTCATGATCGGTTTCGATATTGCTGGCTATAAAATCGGCCGACAATGGGGCGAAACCTACTATGGCATCGGTATCTTGCCACTGGGTGGGTACGTCAAGATGATGGGCCAGGACGACGACCCTCGTATGACCGCCGAGCAAATCGCCGAGTCGAAAGCGACGGGCGACACCATGACAACGAGGGAGATTGTCGGCCCGACCGGCGAAAAAATTGATGTCGATGCTCGCAGCTACTTGGCCAAGACCGTGCCGCAGCGGATGGCGATCATCTCCGCTGGCGTGATCATGAATGTGATCTTCGCGTTTCTCTTTGCGTTGTTCGCGTTCCGAATCGGGGTGCCGGCGATGCCTTGCATCGTGAGTATGACCGATCCCGGGGCGCCGGCTTGGGTCGCGGGGCTGATGCCCGGCGACCAAATCACTCGGATTGGTGACATCGACGATCCTTGGTTTTTCAATCTGCAGAACGAAGTGACCCTGTCGGGTCGCGACGAATCGGTGGAGTTTGGAATCGCAGGGCGCGATGTGCCACTGCTGCTCAAGCCATCGCGAGCTCGCCGCAAGATCGCACAAATTGGCATCACCTCGCCGGTGTCGCTTGAGCTGCACGACAAGAGTAGTTTCTTCCCTTATTCGCCTGCCGAGGAGATTGCCCAGCAGTTGCCCGGCGGTGCTAAAATTGTCGAGGTTGCTGGAGAATCGATTGATTCGTACAGCCAACTCGTCGCGGCCCTCGCCACCCAACTACGAGTGCCACTCGAAATCACCTTGGAGAAAGAGGGCGAACGGTCGAAGGCGACGCTGCCGGTCAATCACCGTGAATCGGTTGGTCTGGTGACGAAAATGGGACCGATCTCCGCGGTGCAAACCGGCTCGCCTGCCGAAAAGGCCGGCCTGAAACCGGGCGACCAGATCGTTGCCCTCAATGGCAAGCCGATTGGCGTCGACCGGGATGGCAAGATCGGATGGAATCCCAACACGTTGGGCGAACAGCTCACCACGCTGGGGCAGTCGTCTGAAACCGTGGTCCTCGACGTGATCCGTGCTTCCGAGTCGGAAGCGGAGTCGATTTCGGTCTCGTTGCGCCCCGTCACTTGGATCGAACATCCGTTTTCTCCCAAGAGCCCCGCCTCTGCCCCGGCTCTCGGGATTGCCTACCTGTTGACGAGCCAAGTCGAAGCGATCGTGCCAGGCAGCCCGGCAAGCCAGGCCGATCTCCAGCCCGGCGACCAACTACTCTCCGCCCAACTCGTGATGCCCGATGAATCTCAAGACGCCTACAAGGGATGGGAGAAGCCGCTGGAGTTCTCCGAGAAGCAGCCGGCCTGGGCTTATGTCCTTGAAGCGATTCAGGATACGCCTCCCGGCTCGCAGCTCGAACTCAAGGTGAAAAGAGAAGGAAAGGAAGAGCCGGTCGAGGTCTTGGTCGACATCGTCTCAACGGAAGAATCGTTCGATCCGCAGCGTGGGCTCGCGCTGATTCCATTTCTGGAAACCCGGTATGGAAGCGGCCTCGGCGAACAAGCCTCGATGGCGTGGTACGAGACGAAGCGGTCGCTTACGAGCGTCTACCGGTTCCTCCGTCGACTGATCAACAACGACATCCCGGCCACCGCGCTGGGCGGGCCGATTACGATCGCCCGGGCGAGTTACTCCTGGGCACTCAGTGGCCCAGGCAAGTTGCTGCTTTTTCTCACGCTCATTAGCGCCAATCTCGCGGTGATCAACTTTCTCCCTATTCCGCTATTGGATGGTGGGCATATGGTGTTCTTGATCTACGAGGGAATCTTCCGCCGCCCGGCGAACGAAAAATTTGTCATGGCGATGCACATGGTTGGCTTCGCTCTGATCATCTGCTTGATGCTATTCGTCTTTGGGCTCGATTTGGGATTGATCCCGAGGAATTTGTAAGCCACCACCGTTGCGAGCCGGAAGAGGGAAGCAAAAATCGACACGAATCATCGCAAGCGATCAAGATCCGTTGGATTCGTACAATTCGTGGTTCACTCTTTCGAATCGTGAACGGTTATCTGTTTCTTTGTGCCTTGGCGTGAGGCTTACTTCTCTTTCTCTCAACGTTTGGGAGCCGGGGATTTTTTAACGCAAAGTCGCAAAAGAATTAGCCGCAGATAAGCGCCGATGTTTCGGTGAAGAACACTAGAGCAGTGATCACTCGGATGTTCCGCTAAGGCAATCGTTTGACACTGAAATAGCAGCGCCGTGACCGGAACATGCGTGTGCGGCTCGCACTAATCTGCGCTAATCCGATGAGTAAAAGGTTCCTCCCAGCCGGACCGCCACGCGGTCCGTGAACGGGCCCCCCTTCGGCGGTAAACCCCACTCGTCGATTATTGGGCCACGGTATTGGGGCCACGGCGGGCTGCCTGGAGAGGGGAGCGTGTATTTTTCGGTCCACACTGGACTTTTGAGTGGCCAGTATCAACAATGGAGGGCTCCCCAAAGGGGAGATGCCCCCCTTCCTTCTGGTCCTTTTTCCCTCTTTTCCCGCCCGCATGACATCCTACAATCTCACCCACCTTAGGCAACTCGAAGCCGAGAGCATCCACATCATCCGTGAGGTGGCGGCCGAATTTGACAAGCCGGTCATGCTCTACTCGGTTGGCAAGGACTCCGCGGTCATGGTCCGGCTCGCCGAGAAGGCGTTCTATCCTGGTAAGCCGCCGTTTCCGTTGATGCACATCGACACGACGTGGAAATTCCGCGAGATGATTGCCTTTCGCGATCAGCTCATCCGTAAAGAACTGGACTGGGAGTTGATCGTCTACATCAACCATGAGGGTGCCAAGCTGGGGCTCGACCCGCTCACCCAAGGGGGCAAGCATACGACGGTGATGAAGACCGAAGGCCTCAAGCAGGCGCTCAATAAGTATGGCTTCGACGCTGCTTTTGGAGGGGCCCGGCGTGATGAAGAGAAGAGCCGAGCCAAGGAGCGGGTCTTCTCTTTCCGCGACAAGTTCCACCGTTGGGAGCCGAAGAGTCAGCGACCGGAGCTTTGGAATCTCTTCAACACGAAAGTCAACCAGGGAGAGAGCATCCGCGTCTTTCCGATTTCCAATTGGACGGAACTCGATGTTTGGCAATACATCCACCTGGAGAAGATTCCGATTGTCCCTCTCTACTTTGCTGACAAGCGCCCGGTCGTCCGTCGCAAAATGAAAGGGGCGGAGACCCTCGTGATGGTCGACGACGATCGGCTCAAGCTGGAACCCGGCGAAGAACCCGAGATGAAGATGGTCCGCTTTCGCACGCTTGGCTGCTACCCGCTGACCGGTGCGGTCGAGTCGACCGCGACGACGCTCCCCGAGATCATCCAAGAAATGCTGCTGGCGACCACAAGTGAGCGCCAAGGCCGCGGCGTCGATGACGATGAAGAGGGCGGGATGGAAGACAAGAAACGCGAAGGCTATTTTTAGCCCGATAGGGTAGAATAAAGACATGCCCCCTGTTCTCAACCAACACATCCGTTTCCTGCCTAGCGCCAACCACGGCGAAAAGGCTGTGATTGCCGACACGCGAATTCGTGTCGTGGATGTCTATTTTTGGCACGAGTTACAGGGCAAGTCGGCACACGACATTATCGCCGAATTCCCTCAACTAACCTTGGCCGGCGTGTATGCCGCCATGGCGTATTACTGGGACAATGAGGAGTTGATTCAGGAGCAGATCAAGCGCGGCGACGAGATCGCGGAAGAAGTGCAAAAGTTGTATCCACTGAAGTTTTCAAAGCCTACATCGCGGGACGTTGGTGAAGATGATTCGGTTCCATCTGGATGAGCATCTTTCGCCAGCGATCGCCGATGCCCTTCGACGTGAGGGGGTCGACGTGTCGACGAGCCAAGAAACCAATTTGCTGGGACGGGGCGACCTTGACCAGTTCGCATTTGCGGTGGCTGAGGGCAGGGTGTTGGTGACTTGTGACGACGACTTTCTGCGACCAGAATTCCGCAACTCAAAGCACCATGGCATTTGCTACTGCCATCGCCAGAAGTACGATGTCGGCGAAATGGTCGAGGCGGTGCTAGTTGTCCATCAGTGCGGAACCGAAAATGAAATGCGAAACCACGTTGAATGGCTATGAAGAGTTGCCGTCGCGAACGCCAAGGCCGCGGCGTCGATGACGATGAAGAAGGCGGGATGGAAGACAAGAAACGCGAAGGCTATTTTTAAGTTCAGAAAAATCAACCACGGAGAACACCGAGGACACCGAGCACGTTAAAGAGAAATTTGCCTCCGGGCAAAACCTATTGGGAACACTAATCGACACTCCTCCGATGAGTGATCATTGGCGAAGATTAGTGTTCCCCTGTCTTCTCCGCGATCTCTGTGTTCTCTGTAGTAAAACCATTTGCTATGAGTCACCAATCAGAACTAATTTCGACCGACATCGACGCCTACCTCAAGCAGCATGAGAACAAAGAGCTGCTGAGATTCCTCACTTGCGGGAGTGTCGACGACGGGAAGAGCACCCTTATCGGGATGCTGCTCTACGAGTCGAAGATGATCTACGAGGACACGCTTGCCTCCATGGAGCAAGACTCGGTCAAGTATGGCACGACCGGGGGAGGGTTCGACCCGGCATTGTTGACCGATGGGCTCAAGGCGGAGCGGGAGCAAGGGATTACGATCGACGTGGCGTACCGCTACTTCTCGACCGCCAAGCGAAAGTTCATTATCGCCGACTGTCCGGGACACGAGCAGTATACCCGCAACATGGCGACCGGTGCTTCGACTTGCGACCTCGCGATTATCTTGATCGATGCTCGGCATGGCTTGATGACCCAGACGAAGCGGCATTCGTTCATTGTCTCGCTGCTTGGCATCAAGCATGTTTTGGTCGCGGTCAACAAGATGGATTTGGTCGATTTCTCCGAGGAACGCTTTAACGAGATCGTTCGCGACTACCGCGACTTTGCCACGAAGCTCGAAATGCCCGACCAGCATTTCATGCCGATTAGCGCGCTCAAGGGAGACAACCTGCTGGAGCACAGCCCCAACATGCCGTGGTACGAAGGCGCGACGCTGATGCATCATCTGGAGAACGTCCACATCGCCTCCGATCGTAATCTGATCGACTTCCGAATGCCGGTACAGTACGTCAACCGCCCGAACCTCGACTTCCGCGGCTTCTGCGGAACGATCGCCTCCGGCACCCTAAAGCGGGGGGACGAGATCATGGTCCTTCCCTCGAAGAAGACAAGCCGGGTGAAGAGTATCGTGACCTACGATGGCGACCTGGACGAGGCGTTTGCGCCCCTGGCGGTAACGATTACCACCGAAGAAGAGATTGATATTAGCCGTGGCGACATGATCGTTCGGCCGGATAACCAGCCGAGGATCACCGACAAATTGGAGGCCACCCTCGTCTGGATGGCCGAGGAGCCGCTGCTGCCAGGCAAGGATTATTTGATCAAGCATTGCACGCGGGTTACCACCGGCCATATCAGCACACTGCGGTACAAGATCGATGTGAATACTCTCCACCGGACTCCCTCCGCCACGCTTGCTTTGAACGAAATTGGCCGATGCCAGATGCAGCTTAGCCAACCGATCACCCTGGATGGTTACCGGCGAAACAAGGGGACGGGTGCGTTCATCGTGATCGATCGGGTGTCGAACATCACCGTTGGCGCGGGAATGATTCTCGACCGAAAGACTGCGGAGACGTCCGACCATTGGGACGACGAGGCAAGCGATACCCTTGAAGCACGCACGAGTCCCGTGACCATGGACGAGCGCTCGGCGCGCTACGGGCAGAATCCGATGACCGTGCTGCTCACGGGCTTGCCTGCAGCAGGCAAGACGCCGATTGCCGGTGCCATTGAGCGAAAACTCTTTGACCTGGGCCGTGCCGTGGTGGTGATCGACGGGCAGAATATGCGACGAGGTCTCAGCCGCGACCTCGGTTTTTCCGCCGACGACCGTAGTGAAAACATTCGCCGGGCGGCGGAAGTCGCCAAGACACTCAACAACGCAGGGTTCATTACCATCGCGGCGTTTGTCGCTCCGCACGAGGAAGTTCGCCAGAAGGCGGCAGCCGTGGTCGGTGCCGACCGGTTTCTCGTTGCTCATGTCTCGGCACCGGCGGAGTGGTGCCGAGAACACGACGATCAAGGGATGTACGCCAAAGCCGACGCCGGCGAACTGACCAACTTTTCTGGCGTATCGGGCGGCTACGAACCACCCACGAAGCCCGACATCGTGTTGCCAACCGATGAGCTATCGTTTGACGAGTGCGCGGAGCGGGTAGTCAAGCTGCTAGAAGACCGAGGGGCGCTGGGTTAAACAGAAGTAGGTTGGGTCTAGCCCGACGCTTTTTTCTCGACGCTGCGGTAGCCGGCTCCGGCCCTGACCAAGCTTGGTTGGGGCGATCCCGTCACCGTTCATGGTCGCCCGTCACCGTTCATGGTCGAAAGTAGAAACCACGAATTTTACGAATCCAACGAATAGCCGTTATGCGCGTGATTCATGGTTTTCCCTGCCTCGGCAGTGATTTTTTAGTGCTCCCTCTAGGACTCGAACCTAGAACCTATTGATTAAGAGTCAATTGCTCTGCCAATTGAGCTAAGGGAGCAAGGCGGGTTCATTGTAGCGGGTCGACGACGGGGGAAAAAGGCCCTTGGCGACCCTCCCAGGACGCTTTCAAAGTCGCCGAATTAAAAAAACCGCCAAGGCGCCAAGTACGCCAAGAAGAGTTGGAGGAGAGAGGCAACCGTTCACCGAATCGGAGGCAGGGGAAACCACGAATTCGTGCGAATCGACACGAATAGCGGCAAAAGAACACCCCCTCTATCTCTTGGGGTTCGTGCTCTTTGGGTTCGTGCGTTT
>QIKP01000036.1 GCA_003233055.1 Planctomycetaceae bacterium
ACCAGGGCCGATCGGCCCTTTCGAATCGTCGTCGCGGCATGGAGCGGCCCCTTCGCTTTGTCAGGAAACATGGTTTCGTAGACGTCTTAGGTACGGATTTTACGTCAACGAAAAATTCATTGACTACGACTCTATTTTTGAGCCGGACCGACGGTTTCTCCCTTGCTGACGGCCAGCAGCAACTCAAATGGCTCGTCATCGGTCGGCAGCGCTTCGCCTGGGACCAGCTCTCTCTCCTCTATACTTTTCGAGCGAAATGTTTTTTTAGCATTTCGTACTTGGCAGGCCCCGAAAGCAGCTTGCCCAAGATCAGCATCTGGAGGAGTTTCGATGGCCATTTGTCTTCTGGTTCGCTCCTGGGTATTTATTACCCACCGGAGGAAAAGGAACCAGAGGGCATCGTAGCAAGTTAGAGGTCGGCGTGTCAAGGATCTTGCCTATTAAAATCCAATGTTTCAGGATTTTTATTGGAGATTCCTCCATTTTCGCCCGTTGAATCCAGCTGTCCACCTTAGCGAACAGGGGAAATAGATCGGATTTTACCTTCCGAAAGATATACCTGAATAATCCCCTCTTGAGCCATCGGGGTCTACAGGACGCTTGCAAAGACGCCGAATAAAAGAAACCGCCAAGATCGCCAAGGCGCCAAGAAGAGTTGGAGGAGAGAGGCAACCGTTCCCCGAATCGGAGGCAGGGGAAACCACGAATTCGTGCGAATCGACACGAATAGCGAGCGGCAAAAGGACACCCCCTCTATCTCTTTGGGTTCGTGCTCTTTGGGGTCGTGGTTTCTCTGCTTCGGCCGACATTTTTCTTGGCGCCTTGTTTCTTGGCGCCTTGGCGGTTCAAAAATGACTTGGCAGTGCTCCTGCGTAGAAGAACAGGAGAACTGCCAAGTCATTTTCGCCGAACCCAAGCTTTAGTCACTCCGTAAATAGGCAGATCCGGGGGGATCTTTTCTTAGAAGGAGCTTTTACGGTGCTCCCGCCAGGAAGTGGTCAAGGTTTAAGAGGCCGGTGCAGCAACCGTTCACGGCCAAGGAGGCCAAAGAAAGGAACACTAATCTTCGCTAATTTTCACTCATCCAATTAGCGTCGATTAGTGAAGATTAGCGTTCTTCAACGGAACTTCTGCGATTCTCTGCGGCCCATTCTTTCTTCCTTTGCGCCTCCGCGCCTTTGCGTGAGACAATCGGCTGCTGTCTCCCCATCGCCCGGAGAAATAAGCCGCCAAGGCGCGAAGGCGCAAAGAAACAGGGACGAGCGTTTCACCGCCCGAAGAGGGAACCACGAATTTCATGAATCGACACGAATAATCGCAAGCGATCAAGATTCGTTGGACTCGTAAAACGCGTGGTTTCCTCTGCCTCCAACTCTTCTTGGCGCCTTGGCGATCTTGGCGGTTCAAAAATGACTTGGCAGTTCTCCCTGTGTTACGGGATCATTGCAGGGTAAGCAGCTAAGTCCTTTCTCGCCCCTCTCGAGGGCCAGTCTTTTTCGCCGCTCTACGAGCAGCCCATGGAATTTCCGCAATTGTGACAGAGGTAACAATTGCCATTCCTTACGGTAATGGAGCCGCAGTTATCGCAGCTCGGGGCGTCGACCTGGAATCCGGCAAACTGCTCACCGCGGGTGCTGTGGGCCTCGGGTTCCTCTGCAAGACGGGCCCCGGCTTGCTCGAGCAGGTCGTCCATGTCTTGGAGGATGAGCGTTGCCCCCTTTTTAGGCCCGTTGGGCCTGGTCGGTTTCGCCTGCGGAGTCGGGGCCGTTGAAGCGGTCTTCACCAGGTTCGCCGGGATTTCGCCCTGCGAAGCTTCTTTGTAGCCAGGCAAAAAGGTGATGCCTAGCCAACGGAAGATGTAGTCGATGAGGCTCTTGGCGATGCGAATGTCGGGGTTCTTGGTATGGCCTTGCGGCTCGAATCGCATGTGGGAGAATTTTCGCACGTAATCTTGCAGTGGCACGCCATATTGCAAACTCATCGACACACTGGTGCCAAAGGCATCCATCAGGCCGCCAATCGTACTTCCTTCCTTCGCCATGGTGATGAAGAGTTCTCCCGGTCGGCCATCGTCGAACATGCCGACGGTGATGTACCCTTCGTGCCCGGCGACGCTAAATTTATGCGTCACCGAGTTCCTCGTGTCGGGCAACCGCTCTCGGCGAGGCTTTGGCGTGGTTCCCTCTTCTCCTTTTGCTGGCTCGCGTTTCGTATTGAGCGGCTGGCTATCCTTCGAACCATCGCGGTAAATCGCCAGCGCCTTGAGGCCCAACTTCCAACCGTCGTAATAGACATCTCCGATTTCCTCGGGCGTCGTATCGCGAGGCATGTTGACCGTCTTCGAGATGGCTCCGGAGAGGAAGGGCTGGGCGGCCGCCATCATCGTGATGTGTGCCCTCCAAGGAATGCTCCGCGTCCCTCCCGCCGGAGTAAACGCACAGTCGAAGATCTGTAGGTGCTCCTCTTTCAGGTCGACCGCCCCTTCGATCGTATCCTCACGCTCGATGTGGCCAAGGATCGACTTGATCTCGGGATCGCTGTAGCCGAGGCCTCGCAGTACCAGCGGCACCGTGCGGTTGACGATTTTGAGCATTCCGCCCCCCGCCAGTTGCTTGTACTTGACCAGCGCGATGTCCGGCTCGATGCCCGTGGTATCGCAATCCATCATGAAGCTGATGGTGCCGGTCGGCGCGAGAACGGTCGACTGAGCGTTGCGGTAGCCATGCACTTTGCCGGCCACCAAAACATCGTCCCACGTTGTTTTGGCAGCCTCGGCAAGGTATTCGGGGCAGGCGTCGTCAATGTTTTCGATGGCGTCGCGATGCATTTGCATGACCCGGAGCATCGGTTCGGCATTTTCCTCGTAGCCTTCAAACGGCCCGACTGCCTCGGCCAGCTCCGCGCTGGTGAGATTGGCCGTTCCATGGAGCAGTGCGGTAATCGCCCCACAAACCCCCCGGCCATCGTCCGAGTCGTAAGCCATGCCGCCCAGCATGAGCAGGCTTCCGAGATTGGCATACCCGAGGCCCAGCGGACGGAAGTGGTGGCTATTGCGGGCGATCTTGGGCGTTGGGTAACTGGCATGGTCGACCAGGATTTCCTGTGCAATGAAGAACACCCGACAAGCCGCCTGGAACCGTTCGTGATCAAACTTCCCGTCGTCCTGCCGAAACTTCACCAAGTTGATGCTTGAAAGATTGCAAGCGGTGTCGTCGAGGAACATGTACTCGCTGCAGGGATTACTCGCATTGATTCGCCCGCTGTTGGGGCAAGTATGCCAGTTGTTAATCGTCGTGTCGTACTGCACGCCGGGGTCGCCGCAGTGCCACGCGCAGTCGGCCATCCGACTCAAGACCTCGCGTGCCTGGTAAGTCGGTCCAGGGGTCGTGTTGTCGGTGACCCAGCGGGTTGCCCATGGCGCGTCCTTTTCCACCGCCTGCATGAAGTCATCCGTCACGCGGACTGACAGATTGGCATTCTGGAACATGACACTGCTGTAAGCCTCGCCGTTAAAATTCGACTCGTACTTGCCACTGGCGATGAGCGTCTGTGCCTTCTTTTCTTCGTTCCACTTGCACTCGATAAACTCCATCACGTCGGGATGCCATACCTTGATCGATTGCATCTTCGCTGCACGCCGGGTCTTGCCGCCACTCTTCACGACAGCCGCGATCTGGTCGTAAACTCGCATGAACGAAAGAGGCCCCGACGGGTTACCGCCGCCGGAGAGCTTCTCCCGGTGTGACCGCAACGTCGACAGATCGGTGCCGGTACCACTACCAAACTTGAAGAGCATCGCTTCGCTCGTGGCGAGACGCATGATGTCTTCCATGTTGTCGGAGACATGCTGAATGAAACAAGCAGAGCCTTGGGGGAATTCGTAGGGGTTTTCGGGCTGCGCAACGTCCTGCGTGCGCGGATCCCATCGCCAGTTGCACTTGTCGCCCTGCACGCCGTACTGGTGGTAGAGCCCGACATTGAACCAGACGGGTGAATTGAAAGCCCCGTGCTGATGCAGGCAGAGCCACGACAGATCGCGGTAGAATCGCTCGCCGTCGGCCGGGCTGGCGAAGTAGCCATCTTCCATGCCCCAGTCCGCAATCGTCCGGGTAACGCGGTGGACAAGCTGACGAACGCTGTATTCTCGCTCGTCGGTCCCGACTTCGCCATAAAAATACTTGCTACAGATAACGTTCGTCGCAAGCTGACTCCAGAAGCTGGGGACTTCACAATTGTTCTGCTCGAAGAGCACGCCGCCCTGGTCGTCCTTGATCGAGGAAGTACGGACTTCCCAGTTGACCGTGTCGAATGGATCCGCAACTTCCGTTGGGCAGAAAGTCGCATCGATCTTGATCCGGCCGTGGAAACGCTTCGCGGCGGCGGTGCCATTGCCAGTGGAACTGGTCGAACTGGTCGGGGGGGTTTCGACGGTAGCCATAGAGAGAACCTCCTGCTCATGGGGCGAAATAAAGAATCCGTGGGCATCCTTGTCCAAACGGCAGGTGACCTGGCGATCGGGCCTCTCGTGGAGGAACGATACAATTGTACACCTACTGGCCCGCTTTTACATCGGCCGGCCTCGTCTTTTCACTTTAGCGCCCCAACCCAAGCTCCCTAATTTAACAGCGGGTGCTGCTAACTAGTTCCGCAGACAGGACTTAGGCCGAGGCCTCTGTCCTGAGCCACTACATCTGGTTAGGGGACCTTAAAAACTCGTGTTACGCGAGATGGAAAACGACCAGAAGCACCACATGTTGTGTTCCATGCCCTTGCTGATACAACATTTGGACAACTGAAGGGGAAATCATACCTGCTTCGTTCTGGGCGTCAATCGGCCCCTCGGTATGCCCTAAGTCGCTAGCATACAAAAGGTTGTGGCGGCGAACGATCTGCGAGCAAGGCTCACAAGAAGGTCGTTCTAATCGTCTAAGTGCTTTATTACAAATAAGTTACGTAATTCAAGGTCTGGTTGGCCGATGGCGAGCTCATCGGCAAAGATTTTGCGGCAAAGTTCATTCGACCAGCTCACCATGGTCGCCAAGCTTTGCCGAAGCTACCCTACCTTCCTGGTTTGCGGTTCTGCTCACGGATAAGGGCCCGTCGTTATGATTTGTTTTCACGCCAGGAAGAGTCTTTCGGCCAGACGTCATCGTCTCGTTGCGGTCGTCGCGTTGGCCTTGAACGGGAGCCTCGTGAGGGGGCAAGAACCGGTCGCTCCCACGTGGCCACTCGCCCAGAGCTACGAGGAGCCGATCGACGAGGAGGGAAACGCCATCGCCATGGTTCCCGTAAGCGGGGGCGAATTCCGAATCGGCAGCCGCGCCAGCGAAGCAGGGCGGGAGAAGGACGAAGGACCACAGCGAGTCGTGCGAGTTGACGGATTCTGGATCGGTAAGTACGAAGTCACATGGCGACAGTTCTACCCTTACCTTTCTGGTCCCACCGAGACGATAGAGTTTCATCGTACCGATGAATCGGGCAAACCTGTTGTCGACACGGTCACGCGCCCCTCCTCCATCTCGTGGCATATCAACATCCTAAACCTCGGCATGGAAGACCAACAGCCGGTCGCTGGCATCACGCAGCACACGGCGAAAGTCTACTGCCAATGGCTCTCGGCCAAGACGGGACATTTTTACCGGCTGCCGACCGAAGCGGAGTGGGAATATGCCTGCCGCGCTGGGACCAAGACGAGCTATCACTTTGGGGACGATGCGACCAAGCTTGCCGACCACGCTTGGTACGCCCCCAATGCCTACGACGTCGACGATGTCTCTGACGAAGGCTACCGCGAGGTGGGCCAAAAAAATCCCAACGCGTGGGGTCTCTACGACATGCATGGCAACGTTTCAGAATGGGTGCTGGATGGCTACGCCGCCGATGCTTATTCGCGGCTGAGCCAATCCAAGAAGGCCAATCCGCTCGTTCTTCCTACCAGTCTCTACCCTCGGGTAACGCGCGGCGGTTCGTGGAAGGACGATGCCGAATCGCTCCGCTGCGCCGCCCGTACGCCAAGCGATCCCGATTGGAAAGAGCCTGACCCAAGGTTCCCGAAATCGAAATGGTTCCACCGCAGTGGCGAATTCGTTGGCTTCCGAATCGTCAGGCCGTTCGCGGAACCAGACTCCGCAGAGCGCCAACGATCGGAACCCGATCGGCATCAGCGGTGAGACAAAAAATCCGCAGAGCCGGCGGTCCTCTCTCTGCCCCTTAATTCTCTGCCCCCTTAATTCACTCATCGCTTGCGCCGGATTTGTGGTTTCCTTCTTGCCTGGGGAGCAGGGACCTTCGCGATGAGTGTCTTGTTCGTCGCTTCCGGGAAATTGACGCGAAGCGGTGAACGGTTACGATATTCAGGAGTCCTTCTCGACCCTTTCGGACACCCCTGGTGACCAGCGCATGTACGCACGCCTCCGCTTCGACATCCGATGGAACGAAATAGCGCGCGCCGCGCTTCTCTGCCTTCGCAGCGACAGGCAAGTGGAGCTGCCGCTCGCTGCAAAGTCGATGCGCGAAGCGACGCCGACGCTCTCGGTTCGTTCGGCCTTTGACCTGTTGCTCTCGGCATTGAAACTCCCTCTCGGCAGTGAGGTGATCTTCAGCGAGATTACTGTGCCGCATATGCTGCGAATCGCCGAAGAGCATGGCCTCGTGCCGGTCTCGCTGCCTGTCGATCCGCGAACACTCCACGTCGATACTGGCGAGGTGGTTGCGCGAATCACGGATCGAACGCGGATGATTGTTGTGGCGCATCTGTTTGGTGCGAGAACGCCCCTGGAACCGATTAGCCAGATCGCCCGTTCCCGTGGTGTTTTGCTCGTCGAAGACGCGGCCCAAGCGCTGGTGAGCGGCCATCCGGCGCGCGATCCGGTAGCCGACGTCAGCCTCTACAGCTTCGGCCCGATCAAGACGGCCACGGCGATGGGTGGCGGCATCGCCCTGGTAGAGGAGCCCCTGGTGCGCGAGCGCATGTCGGAGATCGCGGCTCAATGGCCGCGCCAAAGCCGCTGGGACTACCTAGCACGGATTGCCAAGATAGGCTTTCTCAAGCTGCTATCGAACCGCAGGTTGCTTGCAACCTTGGTCACGGCCGTCTCCGCGTTCGGCGGCGACGCGGACCAGTTTGTCGGCGGATCGGCACGTGGTTTCGCAGAGAGGGAACTCTTCACCCATTTGCGCCGGCGACCCTGCGCGGCACTCGAGGCGATGATCGCCTGGAGGCTCGCCGACTTTGAAACGGCAAAAATCGAGGAGCGAACCGCACGCGGAGGCAATCTGGCAGCCCGCATTGCGCCGGCCTCCTTGGTCGCCAGCTCGGGAAATAGTGCCCCCACCTACTGGGTTTTCCCTGTGGTCTGCCAGGATCCGGAGCACGTGGTGACCCAATTGCGCACCGCTGGCTTCGACGCGTCGCAAATCTCCGGTCTCACCGTCGTCGGTGATGATTCCCCCGATCACTGGTTTCGGCAAGTGGTGTTCGTGCCGAATCATGCAGGGATTCCCAAGCGGAGTCTCGAACGGGCGGCGGAGATCACGCGAGAAGCAGCCACCACCTGACCGATCGGCATGGGGAATAACGAGTCACCGTTCTCGAGTCGAAAGAGAGTGAACCCTGCACGAGAGGAATGGCGGCCGGGGGCCCTACGATCGTGCCGCCCAAGCTTGGTTGGGGCTACCCCTTCTTTTCAGGGAGGGCATGCCTGCTTAGCCGGAAATCTTTTCGATCTTCACGCGGGTGAACATCGCGCGGTGCCCCGTACGCCTGCGAGAATTTTTTCGTCGGCGTATCTTCTGAACGTCGATCTTCACCCCTTGACTCATGCCGAGAATCTCGGCGGTCACCGTCGCACCGTCGACGGTCGGCGCACCGAGCTTCACGTCGCCTTCCCCTCCAACGGCCAGCACGCGATCAAACGTCAGTTTCTCGCCCTTGGTCCCTTCGCGGTAAGCGAGGTCGATCTCTTGCCCTTCTTCGACTTTGAGTTGCCGACCACCGTCGGCGATAATGGCGTACATCGGTAGTTCTTCCTGCATTGGGGAGATGCCCCCAATTAGGGGCATGACGGAGGGGACTGACGGGAACCTCGAATTATAGCGGAGCCGGCCCCAAGCAGGGAAGGGGCTGATTTTTCAGCCTAGGGCCGTGATTTGCCGGTCGATTCCGTAAACCTGGGCCGCTCGGGGCGAGCGAGGAGGAGTTCGACCAGTTCCGTGGCAAAGTCGCTTACCCGGCACATTCCCGCGATATTCAGCAACTCCACGTCGTCGCTCGGGCGATGGTACTCGTCGTGAAAGCCGGTGAAAAAGTGGAGTACGGGGATCTGCTGACGACAAAAACTGGCGTGGTCGCTCGGACCGAGGCCGCCCGGAATTTTGGTCAGATCAAATCCGTGCCGCTCGTTCACTTGATCGATCCATCGTGAGAATTCCGAAGCGGTTTCGACACCACTCAAGGTCAACTCGTTGTTGGCGAGCCTGCCGACCATGTCGAAATTGATCATCGCGATGGTCGATTCGAGCGGAAAGACCGGATGCTTGACGTAGTGGGTGCTCCCCAGAAGGCCTTGCTCCTCGCCGGTAAACGCGATGAAGACGAGCCGGCGCGTCGGCTTCTGCGGCTGAGAGGCAAAGTGGCGGGCGATTTCCAAGAGGACCCCGATGCCCGAGGCGTTGTCGTCGGCGCCGTTATGAATTTGGCCCGACCCCGGTTTTGAAGAGCCTTGTTTCCCGAGCCCGATGTGGTCGTAGTGGGCCCCAATGACCAGGGTCTCCCCAGCGGTTGGCCCTCTCCCATCGAGTAGGGCGATCACGTTCTTTAGGGCAACTTGTTTTCGCTCGATATCGACTCGGCCCTGGAGCCGCCATCCCTCCAAGTCGAAACTAGCCGGCTTGGCTTGCTGGTCGATTTGCTGCTCGATCTCCGCCAAGCTCGGCTTGTCCGCACGCGAAAACAGGGCGTCGAGCGAAGCCCGGTTGCAACAGAGGATGGGCAACCGGTCCCCGTCGTTGGCGTGGCCTGCGCCGCTGAATTCGAGAAGTGGGTCGTGTGCCACGATTTGCCTACGGTCGTAGTCGGCCAAACGGTTTGTCAGCCGCTCGACTTGTGCCTTCCGCTCGGCTGCCTGCTGGGAGTCGGTATCGGCTACCGATTTCAGCTTGCCCTTGGCGCTGGCCAGCTTATCAGCCACGACTTTTTTGCGTCGGTCCCACTCGGTCTGTTGCTGGTCGATCTCGTACTGGTCGGTACAAAAGAGAATGGCCGCCGCGCCTTGCTCGATCGCCCGCTGCACTTTGCGTCGGAACGGGGCGTGGACGGAATGATGAGTGCCGTTGAAAGGGCTGTCGGGGTCGGCTTGCTGCGGCTCATGCCGAAGTACGATCACCCCCTTACCTACCACATCGATGCCGGCGTAGTCGTCGTAATTGGCTTCCGGGGCGGTAATGCCGTAGCCGACGAAGACCAAGGGCATGTCGAGTGGCCCTGTTCCGCCCAAGGCCAACGGGCGATAACTCTCGTCGAGCGCCAAGGCGATGCGCTCGCCTGACTTCGGGTGCGCGAGCGCCGCGACATTGTCCTGGCCGAGGCTCGTGGTCAACGTGTGGCGGAAGGATTGAAACGCTGAACCGTTGACTCGATCGGTGGCGAGTCCCAAATCGGCAAACTGCTGCCGGAGGAATTCGGCGGCCTGGTCGATTTCGGGTGTCCCGACTTCTCGGCCCGCCCGATCGTCCGAGGCAAGCCACTGGACGATTCTTTCCAAGCGGCGTCCGGCGTTGGCGGCATCCTCGGCGGCCGCCGTCGTAGAGGTTGCGAGGACAGCCGGTAGCATTGCCAGCAAAAGGGTGGCGGTCTGGAGGTTTTCGTAACGCATGGCTCGGTGTTAGCGGTCAGGCTTGCCCTGAGTTGGTTACTTTGAAAGCTGTTTTTCTTGCGATGGATCCCAACGAGTATACGCGAACCGAGCCCGCCCGAACCGGGGAATTTCGTTTTTACAGATCGGTTTTGACAGAGGGGGCCAGGGCTGGTACTCTCCGCGTCCCCGCCCGGGAGGCCGTCCGGCCTTCCCAAAAAAAGCTGGTTCTTCCAGCCGTTTTGCGCTTCACCGCGCTGCCCTGCCGATCGGACCCGATTGGCCTTGAGGAGGACCTTTGGTTGTCATTCGATTTCCCTAACGGCTCCGAAGCATGCCGAGTGATGATTGTCGATGAATCGGCCGAATCCCGTGAGGTGCTCTGCACGCTCCTTACGCGAGCTGGGTTGTCCTCGATCGAGGCCTCCCGTTCCGACCGGGCGGCCCGGGTCGCCAAGCAGGAGCAACCCGACTTGATCGTGGTCGATGCCGACAGCGACCGGTCCCCTGACAGGCAGGCGACACGGGACTTGCGCGCCATCGCTCGCCGTACGGATACCCCAATCGTTGTACTTGGCCAACTAGGGCGTGCCGATTCCCCCTTAGCACCGGAAGAACGGATGTCGAAACCCTACCACTATGGCGATCTGCTCCGTAGAATTGAAGACGTTCTGGAGCATCGCCGGGCCGGTTGAGGAAGTTGGCCGGGCGCGGGCTCCACTTTTCAGCCCAGCCCCCCATCGCAGGCCCGATCACGTGCCGAGTTTTTTCGTTATCCAAGGCCGAGATCAGGGGGCGAAATTCGACCTCGATGGACCTACTATTTCCATCGGGCGGACTCCCGGAAATGCTTTGCAGTTGCACGACACGGAGGTCTCTCGCGAGCACGCCGAGCTGCAAGAGGAGGCGGGCTCCTATCGGCTTCACGACTTGGGAAGCTCCAACGGTAGCTACGTCAACGGCCTGGCGGTCGACGAACACCTCCTCTCCAGCGGCGACCAGATTCAGATTGGTCGCACGCTGCTTCTGTATACGGGCACCCAGCAAGAACAGGTCGACCTGGGCGACCATGTCAGCATTGTCGATCGAAGTGGCGATGGAGAGGGCTCTCGCATTATTCATTCGGTGTCGCAGAGCGAAGGAAGCGGTTTTCTTCTCGAGTCGGATGGCGAAGAGTCGAGCCCTTGGCTCGCCAGGGCTAGGAGCAACTTACAGATCATGTATCGCACGGCGCTTGCCGTGAGTCACACGCTCGATATTGACCAACTCTTATCGCGGATCATGGAAATGATCTTTGAGTGGGTCGATGCCGATCGAGGCTGCATCATGCTGAAGGACGAACAGACGGGCCAACTGACACCAAAGGTCCGCCGCCACCGGCGCGGGGTGCGGACCGACGATCGCATCACGATTAGCCAGACGATACTGGACTACGTGGTCGAGAAGAACGAAGGGGTTCTGACCAGCAACGCGAGAGATGACGATCGGTGGGATCCTGCTCAGAGCATCGTGAAGATGGGGGTGCGCGAAGCGATTTGTGTTCCGATGCAGGGGCGTTACGACGTAGTGGGCGTGATCTACATCGACACCTCGATCACGCCGCAGAGGATGCTACAAGAGCGGTCGGCTACGAAGTTTTCTCAGGAACATCTCAAGCTGATGGTTGCCATTGCCCATCAGGCCGCCCTCGCGGTCGAAGATACTTCGTACTACCAAGCCATGGTGCAGGCGGAACGCCTCGCGGCGGTGGGGCAGACCATCGCGTCGCTCTCCCACCATATCAAAAACATTTTGCAGGGAGTTCGCGGCGGTAGCTACCTCATCGAAATGGCCATGAAAGACCAGGGGAGTTTGATCGAGTCGGGGGAGATCGACCTCGAAAAAGCGACCAAGGCGATCGACACCATGCGACAAGGCTGGAAAATTGTAGAAAGAAATCAGCAGCGCATCTCGGGCCTGGTGATGGACATGCTCACCTACAGCAAGGAGAGAGTTCCCGACCCTGAACCGGGGGACCTCAACGAAGTCGTCAGCGATGTGGTCGAGATGATGCAGACTCGAGCCCGGGAATTTGAAACCGAGATTCACTTTGAGCCGGCCGCCCAGCTACCGACCATCATGTTCGACCCCGAGGCGATCCATCGCGCGGTGCTCAATGTCCTCTCCAACGCTATCGATGCATGCGACGAAGGCGATGTTCGACGGGTCGACATCGCAACCCGGCTCACCAGCGATGGCGAGCAAGCAAGGATCGAGATTCGCGACTCGGGCGTTGGCATCGCCGAAGAGGATCTCGAAAAGATATTTACCGTGTTTGTCTCCGACAAGGGAGGCCGGGGGACCGGGCTGGGACTCCCGGTGAGTCAAAAGATTCTTCAGGAGCATGGGGGAACCATTCACGTCGAGAGCGAGCCAGGTAAGGGAAGCCGGTTTGTCCTCGAATTCCCCGTGGTCCTTGAAGCACCGCAAGAAAAACCGCCCGCGACGAGCGTGACGGTGGCGCCGAACGCGTAGAAGCGTCGGGAACCAAAAGCGCTGACGGAGGCATCGGGCGGGCCAACGTTCGTTGCTTGGTAACCGTTCACGGCCGGAAAAAGGGCCACGAATCGAACGAATCCGACGAATAACGGCCAAGGAAACCCCCGCAGCGGTTAAGGAAAAAGGAGGAAGATTGGCCGCAGATAAACGCAGATAAACACAGATGCTTGGTTGGGAAAATGAAACAGGAACTCCGATTATCCCCTTCGGCACAACACGAAATATCTGCACCTATTCGTTAGATTCGTCGGATTCGTGGTAAACTTTTTCCTGCCTTGGCTTTTGTGAACAGTTACGTTGCTTGGTTCCTCTACGAGGTCAACCTGGCACAAACGGATTGTGCTGTTTCTCGAATCCGATGGTGGTTTCCGGCCCATGCCCTGGGTAGACGATCGTGTCGTCCGGAAGTCGGTAGAGCTTCTCCCGGATCGATGCGAGCATGGCGGTCGGATCGCCATCGGCAAAGTCGGTCCGCCCGATGCTCTGGCGAAAGAGCATGTCGCCTCCGAGAAGCCAAGTCGGGTTGGCTTCTTCGAGCACAAAGACAACATGCCCCGCCGAATGGCCGGGTGTTTCTAGCACTCGAAAGGTGAGTCCTGCCGCCTCGTAACGGTCTCCTTCTACCAGCGTGGTGTCAGCAGGGGGGCTTTGGATCGGCATGCCAAATTGAGCGGAGAGGTTGCCGACCGGGTCGGTCAGTTTGTAAGCGTCTCCCTTGCCGATCACGATCGGGCAATCGGGCCACTTTTGTCGAAGAGTCTCGTTCCCAGCGATATGGTCACTATGCCCATGGGTACAAAGGATCGCCGTCGGGGTGAGTCCCGCTTCTTCGAGGTAGTCCACGATCTTGTCGGGCTCCAGGCCTGGGTCGACCACCACGGCCTCTTGCCGGCCACTCAATCGGAGAACGTAGGTGTTTTCGTCGAATGGAGCCGAGGGAATTCGGGCAATTTCGGGGGTATTTGGCGACGACATAATCTGCGTCTCCCTTTCGGAATAGGCAAGGGGCAACTAAAGTGAACAGGAAATTGGGATCGACTTGCCGTGCGATAGGCGGGGCAAGAATTCCGATAACTGAGGATATTGGCATCGACAGACCTGGGCAAGGTTGCCATAGTCGCCGGTCGACTGGAATGACCTAGACTTCATGCATGCGCGCATCATTTTTATTTGCGGAGGAGCAACCAGCACATGGCGATTCGATCTCTTTCCCCTTCGTTGGTCCGATTTGCTTTTGGGCTAGGCCTTCTCGCTTTGCTTTCGCCGCTTGCGACGGCTCAGGAACTTACCGAGCCGGTCTACCGCGTTGCCAAGGATACTCCTGCCAAGCAGGTCTCGGCACTGTCGCCGCTGTCGCTGGCAATCGAATCGTCGCAGGCGCCAGGGGACTTCTTTGACCTCGAGCCTCGCGAGGGAGAGCATCCGCTCACCCCGTGCCTTCGAATGGCCAAGCGATCGCTGGCCGAGATTGACGCGAACGTCCGAGATTACTCTTGCGATTTTACCAAAAGAGAGCGGGTTGACGGGAAACTCGGAGCTCCCAGTTTCATGTACATGCAGACGATGCATGAACCGTTTGGTGTCTATTTGCTTTTTAAGAAGCCAAAGAGGGGCCAGGAGTGCCTCTACGTCGATGGCGAATGCAATAACAAGCTGCTCGCCAGGGGCCATGGTTGGCGCGGCACGATCGCCGGCGTCTTGCACCTTGACCCGAAAGGCACCCGAGCGATGGACGGACAACTCCATCCGATCACCAAGGCAGGCATTCGCAACCTCACCGAAACCATCATCCAAATCGCCGAGAACGACGTGAATTTTGGCGAATGCGAAGTGAAACACCACATGGACGTGAAGATCGATGGCCGCCCTACCGTGATGATCGAGGCCACGCACCCGGTGCCACGTCGCGACTTCCGGTTCCATGTCGCCAAAATTTATATCGATCGCGAATACCACATTCCGGTCGCCTTTCAGGCCTACAGTTGGCCCGAGACCGACGGGGGAGATCCGGTGCTGGAAGAACAGTACATCTACACCAATCTCAAGATCAACAATGGCTACACGGCCCGCGAGTTTAGCGAAGACAACCCGGCCATCTTCAAGTAGCTAACGAGCGCACCCTCGCTACGCAGACGCGAGAGGGATACGATTCGCGACCGTCGCTTCGTCACCCACCTATCGCGTACAAATGCGTGTCGGTGCGGAAGATCCACTCCCCCTCCACGATGGCGGGAGTCGCCATTTGCTGGCCGTCGAGCTGGTTTTTTGCGAGCACTTTGCCATCGCCTCTTGCGGAGATCGCCGTCGTTAGCCCGTCGCTGACCAGTGAGGTGGACCCCATTGTTTGGACAACAAACGGGGTTGTTTAAGATGCAGTTGGTTGGGTAGAGGCCCGTGGGCCCCCCACAGGGCCCGCG
>QIKP01000018.1 GCA_003233055.1 Planctomycetaceae bacterium
TACGAATCCAACGAATCTTGATCGCTTGCGATTATTCGTGTCGATTCGTCCGATTCGTGGTTTTCCCTGCCTCGGATTCCGCGGGTGGTTACGCCAAGAGAAAGGCCTGCCTTACCAAACTGCCCGCCGGTCAAACCGCCAGCCCGCGCCGACGCGCTTCGTTGACGCCCTGCCTTGAATCGTTCGCCTGGAGGCAGGTTTTTCGGAAGGCTTCGGGGTGGGGAATGCCGCGGAGGCGGAGGACCTCTTTGCTCGATTGAAGAAACACCAAATCGCCTGCACGGTACCATTCTTGCCCCGGCTGCACCTCGATGTCGATCGAATCGAACTCGCCCAGCCTGACGCTCTCTTTGACCGACCGATCGGCTTGGCTTCGCGACAGCGATTCGAACGGGTGCTCGACCACCACCCGCTCGGTCGTCAAGCGATATCGCCGGCACCAGGGGTTACTGAATCCGAAGACGACGCCTGGAATCCTCGGAACGATCTTGTTGGCGTAGAGAAATAGCGCTACGGGAATCGTCGCCAGCGCGAGGAGCCAACCAGGCCGAACCGGCAGGCCGAGCAGCGAGACACGAGGGCCAAAGTTATACCACCGGCCGAGGAACTTTCCTGCCGCCGTCGCGCCAATCGAAGGCCAAGCAACCTTGTTGGTGGTTTCGCGGCGGGGATCGGCTGAAGTCGAATGGGTGCCCATGGTGTTGCAGTAATGGGTTGCAGTCAATGAGTGGCAGGCGTAGGTTGAACCAGTGTAGTGGTGCGGTGCAGTGGAACATTTGGCCCGCGAAGACGCAAGCGTCCTGTGGCCCGCGAAGACGCAAGCGTCCTGGGGCTTCTCGAAAAGGGATACCCGATTTCTATGCGACCTCATCCCGCAACACTGGAGGAGCCGGAGTTGCTGGCCGATTGTCAAAGGCGAACCACACGCCGGGGTGGCCCTGGGGGACAACATCGTAACAAGGTCGAGACGGCGGTCGTCCTCACGCATCTGCCGACAGGCGTTTCCGCCGAAGCGAACGAGCGGCGAAGCCAGTCGGCCAACCAGCAGCAGGCCATCCATCGCTTGCGAGTTCGGTTGGCGATCGAAGTCCGATCGTCCTCGCCCGATCAGCCACCTAGCCAGCGTTGGACCGATCGTGTGAAGGGAGGACGGATTGCTGTGAACCCGGAGCACAACGATTTTCCCGCGCTACTGGCCGAAGCGCTCGACCAACTGGCCGCCTACGATTTTGATCTCCCCGGTGCCGCGGCGCACCTCGGCGTGAGTCCGACGCAGTTAGTCCGGCTCGTGCGCCTCGCGCCGGCCGCACTCGTCGCGCTCAACGAGGCTCGGGGCGTTCGACGGCTCAAGCCGATGAAGTGAAGCGGTTCGCCGAAGCCTCGAATCGCCCCGACCAAGCTTGGTCGGGGCTAGGAAATCGTTGGGTCGGGGGAATCACCCCCTCTCGATAAAACGGAACACCGCGTAGAATCATGCCATGAGAATTTGCTTTTTCGATATTGACGGTACCCTCATTGCTTCCGGCGGTGCGGGGCAACAAGCGTTCGCCGAGACCTTTTGCCAACTCTTTGGGGTCGACCAACTGAGCGGAGAGGTCCCTTTCGCCGGTCGCAGCGACCGCGCGATTACGATGGACCTTCTCGAAATCCATGGGTGTGGCACCACGGCAAAGGATTGGGAGCGGTTCCACCAAGAGTACACCTCGCGGCTGCCTGACGCGCTGAAAGAGTCCGAAGGAACGGTGCTGCCGGGCGTCGTGAATTTGATCGATCAATTGCAAGAGGCCGAGGGTGTCGAAATCGGGCTGCTCACGGGCAACGTCCTTGCGGGTGCCGAAGCGAAGCTCGTCCATTACAACCTGTGGCACCATTTCGCGTTCGGTGGTTACGGTGACGAGCATACCGACCGAAGCGACATTGCCCGCTCCGCCGTCGACGCCGCGCGAAGGCATCTCGAGGTCTCCTCGAATGACGAGGTGAGTGGCAACGGGGCGAATGGCAACGATCGTTTTGCGGTGATTGGCGACACGATCCACGACATCCGCTGCGCGCGGGCGATCGGGGCGTACGCCGTTGCGGTGCCAACCGGTTTGACGCCCATGGAAGAACTCCTCGCCGCGGAACCTGACCTTGCCATCGAGACGCTCGAAGAGGCAAGGCCGTTGGTCGAGTGGTTAATGAGTTAGACCGCAGGGGACTGGTCTATCTCACGGGGGATCGTGGCTTGCCGCCACTGGCGAACCGTGCGACAATAAAGGGGTGGACGCCCTTTTTATTTCGTAGTGTAGACGATCCGGGAGAACCGAATGCACCCAGCCATGACACAGCTAGCGCTGCTTCCGGTTTCGGAGCGCCTCGAACTGGTCCAGAACTTGTGGGACAGCATTGGCGATTCTCGTGAACAACTGCCAGTTCAGGAGTGGCATCGCGAATTGGTCAACGCTCGACTCGCGGATTTCGATGGGAACGAGGAACGGGTGGGGCTTTCTCGCGAGCAAGTATGGGAACAGGTGGATCAATGCCGTGACTCATAGGCTTCTATTCGAACCGGCAATTCCCGATGACTTGGCCCACGCGCTTGACTACTACGAGGGAATCTCTGTCGCTCTTGCCGATCGCTTTCGAAGGAGTGTGTGGCCAGGTTTTTCTCCTCGGCGACGATCACAAAAACGATACCATGGACAACCGTCAAATCGCGGCGCTGTTCGATAAAATGGCGGACCTCTTGGAGTTCCAAGGGGCCAACCCGTTTCGGGTTCGGGCGTATCGCAATGGGGCCCGGCGGGTGAACGACCTGCCCGAGCCGATGGCGTCGCTAGTCAAAGAAAACAGCGACTTGACCGCGATCGATGGCATCGGCAAGGACCTGGCCCAAAAGATCGAAACGCTCGTCGAGACGGGCCAGTTCCCGCAACTCGAAGAGCTCATGACGCAGATTCCCGAAGGGGTTCTCGCGCTGCTTCGTGTTCCCGGACTGGGCCCCAAGAAAGCGGCGGTCCTCTACCGATCCCTGGGCGTCGAGACACTGGCCCAACTGCGCGAAGTTTGTGAGGCCGAGCAAGTTCGGGAGCTCCCAGGTTTCGGTGCCAAGACCGAAGCGACGATCCTCGCCGGCATCGATCTGGCCGAGCGCGCCGTCGAACGCATCTATTGGGCCGCTGCCGAGGAAACGGTTCGGCAATTGCTCGTTCACCTGCGCGATTGCAAGGCGGTTCGGCGGATCGAACCGGCGGGAAGCTATCGGCGAGGTTGCGAGACGGTGGGCGATCTCGACCTGCTCGTCGACTCGGGCGATGCCGATGCGGTCATGGATCACTTCGCCACATTCCCTGGTCTTGCCGAGACGATTGTTCGTGGCAGCGCCAAGATGTCGATCCGACTCGACTCCGACCTGCAAGTCGATCTTCGCGTCACGCCCTCGGAGTCGTTTGGCGCGGCGCTGCAGTACTTTACCGGTTCGAAGGAGCACAATGTTGAGCTTCGGGGTCGGGCGAAAAACCTGGGGCTAAAAATTAACGAGTGGGGCGTCTTCCGTATCGGTGATGGGGAGGAAGGTGACGGAGAGGAGTACGTCGGAGGTCGCACCGAGGCCGAGGTCTACGCCGCGCTGGGCCTCCCCTCTTACCCGCCCGAGCTACGAGAGAACCGGGGCGAGTTGGCGCTCGCCACCGAAGCCGACTTGCCAAGACTCATTGAACTTAGCGACTTGGTGGGCGATTTGCATATGCACACCACCGCCACCGATGGCAAGCAGACGATTCGCGAGATGGCGGAAGCGGCGCGCGAGCGAGGGCTCGCCTACATCGCAATCACCGACCACTCGAAGCGCGTCACGATGGCACGGGGACTCGATGCGGAGCGGCTTCGCGCCCAGTGGAAAGAAGTCGACCAGGCGAACGAAGAGTTCGAGAATTTTACATTGCTCAAAGGGATCGAGTGCGATATCCTCGAAAAAGGGGGCATGGACCTGCCTGACGAGGTTCTGGCGGAAGCCGACTGGGTGATTGCCAGTCTGCACTACGGACAAAAGCAACCTCGGCAGCAAATTACCGACCGCCTCACCGGCGCGCTGGAGAACCGCTGGGTGTCGATCGTCGCCCACCCTACTGGTCGAATTCTGAACAAGCGGGACTCTTACGAGGTCGACATGGAGGCGGTGTTTCAAGCGGCGCGCGAGAATGGCAAACTCCTGGAACTCAACGCCAATCCTGCTCGGCTTGATTTGGACGACATCCACGCTGCTCGCGCCCGGGAGCTTGGCATCCCGATCGTTATCAGCAGCGATGCCCACAGCACCGACGGGCTTGAGGTGCTACGATTTGGCGTGCTCCAGGCGCGACGCGCGCGGCTCACGGCTGCCGACGTGGCGAACACGCGAAGCTGGAAAGAGGTGGCGGCGATGGTCGGTCGCGGTTAGGGAATGCGGTCGAGATCAGTTCGCTTCGTAGGCAGCCCAGTCTTTGCGACCGAGTTGGGTTGAAAAGGTCAGTTGCTCCTCGCCACGGAGAACGGTTATTTTGACCGAGTCGCCCGGAGCTTGCTGGGCAATGAGGGCGGTCAGGTCGTCAAAATGCTCCACCGGTTTGGCGTCGAATGCCTGAATGACATCGCCGGTGGCGAGTCCCGACTGGACCGCCGGTCCCCCTGCGGGATCGAACCCCGCGATCACGAGCCCACCCCCTTGGCTAAGGCTAATACCAAGCGAAGCCTGCCCGCGAAGAACGATCCTCAGCTCGGGGCGGTCTTTCCGAAGTTGGCGAATCACCGCCGCCGAGGCTTGGGTCTGAACCAGCGTCAGGAGCCGGAGTCCCTCGAGCTGGGCAATCTTTTTCACCATGGCATCGTCCACCATCGGAGCGATGATTTTAAGCGAGCCAACCCGACCGAGCCGCAAAATTTGGTCGAAGTCGTTGGCCTCGCCTTTCCACTTTTTGGGATCGATCGCTATCTGCGTCGTGGGCAACAGACCCGCGATGGTAGCGCGAGGAGGGGTCACCACGAACTGGGCTCCCAGCGATTCGAAATGGGTTTGGCATACCTCTTCCTGCAACTTGGCAAGCCGCGTTGCGGCGCGGTGACTCACTGCCGGGAATTGGTTGGCATCGACCAGTATCTCGAGGGCCGCGAGTCGTAGAGGCAGGTCGGCTCGCCGAGAAAAATCTTCCAGCAATTCGACGGCCCGATCGGCCGCTTCGAGCGACTTGCCCCGAAGGGTGTCGGCAAGAAAAGGGAGGGCCAACGCTCCAGCCCGAGCCAGTCCCACGGACGCTTTTTCCCGTTCGGTGAACCGAACATGGTCGAGATTCTCCCTCCACCCGACGAGAACCGCCTCGGTGAGGGGCTCCTCCCCAGGCCGCCGCTTGGAGGAGTCTTCCTTGATCGGGGCGCTTGGAGCGCCGGTGGCGACGGCGCAAGAGACCGTCATCCAAAGCAGCGCGGCAAATCGAAACGGGGCAAACAAGGGGGACTCTCGGAAAGTCGGGGAGTAAGGAAAGGGGCGAACGGGAACAGAGGCCTCGCCCGAGCATGTGAAAACAGGCAATCTGCGTCAATCTTAACAGTTGAGCGAAAGTTAGGGGGCTCGGTCACCCGATCTCATAGGGCGTAGGCGGGGAAGGCGTCCCCCCTGCCCTATCGTAGGCAAGTCATCGAGAAACTGTCCAGCTATCGTGCCCAACCTCTTCCCATCGACGGTTCGATCGACCTGCTTGGTCCTGCTGTTGCTGGCAACGACCACTCAGTTGGGGTGTCAGGTCGGCCAGCCGCAATGGTTCCGGCAACCCCATCTGGCGCAGGCACCCTGTCGCCACGCTGATCGACAGGGTCCTTCGAGACGTCCAGTCGGTGGGAACGTGCTCGGAGACTTGGCCCGGACGATCGATCGCTTGGTTGTTGGGGTGGACTACACCGAGTCGCTCCCTGCGGGGGAGCCGATTCTTGGCAATCTTCCCGAACCGTTGCCGCCACCTGCTTCGGATTGGTCGCCCCGGGAGTCGAGGGAATTGTCGTTTCAGCCAACGCCGCTAGCCGAGCCGGCCCCCGATTTCGTCGAGCCTGCTCCGGGACGCGTCGAGAGGGACTGCCCTCCACGCGGAACCGAGCAAGGTCCTCCTGGCCGGTTCTTTCCGGTCCCTGTTCGGCCAGTCTTCTCCCCGCAATCGCCGCTTGCCCAATTCTAGTGCTTTGTCACGATGTTTTGTTTGTTGGAATTGGAATCCGACGAGGCGTAGCTCGTCGGCTCTAGAGGGGAGCTGACTACAGGCTACGGACACTGGTCTCGTCTGCTAGCGTTCTGGCAATTTAGGTCGAGTGTGCGGCTGCCGGCTCGTAGGCTTTAAGCCGATCGTAAGGGGTGGTCGATCAATCCCTTGTACGCCACCCAGGTCCCGCCCTGGACCGGCTCTCCGATGATCCGCTGCTGGCACGGAGCCGTTTGCGTGCTGCCCCTCCATTGACCGCCCCTCCTTTGACCCAAGCCTCCCGACATGCCTCATAAGCTTCCTGCTCGCCTGCTTGGCGGAGTGTTAGCGTTCGCCCTGCTCGCGAGCGGTCTGACCGGCGATGCCTGTGCGTCGGAGGCCTCGAGCCAACGCGAGACGCCCCTGGTGCTGGCGGTGAAAAATGCGGGACCCTCGGTCGTCAATATCCAGGGACAAAAGACCATCCGGGAATCTGCCTCCACCCCAGGCCGGACTGACTCATCGCGACAGGTCAACGGCATGGGGACCGGCGTGGTGATCGACTCCCGAGGCTACATCCTTACGAACCACCATGTGGTCGATGGAGTCCGGCAGATCAACGTCACCTTCACCGATCGTCGAAAGTACGTCGCCAAGATCGTCGCCTTTGATGCGAGTTCCGACCTTGCTGTGATTAAGATCCGGACCTCTCATCCTCTCTCGGTCATTCGCATCGGCACGTCGCGCGATCTCATGCCGGCCGAATCGGTTGCCGCGGTCGGCAATGCATTTGGGTACGAAAACACGGTGACGGTTGGCATCATTTCCGCGCTCCATCGTGACGTGCAAGTAAGCGAAACGCAGGCGTACGACGATCTGATTCAAACCGATGCCAGCATCAACCCAGGAAATTCGGGGGGGCCGCTGCTGAATATCGATGGCGAGATGATCGGAGTCAACGTGGCGGTCCGGGCTGGAGCCCAAGGCATTGGATTTGCCATTCCTGTCGACGCCGCCATGGAAGTCGCTGCCCGGATGATGAGCATCGAAAAACTAGAGAACAACTGGCATGGGCTGACCCTTCGCGCCGGAGTGGCGGGCGAACCACTCGTCATCCGCAGCGTTGCCGCGGGTAGTCCCGCCCAACGGAGCGGCCTCCAACCGGGCGATACCATCACACGCGTAGGCCAAGTCGAGACCGAGCGAAAGCTCGACATCGAGCGAGGGCTGCTCGGCCTACGGGGCGAAGCCGCGCCGGTGGAGATTCAGCGCAACGGCGAACGCCTTGCCCTAGAACTCAAGCCGGCCCGAAACTCGCGAGCGCGACACATCGCTGCCAAACCAAGCTCACGTACCCGCAACAGCCGAGCGTGGGAAGTCCTCGGGTTGTCGCTCAAGCCGGAACCACGATTGACCTTTACGCGATCGAACTCCAAGTACCAGGGAGGCTTGCGGATCGTCGATGTTCGATCGGGAAGCCCGGCCGCCCGTGAAGGAATTGTGACGGGTGATATCTTGGTCGGAATGCATCGTTGGCAAACCGCTTCCCTGACCGATGTCGACTACATCATCGATCGGCAAGACATTGCCCAACTGGGAGAGATTCGATTCTACATCTATCGTGACAACGAAACGCTCTTTACGGACATCAATGTTGCGCGCCGAGGGACGTCGTCTCGCCGCAAGTAAAGAGCCCCATCGGCCCGGCCCAGTCCATTGCTCCCCCAATAGCCCCGATCAAGCTTGGTCGGGGCTACGGGCCAAACCACTCTCACGCTACAGTAGAGCCTGGGAGCAAATGGCCGTGGAACTTGAATTCATCGATTGGCTGAACAAGCGAACGACGCCCCAGTCAGGCATCGTGGTCGGGATCGGCGACGATGCGGCTCTGCTGAAAGTCCCCGCCGGTCGGCAGTTGGTCGTCACGACCGACATGCTCGTCGAAGGGGTCCATTTTGATTTAGCCGACGCGACGGCCGAACGGGTCGGACGGAAGGCACTAGGGGTGAATCTGAGTGACTTGGCTGCGGAAGCGGCCTCGCCGTTGGCGGCGTTGGTGAGTCTTTCCCTTCCCAAAAAGGGCAACGCTCTGGAACTTGCCAAGGAACTGCTCGAAGGGATGATGCCGCTGGCCAACAAGCACCGCTGTCCCATCGTCGGCGGCGATACCAACGTCGCGGCCGGGCCGCTCACGATTTCGGTCACCGCCATGGGAACGGTCGCCGAGAATCAGGCTTGGCTACGGAGCGGTGCCCAACCAGGCGACCGATTGCTCGTCACCGGCCAACTGGGCGGCAGCCTGCTAGGAAGGCATCTCGACTTCGAACCTCGCGTCGCCGAAGCGATGGCGATTCGCGACCGGTACGAAGTGCATGCCGCCCTCGACATTAGCGATGGCCTCGCACTCGATCTCGCCCGAATGCTCGCGGCCAGTGGTGTCGGGGCGATCGTCGAGGTCGATCGAATTCCCATCTCCTCGGCCGCGGTCACCATGGCTCAACGCGACGGCAAGGCTCCGCTGGATCACGCGTTGGGCGATGGCGAAGACTTTGAACTGCTGCTCGCGCTCCCTCCCGACGAAGCCAAACGCCTCTGCGATACCCAGCCACTCCAATGCGGGTGGACCGACATCGGAGAAATTACCCAGACGTGTGACTGCAAACAACGTCACACCGACGGAACGCTCACAACACTCGAACCTCTAGGATACCAGCACTAGCCCGACCGACTCGCGGTCAGACGCCAGGCTTGTTGCAACTTTACCATGCCTACCTTCGAATTCATTAGCCGCTGCGAAACCGAAACCGATCGCCTTGCGGCAAAGGTCGCCCAAGTCATCGAGCCGGGCGATGTCGTTGCGCTGGTCGGAACCCTGGGAGCCGGCAAGACACGTTTTGTCCAGGGCCTTGCTAGGGCGCTCGGCCATTCGCCCGATTCGATCACGAGCCCGACGTTTGTGTTGATCAACGAATACCCGCTCGAGCAACTACCTCTCTTCCACATGGATGTCTACCGCCTGAAAGACGATGACGAGTTCTTGGGGCTCGGGCCCGACGAGTACTTCGACGGAATCGGTGTCACCCTCATCGAATGGGGCGATCAAGTCCGGCACCTTCTACCCGAGCGAACCAGCCAGATCACGATTGAGCTGACTGGCGGAGAGGAGCGCCAGTTTGTCGTCGACGGTGATTTAGCCGAGCGCCTGCTTCGCACCGACGCGCCGAAAAAAGAGGCGTAACCATTCCCAGTCGGGGTTTCATCCTGGCGATGCCGCTTCAGCGGCAGGCGCGTCGGAGCGGAGGGCCGATAAGCGATAAGCAGGAAAGCGCAGAGGCCTAGGTTGGAAGGACCTACAAGATAAACTTGCTCAAATCCTCATCCTTGGCCACCTCTTCCAGTCGGTCGCGGACGTAGCCGGCGTTGACCTGGACTTTGCCCATCTTCATCTCGGGAGCCTCAAAGCTGAGTTCTTCGAGCAGGTGTTCCATGATCGTGTAGAGCCTGCGAGCGCCGATGTTTTGGGTCGACTGATTCACGTCGAACGCAAAGCTGGCCAGCGATTCGACCGCGTCGGGTTGGAATTCCAAGTCGATCCCCTCGGTATCCATTAACGCTGTGTATTGCTTGGTTAGCGCGCTTTTGGGTTCGGTCAGGATGCGAACAAAGTCGTCTTTGGTCAGGTCCTGAAGTTCGACGCGAATCGGAAATCGACCCTGCAACTCGGGCATCAAATCGCTCGGCTTGGAACGGTGAAACGCACCTGCCGCAATGAACAGAATGTGGTCGGTCTGGACGTACCCATAGCGGGTTTGCACGGTCGTCCCTTCGACAATTGGCAGCAGGTCTCTTTGCACCCCTTGCCGCGAAACATCGGCCCCCCGTCCTCCTTCGCTCGAGACGACTTTGTCGATCTCATCGAGAAAAATGATGCCGACGTTTTCGGCCAGTTCGATCGCTTTGGCGTTGACGTTCTCTTCGTTGATGAGGGCCTCGCACTCCTGCTCGAAGAGGACACGCCGCGCCTCGGCGACCGTCATCTCCCGGCGGCTGACGGTCTTCGGAATGATCTTGTCGAGCATCCCTTGGAAGTCAAAGTCCATCTGATCTGGTCCCGGGCCCATGCCGGGAATCATCATCGCCTGTCCCTTTTGCTCGATCTTGAGCTCGACGGTCCGAGTCTCCAATTCGCCTGCCACGAGCATCGCACGCATCTTTTCTCGGGTCCGTTCATGCCGTTCCGGGGAGTCGTCCGTATCGATACCAACATCAAAGCTCGTAGGTGAGGGAGCCAGGAGTTCGACCAGGTGATCGTCGACTCGCTTCTTCGCTTCCTCCTCAACGGTTGCCATTTCTTCGTCCCGCACCAAGCCGATCGCGTTTTCTACGAGCTCGCGGACCATGCTCTCGACGTCGCGGCCATAGTAACCGACCTCGGTATATTTGGAGGCTTCGACCTTGATGAACGGCGCGCCCGTGAGGTGGGCAAGGCGACGAGCGATCTCGGTTTTTCCAACGCCAGTCGGACCGATCATCAGGATGTTCTTCGGCGCCACTTCTTTGCGAAGTTCTTCGTCCAACTGCTGCCGACGCCAGCGGTTGCGGATCGCAATCGCGACGGCACGCTTCGCATCGGCTTGGCCAACGATGTGGCGGTCAAGCTGTTCGACAATCTGCTTAGGGGTCAAGTCTCGCATGTCAACTCTTCTACGGTGATATGGTGGTTGGTATAAACGCAAATGTCGCTCGCGATCCGAAGCCCTTCACGGACGATCGCCTCGGCTGACATTGGGGTGTTCTCGGCAAGGGCTCGGGCGGCGGACAAAGCATAGTTGCCGCCGGAGCCGATCCCCAGGATGCCATCGTCGGGCTGAATGACATCGCCCGTCCCGGAAATGAGCAGCGTGTCACGAGCGTCCGCCACGGCGATCAGCGCTTCGAGCCGCCGCAGCGCGCGATCGGTCCGCCACTCTTTGGCGAGTTCCGTCGCCGCACGTGGCATGTTGGCCGGGTGGTCGCGGAGCTTTTCTTCAAACCGCTCCAAGAGCGCAAAGGCGTCGGCGGCCGCCCCGGCAAAACCGGCCAGCACTTTGCCATCGACAAGTCTCCGGATTTTTCGGGCATCCCCTTTCATCACGGTCGGGCCAAGGCTCACCTGGCCATCGCCTCCCATCGCAACCAAGCCATTCCGGCGGACAGTGAGGATCGTGGTCGAACGGAATTTCATGGGCAGGGACAGCTCCAGAGAGGAGGGGAAGGGACGAACCGACATTCTCGCATATTGGACCGACCTCGTCAGGGGGACTCGCCAGGACGCCAGGACGATTGCAAAGTCACAGCAGAGGGCAGCCCCAATAGCCGACGAGCTACGCCTCGTCGGAGCCCGTGAAATGATCAGGGGAGCCTTTTGGATTTGCAGAGCACCCGCTTGTCGTTGGCCACCCGCGCGCACTTGGTGCAGTAGTGGTTGGCCTGTTGGACCAAGGAGGCAAGTTTCTTCGCGTTCTCGCGCAAATCGCGTTTCGACCAGTCGCAGAGTGGTTTGGGGGAAGTCGACAAACGGAAATCTCGATGGAGTTGACCAGGAATCGTTTCGTGACAGCATCACCTGATGGCGGTTCTCGCACGGACTCGCTATTCTAAACAGCTATGGCAAGAAGCGAAGACCCAATCTCGAATCCGCCCCCCTGCAGCCTAGACACCCTGCCCCGCAGCCCAGAGCTGATGAACGCGGAGGAGACGCTTCTCTGCGTGATCGACTTGCAGGAGCGGCTGCTGCCCGCCCTACCGGATGGCAGCCAAATCGTCTGGAACGCTCGCCGATTGATCGACGGAGCGGCCCTCCTTGGCGTCCAAGTGGTGGCGACCGAGCAGGCTCCCGAGAAACTGGGCCGCACCGTCGAGCCGCTTGCCTCGAGGCTCCCCTCGCCGGTCCCCTCCAAGCAGGCCTTTAGCGCCGGTGCCTGTAGCCAATTATTTAGCGATCGGGTGGAATTGGCCGCCACCGGGGACCGCCACCGGGTGCTGCTCTGCGGCATCGAAACGCATGTCTGCGTCCAGCAGTCCGCCTACGACTTGATGGCGGCGGGATTCCAAGTCCTCCTCGCCACGGACGCCACCGGGACACGAAACCGCCATGACTACGAAATCGCACTGCGGCGAATGGAGTCGGCCGGAGTGGTCCTGACAACGACCGAGGCGGCACTTTTCGAGTGGTGCCAAACGGCGGGAACCCCCAAATTCAAGCAGATTAGCCAGTTGGTGAAGGAAAGCTTTTCTCCAACCGATTCCTGAGGGCTTTCAAATCGACAAAATGGGTCGTCGGCGAAGGATAGCGAACGCCCCGGCGGGTCGATTATTTTTGCCGATGCTTGCATTGGGTGTTGACAGCAGGTAGCCTGTTAACCGTTGTCTGCTTGTCGGAAAAGGGAAGTCGACCCTGTTCTGGCTAGAAGGACCCGCGCCGATTCGGTTCGTTCCGTGGGTGACTTATTTCGTATTCCTTTGAGTCTCTTACCGCTTTTCACGCACAGAAGGATCGCCAGCGTGCTTGTTCTTTCTCGCAAAGCGGGCCAGCGGATTCAGATTGGCCCCGATATTTCTATCACGGTCGTCAAACTGAGTTCGGGCGGAGTGCGCCTCGGGATCGACGCACCGCCCGAATTGGCGATCGTTCGTTCGGAATTGGCGGAGCAGATCGAAGCGGATAACAGGTCGGAAGGTGAGGGACTTCGTCTCTTTCAGTGCGACGACGCCGAGGAATAACCCCTCCCCCCGTGCAGAACGGTTGCAACAAAACGTCGGGCTGGAACCCAACCTACTGCTTGCCCCTGTTTCTTTGCGCCTCTGCGTCCTTTGCGTGAGGCTTCTTTTCCGGGCGTTGGAATCCGGCAGCCAATGGTCTCACGCCAAGGCGCGGAGGCGCAAAGGAAGAAAAGAAGAGGACGCGGAGAATCGCAGATGTTTCGGTTGAAGAACGCTAATTTGCGCTAATCCGATTAGTGAAGATTAGCGAAGATTAGTGTTCCTCCTCCGGCGCGAAGTCTCGGTGCTACGAATCTTGATCGCTTGCGATGATTCGTCCGATTCAAAAAATTCGTGGTTCCCTCCCTTTCGACTCGTGAACGGTTACAAAAAAATGTTGGGCTGGAAGCCCAACCTACTGCTCGCCCCTGTTTCTTTGCGCCTTCGCGCCTTGGCGTGAGGCTTCTTCTCCAGGCGTTGGAAGCCGGCA
>QIKP01000020.1 GCA_003233055.1 Planctomycetaceae bacterium
GGTTGAAGCGGCACTCCGATGTAAAATACTAAACCTCTTCGTCACACTCGGAATGACCTCGTTTATATGGCATTAATTAGTCGGCAAGGCCCCCCAAGAGTGTTGGTGCGGACACGGTTTCCATTGCGGGTTACATGACACAGGTCTGTTGCGACACCACTGCACGACAAGCCATGCACCAAGGATACAAAGTGGAGTTCCTGCGAGATTCAACGGGAACACTGCCGGTTAGCAACGAAGCGGGGTCCGTCAGCGCAGAACAGATGCACACCTCCATTCTTGTTGCCCAGCAGATGTTCATTAGCGAGGTGATGAGTAACAAGGATTGGATTGCAAGGGTGGAGGCAAGGGCGACCTAGCACTCGCTTTCTAGGATCAATGCGCCAACCCAACGAAACAAAAAAATAGACCCGATCGGCGAAGTTGGGCGTTTTCAAGTAGACAATCTCTCGTCGCTGCTCGGTGACTTTGGTCGTTAGGCTTTTCGAGGAACTCAATTTTGCGTGGAATCGTAATAGGGACTGGAATTGGTGGGCTTTCAACAGCCCTCGCGATGCGATTGCAGCAGTTGGATGTGCGAGTCTTCGTCGCCCTGCGAAGACGCCAACGAGTCGGAGAGCGAATCGGGAGTGGATCTTGATATGTCGTTCCTTTCTCTCGCCGCGATCGGACTCCTCGCCATCTCGGGCTTGTTGCTGGATGCCCACCGGCGTTCCTGGCGGGCCGCCCTCGAAGCTTCTCACCAAAGCGATCAGGACCGCCGCGCCGCACGGGCCCTTTACCTCCGGCGAATGCAGGCGAGCAGCCTGATTGGGTTCCTTGGCCTGCTCCTGATGGTGTGGCCGGTGATCCCCGAAAAACCCCTTTGGTTCCTGGCTTATCTGCTAGGTTTAGTGGTATTGTGCGGGTGGATGCTGGTGCTCGCCCTAATCGATGCCTTCGCCGCGAGGATCGGCTTGCGGAAGTCCCGCCAAAGCATGGAAGATCGGCAAAAGGACTTAGAATCCGAGTTTGGCAACAACGACCCCTAACCCCCAACCCTGCTTTGGATCCCGTCCGTTTCGCCATCGCCGTTGTCCCGCTCGCCGCCTACCTAGGCGTTCTCGGGCTCATTCAGATGCGGTCGCGCCCGCTCGTGACCAGCGGAGCGAGCGATCTCGCTGCGCTGGGGCTTGGCCTCATGGGGCTGATCTTCGTCGGGCCGATGGAGCTGTTTCGCCCGGAAGTGGCAACGGTTCAATTTCTCAACTACATCTGGCTGGTCCTGCTGGCGCTCTATGCCTTGGTCTTGATCTTGCTGTCGTTGGTTTCTCGCCCGAGGTTGGTCATCTACAATCAGACGCCCGAGGAGCTTCGGCCTTTGCTGAGCGAAGCGGCTGGCCTGGTCGATGCGTCGTTTCGTTGGGCGGGTGACTCGCTGGTTCTCCCACAACTGGGCGTGCAGCTTCATATCGATAGTTTTGCACTCCTTCGAAATACGTCGCTCCTCTCCAGCGGCCCCAGGCAGAGCCTCGTCGGCTGGCGACGGTTGGGCAAGCAGTTGCGAGTGTTGCTCCGTTCGGCACAGGTCGGCCCCCGTCCCCCTGCGCTCGTGCTGGTGTCGATTGCCGCCTTGCTGTTGATTGCGTGCGAATTTCGCCTTTCTGCCGAAAGCGACCAGGTCGCCGAAGCCTTGGCCGAGATCTTCGCCTTCGGATGGGAACGAAGTTGACGCAAGCAAGGAATGACGAGTCTTCCTTCCTTCACGACGTCGATTCCTTCATTACGTTGTCTCGTTACACGGCGTCGCCTCGTTCCTATCTACCTCGCCGCCGATCTCAAAAGTGATCCGGTAGGCTTGGTAGCCCAGGGCGATCTTCTCGCCATACAGCGTTTGAAGTTCCTTGCGGAGCGACCTTGCATCGGGGAATCCATCCGGCAGGGCGTCGGCGTCGGTCAGGCGGTCGATTTCGACCGGTTCCACCCCAAGAATTCGAATCGCCCCGATGCCCGGGATATAGCTCCTTTGGCCCGATCGCATCCTCCGGTGCTTCCAGAGGCGAATGGTCTGGACCTTTTCGCCGGTACGGATCGCTTCGAGGAACTTCTTTTTGAACAAAAGCATGCTCCTCATTCTACAATACCGGGGGGCGTGGCTGTCAGCCCACGGAGACGAACGGAAGAGCCCCGATCTTCGTTATGGTCCGACTCCTCACCCGCCTGGCGGCCCCCGGCTCGCTAGATGGGGCCGTTCTGCCCTTGAAAGCGGTCCGGCAGACCCTATAATCACGTCTCCGGCTCGTTGATTGGTCGTTTATTCGTCCTGTTCGACCGGTCCCTGTTTGCGGCTGTAGCTCAGTTGGTAGAGCACAACGTTGCCAACGTTGTTGTCGTCGGTTCGAATCCGATCAGCCGCTCTTAAGAAGAAACCGTTTGGGAAGGCAGCGTTTCGGCTGGCCTTCCGAGTCGGTTCCCTCCCCCTTTTTTCGGCCCGCACCTGCTCGATTCAGGAATGCGGGCCCATTTAGTTTAGTTTTGCACCCAACCAGGTCGCGGCGAAACGCGGCGGCCAAGGTGCCTGCCACCCGTAGCCGCACCACCGCTCCGATCAGCCGCCTACCGAAAGGGCTTAAGCAATGCCGGAAGACCAAGAAGACGAAACTCTGGAAGAACTGGGAGCAGGTGTCGGCGTGGACGAAGCGGAGGGTGAGAGGACATCGCTCGATCTGATCGTCAACATCGAGTCGCCTAGCGACTGCGAAAGACACGTCACCGTGACGGTCTCGCAGGCCGATATCGATCGCTATTTCGACGACGCCTTCAGCGAAATGATGCCGTCAGCCAACGTCCCAGGGTTCCGAATTGGCCGGGCTCCACGAAAAATCGTCGAGAGCCGATTCCGCAAAGAAGTCGCCGAGCAGGTGAAAGGAAGCCTGCTGATGGATTGCCTGGAGCAGGTCAGCGAGGAAAAAAAGTTTGCCGCGATTAGCGAGCCAGAAATCGATCTCGAAGCGGTCGAAGTTCCCGATACCGGGCCGATGACCTTTGAGTTTGATATTGAAGTTCGGCCCGATTTCTCCATTCCTGAGTGGAAAGGGCTCCAAGTCACTCGCCCGGTGCGCGACTTTACCGAAGAAGACGTCGACAACCAAGTCGAGCAAAAGTTAGCCCGGTACGCCCAGCTCGTGCCGACAAAAGAGGCAGCCACCTCGGGCGACTACCTGACCGTCCATATCACTTCCTCGGAAGAAGGCAAAAAGGTCGAAGAAGACGAAGAACGTGTGCTACGGATTCGGCCTCGGCTCAGTTTTGCCGATGGCGAAATTGCCGATGCCGAAAAACTCTTTGTCGGTGTCGTGGCGGGGGACCGCCGGACTGTAGACGTCACCTTGACCGCCGGTGCCCCCAACCAAGAAATGGCCGGCAAAACCGTCTCGGTCGAGTTTGAAGTGCTGGAAGTCAAAAAATTCAAGCTTCCGGAACTCGACAAAGATTTCCTCGACGAGCTGGGAGACTTCCAGTCAGAAGAAGAATTTCGTGATGCCGTCCGAAAAAATCTGGAGAGGCAACTCGACTACGAGCAGCAGCAAAAAGCGAGGGAGCAGATCACAAAGCTCTTGGTCGAATCGGCCAAGTGGGAGCTTCCTCCCGGACTGCTGAAGAGGCAAAGCGCTCGCGAAATGGAGCGGGCCATTATGGAACTAAGACGGAGCGGGTTTAGCGAGACGGAAATCCGTGCCCGAGAAAACCAGCTCCGCCAAAATAGCGATGCCAGTACCGCTACCGCACTAAAAGAGCATTTTATCCTCGAACGCATTGCTGAAGAAGAAACGATCGACGCGGAAGAGGGGGACTACGAGAAGGAAGTCTTCTTGATGGCAATGCAGAGTGGTGAGTCGCCCCGAAGAGTTCGGGCGCAACTTGAAAAACGAGGGCTGATGGACGTCTTGCGGAACCAGATCGTTGAGCGGAAGGTGATCGAGCTGGTACAGTCCGAAGCCAAGTTCAAAGACGAGCCGTACGAGCCAGGCCAGAACCAGACCGAGGCGATCCAGCTCGCCCTGGGAGGGGGAGGGGCCAACGCCATTCCCGAGGCCTTTGACCCTGAAGATGACGACAGCGACGAAGAAGAGTAACCGGAGCCACTTGCGGCAGTAACGGAACCGCTCACGGCCTAGACCTAAAGGATTAGCAATGAACTCTCTCAACGAACCCTTTTCTGGCGCTTTGCCCTTCTCGCCACAGGGGGCCCATGCGGCCCGTCGCGATTACCAGCAACAGCGGCAAATGACCCTGGGCGATCTCTTGCTGGAGAACCGTGTGATCTTTCTGCAAGGAGAGATCTACGATGGCAATGCCAACGAACTGGTCATGAAGTTGCTCTACTTGCAGAGCGAGCATCGCCGGAAGGAGATTCACTTCTACATCAATTCTCCTGGCGGAAGTGTCACCTCGACGCTGGCGATCTACGACACGATGCAGATGATTTCCTGCCCTATCTCGACTTACTGCGTCGGCTTGGCGGCAAGTGGCGGGGCGGTGCTCCTGGCTGGCGGGGAAAAAGGTAAACGCTACGCCTTGCAGCATTCCAAAGCCATGATCCACCAGCCGCATGGCGGGGTGGGTGGCCAAATTTCCGACATCGAGATTCAAGCGAACGAGATCATCAAGACTCGGGATACGCTGGACCAAATCTTGGCCCAGCATACCGGCAAGAGCGTCGAAGAGGTCGTCAGTGCACGAGACCGCGACTACTACCTGACCGCCCAAGAGGCGGTCGACTTCGGCCTCGTGGACGAAATCATGGTCAAGCCGCCCGAGACCGAGGAAGACGACGAGGAATGACCAATGCGGAAGGTTCAATGACCAATGACTCGGACACAACGAGACTTCATTGGTCCTTGTTCGTTCGTCATTGGGGATTTGCCAATCGCCCTTAAAACAAGAGAACGGATTGCCCCAGATGCCTTTAATCCCTTACGTCATCGAGAAGAGCGGCCGCGAAGAGCGGGCGATGGACATCTATAGCCGGTTGCTCAAGGATCGTATTATCATCCTCGGCTCCGCGATTAACGACGAAGTGGCCAACAATATCGTGGCCCAACTGTTGTTCTTGCAATCAGACGATGCCAAGTCCGATGTCCATCTCTACATCAATTCGCCCGGCGGCAGTGTCACCGCTGGGCTGGCAATCTATGATACGATGCAGTTTATCAACTGCGATGTCGCCACCTATTGCCTAGGACAATGTGCCTCGATGGGGGCCCTGCTGCTCACCGCAGGTGCCGAGGGAAAACGCCACGCCCTCCCCAACGGTCGCCTCATGATCCATCAGCCACTCGCCGGCATGGAGGGGACCGCGGAGGACATTGTCATCCACGCGGCGGAGTACAAAAAGACCAAGGAAAAGCTCAACCGTATCCTGGCCAACCACACGGGCCAATCGTTTGAGCAAATCGAAAAAGACACCGACCGCGATAACTTCATGAGTGCCGAGGAAGCGCTCGAGTATCGCCTCATCGACAAGGTGATTGAAAGCATGGGCTAGTCCTTGGTGCCTTTGCGTGAGGATTCATTTTTCGGGCGCTCCGATCCAGGCGCCGATTATCTCACGCCAGTCAGTAGTCCGTTGTCAGCCCGCCTTCCTAGCCGACGGGCTACGCCTCGTCGGGGGCCCGACCAAGCTTGGTCGGGGTATGTGTGGGGCTCTCTGTTCTTCGCCCCGCACGCCGCCGCTGAAGCGGCATCGCCAGGGGGATCGGGGTGACCGCTGCGGCGGTTCGTTCGATTCGTGATTGCGACTTCCGACCGTGAAACGCTCGCCGCTGTTTCTTCGCGCCTTTGCCTTTGCGTGAGGCTTTGCTTTTCCGGCGCGTCCGAAGCCAGGAATTGTCCCACCCAAAGACGCAAAGGAGTGGTGGGAGCTTTTCACAATGGCTCCGGCAGCGTCGGGTGAAAAAGTGTCGGGCTGGAAGCCCAACCTACTGGCCGTGAACGGTTACCATGAAATTAGGAATCGATGAGAATTTAGCGGGATTGGGAGTACTTTCGCAAGAGAAACAGAACTCTTGGTTTAGAATCGCCCTCCAGAGATAGCCGCCGGCGGCTGGGGACAGGCGATGGCGGCGACGTAGCCAGCCGGCATGGCGACGTTCGCCAACCAGCTCGTTTTTAACCTGGAATTCCACGGATCGGGCAGGAGAACGTCCCCTGAAAATTGGGCGGCAGCAGAGACCTCCAGTAGGCGTACCGATGCTTGAAGCCCCAGTCCGGTCAGTTTGACGATCGCCTCCTTGCGGGTCCAAAGGCGAAAGAACGTGGCGAGCTGATCACGCGGCTTTGCAGAGGCAATCGCTGTTTGCTCGGCAAGGGTCATATGCTTCGCCGCAAGTCGAGCCAGGCTCGTCACCGGGCGAATCCGTTCGACATCGATGCCGACTTCGTCTTGGCTCACCGCCGCGACGACCAAGTCACCACTATGAGAGAGATTGAAATGAAGCAGATCGTTCACCAAGCGAGGTTTGCCATGGGCCATCGTTTCCAGTGGGACATCGCGAGGTTCGGAGCCAAGATAGCCCGCCAGTAATCGCCGGAGACCGGCGCGTGCGACCAGAAAATTTTGCCGCACTCGATCGTCGGCAAAGCGATCGTACCGCTCCTGCTCTATAGCGTCGAGCGAATCGAGATCCCAAGGGACCAGCGACGGTTTGTCGGTTGCCCAGGACCAAAGATGCAACTCCCCTTGCTGCGGGAGATCGCGTGGTTGCTTCCAATCGATGCAAGGCGCAGTGACAAGCGAAAGAGGGTTCATGCCGGCTCTTCGTTCGAGGGAAGCGAATCGATGATGGCCGCCAGGGGAGCGGGGAGCGATTCTTCCCTTGCGGTAAGGTTTCGTTTCGCCGAGGGATGCAAGAAGAAGTGCCCGCCGGGGAAGAGTCGCATCGTGAACTGCGAGGTGGTTTGCTCACGCCATTGCGCGAGACGATCGACCGCCACGCCACGATCGTCCGCGCCACCGAGTGCTAAGATGTCGATCGGCAACGGCTCCCCCGGCTGGTAGGTATACGCTTCCATCATCTGGATGTCGGCTCGCAGGGCAGGCAGCACCATGGCAAGAAGTTCGGCATTCTCGCGCACCGCATCCGGAATGCCATCGAATCGCTTGGCGACTTGGTCGAGGAAGTCGTCGTCGGGGAGTTGGCCGATCGGGTCGACCCGCTTTGGGGTTCGGGGTGCGCCACATGCGGCCACGATGAGCCGGGAAGGGAGAGGCCCTCCCGTGGCGACGAGCTGCCTCGCGACCTCCATCGCAACGTAGGCACCCAGGCTATGTCCGACCAGCACGAACGGTCGATCGCCGGCTGACTGAATGGCCAAGGCTGCATCGCTCGCGAGCGTGGCAATGTCGCTGTAAAGCGGGTCGGTAAGTCGGTCTTCTCTTCCTGGTAGACGCATCGGCACAAGCCCCAAGTCGTTGGGCAAGTACCGCTGCCAGCGATAGAACAGTGCCGCCCCTCCACCCGCGTGGGGAAAGCAAAACAGACGCCGGTTGGCATCGGCTCGGAGAGTTTGCGGGAGGAGATCGGAAGGTTGCACGAAAAGTTACCCTGCCTGCGAGTGGGGGGAAGAGGGAAGTAAGTAGGGGCGGGAGGGACCAAAAAAACTTGCGAACCGCTGGAACCAAGCCCTTAGTCTAACTAGGGTAGTAGCAGGGAGTTAGGTGGTCTGAACGAAAGAGGTGACGGAAAGCCACGAAGGTGGCCTCGCACTGCTCGGGCGGAAAGGCCTGGGGGCGGATTGTACCGGAAATGACGACTGCCCAAGGGCCTTTCGTGGGCCTGCAAGAACCCTTAAAATGATGGGCTTGGCGAATTCGGGGGAATTCGCCTTCTGCGCGAAAGGAGGTGCGCCGTGGAAGCTCGCTTGGATCCTTCTTTCTCGTTTTATGGTGCAAAACACGTATGGCGTCGGTCATTCTCCAACGGGCTAAGACTCTCGATACGATGGTCGAATTGCTGCGTCAACAGGCCTCGCGGTTTGGCGACCGAACCGCCTATACCTATCTGGGCGACGGGCCAGGAGTTGACGGCCATCAGGAAGAAAAGAGCATCAGCTTTCGGCAACTCGACTTGGAGGCCAAGGCGATTGCAGCCACTTTGCAACGAGAGCTGTCGCCAGGGGATCGGGCACTCCTCGTTTTTCCTGCGGGGCTCGATTTTATCTCCGCGTTCTTTGGTTGCTTGTATGCCGGCGTGGTAGCCGTGCCGGCGACCTACCCCAAACCTCGGCGTCCGCTCCCTCGGATGGCAAGCATCGCCCGCGACAGCGGTGCTAAGGTGGCGCTCACGACCCAGCAGACGCTCGACAAAATTGACATGTCGCAGCAAGACGAGGTGGTTGCCGCCATGCACTGGTTGGCAACCGATCCGATCCCTGCGGCCGACTCGCACCAGTGGAAGTCCCTGCCGATCGACTCCGACCAACTGGCGTTTCTTCAGTACACCTCCGGTTCGACCAGCGATCCGAAAGGGGTGATGGTTTCGCACGGCAACTTACTGGCCAACTTGGAAGCGATTCGGCAGTCGTTTGGCCTGGATGTCGATGCTTCGGGCCGGGAGCAAATTCCGACCGGTGTCTTTTGGCTCCCGGCGTACCATGACATGGGCCTGATCGGCGGCATTTTAGCGCCCCTGTTTGTTGGCGGGCGGAGCTTGCTCATGGCGCCCACCGCTTTCTTGCAAAAACCGATGCGGTGGCTCCAGGCGATCGACGAGTGCCGTGCTACGATCAGCGGCGCTCCCAATTTCGCCTACGAATACTGCGTCCAGCGCACGACTCCTGAACAACGTGCGGGACTCGATTTCTCCCGTTGGCAGCTCGCCTTTTGCGGAGCCGAGCCGATCCGGGCCGAAACCGTCCGCCAGTTCACGGAGGCGTTTGCCTCCTCCCAATTCCGGCCCGATGCGTTTTATCCCTGCTACGGGCTGGCTGAGAGCACGCTTCTCGCTGCAGGTGCCGAGTATCGCCGCGAACCGACTTTCTTGCGAGTCGACCGTGCCGCATTGGCTGCAGGTAAAGTCGTTCTTCAGGGCAGCTCCAACGGCCAATCGCAAGAGTTGGTCGGCTGCGGTTCGGCGACCGCCGAGCACCGAGTGGAAGTCATGCACCCCATCACCGGGGCGATGAGCCCCGAGGGCGTCGTAGGCGAGATTGTTATCCAAGGACCGAGCGTGGCTCAGGGTTACTGGAAGCATGGCGACGAAGCGAACCGTGGATTTCATACACAAGTTCACGGACTCGAAGGGGAGTTCCTTGCGACGGGCGACCTTGGCTTCTTCTACGAGGGCGAGCTGTTTGTCACGGGCCGGCTCAAGGATGTCATCATCATTCGGGGGCGGAACCATTACCCCCAAGACATCGAACAGTCGGCCGAGGGGGCGCATCTGGCGCTCATGGCGGGGGCCGCCTTTAGCGTGCCGATAGCCGAGGAGGAACGTTTGGTCGTGGTGAACCAAATCGACCGCCATCTCGACAAGGGCGAATACGATAACGTGGTGAGCCAGATTCGGCAGGAGATCGCTGAGCATCACGAGCTCGACACCTACGCCGTGGTGCTCATTCGCCAGAAGTCGCTCTCGGTCACCTCGAGTGGCAAAGTGCAGCGGTCGCTTACCAGGGACCAGTTCCTTGCCGGTGAACTCCGTGTCGTTCATGAGTGGACCGCGCCGATCCGTCCTGCCCGAAAGACAAAAAATAAGGCAAAATCCAAGGCAACGCTGGCGGAGAAGAAGGGGGCGGCCCACCAAGCAACAACGCCTACGGGCGATGTTTTTACTGTCGAGCAGACCGCCGAACGGATCGAGGGGTGGCTCGAGGAATGGCTCGTCGACCGAGTGGGACTCGACCCGGCCGACATCCACCGTGACAAACCGTTCGCCGAGTTTGGGGTCGACTCCCTGACAGCGGTTGAGTTGAGCGCGGAACTCGAAGAGGCGTTTGGCGTCCCGCTACCGCCAATCATTGCGTGGAACTATCCGACGCCTGCGGCCTTATCGCGATACCTTGCCGAGCAATCGATCGGCAAGTCCCAGCCGGCCTCTGCCGAAGCGGAGGAGGCTGCCGCTACCGACGACGACATGGAAGACTTGCTCGCCCAGATCGAAGGCTTGAGCGACGAAGAGGCCAAGCGGCTGCTGGAAGAGTAAGATAAGGCTTCCTCTATTTATCGCCACCGAAGCTGCCTGATATTTTCGGATATTTTTTGGGGTTCATTTGGTTGTTTTGTAGCAAGCGAGAGTGAAACTGGAGTGCCCCCATTCACTAAACCACCCTTCGAGTGGTCCAGTGAATGGGGTCCACCTCACTCGATCAAGGTGAGGGACTCAAACGATGACATACCAGCGGCAAGAAGGCCGAAATTAAGGGCTTGGGGGCCTGCTATCCTCTCCACGATGCGATGTGTCACAAGTAGTTCTGTTGGTTCCTTGATACCCGAAAAATGCACGTAGTAGGTGTACTTGTAATCCGCTATCCTGTCAGGAGCGGTGCCGCTGAAGTGCCGCCCTACGGGGAAAAGGCAAAACATGCCGTGGCAAGTCTCTACGGGCGATTGACCGATAAGCAGGAGTGGTTTGTGCAGGCTCCCGTTGAGATTGTTGTGGAAGGCGGCATTGTGCGGGTGCTTCAGGTGAGTTGCCGGAGATTGGAGGAATTGCGCCAGATAGGGGGCTTATTTCGCATGCGTTGCCGACGTCGAAGAAACGTTCCCTCTTGCAAAATTCCCTGTAATCGGGATTTTGATGGGTTCACCACGCCAATTTCCTTTCACAAGAATAGTGCCATATCGCAGATCTTTACCAGCCAATACTTTCAGGAAAACCCGTAACTTCCATGTTCGCCCAGTAACTTTTTCCAGAGATTGAATTTTCCAGTCGCCTTTCAGAACTATTTCAGGTTGTTCTAGTTGGCCATTCGTGGCTTTGATCAGAACCTCGCCTGTCATGCCTTCCCCACGCGGAATTTCGCCGAAACTGATGAACTTTGGCGTTACACCTATCAAAGGGCGAATTTCCCCTCGAATCGGGATCTTGAGGGAGTACGTACCTTTCGCGTGGGGAAAGGAGACAGCCACGTATTCATCAATTTTCCCGACTGGAGGCGATTTTAGTGTGACTTTCAGTAAAGTGCCTTGCAAATCTGCCAAAATAAAATCTGATGAGGTGGACACGTCGATTGAATTTAGAGGTACGTCCTCGCCGAAAGTGATTACAAAACGGTACTGGTGCTTGTGCTCCTTTTGCCAAAGTTCATCGAAGAAAACATTTTTTGGGGTAGCGGCAACCTGAATATCTGACTGACTAGGATCAGTTTTGAATCGCATGTCAATCATGAACGAAGCTGATGGAATATCGGGAGAGAATAGCCGGATCCTCACGTTTTGCGACTGGGCAACCACGCCTCCGTCGAAGACATAATTCAGCGCCACCATGCCTCCAGGAGCAAGTGTGTCCTTATCAAGCTTCGCAGAGGTGCAGCCGCACGAACTCACCGTTTTTAGATTGGTAAGTTGCGTTTCAAAACGCGATTGCAGCAAGAGCTTGCGGGCAAGAGACATCCCTGGTGGAACAGAGGCGATGAGTAGAGTCTCATCTGCAACGACAATGCTCGCTGGCGGCACGAGGGCAATCGTTCTCCGTTCCTGTTCAGAACAACCAATTAGGCCTAGGCAAAACGTGAGCAATGGCAAGCGATCGCGAAGCAAATTTCTTTTGGCAATCGGCATGGGATTTACAGCTATCTAGCTGACGTTATTGGCGAGATAATCTGCGACGGTAAATCCAAAGTCCAAGTAAAGCCGCGACAACAAACACGTTAACGAGGATGAGAAAAATTCGTCCTAAACCGTCCGTTTGGTCATCGAGATTCTGTTTTTTGATATAAGGGTCACCCTGGGGAAGCAAGTGTGTCAGTTGAGGCAACGCCTTAAATTCATTGCTGCTTGCGAGATCGAAAGTGCTATCTGCCAAGGGGACATTCGTTTTGGGTGGTTCAAAAGCGATGAGTTCTTCCTTGGAAGACAGATAGGGGACTTGATTCGCGTCGAGCCGATAGGACTCTCGGGTCACTTTTGTTGGAAGCCAGAAACCCGCTGATGTTTCCACAAAACCTCTGGATTCCTCACGACTCATGACGGCCCCCTTGATTTTTGTGTGCGCAGACTGAACGCAATATCCTTTGGTGGGTAGAACTGTAATTTCAAGATAAACCGACACTGCTTTAGGCGAACCAACTCTCAGTATGACCGCAGCGTCACCACTTTGAGTCTTCGAGTCCACGACTGAAGCGGATGATCCAACTTGATTCGTTATCGTTTCCAACAAGTCTAGGTCCATTGCGCTATCTCTGGAATACTTGGTGAACTTAACGAGGCCAGCAGCGCGATTGTCGTAAGAGAGAGCCGAAAACTCCCCAGAAATTTCGGCATACTGTTTTTCGTTCCAGGTGCGAGTATACGTTGGCTTAAAGGAGATGTCCCCGTTCTTCAAGTCTTTCTGCAACTGGTCAAGGGAGATGTCGTTAGGCAGCGCGAACTGCTCTATCCGATAAGAGTCTCCCTTCTGTAAATACCTTGCTGCAAATGTTTGTAACCCATCACCTGCATCTTTCGCCAACATTTCGGCTATGTTTGCTTCGATTTCTGCATCCAGAGCTTCTTCATTAGGCTTTCGTCCAAGCGCTCGCTCGTTTGCAATTCGTATCTCTTTGGCGTCTTCGAGAGCCTTGCGCAGGTTGGCCATGTCCGCCTCGACTTTCTCTTCGGGCACATGGTTGAATATGCGGACGACATACCCACCAATCGCCGTATCAAAATCGATCTCCCCTTGTTCATGCATGCGACTGAATAGCTCTGCAGCACGATCTGATACTAGCCCCTCGGCATTTGACATTTGAGAACAAACCAATGTTGACAACTCAAGAACACCAAACACGATAACTCGTGCTATCAAGAGTAAGATTCGCTTATGATTGCCTGATCTCAACATCGCAGGTTCTACCTGAGTTACGTTCTGGAAAAAAGCAAGTGGTCGCACTAGAGCATTTCACGATTGACTGTATGGGTACCCGCAGTGGGCGAACCAGCCAACCGCATCTTGCATGGTCACATTTTTGTGAGCCTCA
>QIKP01000074.1 GCA_003233055.1 Planctomycetaceae bacterium
AAACGAACTTTACCCCCTTGTTCCAAATCGACAGCGGCAGCAATACCCGCCCACTATTTACATTCGACTCGGGGGCAAGAACCCATACTACTGACCTCCACACAGACCTCACCCTTGGGACCAACGCCGTTGGTTTACGGGACACTGCGAATAGCGACGAATTTGACAATATCCGATACATCGGTACTTCGGACGGGGACCAAGCCACGCTATTAGCTGCGATTGCCGACAGTGGAAACTGGGAAGGGACCAACGATGCACAGTTGGCGAATTGGTCCAATTTTTTGGGAACAGGAAACAATTTCAACGTCATCCCCGAGCCGAACAGTATCCCCGAGCCGAGCAGTTTTCTGCTCGTTACCCTCGCTGGCCTGTTCGCCGTTGGCATCACGTCTCGCCATAGGAGCAAGTAGAAAGAACCAACCGGTCAGGGAAATCGCCAGTTTAGCCCGGCGATTTTCCTGACCTCTTTTTCTCTCTCAGGGGCAAATAAGCCGCTGACGACAGCTCGCGACAAGATGTTTGCGTGGGGATAAATTGGACTGGGTACGTTTGACAACCAGGGCAATTTTGATGATCTCAAGCTGGCTGGCATCGCGGCGGAGGAAAAGGCCGAGTAAGTTTGAGCTGGGTGCTATGGTCTACAACCACTTACCAAATTATGCGTTGAAAGAATGGTTAGCGTCGACGGCCACGTCGCTGGCGTAGGGGCCAGCGACGAATGCAAAAAAAGTAAATTACTTTAGGGCCTCTTTCAAACCTAAAGATTGCGGCTTGGCGAGCCACCTGAGCCGACAGACACTTATTCACGGGGCTTCTGGGAGGGACCCGGGACGACTAAAAAACCAGTTGGTGCCGCCTGTTTTGGAAGGTGAGTTCGACCGGTTCTGCGTCGATTTCACAAAGAGGATTGGCTTCGACTTCGGCTCGCAAATCTTCGCTAACGTAAAGATGCTCAAGGTGCAATGTGTTGGGGATGACCATCATTCGCTCTTGTCCGTAGCGGGCAATGATTTTTTCGAGGAGCGTTTGATCGTCAGGTAACGTGGCCGGAATTTTTGCTCGTTCCATGTCTCCGGTGGTGTAGACATTAAGGAATGTTTTTCCTTCGTCGATCGCATCGCGCAGGCGCTGTGTGATGAAATCGGCGAGGCCAACTCCAATGGCGTTGCCCTTGGAAGCTTCGACCAAGGAAAGGGCCGCAATGATGCTAATATTGGGCCGGGCGAGGTCTTCAAATCCTTGGATACCTCGGTAGCCGATGACGTTGGTATCCATGCCGGTGCCGCTATAGGTTTTGCCGATGGAGTCGACGATTAAGGTATTCAGCTCGTCGACGGGGAGACGCGGGAAGTATTCGCAGTGGCGTTCTAGCAACGGGGGTTCGCGAGTGAGGATTTCGGAAGGACGGATGCCGTGGATTTCAGCGGTTTCATCGAAACCATCTTCGAGAATCGCGAGTCCGCCGAAGATTTTTCCCGAGTCGATGAGCACTTGTCCCATATCGAGAAGCATGTTCTTCATCTGCGGCGTCGGGCTGGAATGGAAGGTCTGTGCCGAACGGATTTTTCCCATGCCGACGACCATCATTTTAGTGAGGCCACTTTGTACCGGGCCAGAAAAACATGTGTGAAGTTTCACACGATTGATCACCAGCACACCGTCGGATTCGTAGCAGTGGCGATCCATCCAGACGTCGCCCGTGTCGACGGTTGCCAACTTCACACATTCCATGCTGCTGCGGATTGGCATCCCCATGGCCGACTCGCTCATGCCAAGCGATTCGACCATTTGCTTTTGGCCTTCGGCCGTTGCGCCGTTGTGCGAGCCCATGGAAGGAACGATAAATGGCTTGGCACCGCGTTCTCGCAGCCAATCGCCGGCGGTCTTGGTGATGAGCGGAATGTTCGAGATGCCACGGCTACCGACTGTGATCGCAATCGGCCCCTGGGGAACGTCGGCTGAAAGTGCGTCGAGTTGCCGGCAGACTTCGCCTGCCACGTCGGCCAGCGGCTGAGAAACTAGTTTTTGTCGTACGGAAAGTAGTCTCATGGTGCCTGTCAGTATGGATGATTGGGCCATCGCAATTCTACCCCCGTCCGGTAGCCGTCAATCTTGGGCCATCGCAGGCCTGGCCCGCCAGCGACGCTATTCGGCCCTACTTTCGCCAATTATCGCCTCCTTGTGGGCCAACGACTAGGTCCGCGTTTGAAAGAAACAGTAACTCTTTCTTGACAAACAGCTTACGACATTGTGCAATGGAGGTAGACAACGCTTGCGACGGGGCCCATTCGGAGTAAAAACTCGCAAGCTTACACAGGGACTTAGAGGTATCCGAGGTGTTTTCCGCAATCCATCCAGCTACTGTTGTGTCCGGCGTTTCCAAGAATCGCGTCCGCTGCGCGGGCCTGACGCTCGTCGAAATGCTTATCGCGATCTCCATCACCCTAGTGATGATGGGAACCGTGGTCAGTGTCTTCGCGACGGTCTCGTCGAGTGTGCAAAAGCGGCGCGCCGTGATCGAAGTCAGCACCCAGCTTCGCCATGTTCGCAATGTATTGCAGCGCGATCTGGACGGCGCCACCTGCCCGCTGCTCCCATGGCAGCGACCCGAGTCGAATCATGGCTACTTCGAGATCATCGAAGGGCTCCACTCCGATTTCTACCCGAGCATGTTGACCGACGGCATCGGCGATCCTCTCACAGATGACAACTCGAACAATCCAGAAATCGACCACGCCGCCTCGACGATTCCTGCGAGCAGTCTCGATTTTACGAGCGTTGCTGGTCGGTCCGATTGGGTCACCGACGGCGGCGGTTTGGGGGACTACGACGACATTCTCGCGTTCACCACGCGGAGCGAGAGCGAGCCTTTTTCAGGACCTGCACCAAGCAACAACGTCGACAGTAGCAACAACAATCAAAGACTCTTCGGCAGTTGGCAAAGCGAAGCCGTCAAGTCGCCGGTTGCTGAGGTCGTTTGGTATTGCATCGAGAACCCAAAGGCCGACACCGACAAGTTTTTCGGCGAGCCCGGTTTTCGCACGATCTATCGCCGGGTGCTGCTCGTTGCGCCTTGGATCGACTACCGTTACAACATCGCCGGCAGCGGCCCGAAGAGCCGCCCTGGCGTCTTGCGAGTCTTGCCCGACAGCATCGACGCCAGCGGAGTGGACGAAGCCCTCGCATCGCTCATCGCGTTTCAGGAACGGTACGACATCTCGGCCCGGATCGAGTTCGACCCGACGATCGGCACCGACGGCCGCTGGACCCTTGCCGCCAACACGCTAGCCGATCTCACCAAACGCGAGAACCGGTACGAGCATCATGGGTTTGTTGCGGGTAGCGGTCGGCAGTTTCCCTTCGTGATGGCATCGGCGGGAGGGAATGCCACCTCGAACGTCAACTTCGTGGTCGATCCTGAATACGGAAACAACAACGCCGGTGGGGCAAACGCGGAGCCTCGAACCGAAGGGAACGCGATTGTCCGCTATGACGTCACCGACCCCGGTGCCGATAACTTCGTCCGGCCGCTGGCGATTCTTGAAGGCGGTGCCACCGCCCGTGCGATGATCAACGAAGCGGGCGAAGTGATTCATGTCACCACTGGCCTCGTGCCGCTAGGGCGAACCGGTGGCGCCACCAGTCGTCGTGGTGAAGACCTGATGATGAGCGACGTGCTCGGGTTCGACGTGCAAGTCTTTGACCCCGAGGCACCGGTATTTGCCGTTCACGCCAACGGCAACGTACTGCAAGCAGGTCAGGGGGACCTCGACGTGACGGCGGTTGGCCCTGGCAGCGCCGGTTGGTCGACAGCGGCAATCTCCGGACTTCAGGTGAGCCAAGGGGCGTACGTAGATTTGGGCTATGACGAGTTGCATCGCCGCGTCTTCAGCGTCACAACGCCCTCGACCTTGACGACCCCCTTTGCGGGCTTCGCCCATCCGAAGTCGCAGCTTCGCGACGCCCGCCTTACGCGCGTCTACGATACCTGGAGTTTCCATTACGAGAACGATGGGGTGAACCAGGACAACGACCTCGACGCCTCTGGCAATCCTGCGATCGACGAAGGAACCAACGGTTTCGACAACCTGGGCGACTACGCAGATGGCCGCTTTGTCCGTCTCGGCGTCGACGACCCGGGCGAGCGAGAGACTTCCCCGCCTTACCCCTCGCCGCTCCGCGCCATCCAGGTCAAGCTTCGCGTCTACGAACCTGACAGCCGGCAACCACGAGAAGTCACCGTCCGGCAACACTTTGTACCGGAATGACGAGAGCGGTCAGATTTTTCCCCATGCATACGATTCGTCTCCGTGGCCCTTGGCAATACGAAGTCCTCTCGCGATCCGATGGTGCAAAGGCTCCCTCGGCGGCTGGCAAACAAAAGATGCCTGCCGACTGGTCCGAGACTCTCGGCGGGGATTTCTATGGCACCGTCCGCTATCGCCGGACGTTCCATTCGCCGACAGGGCTGGAGGAAGGGCAGCCGGTTTGGCTCGTGGTCGAAGGCGTGCGCTCCCGAGGGCACGTTACCCTCAACAGCCAAACGCTGGCCCACACTTGTCACCGATCTGCCGTGGCGGACGCCCAAGCGGGCGGACGATTCTCGATCGAGCATCTCCTCTCCCGCAACAACGAACTGATCATCGACGTCGAGCATCTGCCAGGGGACGAAGGGACGGGCGGACTGACGGGCACGGTCCGACTAGAAATTCAAACCGTCCGCCCGCGGCCCGACGATTGATGCGTAACCGTTTCCTTGTTCGACTCGTGAAACGCTCGCCCCTTTTTCTTTGCGCCTTGGCGTAAGACAATTCCTGGCTCCCAACGTCGAGAGAAGTAAGCCTCACGCAAAGGCGTGAAGGAAGGGTTGGGAAATCTCCTCACTCCTCTAACGGGAAAATTTTGCAAAGCGTGCGTAAGTTTTCTGACAGGATGAAACAGGATGTGGCAAATCGAATGAATCTTGTCCGTCCTATAAATCCCGTCAAAAGTATCCTGTAACCACCCGCGAAATCCGAGGCAGGAAAAACCACGAATCACGCGAATCCTACGAATATTCGTGGTTCCTTTCTTCTGACTGCGAACAGTTTCCAAGGTTCGGCTCTGTCGATTAGCGCTGATTAGTGTTGATTAGCGTTCCCCTCCCTGAATCACCCAAGGAAGGAACACTCATCTTCGCTGATCTTTACTAATCTTGGTCTCCCTTTGGCACACTTTCCTCCGCTCCGACGCGCCTGCCGCTGAAGCGGCATCGCCAGGGCGGAACCCTGACTAGCCTCGACCAAGCTTGGTCGGGGCTCTGGGCCTCCTCTTTCCCGCGACGACGCCACCGATCGGCAAGTGGCGCTTGCCAATTCGGGGCCCGCGAACCACAATCGGGGCTCGGATGGTCGTTCGGTTTTCTCTCTGGTTTTTCGCGGGACTCGAATAAAATGCCCAGTTGTGTACTCGCCTATTCGGGCGGACTCGATACGTCAGTGATTCTCGGTTGGCTCCAGGACGAGGGGTACGACGTCCATTGCGTCTACGTCGATCTGGGTCAGCCCTGCGAAGACCGCGAGGCGATTCTCAAAAAGGCGACCGACCACGACGCTGCCTCCGCCCGGATTGTCGACGTCCGCGAGGAGTTGTGCCGCGATTTTGCCTTTCCTGTACTCCAGTGGCAAGCGAAGTACGAGGGGATTTACCTGCTTGGCACGTCGATCGCCCGGCCGCTGATCTCCAAGGCCTGTCTCGAAGTTGCTCGCGAAGTCGGGGCGGTCGCCTACGCCCATGGCGCGACCGGCAAAGGGAACGACCAGTGCCGTTTTCAACTTGCCGCCGAGGCGCTCGAGCCGAACGTCAAAGTCCTTGCGCCTTGGCGGATCGCCAAGTTTCGCGAGATGTTTCCTGGCCGGACCGAGATGATCGACTACTGCGACGCCAAGAAAATTCCGGTGAAGGCATCGATTGCGAAGCCGTACAGCAGCGACGAAAATTGCCTGCATATCAGCTACGAAGCGGGGGCACTCGAAGACCCGAATGTCAACGGCGTCGCGATGGTCGACTTCGGCATGGGAGTCTCGCCGCAAGAGGCCCCCGACAAGACGGAGGAAGTGACCGTCGGTTTCGAGGCCGGCGTGCCCGTGTCGGTCAACGGCACCCCACTTAGCCCACTGGCGGTCGTCGAAGAGATGAACAAAATCGCCGGGCGCAACGGTGTCGGACGGATCGACATTGTTGAAAACCGGTTCGTTGGGATGAAAAGCCGGGGTGTCTACGAAGCGCCTGGCATGACGGCTCTCTACGCCGCGCATCTCGCCATGGAGCAGCTCACCCTCGACCGCGACTTGGTCCATCTGCGAGATCGCCTGAGCCCGGAAGTTGCCGAGATGGTTTACTACGGTTTTTGGTACGTCCCCAAGATGGACGCGCTGCTGGCCTTCATCCGCGAGGCACAAAAAGCGGTGACCGGTGAGGTGACGCTCGGCCTCTACAAAGGCAACCTCGAAATCCATGGCCGCACCAGCCCCAACAGCCTGTACGATGCCGAAATCGCCAGCATGGAGGGGGGGGGCAGCTACGACCAAACCGACGCCGAGGGCTTCTTACGCCTCCAAGGTCTCCCCAGCCGCGTGATAGGCAAAGTGCAGCCGCGGAAGTATTGAGGCGACCCGCTGGGACTACCGGTGATCGGAGACTGCCGGTCATCGGCTTAGAAAAAGTCGAACGGGAGTCGGTCGGTATTGTCCCACCTCGCCCGCTCGAAACGCTCTCGGAGAAGACGGATGCCAGACTGCTTTGCGGATCGACTCGCCACGGCGGTGAAAGAAACATCGACCCCTTTGATCGTCGGACTCGATCCAAGGTGGGAGTCACTCCCAAGCTGCTTTCGCGACGACGGTGCCGATCGGGCGACCGCCTATCGCGACTTCTGTCTTGGGGTGATCGATGTCGTGGCGCCACTGGTGCCGGCGGTCAAGCCACAGGCGGCGTTCTTCGAGCAGCTCGGTTGGCCCGGCATGAAGGCACTCGCCCAGGTGATCGCCGCCGCGCGGGAGCGAGGGCTCTTGGTGATCGCCGACGGAAAGCGAAACGACATTGGTTCCACAGCCGTCGGATACGCCGAGGGTTGGCTCGGTGCCGAGTCGGCCTGGGGAGCCGATGCGCTGACGATTAGCCCCTACCTGGGCGATGATAGCCTGGAGCCTTTCGTACAAACCGCGCGCGATCGGCAGGCGGGACTTTTTGTACTGGTCAAAACCTCCAACCCGGGAGGGCGGTTCCTGCAAGACCAGCAAAGCGACGGCCAAACGCTCTACCGCCGAGTAGCGGATTGGGTCGAGGGCTCCGCTGCGGAGCAGCTGGGCGACTGCGGTTATGGTGCGACCGGTGCGGTGGTCGGGGCGACCTACCCCGAACAGTTGGCGGAGCTTCGCGTCGCGATGCCCCACGCATGGCTGCTGGTCCCTGGTTTCGGAAGCCAGGGAGGGACAGCCGCGGACGTCGCACCAGCGTTCGACGACCGTGGCCTGGGGGCGATCATCAACAGCTCGCGTGCGATTTTGTTCGCCCACGCTCGCCCCGAATACGCGAGCCGCTATGGAGAAGCCGAGTGGCAGCGGGCCGTTGAGGAGGCGACGCGCGATGCGATCGCAGAACTACGAGCGGCGACCTCGGCCGGAAAACTGTAGCCCCAACTAAGCTTGGTCGGGCGGCATCGCCAGCATTTACTCGTTTCCAACGGGATGCGCATGGAGGTCGCCGATCTGGACGCTAATCTGCTGGGCCCGTCGATCGCGAAAGACCGTGACAGGAACTTGGCGTCCGATCGCGGTGAGCTTGACCAGACTGATGAGGTGGTCATCGTCCTCGACGCGGATCCCGTCGTACCGCAAGATCACGTCGTCGATTTGGAATTGGGCGAGCGCTGCGGGGGAGTGAGGCTCGATCGATTTGACGCGAGTTCCGGTAAGCCGAGGCAAGCCAAACAATCTCGCTCGGCGCAGGTCAAACAGGGAGTCGAGCTTCACACCGAGAAACCCTCGAGTCACTTCGCCCGTCTTGGCTAGATCGTTGGCGATTCGGATCACGATATTGATCGGAATCGAAAACCCGATCCCCTCGTTGCCGCCTGAATTACTTGCGATGGCGGTGTTGATGCCGATGACTTCGCCACGGAAGTTCAGGAGTGGCCCGCCGCTGTTTCCAGGGTTGATCGCAGCATCGGTTTGCAAAAAGTTCTGAAGCAAGACCTCCCCTTCGCCCAAGTCCAGATTGTACCGCCCCTTGGCACTGATGATGCCGCGCGTGACGCTTTGGCTTAAGCCAAACGGACTTCCGACGGCGAGGACTTGTTCCCCGATCTCCATCGCGTCGCTGTTTCCGAGTCGTGCTGGGAGCAGCCCCTTCACCGGCACTCGCATCACGGCGACATCGGTCTCGGGGTCGCTCCAGATGCGGTCGGGAGCCGCCACGTTTCCGTTGGCCAATTGAATTCGAATCTGCCGAGGCGAAGAGTTCTTGATGACGTGCCGATTGGTGAGCACGAATGGCTTCCCCCCCAAGGAGACCACCACACCCGAACCTGCTTCTTGCAAGTCGGGACGCGTCCGGTGCTCGGCTTCGATATGGACGACGGAGGGGGTCACGAGCTTGACGACTCGCTTGACAATTCCCAGTTCTCGCTCCAGCGAATCGACATCTCGGGAGAGTTGCTCGTATTGCCTATCGCGATCCTCCAGCCGAGCTGGGGAGTCTTCCGATCGGGTGGTGCGCTGAGCGACAGCGGTCGAGCCGATGGCACCGAGGAGCCCCAGCAGGGCCATGGCAACTATCGAGACCCTGCGAATGGGATACGGGGGAGATCGCACTCGAATATTTCCTCGCGACATCAATGCCGCACGGGGGATACTTGGTTCATCGGTGGGATCGACCCGTTGTGTCTACACGAAGGGCGGGCCCCGACGGGGGGAAACGGGCTACGTTGTTTCGACGTCGGCGGAGGAGGCGTCGACTCCCGAATATCCGGGTCCGACCATTCTACCCCAATCGGCTTCCCGACGAGCCTCCAGGTCGCCCGTCTCCTCGGCGCGCTGACATTCGATACACATCGTGGCGTAAGGGAGGGCTTGGAGTCGGGCGAGCGGGATTTTTGAGGAGCAGACTTCGCAGTTGCCGTAGGTCCCTTGCCGCATCCCCTCGAGGGCACGCTCAATGTTCGCCAATTCCCGGCTTTCGACTTCGGCCAATTGCGAGCTGATTTCGTCCTGCGATGCGTCGAGCGCGGCGTCGACCACGTCGTTGCCTGACTGCTCCGGCAATGCCTTCAGGAGGCTCAAGTCGCCTGCGAGCGCTCGGCGCATGGCGTCTCGCCGGGTGACAAGGATGTCGTGCATTTTCTTGAGAGAATCTTTGCGTGCCATGGTCGGCTCCTCTTTTTCTATTTTCGTCGGTCTCGTGGTGGGACGTGCTCTGTTTCGGTGGTTCGCGAACGCTTGTCTCGTGCGGCAGGAAATCCGCATCGAACTCCTCGGGGGGATTTCGACGCCCGGGCTGCCCTCTCACATGCTGCCGAGCCGATACCGCAACTATAGTACGTAGCCACCCCCCAAAGGGTTGCAGAGGCTGCGAGGTTTTGTTTTCAGCCCTCGATTTGCCCTGTTTAATCGCCAAAATCCCCCTTCTCCGCACGGTTTGGTGCCCCAAGGGGGGGCAACGTAGGGATCGCCCCGACCAAGCTTGGTCGGGGCTACCTTCTTCGCCCGGCTTCGCGTCTTTGGGGCTGCAGGGAATTTCGAGAGCCGGCCGAGCGTTGGCCCAAGGCGACGCCGTATCTCCTATTCGGCACAATCGTCGTAGCAAGGTGGAAAAAGGCCGCGACCCGCCTTAACCGATCTAGCTTCGCTCCCGTCATTTTGACCGGTCGGGGTTCGCAAGCTACATCTCCACAGCGAAACCTGTGGCTTCCCGTTCTACAAGTAACGACCTCTTCGCTCGACGAGGAGCCGATAGGGTGAGCCACTCCAACCGAGGTAAACGACATCCATGACCGACTGCCAGACCGAAACCGCCCCCTGCAACACCGACGTGATCCCCCTCGTGCTACGCCCGAAGGGAAGTGAATCGACGAGTCAAGCGTTGGGGCTTGCCGGAGCAAAAATCACGATCGGGGCGGGCCAAAGTTGCACCCACCGGCTCGACCAACCTGGCGTTCGCCCCCTCCATTGCTTGATCACGAAAGATCGCTCTGGCATGACGATTCGCCGGTGGTCGGACGAAACATTTCTCAACGGCGAAGTCTTCACCGAGGCCTCCCTGTCGCTTGGTGACTGGTTGACCATTGGGCCGGTCGAGCTGGAAGTCACCGAGCAGGAAGTCACGGAGCAGGCGGAACCGAGTAGCGAAGCAGCAGACCCAGAAGACCTTCTGACCCTCAAGGACCACGCGTCCGCTTCACGGGAAGAAGTTCATCGCGTTCGCTCCCATGGCCGCCAGCGCGCTGAACGCCTGCTCGGAGCGCTCCGAGCAGCGCGGAGCCAGGACCAAGCGACACGAGATCAGGTGGAGGCATTGCGAGCCGAGATTCATCATTTGGAAGAGCTGCAAACGTCCCTCGAAGAACAACGGACTCGCGCCGAACAGGAGAGGGTCGAGTTGCAGGAAGGTTCCCGCCTTGCCGAGGAGCAGGCGGAGGCTCAGTTGGAAGCCGTCCGGCAACAGATCGCCGAGCGGAACGAACTTGTCGCCGAGCTCCAAGCCGAGCTCGAACGGCAACAGGAAGAATTACAACGCCTGACGGGTACCATCGCGTTGGCTGAGGTCAACACCGCCTTTCTGGAGATAGCCTCCTCCGACCTGGAGATCCCTGCCTCCGATTTCCCGGAATTGGATCTCCCTGAATTGGAGAACAGGGAGTTGGCAACCGAGACCGAATCGGTCGTCAACGTACCAGACGATGTCCCAGACGAAGCTACCGACGAAGCTACCGACGTAGCCGATGACGAAGCCGATGACGAAGCGGTGGACGCCGACAAGGAGCCCGTCGCCTCCGCGCCTCTGGAGGAATCGGTGGGAGGATTGGATCACAACGATTCACCCCCACCGGCGGAAGAGCCAATCGTCAAAGCCTCCACTGCCGAAGGAGACCCCACTGCCGAAGGAGCCTCCACCGCCGAAAGTGAGTTGCTCTGGGACATCGAAACAAAGCCTGAGACAAACGACACCGAGATTGCCTCTGCCGACGCGGCCCAATCGTTCGGCCAGATGGCGTCGACCAGCGACGAACGGAACCTTCGCGCTCCTTTAGAAGAATTAGAATCGGTCTCCAGCGATCGGAGCAGCGAAAACCTTGGTGAGGAACCTGCCTCCCTGCTCGCTCCGCACGACAATTCCAACGACGATTCCAACGAAATCTCCAACGAAGGCGAAGAGGCCGCTGCGGAGCCAAGCGAACAGCTCGTCGAGCCGTCGTTCGACCAATCAAGTCCCGAGGAGATGCCTGAAGAATCGCCCTACGAAGACCTTTGGGCTTCCGAGTCGACGGACAGCGCAGTGGTGGAATCGCCGGCCGAAGCAACGGCCTCCGAGGCAAGCGAGCAGGTGGTCCCCGAAACCTCGATCCCCGAAACCTCGGCTTTCGACGAACCCGCGCCGACCGACAAGAAGCCGGAGGCCCCCGTCTCGTTCATCGAACAGTATAGCCATCTACTCCCCGACGACGAGGCCGACACTCCAGAGTCGGTCGCACCGGTCGAGTCGCCCTCTGCGGTCGTTGCCATGCCGGTCGCCATGCCGGTCACTGAGGAGACTTCTTCGGACGACCAATCGATGGAAGATTACATGTCTCAGATGATGGCTCGGCTCCGTGGCGATGAGGCCTCCGCACCGCTGTCGTCACCTGCCCCTGGTGAGGTGACAAGTGCTCCTGCCCCGGAACCCGTGTGCGAACCGGCGGTCCAACCACTGCCTCTGACCGATCTCAAAGAACTCAAGGGGGGCCCCACACCAGAACAGACGACCGATATGTCGGCCCTGCGCGACTTGGCCAACGACTCGGCCCGAAATGCGATCCAGGTCGCCGGCGTCAAGCGAGACCGCGAAACGGCCATCACGCACCTCGCGCTTTGTGTCATGGCAGCTGGCTTTGGCGGGTACGCCGTGTTTGCCTCGGGTGGCCAACTCCAGGCCCCTCTCGTGGGCGGACTCGCCGTGATGACGGCTGGCGGCGTCTGGGCTTGCCGAACCCTCAGTTCGATGATAGTGCCGGTCAGATGATGGATGCCGGCAACGGAAAAGCGGGGTAGGCCCTGGCGGGCCTGCTTCAGCGGGCCGGCCCAAGAAACAGAAGCGACGCGGACGGGAATCGAACCCGCAACCTCCGGATCGACAGTCCGGGGCTCTAACCAATTGAGCTACCGCGCCCCAAAAAAAGAGAGGCGTCCCGAAGAAGTCACGGCTCCTAACAGGAATGGGCTATTCTAGCCCCCTCCCTCGCAAGCCGTCAATGTGGGCCCTCCAATTCGCCCCGGCCTGCCAGTTGGTCGGCACCGGTGCTGGGCACCCTCCAAGGATCGAACCACTGGCGGCGCGGGTTTGCTATCGATTCGCGTTGTGCTGCTCCTAACGGTTCTCCGTACGGTGATTCCATTTGTCGGGCTGATCGGGAGGGCGGGGAAGGTCTTTTTAGGGGTTCGCCGCCAAGCTTCTCCCCCCTCGTTCCCTCTGCGTCCTAGACTTAAGGAGATTCCTCGCGACCACCTCCCCCTCGCACAGAGCCCCCATGGACTTCCTCTTCACAACGATTACCGACTGGTATGCCGCCACCGCAGCCGGTACCTGGCATTGGTTCACCAGCCTCTCGCGCGAGGAGTGGATGGTGGTACTCGGGGTTGGATGCTTTTTCGGTTTTCTCTGCGTTCGTGGATCGCGTTCGCGGGACGGTCTT
>QIKP01000069.1 GCA_003233055.1 Planctomycetaceae bacterium
GGCTCCTTCCTAGAAAAGAGCCCCCCTGATGCACATCCTACGGACTAGAGAACACCAGGGTTCGGGAAAAAAGACTTTGCAGTTCTCCTGCCCTGTAAATCCAGGACGCTTGCAAAGTCGCCGAATTAAAAAAACCGCCAAGGCGCCAAGAAGAGTTGGAGGAGAGAGGCAACCGTTCACCGAATCGGAGGCAGAGGAAACCACCAATTCGTGCGAATCGATACGAATAGCGGCAAAAGGACACGACACCCCCTCTATCTCTTTGGGTTCGTGCTCTTTGGTTTCGTGGTTTCTTTCTTTCGACTCGTGAACGGTGACAAGATGAACCATCCGGCGGTTTCTCTGCTTCCGGCGACATTTTTCTTGGCGCCTTGTTTCTTGGCGATCTTGGTTTCTTGGCGCCTTGGCGATCTTGGCGGTTCAAAAATGACTTGGCAGTTCTCGGGCCTGTAAATCTTCCATCTGAACGGCGACGGGCAGGGGGCGAGAGAAGTCGGAAGAGACCGGAAGGGGACCGAAAGGAAGCGACCCGCTTGGAGCCCTCCATGGGTCATTTATGGGTCGTTGGCGGAATCAATCAACCGGATTGCAGGGAATCTAGTGTTGCGGAGGCTGCCGGTCGCACGGTTTTCGCTGTAAGTACCTGTTGCACAAGACTTTCTGCTTGCTGCACCCGTCTTCGGCCGATAGGTTGAAACGTAGGCGATTGCTGGGGGAGAGACGAGAATGAACGGTTGCGCCGACCGCAGTGGGAAACCTTCCTCCGGCGGTGGGCGGGCCGACAGGTCGCCGCAACCCCGATCGTGATACTGGAGAGCGCGCCGGCCGGTTCGGTCTTCCTTCATTGGTACTTGGTGGCTTCCGCCGCCCCTTAGCCCACCCGTCAGCTTGTAAAGGCTGACTTGCTATGACCAACGCACCGACGAATATCGACTTCGGAACAATTCCGCAGGAGCCCCTCGGGGTGCCGATAGCCGTTTCGCAGCCGCTGCCGACGCCTGAGGAGGAAGGTCCTTTGGCAGAGACGAGTGCCGTACCGCTGATTGACTTGGGAGTGATGCTGCGCGCATCGCCACCGTGGCTCATCAGCATGATCATTCATATGACGATTCTTATCGTGCTCGGCCTTTGGGTCATGGCGAGCCATTTCGAGGAACCTCTTCTTCTCAACGTTCGATACTCCGAGGAGCTGGACGACTTGCACTTGGACGACAGCCAGATGCTCAAAGCATTGCAGGACGTCGAGATCGAAAAAGTTGAATTGCCTCCGGAAGTGCTACCCGTGGTGGAGGATCCGCTAGCCTCTCCCGACATGGGCCCGGTCTTACCCAACGGATCGTTGCTGGTAACCAATACGCCATCGTTCACCATCGGGGCAGCCCTGACTGGGCGAACGCCAGGCATGCGCGATACGCTTCGCCAAGCTTATGGCGGTACGAAGTTGACGGAAGAGGCCGTGGTGGAGGGACTCAAGTGGCTTGCCCGCCAGCAGCAAAGTAATGGGTCGTGGAGCCTTCGAGGGCCGTATCGAAGTGGTGCGGGATCGGAAAATACAGAGGCGGCCACCGCGATGGCGCTGCTCGCCTTTCAAGGGCATGGCCATACCCACCAGTCGGCAGGGAAGGCCCCCTTTAGCCGGGTGGTGGCTCGGGGTTGGAATTGGCTGCTGAACTCGCAGCACCGAGAGGGGTACTTTTTCCAAGAGGTTGGTACCGCGCGACTTTACACGCAGGCGCAGTGCACGATCGCCATTTGTGAATTGTATGGGATGACCCACGACGAGAAACTTCGTAAGCCGGCGCAGCGTGCGGTGGACTACTGTGTGAAGATTCAGACGCCACAGGGAGGTTGGAGATATAACCCTGGCATCGGCAACGACCTATCGGTGACTGGCTGGTTTGCGATGGCGTTGCAAAGCGCGCAGATGGCGGGGCTAGAAGTCCCTAGCGAAACCTTCGATCGGCTTCGCCGGTACCTCGACTCGGTCGAAAAGGAGTATGGCAGCCGCTACTCCTACCAAACGCGGCGGGGCGCGACGCCCGCCATGACTGCGGAAGGGCTACTTTGCCGGCAATATCTTGGTTGGAGTCAGGACAACGAACACTTGGTCGAAGGGGTCGACTACTTGCTCCGTTTTCTTCCGGAGTGGGAGGACCGAAACGTCTACCACTGGTACTACGCCACCCAAGTTTTTCACCATATGGAGGGCGAACCTTGGCGAGAGTGGAACGGGGTCATGCGGCAACTACTCCCCGAGCATCAGGAAAAACGGGGCCGCGAACGTGGTAGCTGGGACCCCAACGGCGATCGCTGGGGAAGCCAAGGAGGCCGGCTTTACACGACTTGTCTCTCGATTTACATCCTGGAAGTCTACTACCGACATTTGCCCCTTTATCATTGAGGTGCCTTTGTCATTGAGGTGAGGGAGCAGGAAAACGAGGCGCGATGGGAGCCGACGTAGCGACTCTCTCCGCGCCTCGCACTTCCTCGCCGAACTTCTACAGCACGCCGAACTTCTACAGTACCAAGTCGAAGGGGTCTTTTTCGATTCCGTCTTCGTCGTCGGCGAAGATGAGGTCGAAGGCGCCGTCCAGGGCGTCGATCTTGTCTGCGCCAGCACCACCGACGAAGAGGTCGGTGTCGCCGCCGCCGTTCAAGTAGTCCGCACCTGCGCCACCCAGGAGGATGTCGGCCCCGGCACCGCCGAACAGCAGGTCATCCCCCAGGCCACCACGGAGGAGGTCCGCACCCCGACCGCCATAGAGACGATCGTTGCCACGGTTGCCGTTGAGTTGGTCGTTACCGAGCGACCCGATCAAGACATCATCCCCCGCACCACCTTGGATAACATCATTGCCCGAGCCACCACTTATCACATCGCGGCCGTTACCACCGTCGATACGATCGTTTCCGAGCATGCCGAGAATGATGTCGTTTCCATTCGATCCAAAGAGCGTGTCATTGTTGCGCGAACGCGCGAGATCGCCGCCGGTTCCTTCGTTCGAGCCGATCGCTACCGCAGCATCGGTGTTGAGGTCACCCGGGAAGCCGGCTTCCAATTCGGCGACTCGGTCGAGAGCCTCGACCAGTCGTCGAGCCTCCGCAATCTCGGCACCATCCAGATCGACACCGACGTTTGGTCCGTCATCGTTTGGTCCGTCGTTGTTCGGCGAGGGACTCACGTCTCTCGGATCGCCGACGATCAGGTCGTTCCCCCGTCCGCCATCGACTTTGTCACTTCCCCAACCGGCGAAGACATAGTCGTTGCCAGCGCCGGCCCGCACGCCATCGTTACCACGACCGGCGAGGACCAGGTCGTTGCCGTTGCCGGCGTGGACGATATCGTCGCCGTTGCCCGCGATGAGGATGTCATTGCCATTGCCACCATTCATGAAGTCGTTTCCACGCCCGGTGTTCCCATAGCGAATGGCGTAGTCGACCAGTCCGGCGTAGTCGTCCGGTACGGTATTGGTGCCATCGCCAAACATCCAGTCGCTACCACGTCCTCCGTACATTCGATCGTTTCCATCGCCTCCGGCCATGGCGTCGTCGCCCGCACCGCCGCGGAGGATGTCGTCTCCTTTTCCACCGAGCAGGGCATCGTTCCCAAACTGGCCTGCGATGATGTCGTTGCCATCGCCGCCGAGGATTCCATCGTTCCCAAAGCCGCCACCGAGCCGATCGTTTCCGGCACCACCAAAGATCAGGTCGTTGCCAGAGCCAGACTGTACCATGTCGTCCCCGTCACCGGCCCAAGTCGTGGTGTTCTGGAAAACATTCGGCGAGACGACGACGCGGTCATCGCCCGCTTTGGCGTGGATATGAATCCGATCGATCGCACTGCTATCGTGCTGCTCCAGTTGGCCGTTGACGACGACATTCAGCCGATCGCCCGTGACGAAGACGCGAATAACATCGGCCTCTTCCGTTCCTTCGATGACTAAGAGCCCCTCCTGGGGAACCGGTGCGACCTCCGCATCTAGCGGTATTCCGCCAAAGAAGTCAGCCGCCAGTAACGTGCGGTTTTCAAGGCTCTCGAATCTTCGTTGCTTGTTCGCACTTCTCTTTCGAGCAGACCGCTTACGTCGTTTGAAACGTGCCATGGTAGTATCTCCCATCAAAAAAAGCCCCTTACTGTGCCGCAGAGGAATTCAACACCGGAACGTGTTGCAAGTTTTGCCTTTTTTTCAATCGGGATCAAAATACCTGGAGAGTCGCAAAGAAACGGACGCGGCTGGCGATGCCGCTTCAGCGATAGCACGTCAGGAGGGAGGCCCCGACGAGGCGTAGCTCGTCGGCTATGGGTGTAGCGGACAACCGCCAACCAACCCCCTGCCAACACCGCTCACCCTTTCGATCGTTCTCCAAGCAGTAGGCTTGCCGCTCTTGCACCAGAAGTCGACGCGGCATAAGTTGCATTCTGAGAAGGGCTTACTACTTCAACGACGAGAACCCCACTGGATGACGCCTGAAGACCTCATGCGACAAGCCGTCGAGAAGTGCCGCGAAGGGCTCGCTGCGGGCCAGAGTCCGTTTGGCTGCGCTATCGCCATCGGCGACCAGGTCGTTGCCAACGCCCACAACACGGTGGTGCTGACAACCGACATCACGGCCCATGCCGAGATCAACGCGCTACGCGAAGGCTGCCAAACGACCAAGGGAATTTTTCTCGAAGGGGCCATCGTCGCCACGACCTGCGAACCTTGCCCCATGTGCATGGCGGCCTTGCACTGGGCCCGAGTCGACACCGTCTATTATGGAGCGAGTATTGCCGACGCCGAAGGGGCAGGCTTCAACGAGTTGCCATTGCCGGCCGCCGACCTGCTTCGCCTGGGAGGTAGCCCACTAAAACTTGAAGGAGGGCTCCTCGTCGAGGACTGCCAACAGCTTTTTGCCGACTGGACCGGCAACCCCGAGCGGACCGTTTACTGAGGGCGAACAACACTCCAGCGTTCGCAAGGGAGCCCCTCCCGCCTCTCACCCTGAATCCCTTCTTGACTTCGCCTTCCCTCTTTACCCCAGCGACTCCCTTGCAAGCCCCTCCCTTGAAAGACAAACAATCCATCGCCCGCGATTGGCTCACCCGATACACCGGGATGCCCTTGGACGATTTCGGGGACTATGTTCTCCTGACCAACTTCCGTGACTACGTCACCCGGTTTGCTGAGCGGTTTGGTTGCGACATCCAGGGCGAAGATCGACCGATGCAGGCAGCGACCAACTCGGCGGGGCTGTCGATCGTCAATTTTGGCATCGGTTCCCCCAACGCCGCGACGATCATGGACCTGCTCACGGCCTATTCTCCCAAGGGGGTTCTTTTCCTGGGCAAATGCGGCGGACTGAAGCAGTCGACCGAGATTGGCCATTTTATTCTGCCGATTGGCGCCATCCGGGGCGAAGGCACCTCGGACGACTACCTCCCTCCGCTGGTGCCAGCCCTTCCGTCGTTCAAGCTGCACAAATTCGTTTCCGAGAAAATGGTCGAGAAGGGCTTCGAGTACCGTACCGGCGTTGTCCACACCACCAACCGCCGGGTCTGGGAGCATGACGAAGCCTTCAAGCAGAAACTACGAGACTACTCGACCATTGCGATCGACATGGAGACTGCCACGATCTTTGTCGTTGGCCACCGAAACCACATCGCCCGCGGCGCGCTCCTCCTGGTCTCCGACCTGCCGATGACGCCTGATGGGGTGAAGACCTCCGCCAGCGATGCAGCCGTATCGTTCGATTGGTCGAACAACCACCTGGAGATCGGCATCGACTCCCTCACCGAGATTGGCGAAATGGGCGAAACCATCAAGCATTTCACCTACTGACAACCGCAGCCCCCGTGCTAGCGAAAAGTCCCTCGCCGCAACAAGGAGTGGCACGAATAGCCGGGCCCGCCACGCGGTCCGATAGGCACCGGCGGTCGCTATCCCCTGGCTTTTGGCAGTCAGACCGATCTCCGGCGCGTGCCCCAGTGCTGCGATAGCCAGTGCTACGGTAGGTGGTGCCAAGGCGATCCAAGAGCAAAAGTCAGCCTGTCAGAAAAATTTTCGGGGAAAAAGGGATGACAGGGCCGCAAACATCGTCTAGGATGACTCGAGTCTACTACCACAAGTGGCCGATCCTACCCAGACCGAGCCACCCTTTTTTTCCTACCGACCATTGGTGTCGGTTTTTTTCCTAGGAGAACGCTAATGTACCGGAATTTGATGAGAAAGCTTCTATTCGTTGCATCGGTTACCGCATTGCTTCTATTCGCCTCAGCCGACACCAGTCATGCAACTGTGATCGCCTTTGATAACTTCGACTACGCCAATGGCGACTTGCCGACCGTTTCTGGCGGAACATGGGTGGCGGTCGCAGGCTCTCCGCTGCCTGCGGAACCTGTGGAAGTCGTCAACGGAGAAGCTCGTGTGCGGATGAATGGCCTCCGTGAAGACGATAATTTCCTCTCGTTTTCCTCTACCACCGGCTCTATCTACTACGGAATCGATTTTCGCGTCCCTAGCTTGGCACCCGGAATGGACACCAGTCCCTTCTTTGCCGCCTTTACCAATGCGTTCTCCACGAGCGCCAATGGCCGGCTAACGATCGTGGAACCGGCTGGAGCTGGTCCGGACGATGACTTCACGATCGGCGTGACGACTGACAGCACTGGGGTGGATGCGACATGGAGTACCGACCTCACTTTTAATACGACTTATCGCGCAGTCGTCCGGTACGATCAAGTAACCAACGAGTCGCAACTTTGGATCGATGCGGTTTCCGATACCGACACCAGTATCTCTGGAACGGATCAACTTGATGCGAACGCCGATATCATTGAGCGATTTGAACTGCAACAGGCGAGAACTTCATTTTCTCCCGTTCACGAAGTCTTTGTTGATAATCTCGTCATTGGAACCACGTTCAACAATGTCGTGACAGCCGTCCCCGAACCGAGCGCCGCTGCCCTGCTGCTGCTCGTCGGTTGCGGTGCCGGTGCCGTAGCGATGCGAAGCCGGTGGGGCTAAGGGCCTCTGGCCACCTTGGTCGCTCCTAACCACCTCGAAGCTCCTGAGCATAGGAACCCGTGAGCCATCCCCTTCCCGGCCACGGAGTTCCTTTGTTCGGTTGCGATCTCTCCTCCTATTGGCCCCCCTGATTCCTTCTGTTTTCTGCTACGTGAAACGAGCGTGATCGGCCCGTTTTCACCCCAGTGGATCGCTTTTCCTCGGGGAAGCAGGCGAAATCCTTGCTTTTCCAGCCCGGAAACCTCTCTTACGGACCTCCAAAAAACAACCTAAATCCGTGGAATTCGGACAAAAAAGTGGTAGCGGTTCCAAAAAATTCGGATAGTATGGACCGCAATGCGGAGAGAAAATTCTCTCGCTAACGGAGTCCGGGGACTCTGTTTCACCATGTTTTTGGTCTGTTAGGTTGTCGAAGCGTCGCGATCGGGGAGAGAAATATTCCGATGAAAGTTCCGTTCCTAGCCGTTCTACTTGTCGCCTGTATCGCGATAGCATCTACCCGCTCTTCTAAGGCGGCGCTGATTATCACGGAAGTGATGCCGAATCCTGCCGACGTGAGTGACGTCAACGGCGAATATTTTGAAGTGTACAATACAGGGCCTTCGGCAATCCCGCTCAATGGGCTGACGATCTCCGATGATGGCAGCAATTCATTCTCGATCACTACTGGTAGCGCGACGATTCCCGTTGGTGAGTACTTCGTCTTCGGACGCACCGCAACGGTCCCCGGTGTGGATTTTGACTACAGCGATTTCTTTTTCACTCTGACAAATGGTGCTGACGAGGTCGTCATCTCCGACGCGGGGGGGGAACTGTCACGATTGGAGTACCTCGATGGCGACCCCTTTGGTGCCGGCACGGCCTTTGCGCTGAATAGCTTGGCCAACGCCATCGGCGGAACCACCTCTTTCAGCGACTACATCGCTGAGACCAGCGTCCTACAGTACGATGGGGATCCCGCCACGGATTTCGGATCGCCCGGCTTTGCCGGAGTCACCCTCCCCCTCGCCACCCCCGAGCCAAGCACAATCCTTATGGCCTTGATGATCGCATCGAGTGCCGGTGTGGTTCGGCTGCGTCGTTCTTTAGGGTGGACGAAGGGTCCTGGCCTTAGGGCCTGGATGAATGAAGGGCCTTGAGTGGATGAACGGGATGTTATTGCAAATGTAAGTGTAAGTGTAAACAAGGTCGCGCTGTTCGGTAACGGACGGCGCCGGCAGTTGATTTATTGCGTTTAGGAAAGATGCTATGAAAGACCTCATGCGGAGCCCGATTGGTTTCTTCGTTCTTACCGTTAACAAAGGGCTTCACGGTCGTGTTCTGCTCGGCTTCTTGGCCTTGGCCTTGATCGCGGGACAGGTCGAGGCAGTGACGATCAACGAAATCCGTATTGACCAACCAGGTGCGGACAACTCCGAGTACTTTGAATTAGCCGGCGACGCAGGCGAGTCGCTCGCGAACGTCTGGTACGTTGTGTTAGGAGACACGGGTGCTGGAACTAGCGGTGCAAATGGATTTGGCAACAGTGGGGTCGTCGAAGCAGCCGTAGATCTATCGGGTTTTTCGATACCAGCAGATGGATTCTTCTTGGCAGTCGAGAATTCTTTTCAGAACGGTGCTGGCGAAATTTTTGAGGGTATCGTCGCCGACATTTCCGCCTCTTTCAGCTTTGAAAATAACGACAATGTAACCCACCTCTTGGTAAGAGACTTTACCGGCGCGACCGGCAACGACCTCGATACGAATGATGATGGCACGCTCGATTCCACCCCATGGTCTTCCGTCCTCGACGGAGTTGGATTGCTGGAAACTCCGGCCCCCTCTGCAAGTGGCGAAGAGTGGCTCTATGCCGTTGCGCTGGGTGGCTCCAACATCGGGCCGAACGATACTTCTGTTCCCAATTATGTTTTCAGAGATCCCAATGGGACGGGTGCCTTTCGCATCGGCGAACCGACACTCACTCTTGGCGAAGTACTCGACACTCCTGGGGTTGCCAACGTCACACCACCGGTGATCGAGAACGCCGACTTCAATGGCGACAGCATCGTCGATGCCGCTGACTACACCATCTGGCGAGACAATCTGGGCAACCCAGGAGGCCCCGGCGATGCGAACGGCATCGATGGCGTGACGGCCGCCGACTACGCTATTTGGAAGGCGCAATTTGGCACCAATCCGAACGGCGCGGGCGCGTTGATTGCCACCAGCAGTACGAACGTGCCCGAGCCTAGCAGCCTGGTGCTACTTGGCTTAGCGGGGCTCTTCGGCTTATCGCAAGTCTGCTGCCGCAGGAGAGCAGGTTACTAGAACATTCCACGATTGCGTGTACGTGTGGCCCAATCGATGCCTGCCCACGAATTCGTAGACAACGACCCCGTATAGGCAAATGTGAAATTCTCTCCTCTTCGCCAAAAAAGCATTCACGCAAAGTCGCAAAGAAAAGAGTGGGGAAGGCAAGCACGAATGCCAAGAAATAACTTCGCATCTTTGCGTCTTAATCTTGGCGACTTGGCGTCTTTGCGCGAGGTCTTTTGTGGTTACAGACCTTCACCTGGCTGTCTTCTCAAAAACAGGGGCACCCACGAATTCATAGACAACAACCCCGCATAGGCAATCACGAGCTGTACTAGTAACGCTATTATTCCTTGTTTTTTTAACTTTTCTCGCGAGTCGCTAGGGGCCTCCCATGTCGATGAAGAGGAATTCCGGAAGAGGTTTCACCCTCGTGGAACTCCTGGTCGTCATCGCGATCATTGGCATCCTCGTCGCGCTGCTGCTCCCCGCGGTGCAGGCGGCCCGAGAGGCCGCTCGGCGAACGCAGTGTAAAAACCATCTTAAAAACATTGGCCTCGCAGTACTCAACTTCGAGGCGACCTTTCGCAAATTCCCACCTGCCGCGCAAAGCCGGACCGGAAGAACATGGACGCAGGCAACGCCGCCCCCTCTCTCCCGGCACCATGGCCTCTCGCTACTGCTCCCCTATTTCGAGCAGGGCAATACCTATTCCCAAATCGACTACGATTGGGATTGGAACGACAACACCCATTCCAATAACGAAACTTTCAGCAAGCAAGACCTGGGAGGCATCTTGATTTGCCCTTCCGCACCGGGCGGGCGCGAACGGTTCGACGTGACCGACTACGTGCCGATGAACCGGATCGACCTGGACCCCTCTCGCAGCGAGCCTCACGAAAAGGACGCTCCCGGTGGCCTGGTCAAAGCCCTTGTCTCTCAGGGACTCATCGACGACTACGGCGGCGAACGCGACGGAGCGAAAGTCTGGGATGGTATCCTGCAAATCGACCGGCTCCGAGTCGACGAATTGGGCAACGTGACCCTCCGCAATCGCCGCCAGGTTCGCGCGGCGAACGTTACGGATGGACTTTCCAACACGTTCTTGTTTTTCGAGTCAGCAGGCAGTCCTCAGTTTTATGTCTTGGGTGCGTTCCAAGTGGAAGACTCCGGCTTCGATACCGCATTCCGCTGGGCAAGCCAAGACACTGTGATGCAATTGCAGTATTACTGCGGCACTTCGCAACTCATCAACTGCTCGAATCGCAGCCGCATCTACGCCTTCCACAACACCGGCACCAACATCGCGTACGCCGACGGGTCGGTCCACTACCACACCGACGACATCGACCCGCAGACCTTCGTCTCGCTCTTCACGATTCGTGGCGGTGAACTCGTTGCGGAATGACCGATGCGGTCGTTCGAAAGTGCTCGGCTACCGCAAAGTGGCCGCCGGTCTCTCGGGCTGCTATGCTAGACGGAAGCCGATTCGCCCTCTGACTTCCCTCCCTGCGGACTTGCCGATGCTCTCGCCGACCAAGACTTTCCTCGTTGCTCTCCTCGTTCTTGGCATTCCGTCCGGCTTGGATTCCTCGATCGTTTCGGCAGCAGAAAAACCGACCACCGAGGGGACCCCTCTGCGGATTGTCGCCTTCAATGTCGAAATCCTTAGGGCACCTCGTGTCCGCGCCGGGCAGATTCAACGGTATCGATTCGACCACGCCCGCACGCAGCATCATGAACGGGTTGCCAACATCATCGAGATCCTTCGGCCCGACATCCTCAATCTCGAAGAGGTGACCTGCCGCGAGTCGGTCGATCTCTTGCTCAAGATTTTGCACGAGAAAGGCCTGACCGATTACCGTGGTTACCACATCGAAAATAGCGACTCGTATACCGGCATGGACGTGGCGCTGATCAGTCGCCTCGAGCCGGACAAGGTCGAGGGAAAACAGATTCGCCATTTCTACTCCAAGGCGGACGATCCAACATGGCGACAAGCTTACAGCTTCGAGGGCTTCGATGGCTCGAAGGGGCGAGGCACCTCGTCGATCTCGCGCAACGCGGTTTACTTCTTCACCATCGGCGGGCATAAGCTGGGCTTCCTTGGACTGCATCTCAAGTCAAACCCAAGCAATGCGCGAGCCAACGCCAAACGGAGCGCGGAGGCAGAGGTGGCGAGACGGATCGTTCGAGGCGAGATCGTTTCTCGCGGTTATTTGCCGATTATTCTAGGCGACCTCAACGACTACGACCCCGACGTCCCCGACCGGGACAACACCCGCTCGACGGCCACCAAAGTCCTCGCGAATCTCAAGAACTACGACTCAAAAAAGAAGGGCGATGAACTGACGAACGTCGCCACGCTCATGCCTCGCGTGGCGGATCGCTATTCCTCGCATTGGGATTGGAACGAAAACGGTGCGCGTGACCCGCAAGATGTCTTCACCCTGATCGACCACATCCTCCTACCGACCGAGATGATGCCGTACGTCGAGCGAGCGTTTATCGCCCATGGTTTGTCGCTCAACACTTCGGATCATTTCCCGGTCGTCGTCGACCTGCGACTACCCGCCAAGTAGCGCTGGTTTTTCGTAGCCGTTCACGGAATCCGAGGCAGGGAAAACCACGAATCACACGAATAACGGCTATTCGTCGGGATTCATAAAATTCGTGGTTCCTAT
>QIKP01000042.1 GCA_003233055.1 Planctomycetaceae bacterium
TACGCCTCGTCGGGGGCCTTCTTTGCCCGGCTCAGGATCTCCGCTTGGCCGTTCCCCGGCACCGGCTCGTAGTGGGCAAACTCCATCGTGTAGCTCCCCTGGCCGCCGGTCATGCTACTGAGATTACGGGCGTAGGTCGTGACCTCGGCAAGCGGAGCCTTCGCTTCGACCGTGGTCATGCCACCCCCCGCGGAATCCATGCCAACCATCTGGCCACGCCGTCCGGCCAGGTCGCTCGAAACATCCCCGACATGGTCGGCAGGCACCGTGACCTGCAGGTGGACCATCGGCTCAAGGAGGGCGGGATGGGCTTTTTGAAAAACCTCGCTGAAGGCCTTGCTGGCGGCCATCTTGAAAGCGGTCTCGTTCGAATCGACCGGGTGGTCCTTGCCGAAATGGACCTCCACGCAAACATTCTGCACTTTGCATCCAGCGATCACCCCCTGGTGGATTTGCTCGAGGAATCCCTTCTCGATCGCCGGCATGAAGTTGCCAGGGATCGACGCGCCGACAATCGAATCGATCCATAAGAAGTTAAACTTGTCGTGATAATGGACATGCTTGAGTTGCGGAAAGCGTGCCTTGACCGCGTACTCTTCGATGTCGGTTCCCTCGGGGAGCGGGAACATGCGAATATGAACTTCGGCAAACTGCCCTGCCCCGCCGCTTTGCTTCTTGTGTCGGTAGCTTCCCGCGGCCTCTTGCTGAATCGTTTCACGATACGGGATTTTTGGTTCGTGCGTTTCGAGTTCGACATGGTCACGCCGCAGGAGACGCTCCTGGATGAGCTGCAGGTGCAACTCGCTCATGCCGGTAAGAACCGTTTCGTGGGTCTCTTCGTCATGGTCGACGTGGATCGTCGGATCTTCCTCCGCCAGTTTGTGGAGGGCGCTCGAGAGCTTGGTCTCGTCGCCACGAGTCTTGGGCGAAACGGCCAGACCGACCATCGGCGTTGGAAATTGGATCGGCGGAAGCTGGACCTCGCCAAGCGACATGCCTGTATGAAGCCAATCGGCCTTGGCGATGGCCACGATGTCGCCCGGGCCGGCGGAGTCGATCGGCTCGGTCTTTTCGCCCTGGACGGCCAGAAGCTGCCCGATCTTATGGCCCTTCCGTTCTCCTTCGAGTACGACCGAGTCGTCTTTCTTGAGCCTGCCGGAGATCACCCGAAGGTAGCTCAGCTTTTGCACAAAGGGATCGACCCGGGTCCGAAAGACTTGGGCGGCGAGTGGTCCGTTGGGGTCGGCCTGGAGGGGGACCGTCTCCCCCTCTTGGGTACCGATCCGCGAGAGGGCCGAAGGGGGTAAGGCAACCGCGGCGAGGTGGTCTAAGAGTTCGGAAAGACCGATCCCTTTCTTCGCCGAAACGCAAAACAGGGGAGTGAGCCGGCCGGCAGCGAGCGACCGCACGGCGAGTCCCTCGAGCTGCGATTGGGTGGGAATTTCCCCCTCGAAGTACTTCTCCATCATCGCATCGTCGATTTCGATGATCGACTCGACCACCTTCTCGTGGAGTGCGGGGACGTCGAGTACCGCCCCTTCGACATCGTCGGGCGGATGGAGAGTGCTGGCGACTCCCCTCAGATTGTCCCCCAAACCGAGTGGGACATTCAACAGCACGCATTGCGGCCCAAAGACTTCCTGGATCGATTCGACCAAGCCTGGAAAGTCGATGTTGGGGTCGTCGAGCCTCGTGATGCAAATCAGGCGACCGAGCCCCCGCTCGCCCGCTTCCTTCCAGACGCGGCGCGTGTTGACCTTAATCCCCGCGTGGGCATCGATGACGACCAACGCGTTGTCGACGCCACGCAGCGAGCCAATCGTTTGGCCCAGGAGTTCGGGATAACCGGGCGTGTCGAGCAGGTTGAAGTGTTTGCCCTGGTGTTCGCAGTGAGTGATGGCCGCTTCGATCGAATGCTTGTGATGCTTTTCTTCTTCGTCGAAGTCGCAGATGCTGGTGCCCTCGTCGACGCTGGGATTTCCTTTCACCGCGCCGGTCTTCGCAAGGAGGTGATCGACCAGCGTTGTCTTGCCGGCCGAACCATGTCCGCAGAGGGCGATGTTCCTCAGGTCTTCGGTATTCTTGGGCATCGTTGGCTCCGTTTGGGTGGGGCTCTTGGCTGCGGATACTCTACGAACGGCACTCTGCTACGGATACTCTGCTACGGGCACTCTACGAACGGTGGACAACGGACTCCGCGACTGCAATGGCTTCACTTAGTTCGATGGCCTCTTCGTAAAGCGCTCGACCGATGATACAACCGGCCAACCCGGCTTCGGCCAGCGCGCGGACATCCTCCAAGGTCGTCACTCCGCCCGAGGCAACCACGGGGAAATCGACCGCTTGCTGCATCTCTCGCATGGCCAATAGATTGGGGCCCGCCATCATTCCGTCGGTGGCGATGTCGGTATAGACGATCGCCGCGATGGGCTCTCCAGAAAACTGCGCCGCCAGATCGGTCGCCAAAGCATCGCTTGTTTCGAGCCAACCCTCCGTCGCCACCTTTCCATCACGGGCATCGATCCCGAGGACCAAGCGGTGGGGAAAATCGCGGCAGGCTTGGCGGAACCAATCGGGCCGTTTGATCGCCGAGGTACCGACAACCAACCGGCTTAACCCGCACTCCAGCAGTCGAGCGATCGCCTGGTCGTCCCGTACTCCGCCCCCCAACTCGCACTCCATGTCGACCGCTGCGACGACTTCCTGAACGGCCGGGAGATTCACGAGCGACCCTTCTCGGGCTCCATCCAGGTCGACCAGATGGAGGTGCTTCGCGCCCGCCTCTTGGAAACGGCGAGCCACCGCCACGGGGTCGTCGTCAAAGATCGTCTCTTGGGCGTAGTCCCCCTGGCGGAGTCGAACGCATTTGCCTGCTCGCAGATCAATGGCTGGCCAAATCTGCATGCCCATTATTTTCCGTGGTCGAGTGCTACTGACGAGTGCGACTGACGAGAGAGAAGGAACCCCCCAACTATCGCAAACTTTCGGCGCAGATTCAAGGCGCTCCGACGAGGTAACCCGATGAAAGACGGAGAGCTCCGTCTCTCTAAGGTAGAGGCGTAGCTCGTCGGCTAGGGGGGCTACTCGCTGCCCCTTGTTCCCTGACACTCCGGAGTCCCCTATCCAATCCCCGCAAAGTTTTTCAGCACCTGGAGCCCCACCGTTTGGCTTTTCTCCGGGTGAAATTGCGTGGCGAAGAGATTGTCCCTCCAGAGACTGCTGCAAAAGGCTTCGGGGTAGTCGGTCGTGGTGGCGATGATCTGGCTCTCCTTCGGCACCACGTAGTACGAATGGACGAAGTAAAAATAAGCCCCTTCGTCGATGCCGGCGAAAATCGGCGCACGTTGCTCAAAGGCCAACTGGTTCCAGCCCATGTGAGGGACTTTGTACTTGCGAGGCACGTCGAATTTCACGACCTCTCCCGGCAAGATACCAAGGCCCTCATGCTCCCCCGCTTCGTAGCTCTTCTCAAACAGGAGTTGCATCCCGAGACAAATGCCAAGCGTCGGCTTGCCGGCGGCGATGGCTGCCTTCAGTGGCTCGACCAGGTTCCTTTCTCGCAACGCCGCCATCGCATCGGCAAAAGCGCCGACGCCTGGGAGAACCAGCTTCTCCGCGGCGGCGATCTTGGCGGGATCGTCGGTCACTTCGGCGGCGTGGCCCACCTTCTCCAGCGCCTTTTGCACGCTGCGGAGGTTCCCCATCTCGTAATTGATAATCGCGATCAAGGAGAAACCGAGGGTGAAGGGTGAATGAGCTGACGAGCGACGCCTCGTCGGAACTTCGCTCACCATCCTACCAGCCGAAGAGACCGAGGGTAGAGGCGGAATGAGCCGCATCGCCAATAGCTGATGAGCTACGCCTCGTCGGACCCGGCTACCGCTGACGCGTTGTCTCGGGATAGACGACCATTTCGATCCGCCGGTTTCGCGACTGCCCGGCAGTGGTGGCGTTGGAGACGAGCGGATGGTTGGCACCATGGCCAATCAGAAAGAGCTGCTTCGGGGCCACGTTGACGCTGCGACGCAAGAGATCGTAAATCGCGGTTGCCTGAGCCACCGAGAGGTGGTGAGGCGATGGGTACTGCGCCGACGCAGGCCCGTTGCTGTCGGTGTGGCCCTCGATCCCGATGAGATGTTCGGGGTAGTTCGTCATCAAATCGGCCGCCACGCTCCGAACCATCTGCTCCGCCCCAGGCCGCAACTGCGAACTACCGGGAAGAAAGAGTTGATCGCCCGCAAGCGTCACCCGGATCGTATCGCCATCTTGCCGAGCGCTAACACCAGGTAAGTTGGCAACGCTGAGGGGGCGCAGCAACGTATTGTTTGCACGAATCTCCGCCCGCGCCGGCTGCTGGACGCTGGCGGTAAGGGCCTGCGTGCGAGTTTGCAGTTGCTGGTTGTCGACCTGCACCGATGCAAGCCGATCGGTGGTCGCTTGGAGCTGATCCTGCGTCGCGACCATCTGGTCACGCATCAATTGCTGTTGCTGTCGCGACTGGGCGAGTAGCGATTCGAGTTCCTCGTTGTCGGCATCGAGCGCGTCGGCCCTCTGCTTCAGTTGCCCCTGCTGTGCGGCGAGCGTTTGCTGCTGTTGCAGCGAGAGCGCAAGGGGGACGCCTGGTTGCGGAGCCCCCTTCGGCGTAAACACCACCCGCCCACAGCCAGTCGCCACAAGGGCCACCAACAACGAAGCAACGATAATCAATTTGGACCACGAAAACATAACGGCAACCGAGCGGGTGACAAGTGAAAACACTGGTAGATCCAGTCCCGAACGCGAGGATCGTAGCAGCGGCCAGTACGCCCCACAAGAGCAAGCAGAATGCCCCCCCCAATAGCCAACGAGCTACGCCTCGTCGTGTTCCCCTAGCCGACGAGCTACGCCTCGTTGTGTCCCCTAGCCGACGAGCTACGCCTCGTCGGAGGACGAAGGGCAGTCGCCGCCCAGTGCTAGCAGGGCGGATGCTCTGCGGAGTGCGATTGACGCTCCGGGGGAGAGTTCGCTAGCTTTCGCACACCTTGGCCTTTTTTCCTCCCCCGGTTCGCCCCTCATGTCGATCCTTGCGACAAGACGCTTCTCCTTCCTGCTGCTGACTTGCGCGCTCGCGGGCACGTCGGAACGATGCGTGGCGGAATCGAACCCCGTCGACGGACCGTTTCTTGCCGCTGCCGACCGGGCCGCCGTAACTCCCGAGCCAGGCCCCGGCGCGGAAATCGCCGGCGAGAGAGAGGAGATTGCCGAGCGGCTTCGCGTCGCGCAGCGAGCCCTTCCCGAGGAAAAGAAGCGAGGTGCTCCCGCGCCGACTTCTCGAGAAATTGAGCTGCTCAAACAGAAAGACCTGACCCTCTCGCAGCATCAGGCGATGATCGAGCGGAGCGAAGAGCTAGCGAGGGAGCGGACGGCCATCGAGGCCACCCTGGGCGAGCTTCGCGAGCAAGGCCTCCACGAGGAACGGCCCTTCTCCTTCCTGCTACTCGAAACGCTCAACGATCGGTTGGCCAACGAGACCGACCGGCTCGAAGCAGGAGGCTTGGCTACCGAGGCAGCGCGCGTGGCCTTGGATCGCGCCAAAAATGCCGCCCTGGAACAGGACAAAGCACGACGGTCGGCTCGCGAGCAACGACTCACCAATACCGACAGAAAACTCGCCGGAAAATTGGCCCTCGCCGAAAAAGTTGGCGAGCTGGAGAGTGAACTGGCCAACGGGGTCGCCCTGCTACGCCAAGCCGAACTCGACAACCAGCGACACCGAGAAGAGACCCTGAGGTTATCGGTCGCGCTGTTCCACGAAAAAGTCGCACTCGTCGAGCAAGACGTCACCTTTACCGCAAGCGATCTCGATGAGCAACTCATCCAGATCGATCGCAAAGAACGAACCCTCACCAGCGAGTTGGAAAGCAACCAACTCGCCCGGAAATACCTCGACCAGCAATGGAGCGACGCCCGCCAACAGCTCGACGAAAACCCGAGCGAGAGAGAAGACCCGAACGCGAGCAACGGACTCAAGGCCCAGGTCGTCGCTCGAGAGTTAGCGCGTCGTTTGCGAGGAGAGCAAGCCGAGCGACTCAACGACCAGCTCCAGTGGCTCGCGCCGATGCGGTCGGCCTGGAAGCGTCGATTCCGCATCGCTACGGACGACTTTGCCTCGAAGGAACTCTACGAATGGAAAGACGAGGCGGAAGGGATCCTGGACGACGTCGATCACGAACGCCGGCTCGTCGATGCCCGGCTCGATGGGCTCCGGTCGAAGTTGGCCGACGTCGATCGGCAGATCAAGGGATCCAACGATGATCGATCCTCGCAGCGCCGCTGGCTACGCGATCAGCAGAGGACGCTCCGAACCTCGGTCCAGTTTTACAACGAAACCTACATCCGCATGGAAGCGGCCGAACGACTGCATGAAAAGCTGATTGCCGAAGTCGACCGCCGCACTCAGCAATTTTCTCTGCAACAATGGGCAGCGGTCGGATGGCAACGCGTCGTCGACGTCTGGTCGTACGAATTCACCAGCTCCGACGACAATCCCATCACCGTTGGTAAAGTCGTGATGGGGCTCCTACTCTTGGTGCTCGGAGTCGCGATCTCGAAACGACTGAGCTACTTCCTCCGGCAGACCTTTCTTCCTCGCTTCGGCGTTGAGGCGGGCGCGGCCCACGCCCTGGGGCGGCTCACTTTCTACGTCCTCGCCTCCTGCGCTGCACTGCTGGCACTCCGTCTCGTGAACGTCCCTCTGACGCTCTTCACCTTCCTGGGAGGGGCGATCGCGATTGGCGTCGGCTTTGGGGCCCAACGGCCGATCAACAATTTCCTCAGTGGTTTGGTCTTGCTGATCGAACGGCCGATCCGAATTGGCGACATGATCCAAATCGCCCAGCCCAACGGCGCGCAAATCAATGGCATCGTCGAGGCCATCGGGAGCCGCAGCACGCGAATTCGGACGGAAACCAACCTCGAAACGATCATCCCCAATAGCGCGCTGGTCGAGAACAACGTCGCCAATTGGACCTTGTCCGATCCCACGATTCGATCCCATGTGTCGGTCGGTGTCGTCTACGGCACCCCCACCGAACCGGTCATCCAGATCCTGCAGGAGGTCGCCGAGCAGCACATCCGGGTCCTCGACGCCCCCGAAGCGTTCGTCTGGTTTACAAATTTCGGCGACAACTCGCTCGACTTCGAACTCCACTTTTTTCTGGTCTTCCGTACCGTGACCGAACAGAAGCGAATACAGAGCGAGCTACGGCTTGAGATCGAGAGGCGTTTCCGCGACGCCGGCATCGTCGTCGCCTTCCCGCAGCGTGATGTCCATCTCGACACGGTCAAGCCGCTAGAGGTCCACATCGCGCGACCCTCGCTTCAACAGCGCCGCCAGTCGGCCTAGTGCTGTGTCAACTTCCCATCACGCCGACGGACTTGGCATGGCGGGCCAAGTCGGCCTCTTCGAGCGCCGCCAAATAGGGCAAATTGCGGTACATGTCTTCGTAGTCGAGACCGTAACCGACGACAAACTCGTCGGGGATGTCAAACGCCACGAAGTCGGGCTCTGCAGTGACTTCTTGCCGGCCTTGTTTGCGAAGAAGCACTGCCGAACGGAGCGAGTTGGGCTCGTACTGCTGCATCTTTTCGAGGACTCGTACCAGCGTGCGGCCCGTATCAAAAATATCGTCCATCAGCAGCACATCCCGGCCACGGATGTCGAGCATCAGCTCATCGTTCACCGAAAGCTCCCCCGGCACGGTCGTCGCCCCGCGATAGCTGCTCGCCGCGATCACACCGACCCGCATCGGCAAGTCGAGCAGCCGAATCACGTCCGCCACCAACACCAAGCTACCTGTGAGTACGCCGACGATGGTCAGATGCCGATTCTCGTAGCAGGCCGCAATTTGATCCGCCATCTTCGCCACGCCATCGTGCAGTTGTTCGCGAGTAAGAAGGGTTTTCATCGAGTCGGTTCCGCTAAGGCAATGGAAGCAATCAGAGAGAACCGATTGTAAACGACGGAGGCAGAAGGCCATAGCCGACGAGTCCGTCGGATGGAAATCTCCGACCTACGGCCCGACGTAAAGCAGGCTCGCGATGCAGGCCGTCATGAAGGCGGCGAGCGTCCCTCCGATCATCGCCCGGAGGCCCAATTTTGCCAGGTCGCTGCGGCGGTCGGGCGCGATGCCGCCGATGCCGCCAAGCTGGATACCGATGGAGGAAAAATTGGCGAAACCGCAGAGGGCGTAGGTCATCAGGGTGCGTGTTCGCTCGCTGATTTGCGACGTATCGTAGACTCCCGCCGCGACCTCGGGGGCCATTCGGCTAAGCTCTTTGTAGGCGACGAATTCGTTCGCGCCCATTTTCAGCCCCATGAGTTGTCCTGCTTGCGCGCAATCGGCCGACTCAATGCCGATGAGCCAAGCGGCGGGATAAAAAATCGTTCCTAAAATCGCCTCGATCGACCAGGCCGCCCGATTCGGAGGCATCTCTTTCACCCACTCCCAGTGAGCCACCATCCACCAAAAGCCATCGCCCGCGAGTCCGAGAAGGACATTGACCACCGCAATCAACGCCAGGAAGACGATGAGCATCGCGCCGACGTTCAGTGCCAGTTGCAGCCCGCCGGTGGTGCCGACGGCAATCGCTTCAAGAACATTGACGTTCTTCTCCTCGACCTCGACGCCGACATGCCCACGGGTCTTCGGTTCTTCGAGTTCGGGTTGCATGACTTTGGCGAGCAGCAGTGCTCCCGGTGCAGAGATGACCGACGCGGAGAGTAGGTGCCCGGCATCGATTCCCATTCCGGCGAGCGCTCCCAGCACTCCCCCCGCCATGGTCGCGAACCCTCCCACCATAACGGCGTTGAGTTCTGACTTGGTCATCGAGCTAATGTAGGGGCGAATCACGAGAGGGGCTTCGGTTTGCCCGACAAAAATATTGGCTGCCGCGGAAAGTGTTTCCGCTCCGGAAGTGCCAAGCGTCTTTTGCATCCCCCAGGCCAGTAGACCGACGACTTTCTGTACGACCCCGAAGTAGTAGAAAATCGACATCAAAGCCGAAAAGAAAATAATCGTCGGCAATACGCGAAAGGCAAAAAAGTGGTCCCGAAAACTCTCACCAAACACGAACTCATTGCCTGCGTCCACGCTCTGGAGCAGGCTGATAAAGACGTGGTTCACGACACCGAAGACCTGCCGGCCTGCTTCGGTCCGTAGAATGAGGTAAGCCAACACGAATTGCATTAGCACGCCACAAATCACCACCCGCCACGGAAAATGCCGCTTGTGCGAACTCATGAGCCACGCGAGCCCAATGATGACAGCCAGACCGAAAAGGCTCGTATATCGTTCCATGAAAAAGAGTCCCTTTGTTGGATCGCCCCAACCAGCTCGGGCTCCGTCGTGGGCTACGTCTTGGCCAGGGGTATCCGGCCCGTGAGGATCACGCCCGTCAGACCGCACTCTTTGAACAAGGCGCACCACTGTCGGCAGTCGAGTTCGGTTGGATGAAACTTCTTCGGCGACTCGGTTCCATGCCCCCACTCGATGCCAGTGAAGGTGTTCATGTTGAAATGGACAAACGCATAGAACTGGTGATCGTGCCACGTGAGTTGATTTTCGGTCGGCGTCGGACCGTGCAGGGCAGGGGGAGCTACCACTTCATCAGCTACCGTGAGTGGTGCCAATAATAGGGCAAAGCAAATCGCCAAAGAAGATTTGAGTAGCATTTCCAGGAATCCTATTAGGTTGAAGTGTTGTTACCGCCCAACGAAGCTTCCGCCAAAGGAAGGGCAAGAAACATATCACTCGGTCGCATCTAGCTCCTTAATCGCCGCCGGCAAATCGGGGTCCACGAGCCCCCACTCGCCTTTTCCTTCTTCTTCGATCCGAGCGTTGGTGTCGCTAAGAATTCGTTCGACTTCGGTATCCCAAAAAAGGGCCCATTCACTTCGGGGAGGCGAATGGACAGGACGAACCATGCGAAAACCGACCTGCTGGCCTTTATGGCCGGCGAGCCACCAAGTGCTCTTCGGCGTATTCGGGTCCGAGGGACTCCAGTCCTCTTTGTTCGTGCATACAAGACGCGAAGCAGATCGGCAATCTTCTGCTAGATCGGTATCCCAGGATCCCCCTCGAGCAACCCGCGGATACTGTTTGGTCGGAAGGACATAAGCTTTGGCTGCTACGACAGGGCTCGCCCAACCAGAATAGGCCTTTTTCTGGTACTGGCCAAAGACCCACTCGGCCGCGTTGCCATGCATGTCGTACAGGCCCCAAGGATTCGGCTTGAGCGTACCAACGTGACCGGTCACGGGATCGTCGGAATTTTCGTAGTACCAGCCATGGTCGTCCATCGCTGCGGGATCGTCGCCGAAGGAGAAGGGCGTCGTCGTCCCGGCTCGGCAGGCGTATTCCCACTCTGCCTCGGTCGGCAGGCGGTAGAATTCACCGGTGAGCAGGCTCAGCCACTTGGTGTACTGCATCGCGGCAAAATGAGTCATGGAAATGGCCGGCTGATCCGGATCGTCGCCCGGCTGGTAAGTGAAGCTGGGTTCATAGAGTTTGGACGGCGCGGTGACCGCATCGACACGGTTCTCGTCGGTGACGGTCCGAATGCCGAGATCGTTGAACTTGTCGAACAGGTTGCAGAGTGCCATGAACTCTTGGTACTCGGCCCAGGTCACTTCGTGCTTCCCCATCCAGAAGGGTTCGACACGGACTTGTACCTGCGGGCCTTCGTCGTCGTGGCGGCCCGATTCGTCTGCGGGGCTTCCCATCAGGAATTCGCCGGCCGGAATCGGGAGCATGTCGAAAGTAACTTCAGTGCCGGGAATCGTCGCAGTATAGGGTTTCGCTGGCGTGGCCGCTTCAGCGGCTGGGCTCCCGGCCGCTGAAGCGGCCACGCTTTCGCCTTTGATGAGGGCTTTGATGGGGGCTTTGATTTTGCAGAGGAAGATATTGCGAAAGCGCATTTCCCCGCCATGCGTTTGGAGTTGGATCACGCCACTGTCGGTACCTGATCGGGCCATCTTCCAATCGACCAGCAACTCGAAGTCGTGATAGTCGCCGGTGGTCGTGCAAAAAAGACCCTGCCCATCATTCACCATCTGGCCCTTCTCGACCTTCCAATGCTTGGCCAAGTCGGTATCCGCCTCGGCTTGGCAAGACGCCGACGCGATCAGCGTAACGATCGAGAGAAGGACTGCACGAACAGGCAGGCAGACAGGGACAAACATAGGACCTCAGACGGTTGGAGGGAGGGGCACCTGCCACCGGGAGCAATCGAGGCGAGTGCCACATCTTTCACGCTGTCTATCCGCGACAACGAAGGTAGGAACGTCGCTTTTACTGTAGCCAAATCGCAACCGGTTGTCCACTCTCCGGCCCTCCGTAGCCAGGAGAACTGCAAAGTCTTTTTTCCCGAACCCTGGTGTTCTCTAGTCCGTAGGATGTGCATCAGGGGGGCTCTTTTCTAGGAAGGAGC
>QIKP01000003.1 GCA_003233055.1 Planctomycetaceae bacterium
GTTCTTCTTTAGTACGAGAGGATTTAGAAGGACGACCCTCTGGTGTTCCTGTTGTCGCGCTAGCGGCACGGCAGGGTAGCTAAGGTCGGAACGGATAAACGCTGAAGGCATATAAGCGTGAAGCCCGCTCCAAGATGAGGTCTCGTAAGAGCTAATAGCTCGAAAGTCCCCTGGAAGACGACCAGGTTGATAGGCCGGATGTGTAAGTACAGTAATGTATTCAGCTAACCGGTACTAACGGACGAATGCTTGGCCACATTAATCTTTCGCTCTTGACGCGAGTCAAGGGAGAACAGTGGGCACTTGCCCGCTGGTTAAGTGGACAAGGAGGGTGGCTCGCAACCGCGAGCCGCCAGTCGCTCTTGCTTAAATCACCAAATCAAGGTGCGCGATGGCTTCGTCGCCTCGCGCATCCCTTCTGGCGACCATATCCAAAAGGAAACACCTGTCCCCATTCCGAACACAGTAGTTAAGCTTTTGGAGCCGATGATAGTGCCTACCAGTGCGAAAGTAGGTATCGCCAGTTTTTTTAACCCTTTTGGTCTTCGGACCAAGAGGGTTTTTTTATGCGCTACAGACAGAGCCCCTCGAAACGAGACCAAAAGACGGGCCTGAGGGGAAATTCAGGCCGGGGAAAAGGTACAGAAAAAAGTACTTCCGAGAGATATCACCGAACCTGTGGAGGAGAAATTTTTGAAATCAGACGGCATCCTTGGTTTCTTTCACTCCGTCAAGGAACGCCAGCAGGGTGTCCCGGTCTTTGTTGAGGCAAGCGGTAGTTCTGGCTGAATTGGCCACTAGCTTCCCGAGGTGCATTATGGAAAAAAACCAATGTCTGGATAAATGCGGAAACGCATCTAATCGATGCGCATTTGTGTAAGTGCGATTGCGAGGATTGGCGCCCTTAGTTGAACGGCCCGGTTTTTATCCATGCCCTCAATTCATCTTGGGCGCGTGTGAATGGATAGTGGCGTGCTCCCCAAAAGCTATTGCCTATCCGTCGAAACTCGAAATCATATGTGTATAGACTATCTTTGGGCTGGTCCGGTATTGGCTCCATTTCCAGAATCTTTCCCACATATGATTCGACGTGAATTCCAGCCCAAAGATTGTCAGTCTTCTCCAAGTACGATTCCAATTCAGTTATTAACCGTGGGATATCGGTGATTTGCGCATTTAACTTATTGCAAGCTGCCAGATCAAGACAAATAACTAGCAAACTAGTGAGGTAAACGATTTTAGGCATCTATAGGTCCCTGTTTTATTCCAGTAAGAAAAACACTCATGAATTGGAGTACGAACATCAAGATAGTCTCTGTCGCGTTCATTTAGATTGGGATTTTGTAAACCCGGATTGTGCTTCTTACCTTGCATCGAAAGTCCTTCTGCCCTGTCGGGCCATTAGACTCTCATAACATAGGGAACAGCTTTTGGGGAGCACGCCACTACGAAATCCGCAAGAACTTGTTCTTGAAGGCTCCGCTGGTTGCGGAGGCTCGCGGCTCGCCATGAGCATGCGGTAACCTGGAACTTCGAATGGCCTATTTGGGCAATCGCTCGTTTGCGTGGAAATTCTGGGCCGAAACCGCGCACTGCTGAGTCGCTTCGATAGAGGGCATCGGGTTCTTGCATGAAAATCACCCGAACGAAAGAATGGGCAGGGCTCCTTTCGCTTTCTTTTGCAAGCTACCCACTTACTTTAAGGCAAAGCCTAACATGCCCGCACCTCACGGATACATCGAAACCCTCGCCCAGCTCTCGGCCAGTGGCGTGCCCTTCGTATCGGTGGCGTTGGTTCAAGCGACCGGCAGTACGCCGCAAGATGTTGGCGCGAAGATGCTGGTCGATTCGACCGGGCTTCTCTTTGGCACCGTGGGGGGTGGTTGCATCGAGAACCTGGCGGCGGAGCACGCACAAGCGATGCTCGCCGATCCGCGATCGCCCGCCTCGCAACTGATCGAATGGAACTTGCAACGCGATGCGGGCATGACGTGTGGCGGCGTCGTCAAGCTCTTCTTCGAGTCGTATAACCTGCGAGAGTGGCAGGTGGTGATCCTCGGTGCAGGGCATGTTGCGCAGTCGCTGGTGCGCTGCCTCTTGCTGCTGGAATGCCGAATCACCTGCATCGACCCGCGGGAAGAGTGGCTCGCGAAACTACCCACCTCCGCCAAGCTGAAAGTGGTGCATGGCGAGCCAGCCGACTCGATCGACCAACTTTCGGGCAAGGAGTTTCTCGTCTTGATGACGATGGGCCACCGGACTGATTTACCCGTCTTGCAGGAAATATTTCGCCATGAGTGGAGTCCTGCTTACCTTGGCGTGATCGGTAGTGCCGCAAAGAAAAAGGTGCTGGTGCGAGAATTGGTGGAATCTGGTTTCGACGAATCGCTGGTGACCGATACGTTTCGCTGCCCGATCGGACTCGACATCGGCACCAACCAACCGGGCGAAATCGCCGTGAGCATCGCAGCGGAGATGCTCGAGGTGAGAGACCACGTGGAACGGGATTCCGTCGATTGACTACAGCGTCGGTTGACTACGGCGTGTCGCAGAGAGCTGTTCCGCGAGCAGCCAGCCCTGACGAGGCGTAGCTCGTCGGCTCTAGGGGCGTAGCGGACAACGGACAGCAGGGTTGGTCGCCGAGAAGCGAGGTTGCTCGGGACTACCACCAACCGAGTACCTTCCACCACGCAAGGCCGACGCCGAGCCAAACCGCCAGATGGAGTAGCGACATCGCTAGGCCAATCTTGAACCATCGCGCGGCGGGGACGAATCCGAGTCCGTAATAGAGGACCACCGGGCCGGTCGAGTAGTTGGTCGTGCAGCCGCACAGGTTGGAGAAGTAGGCGATCATCGCGACCATGACCAGCGGTGGCGCGCCAAGCGCGGCCGCCAGGGTGAAAAAGAGGCCCGCCATCGCCAAGATGTGCCCGGTGAGCATGCTAAAGGCGTACATCGAGTAGAAGTAGAGGATGGCGAGTAGGACCGCCGCTGCGATGCCGGTCGTCGAGCCGATGTTCGAGTGAATTTGCGTCGCCAACCAATCGATGAAGCCGGTCGTTTTGAGAGCGTCGGCCATCGTCACGAGTCCGCCGAGCCAGAGGAGTGCGTCCCATGCCGCCGCGTTGCCGATTACTTTGCTGTAAGGCATCACGCCGAGGACCACCATCGCCGCCACGCCGCCGAGTGCTACGAGTGCCGTCGGTAGTTGGAATCCGAGGTAGTCGATTTGCAGCGGGCTGGTCGCCCAGAAGAGAAGCATTGCCACAAGCAGTGCCGCCAGGGTGATCTGCTGCGCAGTCCAAGGGCCGAGCTCCTTTAGCTCGCCCCGGATTGTCGCCCGTGCTTTGCTCGCGTCAGTAAGCTCCGGGCGAGCAAGCCAGTAGAGGAAGATCGGCACGAGCGCTAGGCTGACAAGCCCTGGGACGATCGCGCCGAGAACCCACCTCCCCCAGCCAAAGTCGACCTGGAGAATCTCCTTTGCCATCTTCGAGACGAGCGGATTGGCTGCCATCCCGGTGAGGAACATGGCCGCCGTCACTAGGTTCAAGTGCGCCCCGCAAAGCACCAGGTATTCCCCGGCTCTCCTCGGGTGGTCGTGGGGGTGCGAACCGAGGACATCGGAGATCGAGTTCACCATCGGCATCATCACCCCTCCACCTCGGGCGGTGTTCGAGGGGATGAACGGCGCGAGCAAAAATTCCGCCGCTGCAATGGCGTACCCCAGTCCGAGCGTCGTTTGGCCGAACGTCGCAACCATCCTCAGCGCCAGCCGCCGACCGAGCCCTGTGTGGATCATTGCGCCGGAGATCAAAAACGCGGCGACGACGAGCCAGACCGTGGTGTTGGCGTAGCCTTGGAGGGAGTTCTTCAACGAGAGCGCCCACCTTTCTCGTTGGTAGTTGTCGGCTTGTTGACTCCACTTCGCTTCTGCAAACGGCGGGGAGAAGGTCTGCTGGGCGGGGGTAGTTTCGACGGGCCCTTTTTCAAGAAGCCAAGGATCGAAGGAAGGGGCGAGTGTTGCGGTGCTCGCCAATACCAACAACCCCAGCAATACGCAGAGGCCCATCGGTAGCGGTCGGAGTAGAAAACTCAAGATCGTCGCTGCGAAAACGGCGAAGACATGCCAGGCTTGCGGGGAGAGACCGGTTGGCGCGGGTGAGAACCAAATCGTCACGCCAACAACCACGCAGATCCAAAACCGAAGGAGGTTGCGAGGTTCGTGTGGCGAAGGTTGGTCGGGTTCGGTTAGCATGATAGAAGACCGCGTGCTTCCCATTTCCCACCGTTCGCCATCGGAATTGTCGCGACGTGCAATCGCGACGGGGCAAGCCCGACGGCTAACGACTCTCTGCTACTGGCGGAGCCGGGTGTAGTTAGGCGGCACCGCCAGCACTCGGCGGCAATCGTCCGGCGTCCACGGGGTGCCAGGGCTACCATTGGTGTAGTAGAGGGTCCTAGGGCGTTGAGTTGGTTACGAGCTGCTTGGCCAATCTGGCGAGGGCTGGATCGTTCGTGGCTGTCAATGCGTGCAAGTCCCTTTGCAGGTGGTGGAGGTCTTCCACCGTATCGACATCGTACCATGCCGGCAGCAGGGCGTAATCCTCGCCCTCGCGCCAGCCAAGTCTTCGGAGTCGGTCGATCGTTGCCTGCCAAAGCTGGGGCGTGCTAAAAGGCATCTCTTCGAACAGCGGGGGCACCTCGTCTCGCGCGCCAACAAGGTAGTACCCTCCATCGCCCGTCGGACCAAGGACGAGCTTTACCGAATGGAGCGCGTCGAAGGCGGACTCGACGACGGGTATCGGCACGTTGGGGCTATCGGTACCGAGAAGCACGCAGCGAGCGTCGGGCGCTGCAAGCTCTGCCTCAAACATCCGAGCCATTCGGTCGCCGAGTCCACCATCGCTTTGCAACCGCAGTTGCCACGATTCGCCAGCGAGGTTCGCAAACTCTTCGCGATGTTTTTCTGGCGAAAAGTAAACCGCGCGCCGGTCGCCCAGGGTCGACAAACGTTCCAGTAAGGTGGCCACGAACTCTCGATAGATGCCTGCCGCAGACTCGTCGCCCACGGTCGCTGCGAGACGCGTCTTGACTTTTCCGGGAGTCCAGTGCTTGGCAAAGAGAGTGAGCATGTTCATGCGAGTTCACCATGAAAGCAGGAGCCGGACCGCCTGGTGGTCTGGCTAACGAACGGTCTGGCTAACGAACGGTCTGGCTAACGACCGAAGCGTGGGAGGTTCACGTTGGGTTTTTCATCAGACGCCGCAATAGGACGAGGTCGACCTTCCCTCGAAAACGGACCTTGCCATCCATCACCACCACCGGCACGCACTCATTGTAGGTGGCGAGCAATTCGGGTTGCGCGTTGATGTCGACCAACGTCGGCGCGAGGCCCTCGCCGAGCAAAATCTGCTCCGCTTCGTCACAAAGATGGCAGCCCTGACGGGTGTAAAGCTCGATTCTCATGGCATCGGAATCCGCTAGATTAGACCCCCCTGCGGAGGGGCTCTTTGCCGGTGTCGGCGGCATGACCGGGGAGGTGTCCAGTATCTAAAGTGGGTGCTGCAGGGGACTTGGAAAATCTATTTGCCTACCCCCCCTGGGTCAGCCTACGATGGTGGTGAGGGGTTCACCAGCCCCACCCCGCCTCAGCCCAAGGAAAGCGGGCTGAACGCTCGTCGCCTGTCGGCCGTGTGGCCGAAACCGCCTGGGATGGAAACCTGTGGGAGACTTTTTCAGCGAGCTTGCCGTAGGCCCCGTTTGCACCTTAGGAGATCGCCATGCCTGTACGTCACGCACGATCCGCCAAGACGCAAGTCCCTTCAGCCAAACGACATAACACGGCGGCAACGGCTCGAGACTCCCGGCGAGCGCGACCTGCCTCACGACGGTCGAACGTTGGTCAACGAAACTCCTGCGAGCCGTTTTCGCCGCCGGAAGATTGGTACGAACCGACCGGTGCCGAGACCGACTACCAGATCAAAGTGCAAGATCCCGGCGATGGCTTTGTCCATGTCCTTACGCCGAACGACGTCCGCAGTCGGCTTGCGGAGATGCCGGCAGAATTTTTGCATGACCTGGAAGTTGTTCAGCTAAGCCGGATGACGCGAAAGAAACTATGCTTCCCCTGCTACGGGATGCAGTGGGGGAGTGCCTTATACCTCTACCCGGTGGACGACTCCTACACCGAAACCTTCTACGATCCACCTCAGACGACCTTCGTCAACGAAGCTCGCATGTATGGCGGCCGATGGACTCAAGAGGAGACAACCTGGACGCTTCATTGGAGCGAGGCAGCGATTCGGGACTTCTATCTCAATAACATTCTGATCCACGAGTTGGGCCATTTGCTCGATGAACGGAATTCGACTTATGTCGATCGTGAGCGGTACGCCGAATGGTTCGCCATTCAGTATGGCTATCGAGGGACCGGCGGAATCAATTCCCGCCGCCCCAATCGCAAGGTTTGCCGCCGGCACCACTCGTGCTAACTCGCTAGCTTCGGCTAAAATTTCGTCCCTCGCGCTGTTCGTCCCTCGCGCTGGCCGTTCCCGACGCGGAGCAGCGGCGTGGCCTCTCGCGAGTCCGCCAGCTTCTGAAAACGGCGGAACGTTTCGCAAGCACGGACCCTGTGCGAAAGCAGCGATTGCCCCGTTTTACCGAAGTGCCAGAGGAGTTGGCCCCGGCGTGGGTTGAGTCGGTACGTGGGCGGGTAGCGTTCGTTGGGTGAGCCACCCCACAGACGGGGGACCCAACAGCCGGTAGAGTGAGGAGGATCCCAAGGATGGAAATACGAATTTTCACCGGAGCCAATGCCACGATGAGCTACCACGAAACTGTCCTCACCCTCTATCGCGATGCGGCCCTGGCACCCGCCGACAATCTTTGCTGTGTGCCCCAATCCGGCAAGTACCTTCCTGGCTTGGTGATCCCCGACATCATGCATGAGATGAACTACGGCTGCGGGACGACCCTTCATCTGCAAGACATGTCTTCCGACCAGCGGGTCCTCTACGTCGGCGTTGGGGGTGGGCTCGAAGCGTTGCAGTTCGCTTACTTTACTCGCCGCAAAGGGGGAGTCGTGGCGGTCGACCCGGTGCCTGAGATGCGTGAGTGCGCGGCAAAGAACCTTGAGCTGGCCGCCCGTCTCAACGATTGGTTCGAGCCGGAGTTTGTCACTATCGTTGATGGCGATGCTTTTCAACTGCCCGTGGATGATGCGTCGATCGATTTGGCGGCGCAAAACTGCCTGTTCAACATCTTTAAGACCGGCGGTGACCTCGAAATGGCCCTCTCGGAGATGCATCGCGTTCTTCGCAAGAATGGCCGACTAGTGATGTCCGATCCGATCACCCCCTGTGTCTTACCACCCGAGCTGGGCAACGACGAGCAGTTGCGGGCTGCCTGCATTTCCGGCTGCCTAACGCTGGAGGAGTATCTCCAAAAAATCATCGATGCTGGCTTTGGAACGATCGAAATTCGATCACGGAAGCCTTACCGAATGCTCGATGCGACGAGCTACGGGTTGGACGAGAATGTCTTGCTAGAGACGATCGAAGTTGCCGCCTATCAAGTGCCGGTGCCTGACGACGGGGCCTGTCTTTTCACGGGACGAACCGCGACTTACACGGGCCGCGACGAGGACTTCCATGATGGCAAAGAGCACGTTTTGCCTCGCAACATGCCGATGCCGGTCTGCGACAAGACCGCCAGTGCGTTGAGCGACTTGGGGAGGCCCGATTTGGTCGTCACCGAGTCGACTTGGCATTACCAAGGTGGCGGTTGTTGTTAGGGTAGGGAGGGCAGGACAATAGCCGACGAGCTACGCCTCGTCGGGGCGACGAGGTTCCCGACAAGGCGTAGCTCGTCGGCTAGGGCCGGACTCAAAATTCTTGTTCTAGGAATCTGGTTGATTTGCTGTTCCGTCATTATCATGACAAAGCAAACAAGATTAAAAGCCTGAACGACTCGCCATGCCAACCTCCGCCCTCTTTGCCAAACCGCTTCCTGTCGTCGGTCCGTCGTTTGCTGATCGACTTGGCGAGCCACTCCGTGCAGCCCCTGCGATTACCAAGCTCCAGATCAATTTGGGATTGGTCTGCAATCTCGCGTGCCGCCATTGCCATGTCGAGTCGTCCCCTCTCAAGACGGCTGCAACCGACAACATGAGCGAATCGACTGCCGAGCGCGTGCTCGATTGGATTGAGAAAAATCCGGCGATCGAGACGATCGACCTCACCGGAGGCAGCCCCGAAATGAACCCCCACTTCCGGCGAATGGTCTCGCGATGTCGCGAGTTGGGTCGCCATGTGATGGACCGATGCAATCCAACGATTCTCGTTGACGAAGGGACCAAGACCGGGATCCAGTACGATTGGGTGCCGGAATTTCTTGCGGAGCATCAAGTCGAAGTCGTTGCTTCACTTCCCTGCTACCTGGAGGAGAACGTCCGTTACCAACGAGGCAAGGGAGCGTACGATGCCTCGATCGATGGGCTTCGCATGCTCAACGCCGTTGGCTACGGCACGAATCCACGACTCCAACTTGACTTGGTCTATAATCCCAACGGTGCGCACTTGCCGCCGCCGCAAAAAAATCTCGCCGAGGATTACCATCGTGAATTGGGCGAGCGGTTTGGCATCGTCTTCAACGAGCTTTGGACGATCACCAACATGCCGATTAAGCGCTGGCGCGCCGATCTCGCGCGCCGAGGGCAACTGGCCGAGTACATGCAACTCCTCGAAGGAGCCTTCAACCCAGGAACGGTCGACGGACTCATGTGCCGCCACCAGATTCATATCAACAGCCAAGGCGAGCTCTACGATTGCGATTTTAACTACGCGCTGGCGATGGCATCGCAGGTGAAGGGCGGGCGATTGTGGGACCTATCGCTGGGCGATCTCGAATCTCGCCGAATCGCTACGGGCAACCACTGCTTCGGATGCACGGCTGGTTCGGGAAGCAGTTGTGGCGGGGCGTTGGCTTGAACGCCGCACCCTTCAAGCCGCACGCCGCGTAGTGGCATCGTGCGTCGTCTCGTGCGTCGTCTCGTGCGCCTCGTCGTGCGCCTCGTGCTCTTGCTCCTGCGAATGTCCGTCTTGCGATTGCCAGTATGCCAATCGCTTCGTGGTCCCGCGCCGGTGGCCCAGATGCAGAGCCCAGTCCAGGAGCCACGGCATGAACCGCTTGAGCGTGAACGATACGCGAGCGACTCCCTCGATCACCACAACGCCCCGATTGCGGCGAATCGCTTGGAGGGTAGCTCGGGCGACCTTTTCGGAGGAGATGGTTGCCCAGCGAGGGGGCGTCTTCTGTTTCTCGTGACCGTTGGAAATGGACGACGAAAAGAGGTTCGTGCGGACGAGGCCGGGGCAGAGCGCCGTGACCCCCACGCCTTGCGGGCCGTATTCGCTACGGAGCGATTCGGTAAAGCCGACGAGGCCAAACTTGGCGGTGTTGTACGCACAGACTTTGGGAAGCCCTACGAGCCCCAAGGCACTACAGACGTTCAAAATATGAACATCGCGTTTCGCCAGGAGCATCGGCAAAAGCTCATGCGTCAGACGAACCGGGGCGTGCAGGTTGATCTGGAGCATTCGTTCCCAATGCTCCACCTCCATCCGATCGGTCGGCCCCCGATAGGTGACCCCGGCATTGTTCACCAAGATGTCGACGCCACCCGGTTGCGCTTCCGCAAACCGGGCAAGGCTCACGATCGTCTCAGGCAGAGAGGCGTCGTAATGTTGCGTTACGACCTCGGCGCCAAGCGAGCTCGCGTTCTTAGCGGTACGAGCCATGCCTGCTTCGTCGCGGTCGGCCAGCAAGAGGTCGATGCCGACTCTTGCGAATTCCATCGCAATCGATCGACCGATGCCCGACGCGGCACCGGTGACGAGCGCGCGTTTGCCGTTGAGATTTCGCATGACCGTTCCTTTCTCCCACGTGACCTAAGCTAGGCTGCAGGTCGCAGAACTTCGGTCGCAACGCCCTCACGCTCGAGTTCGTGCGGGGGGATCGTTCGGCTCAGGTTGTGATGGTCTTCGCCTCGCAGAAGAGCAACGCCCCACTTGTCGAGATGGTACTTGCCGCCGTTGTAGACCGAGCGGTAGTACTTCTTGTTGGGATAGACCGCCACGTCGGTTGGAATAACTCGCATGTTAAATGCCAACCGATGCCGATCGGTCGTATTGGGCCCCGAACCATGAATGCATCGCTCGGCAAAGATCAAGAACTGCCCTGATTTCACCGGGATCTCGATGGCGTTTTCTTCTTCTTCCTTGGAAAACTCCAGGGTAAAGTCCGCCTCGTAGAAACCTTCGTCGCCTCCGAATCGGATCGGACGAATGGCGTTGTGAGTGCCGGGCAAAAACCTCATGCAGCCATTCTCGTGGTGCGTATCGTCAACGGCAACCCAGACGGTGAGCTGAAACATTTCGCTCTTGTCGGCCGGAAAGATAGCAGGGTCTTGGTAATCCTCGACCAAGAAGGTACTTGCCTGGTGCCACTGAATCGAAGGCGAGTGAGGCGGCTTAAAGAATATCTGCGATCGCCAGGTCAGGAGGTCGGGACCCAAGATCTGTGCGATGCGCTCGGTAATCGCCGGCGTCTTCATGTAATTCCACAGTCGGGGCATCTCGAAGTGCCGGTCGCGTGGTGTGTTGAAGCCGTAGGTTTCGCTGTCGGTCTCCTCAATCGCCAAGAGTTCCTCGCGAAAATTCTGCATCTGGCCAGGTGAAAAGGCATCAAAAGGCCCAACAAATCCGTTGGTGTAGAACGATTTCAGCTGGTCGTGAGACAGCCGGTATTCGGTCGACACGTCGGCCTTCGGTTCGATCTTCTTGGGCGTCTCGAAGTAGCAAGGTTGGTCGATGTAGGCTCGCTTGACGCCCGACTTAAGGATCATCGCGAAGGTCTCGTGGTCCCAATTGTTACAAATGGCCTTAAAGTCACGGGGCAGGATCGATCGGGGGAGCCCGAGCGCCTTGTAAGCCCAGAGGCCTGCAAGGCCTCCCATAATCGGAAGGCGTTGCCACAGTGGACGGACTTTAGGACTCATGTTCATAGAACTTGGCTCCGGTACAATGGGGTCGAAAAGCGAATCGGGCAACGGTCGCACGTCTCATTCGCGCTAGCACTTTGTCATGCAGTAAGAGTTGCCAAAGCACCAGACTGAGAGGTTCGTACCGAATCTATCGGAATTTCGGAAGAGCGAGTTGAGCCGGGGCAAGAAACGGGCCTAATATCTTACTGGCCGTGCTAGCGGCGAATGCAGGCCCTATCAGGAGAACTGCAAAGTCTTTTTTCCCGAACCCTGGTGTTCTCTAGTCCGTAGGATGTGCATCAGGGGGGCTCTTTTCTAGGAAGGAGCC
>QIKP01000046.1 GCA_003233055.1 Planctomycetaceae bacterium
GGACGCTTCTGTCAACCGAGGAACCTTCCCGGCAGGACAAAGGTAGGTCAAGACTCCTGCCCGTAGCCCGGGGCTAAGCTTGGTCGGGGGCTACAGGGCCTCCTCTGCGGCCAATCGTTCGTTTCGTGGTCACCGCGGCCCCTTGCCGGGAAGACGACCGCCCGCGATGCTAGGGGGCTCCATTGCAGGGGCACCGGCCTCCAGTTCCCCTTAGAAAACTCACTCCATGCCACCGAGGAATTCCATGAAAGTCGCTACGATCAAGACCAACCAGGGGGACATCCGTCTGCAATTGCATGACGACAAAGCGCCGAAGACGGTTGCTAATTTTGAGAAACTCGTCGGCGAAGGATTCTACGATGGGCTTAAATTCCACCGCGTAATCGAAGACTTCATGGTCCAAACGGGTTGCCCCCAAGGGACCGGCACGGGCGGGCCAGGATATTCGTTTGAAGACGAGTTTCATGAAGATCTTCGCCACTCCGGCCCGGGCATCTTGTCGATGGCCAACTCAGGTCCGAATAGCAATGGTTCGCAATTCTTCATTACCCACATCGCCACGCCTTGGCTCGATGACAAGCACTCAGTATTTGGCACCGTGATTGATGAGACCCAAAGTGTGGTCGATTCGATCGTCGGTGGCGACACGATGGAGAAGGTGACCATCGACGAGGAGTGATTGCAGCGGGACGCCTTAGTGCGAGCCGCACACGCATGTTCCGGTCACGGCGCTGCTATTTCAGCGTCCAACGATTGCCTTAGCGGAACATCCGAGTGATCACTGGAGAGGTGCCCGCGAGCCGATTCACGGGGGCTTTGGCGGGAGAGTTCTTTTCGGTAGCCAACCACTCTTCCACTAAGACGGTCGTCTCGTCGCCAACGCGTTCGAGACGGCGGAGCCAAGTCGTCCGCAATAGCCCGAAACTGTCGAACATCTCCGGTGCAAAAAGCCCCATCGCGGCAGCGGCGACTTGGTGGCTCTGGTCGGCGTTGGGGCCGATAACGCCGCACTCATGACGGAGCGTGGCAATAGCACGGCTGATCGTTGGCCAATCAGCCGCTTCACCCCCTCGAGCCACTCGGCTGGCGGACCGGTCGCCAAACTCCATGGCGTCGCGGGCGTTGTGGGCAAACGGGGTGACCGGTGCCAACGGCAAGAAGCAGCCAACCAATTGGTCGGTTAATTTCCGTAACCGAGTTCGAAGATTCCGAAAGCGAACCACTTCGCGAAACGACGCTTCGTCACGGCCCGCCAGCAGCGCGTCCAGTCGAACGGAGGACTCGCGGTGGCAAGCGAGGGTGTTGGTCGTAATGGGCGCTGTCTCGTGGCAAGCGTGAACGTGGTCGTGAGCCAGGCCGAGAGCGGCGAGCGTGCGTGCGAGAACTTCGCTGGTTTCAATTTCCACCGATAGCCGAAACAGGCGATCCGTAAACGGAGTGGCACCGGTCTTCTTCGCCGCAACGGAGTAGGTCCGCAGATCATGCCCCCAGCTATCCAAGCGGCAGCGGCTGGCAACCCAGTAGTCGGCGAGTGCCTGCTCGGGAAGTTGTGGCTGATCGCGAGTGAGCGACTGGGAATGCGCGGCGATCAGGCCGGCCACTTCAACAAGTTCGTGCGATTGCATGGCGTACAGGTGTGGTTGGTCGGAGCGAGGAGAAAAAGAGGGAGGGAACTTTCGATCCGGGCCTTTTGACTCGGGCGATTCTAGTGACTCAGGCGATTCGGAACACTCCCGCCCAGGTGGCGGCGACCGGAGCCTCGAAGCAGAAACGAGACTCCAGCCGCCGCCCCAGGAACAGGAAGCGGCGTTGCTCTCGGAGGATGCTAATCGGAAGAGCAACGACAGAGGGGAAACGCAGTTAGCATGCCAAAGTTGCGCCCAAGCGCACAGAATGCGTTTTCCAACACCTGGACCAGCCTTTGGCCCAGGTTTCCGCTGCGGTCCCCTTGCGCCCCGGGTGGTGTTATTGCAACAAAAGAAGCCCCAACGAGGCCATAACGCGACGCCGTCGCACCATGGAGTTGCAACATAGAATCGAAGGCTAGCCGCATCAGAAACGGATGTCGAACCTTCCGAGAAGAGGCTCCTCAACGCCCGGAGTGGCCGGACTTGGCAGAACGACCGCATCGTACCACTGGTGGCCAGCGGCCGGCTCCCCGTCGTCATTGAGGAACAGATGGTCGTTCGCACATGGCACCACACAATTGCGGAGCGACCGCACGCTGCCATCCTGAAAGAGGACGTTGATGAGGCACCCGCCATGGTTCGCGCCGCAGTTGCGCTGCGAGGCGACGTTGGGGGCATCGGCCAATACGGGAATCTGACAATTCACGCGGTTTCGGGCTGGCAAGTAGTGATCTCCTTTGACCCATCCGACCTGATAGGCGTAGCTCCCGCCTGAGGTTCGGCGAAACCACATTAGCAACGCCCCTTGCGCTCGAGCGAGCTGGTCGGCGGTCGGAATTTGCAACTCCTTCCCCGTATCGGAAAGCTCCTGGGCCAACGGGGAGGCAGCGCAAACCAAGTTCCTTGGCAACTCCCCTGCTCGCCCGAACCCTGAATCGACAAGGCGCACCGAATAGATTCCCGCATGTTCCTTCGGACGAACCAGCGGAAAGAAGCCACCGTTGCCTTCGGCAAAGAGGGTCATGGTCTGGCCCAATTGGCGAAAATTTTCTCGACAGGCAATTCGCTGCGCTTCGTTTCGACGATGGTAAAGAACAGGGACCAGCAGGCTACCGAGCGTTATCATCACTCCGACGACGGCCATCATGTCGATCAAGGAAAAATGCCTCGCCGCCCCGCCCTCGCCCTCGCCTACCGACGGCAACGAACCATCCGAGTCCTCGGGGGAATCACAACAAGCAAGCACTTGCTCCGCCGTCCGGTCGGCTAGCCCTCTCGGGAGGCCTCTCGATAAACCTGGCGCGGACTCGACGTCCGCAAAGCAGCGCTCAATTTGATCGAGCTGGCTAGCGAGTGCCGGATCGTTCGCCAAGGCTTGCTCTAGACAACGGCATTCCGCTTCGTCAAGCTCTCCCAGGACGTACGCAATGAGCTCTTCGCGCATCAGACCATCATTCAGCGACAGGAAAACGAAGCACCCGCCGCTTCGGCGGCCGGGTCACTAGGTCATGTACTCATTCTAACAGAGAACCGGCGAGCAGCCCCCCCTGATTTGGGGAAGCGAGCTCCTCCGGTCATGGTTGTTGCCTCTGTCTTATCGTACGTTCCTGCCACCCGCAGGGTTCGCTAGCATCCCTGAAGAAATCACGGTTTTTCGCGATGGGACTCGTCCCATGCGGTTCCGAGCTGTTTGACGGCAAAATGCAGGCGGCTTTTCACCGTTCCGACCGGCACAGCCAGTTCTGCCGCTGCCTCACGGTACTTCATGCCACGAAAATAGACGAGCCGGATCGCAGCCGCCAGTTGGTCGGGCAGGGCGGCAACCGCACCACGGACCCAGTCCATCCGTTCTCGCAGATCGACACGCTCAGCAGGGCTGGGCTCATTGCCTTGGAGCAGTTGCACGAGACTGCCCACTTCGGCATGGGCAGACCGGTGGGGCCGGTCGAGGCTGACCAGTTGGTGCCGTTTGTTACGACGCTGGATATCAATCGCCTGATTCGTGGCGATCGTATAGAGCCAGGGCCGGAATCGGCGTTTGCCATCAAAGAGGTGGCACTTGAGGTGAACTTGCAGGAAAGCCGACTGAAAGGCGTCTTCCGCAAGAGCAGCGTCGCCCAAGTAACGCCGCAGGTAGTTGTATAATTCCCGCTCGTAGCGATGAATCAAAGCGGTGAGGAGACTTTGCTCCCCGCTCGCCCTGTAACCGAGCAAAAGCTGCTCGTCGGTGCGGCTCGTCGCCTCCGTGTTACGTAAAGCGTTTTGGTTTTTGTCGTCCTTGTAAATTACAGCCATTGTACCGAACTCCTCGTTTCAGAGAGTTCAACGCTCAAGAGGAAGAAGTCCATGCTTCCTCGTCGTCAAAAGGGGTTTCCCATTGCCCTCGCATTGTACACGCATCCCTGGGCGATGGGGAATCTTTGCCGCGAAAGGGCCAAGAAAGCATGGCAATCCGCAGCTCTGGGGATTTACTATCGCAATTGGCATGCCGATTGGGCTGCTAGCAAAGGCGTCGAGTCCCCTCCGAAACGGGTAAAGTGAGGCTATCCCCTTACTTACGAAGCGAAAGTGGCTTTTTGTTCACTGTTTTTGCCCGCAAAATCATGCCATCCTGACTGCCATCTTTGCAGCCCTTACAAAATCACCTACCGCAAAGTCGTACAGTATTATCCCAAAATAAGACACTTCCTGGAGACGCGGGTTGCCGAATTATCCCCGTCGGCGTCATGGAAGGAATTCAAATCCTCGCGACTTGCGTGCCGCTAATTCGGCGGACCAGTTTTCGCATTTCTAGCACCGTGACCGTCGCAAGGACTCGGGGGACCGGGATGCCGGTGCCAACGACCACCGCGTCGATTTCGGTTGGTGAGGTGGCGATCGCATCGAGGATCTGTCGCTCGATGTCATTGAGCTGGAGTTCAGCCGCGTGGCGCAGCTCGCGTCCATCGTCCAAGGGAACGGAGGAGACGGCATAGGTCAGCTCGGACAGGATGTCGTCGACGTTGCGAACGAGCTTGGCCCCATCTTGGATCAACGCGTGACAACCGCGCGAGGCGCGACTGGTTACCGGACCGGGAAGTGCCAAGACATCGCGGCCCTGTTCGCCCGCATGGCGCGCGGTGATGAGCGCCCCGGAACGATCGTCTGCCTCGATCACGACGACTCCCATCGAGAGCCCACTGATGAGTCGGTTCCTCTGCGGAAACGACCCCGGGACCGGAGGCCGCCTGGGAGGCGCTTCACTGAGCAGGCAACCGTGCGATGCCACTTCGTCCGCCAGTTTGAGGTGTTCCTTGGGCGTCACTTCCAAGAGCCCGCCGGCAATCACGGCGATCGTTCGGCCCCCTGCAGCCAAAGCACCGCGGTGCGCCGCTCCGTCGATACCCCGAGCCAGCCCACTCACCACCGTGACTCCGGCTCGAGCAAGCCCCCCGGCAAGTTGCTCCGCCTGCTGCAATCCATAGTTCGTGGCGTGCCGCGTTCCGACGATCGCCACCGCCAATCCATCGTTGGCCAGCAAATCGCCGCGCAGGTAGAGCACCGGAGGCGGGTCGGCGATCTCTTGAAGTGCTGCGGGGTAGGCATCGTTTCGTCGTGAAACGGGCCGAATCCCCCCGCGCGCGGCGATGCGAAGCTCCGCCTCGACCTCGGCAAGCTGCGGAGCCTCGGCGATGCGACGGACCAATTTCGGTCCAATCCCCTCGACGCGCCGAAGGGTATCGGGATTGGCATCGAACACCGACTGCGACGACCCGAGCGCGGCGAGCAAGTTGGCGTTTAACCGCGGGCCAATGTCCTTGACCAACGAGAGTCGCACATCGGCAAGCAACGCGTCAGACCATGACTCCATCGCCGTCCCCCTGCTTGCGGAATGCACGTCAAAACGAACCGAGATCGGCAACCGACGACTCAGCACACGAAGTAACAGTCTAATTCGACGGAGCCCGCTACGCCAATTTTTCGTGCGTGTCGCACCAACCTGTTCCACCAGCGGGTCGAGGGTGGTAGCGCGAAACCAAGAAAAATCGGCACCCCCGAAGGAGAACAGCTCCTAAGCCGAGGTTGGTGCGTCCTGGATTCCGCCGGCGAGGCAGATGAGTTTGACTAATTGGGCGACGTTTTTGGCTTGCATCTTGCGCATGATCTTTGACCGCCGCAGTTCGACCGTTCGCAAACCGATGCTAAACTGCTGTGCCATTTGTTTATTCGCCCGACCCTCGAGCATGGCGGCAAGAATCTCTTTCTCGGCCTTAGTGAGCTGGCCTAGCCTCACTCGCAACTCGACGGCACGAGCTTGTTCGCTTGCAAGGGCGTCCGCCTCCTCGACCGCCTGGCGGATCGCCTTCCCGACTTGCTCTGGACTACAAGGGAGCCCCAGCACGTCGTTTGCCCCTTGTTTCATCAAATCGACCGCTGGCTGCAAGTTACTGCCAGAGCCGATAACAAGCAGAGGGAGCGTTGGCGAGATCGCCCGCACCGCTGTAGCGGCTCCAACCGCTGCGAGGTTCTCCAGTGGGCCAGCAACGAGGGCTAGGCTTGGCATCTGAAAGTGAGGCGAACTCGGGTCGAGCAATCGTTGCTGAAAATCTCTAGCCAACCGATCGACCGACTCATAGCGGCTAACGTGATACCCAAGAGAGACGAGGGTCGACTCGGCGAAATCGCCGTCGTCTGAGGGGGCGGCAACGAGGGCCACATGACGTTCGGGAGGGGACACAGCGCTGCTCTTCGGAGGTGGATTCTCAGGAGGTAGGGTCGGGGCAAGAGACGATCCCGAGTCGGGCAATCATTCGTAGGCCTCCTGGGGGCGTTTGCTCTCATGGCATCTTAACCAACTCTGTTGGCGAGGGACAACCATTACGGACTTAAAACTCGGAGAACGGCCTCCGACGGCACCTGGTCGACCAGCTCGACCTCGCCGAGGCGGGTTGGCAAGACAAACCGAATTTGCCCATTCGCGACCTTCTTGTCGTGCCACATCAAGCGAAAAGACTCTTCCGGGTCGATCGCGGGGGGGTCGGTTGGCAGGCCGAAATGGCGAAAAAGGGCAATCTGCCGCTCCGTGCATTCGGCATCGATGCGGCCCATCCCCTCTGCCAATCGCGACGCACAGACCATTCCCATGGCGATCGCTTCGCCATGAAGCAAACTGCCGTAGTGGGTAGCCGCCTCGAAGGCATGGCCAAAGGTGTGGCCATAGTTGAGTTTGGCCCGCTCGCCCGATAGCTCCCTCTCGTCCGCCTCGACCACGTCTGCCTTGAGCTGGCAACTCCGCGCGATGACCTGCACGAGCACGTCGGCATCCCGGGCGGCGATGGCGGATTGATGCTCCTCCAGGTACTGGAAGAACTTCTCGTCGAGAATCACCCCATATTTGATCACCTCCGCCATGCCGGCCGCGAATTCGCGGTCCGAGAGCGTGGAGAGTACGTCGACATCAATCAGCACACCAATCGGTTGCCAAAACGCGCCGACGATGTTTTTCGCCTCGGGTAGATTGATGCCAACTTTCCCGCCGACCGAACTATCGACTTGGGCCAGGAGCGTTGTCGGCACCTGGAAAAAAGGAAGCCCACGAGCAAAGGTCGCCGCGACGAAACCGGCTAAATCCCCTACCACCCCTCCCCCGACCGCGACGACCGCGCTTTGGCGATCCGTTCCTTCGGCAAGCATCGACTCCCACAATTCGATCGCCATCTCGGGCGACTTGCTTGCCTCGCCCGCGTCGACCGTCAACAGATGAACATCCATCCCCGCTTCGGAGAATTGGTCGGCCACGCCATCGGCATACAATTCGTCGACGTTCGTATCGGTCACCAGCACGGCATGCGTTGCACCGGTGCGCTCGGTAAGAAACTCATAGCAGGTGGCCAGCGTCCCGCTACCGATGGCGATATCGTAGCTACGATCCTTAAGTTCAACACGAAGCGTTCGAGTGGGAGGCATGGGGGACCCGATGAGGTGATTTTCGTAAAAAGTGGAACGAGTCGACGTGCGGCTGAAGAACAACTTCCCTACTCTCCTGGTCACTCCGAATCGCCTGACCGACGTCCTGTGTCATTGGACCCTGATTTTCCAGAAAGGCCCACCGCTAGTCTTGGCAGTTTGCCAGTCGTTCCAAATCGGCTGGTGTGACAACAATCCGCCGGCAGAAACCGGTATGGGTTCGGACGTATTCCAGACGGACCGCTTCCTCCGCCGACGCATGCAGGAGGAGGGCGAGTCGCGACCTGTGCGATGCGTCTTCGACGGGACAATCCGCAGGCCAATGGGTCTCCGTTTCCATCACGAGGCGTTCGCGGTATCGATCAAAAGGGTGGGGCATCGGTCGTCACCTGGTAGCAGGCAAGAAAAAAGTGGCACGATTCCCGCTCAGGAACGTCCTTCGACTCGGAGGGAATTTTCCGCCGGCCTTTTAGCATAGCGCGCAGGGGAGAAGAATTCCAGTTCTCGGCGGCCGAGCGGGAGAAATCGTGTGGCGTGGCCGCTTCAGCAGCCGGGGTGCCCTGAAGCTCGGCTCAAACCGTCGGCCGCCCGATGCTGTAGTACTGGAATCCGTGAGCTTTCATCCGCTCCGGGTCGTACAGGTTGCGGCCATCGAAGACGACTGGCGAATTTAACCGTTGGTAGACCTCCGCAAAGTCAGGACGGGCGTAGTCTTTCCAGTCGGTCATGACTACTAGCGCATCCGCCCCTTGGGCCGCTTCCATCCGCTTACCGCAATAGGTGATTTTGTCGCCCAACTCGGCCTGGACATTGGCCATCGCTTCGGGATCATGCACCTTGACCGTGACTCCCTTTTCCAGAAGCCAGTCGATCAGCACGAGCGATGGGGCTTCGCGGATGTCGTCCGTTCGGGCCTTGAACGCGAGGCCCCAAATGGCGATCGTCTTACCGGTTAGCTTGCTGCCGAAGTGTTCTTCGAGCTTGCCAGCCATCACCGATTTCTGTCGCTCGTTCACCTGGTCGACCGCTTCTAGCATCATTGGCTTGCAGCCATGTTTTTCGCTCATCGCGGCGAGCGCCCGAACATCCTTGGGAAAGCAACTTCCGCCGTAGCCAACGCCAGGAAAGAGAAACGCGAAGCCGATGCGGCTATCGTGGCCGATGCCACGGCGGACGTCGTTGATGTCGCCCCCCATCCGCTCGCACAGATTGGCCATCTCGTTGATGAAGCTGATCTTCGTGGCCAACAGGGCGTTCGCCACGTACTTTGTCATCTCGGCACTTTCAGGCGACATGGAGATGAACGGGTGCTCGGTCCGCAAAAACGGTTTGTAGAGATACTCCAGCGCATCGGCCACCTCTTGCCGACGAACGCCGACCACCACTCGATCGGGCTTCATGAAGTCGTCGATCGCGGCACCTTCCTTGAGAAACTCCGGATTGCTCGCCACGTCGCACTCGCGCCCAGTCAGTTCTTTAAGCATTCCAAAAATCGTCGCGTTGGTGCCGACGGGTACCGTACTCTTGGTCACGACGATGGCATCTTCGCGTAGATGCGGGGCGATCGCTTTGACGACGCTCCACATGGCCGACAGGTCGGCCGAGCCGTCGTCACCCTGCGGCGTGCCAACCGCGAGGTAAACGATCTCCGCCGGTTTGACACCTGCGGCGGTATCGGTGGTGAATTGCAGTTGGCCCGCTTCGTAATTGTGCTTGACCATCTCGGTCAGCCCCGGCTCGTAGATGGGGATAATCCCCTGCTTGAGGCCTTCGATTTTTTTCTCATCAATGTCGATGCAAGTCACACTGTTGCCACTGTCAGCAAAGCAGGTACCGGTGACAAGTCCAACATACCCTGTTCCAATAACGGCAATCTTCATCGCTGGGTAGCTCCTGGCATTATTACGATTGAACGAAACATCAAAAATAACGTAACCCCCCATTCTAATTCCCGAGAAATGGTTGTCGAGGTGTGATTTCGACAACTGGCGAACCCTACCGGTTCGGGTTTCCGTGGCGATGCCGACACCGTAGTGACGACCGATGCGGGGGAATGCCCCAGCTAGACCGAATACCAAGGCGTCGGCCACGATCGGTGATCCGCAACCTAGGGAAATCGCTGCGTCGGGGACGGGGATTTTCCCCAACGAAGACGGGAAAGCGATTCCCAGGGGCCGTTGCTACCTTCGACAAGCAGGGTAGAATGGATGCCGAAGAGCAAGCGGGCGTAGCTCAGTGGTAGAGCGCTAGCTTCCCAAGCTGGATGTCGTCGGTTCGAGCCCGATCGCCCGCTCTTGCTGCAAGTGCTTACGGCGTAGAACCTTAGGTCTAACCCCACGATGGTCGTGGGTGCTGCTGGCGAGCCCAAACGGGAGTAGTGACTACTCCCGAAAGGTTTCCTGCCATGAAAAGGCCTAGTTTTAAGGCGATTCGACCTCCAAAAGTACCCTCTTACTGCCACCACCGCGCTAGTGAACAAGCCTACGTAAAGGTTCGTGGAAAAGTGACCTATCTTGGCGTCTATGGCTCCGAAGCAAGTCGAGACAATTACGCCGCCGCCGTCGCTGCGGTGTTGGGCGGCCAAGAGGTTTCCTCCCCATCGCGGGGCAAGGCCGAGGAAGTCTCACGGCTGACAGTTCGGGAAGTTTGCAATCGGTTTTCCTGCTACGCGGCCACGTACTACGTGAAGAATGGCAAGCCGACGGCTGAGGCCGGTATGGTGGCGACCGCCTGCGGCCATGCGGCCAACCTGTTCGGCGATCAACCTGCCGAAGCGTTTGGGCCACTCGCCTTAAAGTCGGTCCGTAGCCACTTGGTCGAAACAGGGCTCGCCCGATCGACGGTGAACGGTTCGGTTCGCCGCATACGTCGCGCCTTCAAGTGGGCAGCGGGTGAGGAACTGATTCCGGCAAGCGTGCCGCAAGCACTGGCGACGGTCGAGGGACTGCGAGCCGGTCGCACAACGGCCCGTGAGACGGCCCCCGTGCTGCCGGTGGATGATGCGACAATCGAGACAACACTTGCCGCGTTGCCCGCCGTGGTGGCCGATATGGCACGCCTACAACGCCTAACGGGCATGCGTCCCGGCGAGGTTTGCGATCTGCGACCCTGCGACGTTGACCGAAGTGGTGAAGTCTGGACCTATCGCCCCGAGAGCCACAAGACACAACACCACGGGCGAGAGCGAGTGGTCTTTCTTGGCCCGAAAGCGCAAGAGGTTCTCTTGCGATACCTGGTTCGCGATGCGAAGGCGTATTGCTTCCGGCCCTGCGACAGTGAAGCCAAGCGACGCGCCGAACAACACGCCGCCCGGGTGACGCCCCTTTCTTGTGGCAACCGACCCGGCACGAACGTACGGTCTGCCCCCGTGTTCCAACCGGGCGACCGGTACAGCGTCAACAGCTACCGCCAAGCGATAACCCGCGCCTGCGACAAGGCGGGCGTCGATCGGTGGAAGCCGAACCAACTACGTCACACAGCAGCGACCGAAGTACGTGCCCAGTTTGGCCTAGAGGCATCGCAGGTGATGCTCGGCCATTCCACGGCCCGAGTGAGTGAGATTTACGCGGAGAAGAACCTAGAAGCTGGTGCCGCCGTGGCACGGGCGATCGGATAACAACAACCAGAACTAAGCCAGCCAGCGGGGTAGCTCCCCGCGTCGGACGCCGCGTTCTCGCCAACCTATCCCGGCGAAGCGCGACGTCCGGGCTGGATTGTATGAGGGATAGGAATCATGGAGTGGGCTACAGAGGAAGAGCTAAACCAAGCTCGCAGTATCGCCGAACAAGGTTTGAGGGAATTGGCACTCGTATCGAATTTTGCGAGTAATTCGCGGCTAGGCCGTACTCCGAGTGGGGCTGTCGAGGTACGCATCATAAACAGCATTCTACCGACCGTTGAGCAGCTAGCGGAAACGGTATGTGGCTCAATGATAATGTTCCACAAAGCGGTTCGGACAATAGAACGATCGTGCATGGGTGATTCCGTACGCCCTTTTGCGAACAATGAAACCAAGGGGAAGTATCTTTACTCTGAGGTGGACCCCAAAAACTGGACAGCCTGATAAGATGCGAGAATCCCCCGTTGGGGGGAGTCAATCAGGAGATCTAGGAGATGGCAAAG
>QIKP01000068.1 GCA_003233055.1 Planctomycetaceae bacterium
GACAACGGGGATGGTTGCCGCCATTGAAACGGCCGCCAAGCTCGCGATGTCCCCCCTACCTTCCAGCACCAACCACCCCTAGTCAGGCAATCACGCAGACCGCGCGAGCCTCGCCAGACAAAATCGCGGGGCGTCTGGCGGTCTGGCGTCTGGCGGTTGTTATGAAATTGCACGATGTCCCCCCAAGGTTGCACGATGAGCCCTGACGCTTGCCACTTGTATCTCGTTCGCCACGGGGCGACGGCCCACAACCTGCTCGACCCGCCACGGATGCAGGGGCGTCACATTGATGAGCCGCTCGACCCGACCGGGCAGCGACAAGCGACCCAGGCGGCCGCCGCGCTCGCCAAGGCACCCATCCAGGCGGTCTACTCCAGTCCGCTCAGGCGGGCGTTCGAGACGGCCCAAGCGATTGCCGATCGCCATCGCCTCGCGCCCGTCGTCGTGGAGGATCTTGCAGAGGTGGACGTTGGGCGATGGGAAGATCGATCGTGGATCGACATCGCGAAGAACGACACGGAAGCTTACGAAGCGTTTCGGAACGACCCCGCTGCGCAAGGCTATCCCGAGGGGGAAAATTTGGGCGACGTGACCTTGCGTGTCGTCGCTGCCATCGACCAGATCGCTCTTGGCCACCCCAGCGAACGGATTGTCGTGGTGGCCCATAGCGTCGTCAATCGACTTTACCTTGGCCAACTTCTAAGCGTTCCCCTCGCCCTGCGCCGCCGCTTGCCACAGGACAACTGCGCTATTAGCGAAGTCGCCTGGCAAAGTTCCCGCGCGCGGCCGATCACGATCAACGCGATCGGCCATCTTGATGCCAATTGAGGGCTGCGTGCCAAAAAAAGAGGTTACCAAAAGAAAGGCTAGGCGTTTTGGACGAGCACCGGTCTGCGGTCGGGCGCCCGCTGCTCCAGCGATTATTCGGCGGCCGAGGCTTTCAGCGTGATGGTCTCGATGTTGTTGATCGCGTCGTTCAAACTATCGGCTTCTTTGTCGTAGTCGGCCGCGTCCACTTTCGCATCCGCGCCGTGCCCTCCCATCGAGTCGTGCAGCGTGCTGAGAATTTCAGTGATCTGATCGGCTGCGGTCGTCGCATCGCTCAGATCGTAGCGATCGAGTTTCGCCTGGGTGCCCAAGTCAGCGATCGACTTGGCCGAACGCAACAGTCCATGGAGCGCCGTATCGGCCTTCTTGACATCCCCTGCTGCGTACCCAGAAGCGAGTTCGTCTCGCTGTTTTTTCAGAGCCGTAACGGCCTCGGCCAAGGTGCTGGGCCCGTTACGGTTTTCACTCGTTCTTTCTTCGGGCTGGGGATTCGGTTCTTCCTTCTTTCCGCATCCCACCACCAGGAAGCATCCTACCACCACGAGACTCAAGGCCATCCGTAATCCTGGCATCGCTTCCATCCTTCTGAAAAATTCATCGGTGGTACTTCCTGGGCCTCCGCTGCGGGGTTCCGCCCTCCCCTTCCGTTAGTCCAGCACGCCCCCAGGATACACTCGAGGAGGACGTTTGCTCAAGCACCGCACAGGCGACGCCCCAGGAATAATGCTCCAGAAACAATGCTCCAGAAACGATGCCCCAGAAACAACGCCCGCGAGCCTCGCTTCTCTGCAAACCAAGAGGACAGCATGTTTTTTAGTGGAAAAAGGTAAGCTACCGTACGCTCTCGGCTGTTTCCTCACGCCTCTGCTATAACCCCTCGGCACGCTTTCCCGTACAAAGGAATGATGGGTGGCCGAAAATTGGCCGGCCGAGACGTGCAGTAGAATTCCCCCTTCAGGTAAGAGTCATGGACCATCCATCCGAATCGGCCTCCGACAAGGATCCCTCCCCTCCCTCGGACGGACCTTTGGGTAGAGCCTCCTGGTCACGCCGTTGGATGGCCTTAGCGGTAGCCATCGTGGCTGGCGTGGGGGCGTATCTCGGAATGGCGGACCGGTCGTCCGCAGCACGGGTGGTGGTCGGTGTGAAGGTGCCAGCCGATCAGCGAGTCTCCTTCGACCAAATCGACCACACCTCTTGGCACGAACTGCTTCAGACCTACGTCGACGAAGCAGGGAGGGTTGACTACCATGCTTGGCATCGTTCGCCCGAAAGCATGGCCCGGCTCGACGCCTACTTGGCGCGTTTGTCGTCGGGCGACTTGGGCCTCCACGACTTGGGCATCCAATCGACGCGCGAAGGGAGGCTCGCCTACTGGATCAATGCCTACAACGCCGTGACGGTGAAGGGGATCCTACGCGAGTACCCGACCAAGAGCATCCGGGACCACACACCCCTCCTTGGCTACAACATTTGGAAGCATTTGCTCCTACAGGTGGCCGACCAGCAGATTTCGCTCAACGACATCGAGCACGAAGTCTTGCGGAAAATGAACGAGCCGCGAATTCACTTCGCGATTGTTTGTGCGTCGATCAGTTGCCCAAGATTGCTCAACGAAGCCTACGTTGCTGAGAATCTTGACGAGCAATTGACCCGAAACGCCAAGCAGTTTTTTACTTTGAGCCGCAACTTCGCCATCGACGGCAGCAACCATCGGGTCCACCTCAGTTCGATCCTCAAGTGGTTTGCCAAAGACTTTGGCAGCCACCAAGCGGCGCAGCTCCAGGCGATCTCCCCCTATTTACCCAACGACAAATCACGCCAAGCGGTCGCGGCTACCGGCGTGCGGGTGGAGTACCTCCCCTACGATTGGGGACTCAACGAGCGACCTCCCGAGTAGTGTCGCGGAAACCAGCAAAAACTCTCTCCCAGAAAAGCCCGGCCCGATGCGTGAGGACCTAATGCGTGACGACTCTCCATGTGAGGACCCCTCGAAGAAATCGAGTGAGGGCGATGGCAAGCCGACGCAACCGCCTGGCGGTAGCGCAAAGGTCGCCGTCGGCTTGGTGGTGGCGGCGGTGATTGTCATCGCGGTCGTTTTGTTTCAGGACCAACTATCGATCGGCTACCTTGCCGAGCAAGAGACGGCGTTCCAAGCGTACCAATCGGCCCACCCGATTCTCGTCTACGGGATCGCCTTCGGCATTTATGTCGTGGTCACCGGCCTGTCGTTGCCAGGTGCCGCGGCGCTGACGATTCTTTGCGGCTGGCTATTCGATTGGTGGCAGGCGGTTGTCTTGGTGAGTTTTGCCTCGACAACCGGGGCAACGCTGGCGTTCCTCCTGAGTCGCTACCTGTTCCGCGACTCGATTCAAGGAAAGTTTGGGGATCGGCTAGCGAATTTCAACGACGCCCTTGCACGCGAAGGGGCGTTTTACTTGTTCACCTTGCGCCTGATCGTCGGCGTTCCCTTTTTTATTATCAACGTCGTGATGGGCCTGACCCCCATCAAAACGCCGACCTTCTGGTGGGTCAGCCAACTTGGAATGCTCCCCGGCACGGCGCTCTACACCTACATCGGTAGCGCCGTCCCCAATTTACAGACGCTGGCCGACCAAGGTGCGAAGGCGGTTTTTAGCGGAAGTCAATTATTGCAGTTCAGCATCGCGTTTGGACTACTGGGAGTCTTTCCGTGGTTCGCCAAGTGGGGAATCGCCAAGCTGCGACCAGAAAGACCGTAACGGAAAGACCATAACGGAGAGACCAGAGCATGAAATGGATTCCGACGATGCAACCAAAGGAACGGAATGAATCCCGTTCGACGCCCCCAAGAGGCATGCCGCGAGAGGCATGAACGACGATGAGCCCCTCCCCTGCCCTGCTGCCGTACGATGAGCACAATAGGCGACTCGAAGCGGCCGTCCATCCGACCGATTGGGTCAACCCGACGCCGGAGGGGCGCTACCACTTAGTCGTCATTGGTGCCGGGGTCGCCGGGTTGGTAACGGCAGCGGGAGCAGCCGGATTGGGGGCGAAGGTCGCGCTCGTCGAGCGGGATCTCATGGGAGGCGATTGTCTGAACGTTGGCTGCGTGCCGTCGAAGGGCCTGCTGGCGGCGGGGCGCGCTGCCGCCGCCGTGAACCGAGCCGAAACCTTTGGACTCCACGTCCCCGACGGGACGACGGTCGACTTTGCCGCCGTCATGCAGCGGATGCGCAAGCTCCGCGCCGACATTAGCCCTGCCGACTCGGCCCAGCGGTTTCGAGACCTTGGCGTGGATGTCTTTCTGGGCGATGCGCGATTCGAGGACTCCAGCCACGTGAGCGTCGGCGACAGACGCCTTGCGTTCAAGCGCGCCGTCATCGCCACCGGCGCACGAGCCTCCGCGCCTCCTATTCCGGGACTCGAACAAGTCGACTATCTCACCAACGAGACGCTCTTCTCGCTCACTCAGTTGCCAAAAAGGTTGGGGATCGTCGGTGCGGGGCCAATCGGCTGCGAAATGGCCCAGGCGTTCGCCCGGCTTGGGTCGAAGGTCTCCTTGATCGAGGCGACCCATGGCATCATGCCTCGCGAAGACCAAGACGCGGCAAACATTGTGAAGGAGTCGATGCTGCGCGACGGCGTGAAACTCTACTGCTGCGGCAAGGGGCTGCAAGTCTCCCCTGCTGGCAACGCGATTCGCATGACCGGTTCTTCACACGACCATCCGTATGACTTCGAGGTCGACCAATTGCTGATCGCCGTTGGCCGAACACCGAACGTCGAGGGGTTAAACCTCGAGGGGGTTGGCGTCGAGTACGACGCGCGAAAGGGGGTGACCGTCAACGACCGGCTGCAAACGACCCATCCGAAAATTTTTGCGGCAGGCGATATCTGCTCAAAGTACCAATTTACCCACGCCGCCGACTTCATGGCCCGAACGGTCATCCAAAATACCCTGTTCATGGGCCGCAAGAAGGTGTCGAACCTGGTGATTCCCTGGTGCACGTACACCGATCCCGAGCTGGCCCATATTGGCCTTAACGAAAACGACGCCCACGATGCGGGCGTCGCGCTCAACACCTACCGGCAAGACTTTGCCGGCGTCGATCGGGCAATTCTGGAGGGAACAACGGAAGGATTCGTGAAGATTCACGTCGCCCAAGGGTCCGATCGGATCATCGGTGCGACGATCGTTGCCCCCAATGCGGGCGACATGATTGGCCAAATCAGCCTCGCGATGACGCATGGCATCGGTCTGGGAAAGATCGCCAGTGCGATCCACCCCTACCCGACCCAAGCCGAGGCGATTCGCAAAGTGGGTGACCAATTCAACCGCACGAAGCTGACGCCCAAAGTGAAGTGGCTGTTTCACCAATGGCTCGGATGGACCGGCTAAGCCTTTTCGCCCGTACGATACGTACTGGCCCCCTGCCCTGGTGTTCTCCCACGACTCTTCGTCATGCACCGGTGTGACGACAGTTCGGAACCATTTGGCGGGAAGTGAATCGAATTCGGAACAAAGCGAAGTGGTTGCGTGTACCATTGGAAGTGCTGACGTTGAGCCATCGCAAGATTCGTAGTGCCTTCCCTGACAGCCGGCCGATTTTCCTTGTAGAGTGGGTCGTGCCATTCGCCCATCGCGTCGCCAGGCGAAGACCAACGCGCCGCCAGGCAAATATCGGATGGGCCCTAACGAACCCCTACTTCACGATGATCGATATCGACAATGCGACGATTTGCTCCGGGAGTTTTTGTCTGAAGGGCCTCTGTTTCCAGGTCCCGGTTGGGGAGTATGCCGTCTTGATGGGGGAAACCGGCTGTGGCAAATCGACGCTGGTGGGCGGCATTTGTGGCTTGCAAAAAGTGAAGGAAGGCCGCGTCTTGCTTGGCGGGCGAGACGTGACGCACCTCGAGCCGGCCGACCGGGATATTGGCTACGTACCGCAGGATGCGGCGCTCTTCCCTCGAATGAACGTTCGCCAGCAGATCGCTTTTCCGTTGAAAATTCGGAACTGGTCTCGGGCGGACGTCGAAAAGCGCACGTCGGAACTGGCCCAGATGCTGGGATTGGGCCAACTTCTCCATCGAGGCATCCAGGGCCTCAGTGGTGGTGAAATTCAGCGCGTTGCCATCGGGCGGGCGCTCTCGTGGCGACCGGCGATTCTGATCCTGGACGAGCCTTTCTCCGCCTTGGACGAGAAAACACGCGAGGAGATGTATGAAGTGCTCCACCTCGTTCAGAGCGAGACGAGCGTCACGACCTTGCATGTCACCCACAGCTCGGCAGAAGCGAAGCGGCTGGCCGATTGCCTTTTTGTTTTCCGGGAGGGAAAAGTCGTCCGAGTGGCGAACGACCGATTCGATGCGCCATCGATTCCGCCAACATCGCTCGCTCCCGAAAATCCCCCGCTGAAGGAAGGTACGTAGGATGGCCCGCCCAATCCCCCCTAGGATTTGTCCGCTTCACCGGAAGGGCCAGGCCAGCCCGGCATTCTTAGGATTCCTTGCCTCGGCAGTCACTGTCGTTCTACTGATCGCTCTGCTCCTGCTGCCGGTTGATTGGCCAGGAAGTCGCGGCCGATCGGGTGACGCGTTGCTCCTGTACTGCGCGGCTGGCATGCGACTACCCGTCGAAAGAATCCTTGCCAAGTATCGTTCCGAGTATGGCGTGAACGTCCAGGTAGAGTACGCCGGCTCCAACGTGCTCCTAGGAAAACTGGAGTTGAGCGGCAAGGGGGACCTCTTTCTTTCGGCCGACAAGAGTTACTTGGAGCTTGGAAGGGAAAGAGAGCTTGTAGACGAAGTGCTCCCCCTGGCTCGTATGAACGTCGTGGTCGGCGTGCCACGAGGCAATCCTCGTAACATCCAATCGCTTGACGACCTTTTGCAAACCGGCGTGCGAATCGTCCTCGCCAATCCCGACCAGGCCGCCATCGGCAGCGCAACACGCCGCGCGCTGCAAACCGCTGCCTGCTGGGCCCTCATCGAGACACAGACTCGTCAGTTTGGTGTCTTCAAGCCGACCGTCGGCGAAATAGCGAATGACCTCCAACTCGGCAGCGTCGACGCAGGGTTCTTATGGGACGCCGTCGCCGAGCAATATCCGGAGATCGACATCGTGCGACTCCCCCAGCTGTCGGGTGCCACTGGCGACATCGGGATTGGCCTACTCCGTTCCTCCAAGCACTCGACCGCCGCGATCCACTTCGCCCGATACGTGGCGGCCCGCGATCGCGGACTCCTCTTCTTCGAGGCCGATGGTTTCGAACCGGTCGACGGCGACCTCTGGGTCGACGCGATTGCGAAGTCACCCGAACCATTCGGAGGCAACCCGAAGAAATGAAGAAGGGAGCTCCCAGCGAGGGTTGGTACCCCTTCACGGAAGCCAAGGCAGGAAAACCACGAATTGCGAGAATCTTACGAATGTAGGAAACAGCAGGGTTCCTTCTATTTCCCCATATTCCATTTCCCCATGTTCCCTCTCTCCTGTTTTTCGCTGCGCTACGTCTTCCGCAGGCAATCTGCTAGAATTGGGGGTCTTCCGCAGGCAATCTGCTAGAATTGGGGCAAAGTCCCCCATCGCGTTTTTCCAAGGCATTCCGCTGTGAAGAGGTCCACTAACCGCATCAGCTACCGATCGCCGCCCTTCACCGAGGGGAGGATGGATCAGCCGGTCCGCGCGTTGTTTGTGAGCGATGTCCACCTCGGCGCCAAGCATTCGCAGGCCGACTTGTTCTTGGAGTTGCTGCACCGGTACCAGCCTGAGCATCTCTACATCGTGGGAGACTTTATCGATGGGCGAAAACTCAAGCGGCGTTGGCGATGGCGGACCTCTTACGACCGCATCTTTGAGCGACTCCTTTTGTTGAAAAAAAACGGAACACGGCTCTACTACGCGCCAGGAAACCACGATAGTTTTTTGCGCAAGTCTCTTGCCGACTACGGTGTCGTGGAGTTGCGAGACCAGTTCGTGCATGTTGCGGCCGATGGTCGGCGCTACTTGGTGATTCATGGCGACCAGTTCGATCGGGTCGAGCAGCAGATGCCATGGCTCTCGTACGCTGGCACCTACAGCTACGACGTGCTGCTCTCGGTGAACTACTGGGTCAACTGGGCTCGTGGAAAGCGGCGCAACCGCTACGCGCTGTGTGGCGTCATCAAGCGGCGGATCAAGGGAATCATCAAGCATGTAAGCAACTTCGAGACACAGCTTGTCCGGGCGGCGGCCGAGGAGAACTGTTTCGGCATCATTTGCGGGCATATCCATTGGCCACGAATTTTGCAGTTGGGGGATCTGGCCTACTTGAATACGGGCGATTGGGTCGAGAACTCGACGGCCCTGGTGGAGTACGACGACGGTTCGCTCGAGTTGGTGCAAGAAAATGGTCGACTGATCGCGGAGTTGCCGGCGGCCCTGCCGGAGGAGTCGGAGAGCGAGCAGAGCGAGGGCAAGGAACTCCAAGGCGTGGCGGGCGAATGACCCGGGGTGCGAAGCCTCTCGCCCCTTGCATTTTTCCGCAAAAAACTAGAGGATGGGCCAGCTTATCGTCACACGCCTGCGTTGTCGTGCGTCGCCAGTCGCCCCCGATCTTATTCCTACCTCTTCCTTAAGGTGCAGGCCTTGAGGTGCAGGAGCCTCCATGCTCTCCGCTTTAAGCCGTGCCTTCTTCAAGGTTTGCCACGGTAAGAATCTGGTTTACAACACCTGCTGGGAAGACCCTCGGCTCGATTTGGTGGCACTGGATCTAAGCAAGAGTGACCGGCTGCTCGTGATTACGTCTGCCGGATGCAACGCCCTGGAGTACGCGCTGGCCGGCATCGAGCGCGTCGATACGGTCGACATGAATCCACGGCAGAACGCGCTGCTGGAACTCAAGATGGCGGGCATTCGCCAGCTCGATCATGAGACCTTCTTCGAACTCTTCGGTCGGGGCCGGCTTGCCGATTGGGACGGCGTCTATGGTGGCCAACTTCGCGAGGCGCTCCCGCCCGAGGCCCGCAAGTATTGGGACAAAAAAGGCAAGTTCTTTCGTGGCAAGGGACTCCGCCCCAGTTTTTACTTTCGCGGGACCGCGGGCTACTTTGCGTCGTCGATGAACTTTTACATTAACCGCATCGCCCGCATCCGCCCGCAAATCGATCGCTTACTCGCCGCAGAAACGCTGGAAGAGCAGAAGCGAATTTACGTGGAGGAGGTGAAGGCAACCTTTTGGGGGCCAATGATCCAGTGGTTCCTCAAACGCGACGCCACACTCTCGCTCTTGGGGGTCCCGCGAGCGCAACGAAGGCAGCTCGAACGATTTTACCCGGGCGGTATCTCCAAGTTCATCGAAGATCGTCTCGACGCGGTCTTTACCCAACTGCCGATCAAGGACAACTACTTCTGGCGCGTTTACCTCACCGGGGAGTACACGCCCGACTGCTGCCCCAGCTATCTTCGGCCGGAGCCGTTTGCCCAACTCAAGGCAGGCTTGGTCAACCAGGTCCGGACCCATACGACGACGATCCTCGAACACCTCCAAAAGACCGAGCAGACCTACTCGCGTTACGTGCTCTTGGACCACATGGACTGGCTCGCGGAGAACCACGCGGACATCTTGAAGAGGCAATGGCAGGCGATCGTCGACCATGCCGACGACCAGGCACGTCTATTGTGGCGGAGCGCGGCAATGAAGGTCGAGTTCGTCGACCCGATTGAAGTCACTTTCGATGGCACGACCCGCCGACTCGGCCAAGTCCTGTCGTACAACGAGGCACTTGCCGAAGAGTTGCACGCCAAGGACCGCGTGAATACCTACGGCAGCTTCGCAATTGCTACGCTCCAAAAAAAATCCTTCCAACTGGCGGTAGAGGACAACGATGAACGCACTGGGGAAACTCAAAATCCTCTACCATCTGGTTCTCTCGCCCATTCGGGGGGAGACGCACCAAGAGCGGCTCGATAGTTTTTACGGTGGTCAGGCGGAGCACTACGACGAGACCCGTCAAAAGATGCTGCATGGCCGGGACGAACTATTCGCCGCCCTCCCCTCCCCCGACGGTGGAACCTGGGTCGACCTCGGCTGTGGCACCGCGCGCAACGCCGAAGCATGGGGCGATCGGCTTGGCGATTTCAACGAAGTCGTCCTGGTCGACCTGAGCGAGTCGCTCCTCGGGATCGCGCAAAAGCGAATCGAAGATCGCGGTTGGTCGAACGTCCGACTGCTACACGCCGACGCGACGAAAGTCGACCTCCCTCCTGGCTCCGCCGATGTGGTGACGTTTGCCTATTCGCTCACCATGATTCCCAACTGGTTCGCGGCGATCGACCACGCACGAACGCTCCTCAAGCCAGGGGGCACGATTGGCATCGTCGATTTCTACGTCGCGAAGAAGCACCCCGGCGAGGGCCGGCGGAAGCACTCTTGGTTCCGCCGGACTTTCTGGCCCATTTGGTTCGCGAACGACAATGTTTTTCCGAACCCCGACCTGCTCCCTTACTTGGCTGAGCGATTCGAGACGGTCGAGATCGCCGAAGAATCGGGGAAAATCATGTGGATTCCTCTGCTGAAGATGCCCTATTTTCGTTTCGTCGGGCGGAAGCGCTCGCTGTAGCCGGGTGCAGGAACGAGCTTGTTTTTAGGCAGCGGCTGCTAGCTCGGGTTTGCTGGGGAGACTCCGTAACCGTTCACGGCCGGAAAAAGGGCAACCACGAAAAAAGGGAACCACGAATCTCACGAATCCGATGAATCACGGCAGACCAAGCTGGTTAAGAAAAGACGAGGAAGATTGGCCAGGCTCAGGGTCGTTTCCTTTTCCAAGACTCCGGATGACCTAAATTCACCAGAAATCGACTTCCGCTCGCAAGACCGGTCCTGCAGCGATTCGCGTCATTCGTGGTTTTCCTGCCTTGGCTTCCGTGAACCGTTACACGATAATAATGAGAGGGGCTTGGATCGCCTGATCGAAGGGGTGAAAACTTCGCGAGTGGCGTTCCGACGAGCCCCTATCACGACGGGTCGACTGCACTCATCGCCTGTCCGCGAACCAATCCCCAGGGACGACGGCCCCACTGCCATGTCACGACGCGCTGTTTATACCGGATCGTTCGACCCGATCACGCTGGGGCATCTGAATGTCATCGAGCGGAGCAGTCGCCTGGCCGACGACCTGATCGTTGGCGTCGGAACGAATATTGAGAAGCAGTCGCTTTTTTCTGTCCAAGAACGGGTCGCACTGATCGAACGAGTCACGGCTGACTTGCCCAACGTGACGGTGAGGAAATTCGACGGGCTGGCAGTCCGATTCGTACGCGATTGTGATGCTCGGGTGATTGTTCGCGGTGTGCGGTCGCTCTCCGACATGGAGTCGGAATTCACGATGACCCTGGCGAATCGCAAGCTCGACCCAGGCATTGAAACGGTCTTCTTGATGGCGGATGAGGCTTTCTCGCATGTCTCGAGTTCGCTCATCAAACAAATCGCTCCCCTTGCGAGCGACGCAGAGCTTGCCCGATTCGTTCCGAGTGAAATCGTCGCCGCCCTGCGAGCCAAGCTGCCTGGGTAGCCCGAGCCTGACCGCTACATGGTCCGCGATCACGGGACGCCCCGGCTATCCGACGAATCGCATCACTTGGATCGCGAGGGCCAACGCGCCGACGAGCGCCAGAACGTTTTTCGTGTTTTCAAACCATCGGGTCGGCACGAGGGGACCTGCCGCGACGGGCGGTCGGCTTGCGTTATCAGGCGGGGTGGGGGTGCTGCGTTGGAACGTGTCACTCCGGAACGTGTCACTCTGCAAGGTGGGCCAATCGTCTGCGGGAGCGGCGCGGGTGCCCGACGTGGGCCATGGCTCCGAATGGCGCTCGGCGACCACTTCGCAGCCGAAGGCAATGTTGCCCAGGTCGTTTTTTGGGGGGGTGTTTCGCAGAGGCTTCCGGTCGTTCAAGCCGGCTCGGCTCGGGTGAAGGGCGACTTGCGGGGCGTCATCGAGAACACCGTCGAGAATACCATTGGGGCTGAGCGTAGGGCGTTGGCCAATGTCGGGAGCGAGCGAAGCGAGGAAGGTTTTTACCCGGCCCTCGAAACTCCCCAGCGTCGTCCCCTGCCCTGCCCCGAAGAGCACGCCAGCCAATTCCCCTCGATCGTTAAAGATCGGGCCCCCCGAGTCGCCTTGCCTCGCTTCGACATCGAGTTCGACCAGTTCGCGGGGCAGATCGATCCGGGGCGAGTAGAACTGCGTGCATCGCCCCGCGGCGCAGCGGTAATTCCCTTGGCCATAACCACAAATCGTGAGGCGATCGCCTGGCCGAGGGGGTTGGCTGGCCATGGAGACCGGCTCGGCTGGGGGACGCCAAATCACGAGCGCGGCAAGGTCCCATTCCGAGTCGACCTTCAGCGCCCTCGCTTGCGAGCGAAACCCGGAGGGAAACAACACTTCGATGGCCCCCGACGCATCGCGGACTACGTGCCAGTTGGTCAGCACGAGCCCATACTCGTCGCGCACATCGATCAGGGTGCCGCTACCATACGCCGTGCCCCCCTTCTCCGGAACGACGACGCGCACCACCGCAGGATGAGGTGACGAACCAGCCACATCGAGCGCGACCCGAGCCTCCGCCAAGGACGCGGCGCAGAGGGTGACGCAGAGGGTGACGCAGAGGGTGACGCAGAGGGTAAGGAAGGCCAGGAAGCAAGGAAGCGTGCGCATTGCGGCGATCGGAAAGGGCGCAGGAGCGTAGGAACCGGGCGAGTCTTATCTTTTGTTGCAACTAGTCTTTTATTGCACTAGCGCGACGGGACGAGCCCGACGGCTAACCGACTGACAATATGGAAAACAACTACCTGGGCGGAATCAGTCGGAATCGGGAAACCTTGCGCGAACTTTCGTTGTCGAGAATCCTCTGCAAGAGTCGGGAACGTAACGAGCGAGCCTTGCCTTGCTCTGGAGTGTGGAGCCGGAGTCGTGGCATCGGGGGCTCCTCATTCCGCTCGCAGGCGAACGGCGAAGCGGGAAAGGGAAGGATCATGGCGGGAGTTTCGGTAGGACACATGGGGGAACCTTTTATGCGGCAATGGGACGGCCTCCTTTCAAGTCCTCCTTGCGCGGGGGGAAATCCTGCCCTTCGTTGTAGAGGTCCTTTAATCGCTCTAACTCGCGACGAAACGCTTCTTCCACCAACTTCGTTAGCGTCATACGAGCCGGTGGGCCCGCAAGGTGGTAAGCAGCATCACGAGCTTCGTCGAGAACTTCTGGCGGCAGGTAGAGCGTCGCGCGAACCTTGCGCGACGGGAAACGGAGCGAGTCCGACATGTTGGGGGTCTCCTGCGAAAAAACGAACGGGCGTTCCGTCTCTACAGGGCAAGATCGGCTAACGGAGGCTAATGGCTGCAAACGTAGGACGTTGCGCCTTAGTAGTTCGCCAATGCGACCGATCGCTAGCAACCACAGAACGATCTCAACCGGCAAGGTCACTGACGAACCGGGGCAGGATCGGCGCCGCGAATCGTGCCCCTGACGTTGGGTGCAGGAACGAGCTTGCTTTTAGGCAGCGGCTGCTAGCTCGGGTTTGCTGGGGAGGCTCCGTAACCGTTCACGGCCGGAAAAAGGGCAACCACGAAAAAAGGGAACCACGAATCTCACGAATCCGATGAATCACGGCAGACCAAGCTAACGGGCCCCGTAGCGGTTAAGAAAAGACGAGGAAGATTGGCCACAGATAAGCACAGATGAACGCGGATAAGAAGCTGAAAGACAGATGTAAAGACAGATGAACCGGAGAGGCGCCGAGAGACGGTAGAATTAAAAACAATTTACTTCCCTTCCTCCGCGCCTCGGCGGTGAATAAGGCAAGAAGAAACCACGAGTCTCCCCATCGCCTATGTCGGATTCGTTCGATTCGTCAGATTCGTGGTTCCTTCCTGCCTCGGCTTTCGTGAACGGTTGGCAGACGGGGCAAACAGTTCCAGCGATTGGCAAACGCCGAAAAATGAATTCCAAAAAACGTTCTTACGCCGATCGGGTATCGAGGATCGCTTCGACGATCCCTTCGGAGGTGGACTCCCGCGCCACGGCGGTTGGTCGGTAGCCGAGTTCGGTGAGCTTCGTGGCCGTGAGTGGACTGATGGCGACGAGCTTGGTGCGAGCGAGCGATTTGCCAAAGAGATGGACCAGCGACTGAGCCGTCGCAGAGCTTGTCACGGTCACCCAATCCACTGCCCCGGCGAGCATTGCTTCGGTAATGCGAGACTCCGGCGTGGTCACGTCTTGGCTATCGTAGACAGTCACTTGTTCGACCTTTCCCCCCGCTTCTTCCAGCGAATCGGCAAGAATCTCCCGGCCACGATTAGCACGGAGCAGCAGAAAACGTTGCCCCGATGCGAGGGGCGTTAGTTCGTCCGCCAGCGATTCGGCCCGATACTCCTTGGGCTGCACGTCGACATCGAGATGCCGTTCGGCCAGCGCATCCGCCGTTGCAGGCCCGACCGCTGCGATCTTAAGGGCCCCCAATGCCCGCCAGTCATGGCCACGCTCTCGTAATCGTTGGAGGAAAAACTCGACGCCATTTCGGCTGGAAAAAAGAAGCCAATCGAACTCGCGGAGCCGGTCAATCGCTCGGTCGACCGGTGCCCAATCGTCAGGGGGATGAATCTCGATGGCAGGTTGAACAAGGACCTCCGCTCCGAGTTCCAGCAGCGGATCGGCCAGCGCGCCGGCCTGATGGGCGGGGCGGGTGACGAGTACTGTCTGGCCAAACAGGGGGCGGTCTGCAAACCAGTTGGAAAGGACTTGGGACTCCGCGACCGGGCCGACGATGGCAATAACGGGGGGGCGAATTTCATGGGTGGCAACGAACGGGGCCAACTGGTCGAGCGAGCAACTCCAGGTCTCTTGCCCCGGCAGCGAGCAACGGCGGACAAGGCGTACGGGCGTGTCGCTTGGCTTCCCATGGTCGAGGAGCGCTTGGCTCCACGCGGGGGCGGTAGTGACCCCCATGTAGAAGACAAGCGTTCCAGGAAACTGGGCGAGCCCACGATAATCGAGGGACTCGTCGAGTCGCTTTCCCGCTTGTTCCCGCCCCGCCACAAAGGCGACGCAGGAGGCGCGGTCGCGATCGGTCAGCGCAATGCCAGCGAAGGCCCCCGCCGCGATAGCCGTCGTCACGCCAGGCACGACCTCCAGCGGGATGCCTGCCAACTGGAGAGCTTCCGCCTCCTCGACAAGCCGGCCAAAGATACCGGGGTCGCCCCCTTTGAGTCGCACCACGCGACGGCCCGCGCTGGCGTGCTGGACCATCAGGCGGCAGATCTCGACCTGGGTTAGTCGTCGACCTTGCCCGTGACGACCGAGACAAATCTTCTCGGCGTTGGCGGGAGCATGGCGGAGTAACTCGGCGCTGGCGAGATAGTCGTAGAGCACCACGTCGGCCGCTTCGAGGCACTGCTTGCCGCGCAGCGTGAGCAGACGCGGGTCTCCAGGCCCCGCGCCGACGAGCGTCACCTTACCGATCGGTTGCACCATACGTGCTATTATGCTGTCCGGAAGGCTGGTTGGTAAGGCGGCAGGAGAACTGCAAAGTCAGGAATTAAGCATCTGTAGGCCGATGGCAGGTCTCCAGGCGACATAGTCGGCAGCAGCTCGGACGGGGAGA
>QIKP01000033.1 GCA_003233055.1 Planctomycetaceae bacterium
CGAAGGAAACCCCGGTGGCGACGCAGGCGAATCGGGAGAAAGTGGAGAACTGGGGCAAGGAAACCAAGGCGGCAGCGAAGCGGGAGGCGGAAAGGAGTCTGCCAATGCCACCGGTGAGCAATCAGGGAATGGTTCCGCAGAAAACGGCCAGATGGACGACGGCGGCGACCCGCTTCAGCAGTCGCAGGAGCCATCTTCGCAAGAGAGTGGCGAACCAAATGGCGAAAGTCGCTCTGAAGGGAATGCTGGCAACGGCAAAAACACCCAACCGGTCGCCAACGACGGCAGCGACGACACTACCGCCTTCGATAAAATCCAGCGACAGCTCAACCAACAGGAACAAGAGAAAGCGACTCGCCGAAAAACCGAACCCCAACCAGGTGACGGCGACTCACTGCAACGGTCGAAGGAGAATGGCAACCCAGAAAACACCGACCAAGGGGGTACTCCCTCACCCAAAGAAGCAGACGGAACTGGCGAGGAAACCAAAAGCGACACCCCTCCCTCCGACGGAAGCGACCCGACTGGTGAAAAACCGAACGGCGAGAGCCAATCGACAGGGGGCGAAGAAAAAACCGGCAAGGGCGACCCGGGCGAGGGCGAAGAAGCATCGCCCGAAGGTTCCCCCGACGCCCAGCGCGAGCAGCAACAGCGAGGCAAGCGCCCCGACACGGGCGAGCCCGATTCGGAAACCGACTCGACCGAACCTCCAGCTCCCGGCCACAGCAAGCACGAGAGCGATTCGCGTGGTGAACAAGGGGGAGACCGCTCGGGTGGCGGCGAGGAAGGGGGTGGGCAAAAAGCGCCGCGCGAGGGAACCGGAAGCGCGGGCCAAAACCAAGCCGCCGACAAAGGGGCAGGCCAATCGGCCGATCAGGGACCTGGCGAAGCAGGTTCCAAAGCGGGCAACGCGGAACCAACCAACCAATCGACCGGTAACTCCAGCAAGTCCCCCGGCGAGGCCGCTTCAGCGGCCGGAGACTCAGCCGAGGAGGGAACCGCCAAGAATACAGAAGGAGAACCCCAAGACAACGCCGATGGCCAGCCGAACCAGGGCCAAGGAGAGCCCAGTTCGCAAGGATCCGAGGAATCGAAACAGGGGAAGCAGCCCGATAAAAACGACCGGTCCGAAGGAAAGCCAAGCAGTCCTGGAGGTCCCCCTTCCGGAGCGGGCGGCACCGAAGGGCAGGACCAACCGTTGCCCAACCGTCGCGAGGGTTCGCTGGCGGAAGCCGATGAAGCGAATCTCGAATACACACGAAAGCAAACCAAGCTGATTCTCGACCAACTCGAAGAGCAGCTCGACAAGAACCAAGTCGACCAAGAGATGCTTGACCAACTCGGCTGGACGAAGGACGACCTACGGAAATTTGTCGACCGCTGGAACCAACTCCGTGCCGATGCCGCTCGTCCTGGTGCCGACGCAGCCCAGCAGGAACTGGATGCCCGACTCAAGAACCTCGGATCCACGGTTCACCCCACGGCGGGCCGGACTCTTCGAAAGCAGGATGACTTTCGAGACCTGCGTGAAGGCTACCATAACAAAGTCCCCCTGAAATACCGTGATCGTCTCCGGGCGTATACCGAAGGCGTGTCGAAGTCGCGTGAGTAGAAGTCTCTGCTCGAGTGAGGCCTTGGTGGGAGACAATCAGCGTCTGGCTCCAAACGTTGAGAAAACAAGCCTCACGCCAATACGCAAAGAAACGACACAAAGAAATGACGCAGAGAAACATGAAGCGGTTTGCGACCCAACGGCGAAGGACCAAAGTGACAAAACCGCGAGTGGATGCTCGACAAACCATGGGGGCTGCTCTCCTGTTTTGTCCCGAATTGTCGGGGGACCCTGCTTGCACGCCAATAGTGCTGCTCGAATCATCGAATCGATTCGTCGCAACTTGGCCGCCCGGCGCTGTTTCGGTCTAACCGTTATCGACCAGGCGCGCGATGTTTTGTCCCTGGCGCGCACGAGGCGGGGAGAGAGCGAGTGACAAAACAACGCGCGCCCAATCAACGAATTCTATTGCCAAAGAGCGGTTCGACTTCCGCACACAGCGCAAGGACGAACACCGCCATTAGAAACGATTCGCTGGCAAATTCCAGCACTATTTGTGTGCCACCAGGACGATTGCCAAGTCGTTTTTTTTGAACCACCAAGTGCGCCAAGGCTTCCCCAAAAAACTGGGACGCTAATCGAAACATCTGCGTCCATCAGCGATTCTCTTCGGCCCATTCTATTTTCCCTCCGCGCCAAGGCGCAAATAAATAGGGGCGGGCGTTTCACGGACTAAAGAGAGGAACACTGATCTTCGCTAATTTGCGCTAATCAAATTAGCGTTGATTAGCGAAGATTAGCGTTCTTCAACCGAATATCGCGCTGATCGGCATCCAATTATTTCTTTCTTTGCGCCTCCGCGCCTTGGCGTGAGACCATCGGCTGCCGGCTCCCAAACGCCCAGAGAAGTAAGCCTCACGCAAAGGCGCGGAGGCGCAAAGAAACAGAGGCGGGTCGTTCACGGCAAGTAGGTTGGGCTTCCAGCCCGACGTTTTTTTGCGACCGTTCACGTGCCGAAAGAGAGGGAACGAGGAGAAAGTGGAACACTTCAGCGGGAGCTGCGCTAATTCCCCAGTTGCCGATTCAGGTCCGCGACTTCAGCCCGAAGCGATTCGATGCTTGACTCCGCTTCGCTACGAAATTCGGCCAGCGAGGCGCGGAGATCGGCCATCTCCCGACGCAGCGGCGCGAGGTCTTCGGTGGCCGCTGGGGAAGTAGCGGAGGGTCGGTCGATCACCGACGCGACTGGTGCCTCCGCAGGCAGACTTGCAGGTGCTGGCGGCAGCGCTGAGAACGGTGGTGCTGGCGACGGGGTAGCGGTGCCGCCAAAGTCTCGCTGCACTTTTTCGAGTTCTCTTGGTAGGTAAAGGTGATGCGTCACCGACGCCCCTCTGCCGGGCGGCGTGAGATAGATCAAGAGCGACTTGGCGAGTAACCCGTCGACCAAGGGCCCCAGTTGGCTCATTCCTGGGATCGGTTCCATGCGGTTGGCGCGGCCCCGGAGTTCGCCCACGGTTTGAGCGCCGCGGAGCAAGAGTTCCGCCATCACTGCGAGTTCCACTTTGCTAACGCCGAGCCAATCGTAAGCCAAATGGCGATACTTTTGCACTCGGCCATCGCCTTGTACAAAACTGACCGCTTTGCATTCGCGAAGTCGATCGAGCGATTCCTCGAGCTGGTCGTCGTCGAGTTGCATCTGTGGATAGCGGTTCGACTTCTGATTCGCGCCCGACTTGATGGCATTGAGCGTGAGCGGATAGCTACTGGGCGTGGTCTTCGCTTTTTCGACCAGGACCCCCAGTACCCGACGGTCGATCGCCTCCATCGCGGACCATTGGGGAGGGGTTGATTCGTCGGTTTCCTGAGGTGCGGTCATGGGCGTGCGTTCGGACTCATCCGTGGAGGGTTTGGTGGAAGGAGACTAGCTGAATGTACTCGATGCTCCTCAAAGTGCAACGCATCCACAAAAAAACCGGGGCTCCTCTCAGTGAGGAACCCCGGCTCGGAGGTCTCAAGGTGTTTGACAATCGCCGGAGGTCGATTCGAAGGTGCGTCTCAAGTGGCGATTGTCGAAGGGGGTCTTAGTAGGTGAAGATCGCGTCGACACCGAATACCGTCTGATTGAAATCAACGCCACGGGCGGCGATGAACGCATCCTCAGCAGGCATCCAGTTGTGACGAACTTCGGGGCGAATCACGATGTTGGCGTGCGGTTTGTAGTTCACGCCGTAGGTCCAAGCGTAAGACGAAACCGACTCGTCTCCGGAGACCACTCCGTCACTCTTCCACCACTCGAAGCGGGTCCCCACGCTAAGGCAATCGCTAAGGGTGTAGAAGAGGTACTGATTGACGCCGACCTGAGCCCCACCACCAACACCTTGGTCGTTGTAGCTCACAAGGTCACTTTGGAAGACGTAGTTCAAGTTTCGGCTAAGGGCCGTGTCGAGCACGATGCTGTGGCTGTACCCGTCGCGACCTGCGCTACGTGCACCGAAGTTGCCTGCCGTCAAGACGTAGCGGAAGTTCATGTTCTGAGAAAGCTGGGTCGAAAAACCACCCAAGAACTGGTTTCCACCAAACGCCTGGTCGAAGCCGGTATCCCAGCCCAGGACCCATCCAACATAGACTTCTACGTCGTCGATACCGCTATAGGTACCGACAGCACCGGTATGCGTGAACGGCTCGCTGTTGAAGGCCGTGAAAGAGCGGCTGTAGAAGAAATTCTGCGGTGCCGCAACACTTTCGTACCCGACAAGCGTGTAGAAGTGACCAGCGATGATCGACCAATCGCCGAACGCGACTTCGCCGTACAACTGCGGGAAGGCCCAGCCATAAATTCCATTATCGAGCGATGCATCAAACTGGCCTTGGCCAACGTTATTCGCACCGTCGTTGCCAGTGGCTTGGGTCTTCTGAGCGTCCGTACCGTACAGCACGTCGGCCCGAAAACCCCAGTCCATGCCACGAGCCGAGGCACGAGCCTTCTTCTCGACATAGAAGTACTGCTGGTGGAGGTTCAACTGGTCAGGCACGTCGTTGAACGCCCGAAGGTCGCCAAACTGCTGCGACTGGCGGGTGTTGTCGCTGTGGTAACCAATCTGGGTCCAGCCACCGAAGTCGAGCGGGCTGCAAGGGGCCAGGTGCTCTTTGAGCGTGCAGGGCGTCCCAAGGCAACAGTCGGTCAAGCCGCTGAGGCAGCAATCACGGTCGCATCCGCAGCATGAATCACCGCAGCACGAATCACCGCAACAGGCATCGCCACAGCACGAATCGCCGCAGCTTCCACAATCGCTTCCACAATCGTCCGAGCAACAGGCGTCGTCCGCCGCACAGCTCGGTTCCTCACAGCCACAAGCGGGTTCGCCGCAGTTGTAGCCTACCAAATCAAAATTAAATGCTGTTTTGACTGCATCATCCGCCAGCGCCATTTGAGCGCTAAGGGCGATAAGAGCACAGCTCGTCGTCCATCTTACAATGTTCACCTTGGAACTCCTTCTCAGGGGACATCCGTGGCATTCACCCATGCACACGAATCGGAAAAATAGGGGGCCGGCGAATCTCGCCGCAACGGGACCGGGCGCGACCGAAGATCACACGAGCGACCAACTGCCTCGAAAAGCCTATCGACCCGGCGGCCCTCGACTATGCACGCCGAGAAGCGGATCGGGCATGAAAATACCCAACGATCACGGGTGCTTCGATAAGCTGTGCGGACTGGCGAGAGATAGCCGCCCAAGACCACCTTCTAACCGGAAAAATCGACCCCTGCACGAGGGAAACCGGCATGCCGAACAGGCAAACTTTGTCGGATAATTCGGCTGTGAGGGCACACGAAGAGAGGTGCGATCCCTTGGCAGGATCAGTGGACCAGTTCGTAATTTTTTATGTGCCAAACGCCGGGGATTTTTGCATCCGGGTCCGATCTCTGCATCTCCACGTGGAAGACCTGGCTTTTTGCCGCCCCCCCCCCTTTGGGAGGATGGAGCGTGAAAAGCTGCACGAGGTGGAAGTGGCCATGACTATCTTGCTCCCAATAGAGAGCCTGCCCCGGCTCGACATGGGCCTCTTTCTTGGACTCGGTAAGCATCTGGATGACCGGGTTGTGGCGAAAAACTTCCATCGCTTTCTTGGCCATCTCGTCGGTGGAATAGTATTGGGCGAGCGACTTGTCGATGGGCCTTCGCCGGAAAGGGGGGCGTGTGAGTTCGATCGCCGCCTCCAGCTTTCCTGCCCTCACCAGTTCGCACCATTCCACCACCCAAGGCCCGCCCTGCGCCGCGAGAAGCCGCGTCATCGTGGCATCGTGGGTCACCAACCCAACACCGATCACAACCGACAACACCAGCCCCAGGAGCGCCACCGCTCGACCTGTAAGAGCCCCGTCACTACGCGTGATCCGAAAGAGAGCCAACAGGGCCACGAGCGTCCCCATCAGAGGCACCACCAGCAGCAGCTTGCTGAAAAAAGCCAGAAGCGACGCCATCCCCAACAAGGCCGCAAAAACGGCCGCTCCACTGACCGAACGATACTGAGCCACGGCCAGCACGTCGTCATGGATTAGCTCTTCATGAATCAGCTTTTCGGGGATCAGCTTTTCTATCTCGCGGGTCATGGGCGTTCTGGGCATCGTGCCATTGGTGAGTGCGGGTCGCACCGGCATGTTCCCCCAGAGCAGGTCTGGGGGGGGGAGGTATCGTGAAGCCGAGGAAAAATCGGAATACTCGAAGCGGAACGGCTGGGGAATTCGGCGCAGAGCGGCAGGCGATGCGACTAACGTTGCACTTTGAGGCTCTCTTCCTTCTCCAGCGCCGCTCGCTGATTGTTGAAGTCCGTGATATACGCACCGGGCGAGAACTTCGAGCGTCCACTTCCAAGGTGGTCGTTCGATAGCATTTTCTCGGCGATGCTAAGCCATGCTAGGTCGGGATTCGTGAGTGTCGAAGATCGGTTCAAGTCGGCAAACACCCCCCCGAAGCAGTCTTTGTCGAACGGTGCCGCATGCAAAGTTGCCGCAACGATACCGGTCATGAGCCAGCCCGTCACCGCAGCCATGACTGGCCCACCGATCGTATCGATCGGATATTTAAATCGCATTTGCGTTGGCGAGAGCAGGGCGCTAGCGATGCGGTGCAGGAAAATAAACGCAACGACGTACAGAACCCACAGGCAAAGAAAATCGAGCACGTGAGTAAACGACGCCATACCGTTGTCGCTCGCTAGCGTCGCAAGGGGCATGTAAAACCCGAAGGCGACCAGGCCACTCAAGAGAACGTTCATGGCCGAGAGGGCGTTGCTCCACAAGCCCTTGTCTATGAGCATAGCAAGGGTGGCGAAGAAGACCGCTCCTAGGATGGCATAGTAGACGTAGAGCATTGCTAAGGGCTGGGGGTTGGGGGTTTTCTCTGGACTCTCGACGGGAGACTTTTCTACACTTTGAGTATTCGCTGCGCTTCTTGGAGGCTGGAGGCCCCCTTGGCCACCAACAAGACCGCCTCTTCCTGAAAGGTTCTCATTCCTGCCAAACGTGCCGCTTTCCGCAAAAGGTCGATCTTCGGCTGCTTCACGAGCACCTCGCGGACCTTGTCGTTGACGACCAACAGCTCGTACAGACCGGTCCGCCCCCTGTACCCGATGCCGGAACACGTTAGACAGGGCTTTTCTATCTCCTCCGGCTTGGGAGTGCGGAAGAGTTGAACGACCTTGCCGACGGGGAGGCCTAGTTTTTTTAGAAGATCGGGCGACGCATCGTACGCCACCTTGCAGTCTTCACACAGTAGTCGCACCATTCGCCCACACATCACTGCCGTCACTTTTGCAGCAAAGTCGCGGTGGGGAACCTTCTTCTGCAAGATTCGGAGCAACGCCTCGGGAGCATCGACCGCCTTGGTGTTGGTGAGGACCAGATGATCGTCTTCCACTTCCTTAAAAAGCAGCTTGGCCGATTCACGGTCGACCAGGTCGCGGACGATGTAGACATTGGGATAGGTTCGGATGATTTCCGGCAGCTTCGTTGCGGGGGTTTCTCCGGCCTTGCTGTCGTAGGTCGTGACGGCCACGTTCTCGATATCGCGCTGCCGGTCGTCGATCTCCTCGATCGCAACAAAGTCACGCATTAGTCGGTCGGTTTCTAAGATGGAAACGTCGGTGAGCGTCGTGAGCCCTCCTTCAGGCATCGCGGAGATCACCAGGAGCCCCGTGTCGGAGGACATGAGTTCGGCCCACTCGTCGCGTACCTTGGCCCTCATTCCGAGATCGGCATAAGTGAGCAGATTCTCCTGTTCGCCGCCCACGAGTTCCAGGAGCACTCGCTCTCCTGTCTGCACTCCCTGGGTGGTGAAGGGGCAGAGATACTGGACGCCGTCGTATTTGGCAGCAAATCGACCCTCTTGCTTCTTGCGACGTTCGCCAATGTCGAGATTCGCCAGTTGTTTCATTACCGCCAGCATGACATCGCCACTATCGCGATCGCACCCCTCGCTCGCATGCCAAACCCCGTCGACCAAATGCTTCACTCCCACGCCATTTTGCGAGTAGTCCAGCACCATCCGCGTGCTATGCCGATCCACCATCTCTGCGACAAGATCCTTCACCAACAAGTAGCCTGGAGATTGCCGGGCAGTGATGAGATTCGCCTGAGTGACCGTCGGGTCCCCTCCGATGGCTTCGATATCGACCTTCGCCCCCTTGTCGTACTCCGCGGTTCGCTCTGCCTTGAGCTTAAGGCCAAACTTATTCCCCCCTTCAGCCACAGCGTACCGAAACCAATCCGAAGTGAAAACTTTCTGGTGCGGTTCGACCTTCTTATTGTGGGTGATCGAATAAGCAATGAAAGGGACGAAGTAGGCGAGCGTCAGGAGCGTGATCCCGACTCCGTAGTTAGGAATCGCCACGAACACTAGAAAGGCCAGCAGGAACGGGAAAAAGAAGAGGGGATTCCATTTGCCGTAGCCAAGTCCATGGACCTGCGTGCTGCGGTTCACCCAATCGCCCGTCACGGTCCAGAGGAGGACCAGGAGCACCATCGGCATCAACCGGAGCCAGCTTAGAGACGCGGGGTCCCGGTTGTCGTCGACGTCGTCGGCCGTCCAGGTGACACCGCCCGCCTCCCCTTCCGATTCTTCGGAGAGGGCTGCCCCGCGATCCTCCTGCGCTAGCAGTGAGGGCGTAGCGATAAACGCCACCAAGAGAAAGACGAGAACCGCTGCACGACCAATCGGAAATATTCGCTGCATCAGAGAATTCCACCTTGCGATACGTCGATGCCCTTGAGGGCCATTTTGAGTGCCTCCCGACTGGGGGCCACTTCCAGCGCCACGTTTCGGTCGATGAGCTGATCGTCTACCAGTTTTTTGAGGCTCTGTGTAAAATCCTGCATGCCATCCTCCGCACCGATCCGAATGGCATCGCCCAGCTTTTCGTCTGACCCTTCCAGGACCAGTTTCTTGATCGTGGGCGAAAAATTCATGATCTCTACCGTCGGCACGCGCCCAACCCCTGGCTTAATCGACTTGAGCAGCTTCTGAGCCACGATGCCGCGCATGTTAAAAGCGATTGCGCTTCGCAAGGCGCCGTGCATGTTCTGTGGGAACAGATCGAGAATTCGGCCAATGGTGGTCGCTGCGCTCGACGCATGGATCGTACCAAACACCAAGTGCCCCGTCTCGGCCGCGTGGATGGCCGTCATGAAGGTCTCTTTGTCTCGCATTTCGCCCACCAGCATCACGTCGGGATCTTCCCGCACAGCGTGTTTCATGCCGACCTCGAAGTCGATCACGTCGAGGCCAACTTCTCGCTGGTTGATCAGGCATTTGTCTTCGGTATAGACAAACTCGATCGGGTCTTCGAGCGTGAGGATGTGTTTGCGATAGCGATGATTGATCCAGTTGAGCATCGAAGCGATCGTCGTACTTTTACCCGACCCTGTCACGCCGGCGAGGAGCACCATGCCTTGGTCAAAGGTGCAAAGCTCTTCCATCGACGGGGGAAGGTGGAGTCCCTCGAAGTCAGGAATCCAACTGCTCACCCGACGGGCGACCATTCCCATGTGCCCCAACTGCTGCAGCAAATTGACGCGGAATCGCCAAGTGACATCTTCCACGTCGCATGTATGGGCAAAGTCGGCACCTCCGTCCCGCTCAAAAATTTTCCGATTCCGCTCATTCATTAGCGGGTAGCAGAGCTGCACCATCTCCTCATCGTTAATTTCTCCCCGGTTCATTGGCCGAAGCGAGCCATCAATGCGAACCATCGGAGGCTTGCCGACCTTCAGATGCAAATCGCTCGCCTCGAGCTTCACGCAGGCGCGAAACAGCTTGTCGACCTCGATATTCGGCCGAACATGCATGAGGCTCGACCGTACGTCGTCGCGCTCCGCCATGGCGAGAGGTCCTTCTTGCAGCGAGGAAAAGCCCCGGCACTGCGGGGCAAAGGGGAAAACCTCCATTCTACACAGAATCGGGGCGGCAGTGGACTCCCCCCGAGAAGAAAACCAGGAGAACTGCCAAGTCATTTTTGAACCACCAAGATCGCCCAGGCGCCAAGAAACAAGGACGCCAAGAAAAATGCCGACCGAAGCAGAGAAACCCCGGATTGCTAATCTTGTCACCGTTCACGAGTCGAAAGAAAGAAACCACGACCCCAAAGAGCACGAACCCAAAGAGATAGTGCGAGCCGCACACGCATGTTCCGGTCACGGCGCTACTATTTCAGCGTCAAACGATTGCCTTAGCGGAACATCCGAGTGATCACTGCTCTAGTGGGGTGTCCTTTTGCCGCTATTCGTATCGATTTGCACGAATTCGTGGTTTCCCCTGCCTCCGATTCGGGGAACGGTTGCCTCTCTCCTCCAACTCTTCTTGGCGTACTTGGCGCCTTTTGGCGCCTTGGCGGTTTCTTTTATTCGGCGACTTGGCAATTGCCCTGGGTAAGAAAACCGGCCGGCCTCCACCGCTACTCAACCAGCCGCACCGGAATCCCCCGCTCGGCCATCACCCGTTTCGTCTCCTCAATCGTGAATTCGCCGAAGTGAAAGATGCTCGCCGCGAGCGCCGCACTGGCTTTGCCTTTTTGGATCGCATCGGCCAGATGTTCGGGCTTGCCCGCTCCGCCGCTGGCGACGACCGGGATCGTCACTGCTTCGCTGACCGCGCGCGTGATTTCGAGATCGAATCCCTCCTTGGTGCCATCGCAGTCCATGCAGGTGAGCACGATTTCGCCCGCGCCAAGTTCTTCGATTCGCTGCGCCCATTCCACCGCCTCGAGCCCTGTCGGGACGCGTCCGCCGTTGATGAAGACTTCCCATACCTCCCGTTGATTCCCTGAATTGTCGGCACGTACGACTCGCTTCGGGTCGATGTTCACCACCGTCGCGCAGCTTCCAAACCACTGGCTTACCTCACGGACCAGTTCGGGCGTCTTCACGGCGGCGGAGTTGATGCTCACTTTTTCGGCGCCGGCGTGGATCAACTGTTTGGCGTCCGCAAGCGTGCGGATACCGCCACCGACGGTAAACGGCATGAAGATTCGCTCCGCGGTGCGGCGGACCATGTCGAGCGTGATCGCTCTCGCTTCGTGGGTCGCCTTGATGTCCAGGAACACCAGCTCGTCGGCTCCCTCCGCTTCGTACCGCGCGGCAACCTCCACCGGATCACCTGCATCGCGCAGGTTCACAAAGTTGGTCCCTTTGACGACACGACCTTCGTTGACATCAAGACAAGGAATGACACGGGCGGCTAGCATGGTTCTTAACCTAGGTTGCAGGGAAGCCAACGTCAACGACCGAGACTGCCTCTGAAATTCGCCGCTTACCCGAGCCGCTCTACTTTGCACTCCGGCAAGCTCGCTAAGAATAGCCGGCCGTAGCTCTTCGTGGCGATTCTTGGGTCGAGGCAGACGACTTTGCCCTGGTCGGTCTTCGTGCGAATAAGCCGGCCAAAGCCTTGTTTGAATTTGAGGATCGCCTCCGGGAGTTGGTAGTCGCGAAACGGGTTTCCGCCAGCGGCTTGGATCGCTTCAAGCCTCGCCTCCAGCAGCGGGCGGTCAGGGACGGCGAAAGGCAGCCGGGCGATTATCACCAGTTGCAACGCATCGCCCGGCACGTCGACCCCCTGCCAAAAACTATCGGTACCGAGAAGCACCGATCGGGGATTCTCCTTAAACATCTCGACGAGTTGCGATCGGGGTGTGCCGTCGGCCTGGTTGAGCAGCCGCAGATTCTGTGAGGCGAGCCACCGCGACAACCCTGCGCCTGCCTTGCGCATCGCATCGTAACTGGTAAAAAGCACGAAGGCATGGCCGTCGGTTTCTTGGACGTAATGCTTGATCGCGTCGAGCGACCGGCGGTCGAAATTCTCCCGATCGCTCGTCGGGTCGGGCATCGTCGGGAGCGTGACAAGCGTCGCCTGCTTGGCGTAATCGAACGGGCTGCCGAGGCGGAGCGACTCGCACTGCGTCAGCCCGATGCGTGACTGAAAGAACTCGAAGCCGCCCTCCTTGGCACTAGAATTCGTGTCGCCGCCGGCCGCCAGTGTAGCGCTGGTCAGCACCACCGTAGGGACCTTGTCGAAAAGCTGCTCGCGCAAAGCGCTGCCGACTTCGAGCGGTGCGGCAGCAAGCGACAGGCGCATCCGACCCCGCGCACCGTCAAAACGATCGATCCAATAGACGGCACCGGCCGACAATTGCATCCGCCACGTTTCGAGATCGCCTGCGAGCGACTGGAGCCGGTCGTGCGCGGCGACGAAGTCTTGCCGATCGGTATCGTCCTCGATGCGATTGCCTGCCCCTTTGAGTTGCCGAGCCAATTTTTGCAACTCTTCCGAAAGGGCGGACGACGCCAAGCCGGGCGTCGCGACCCGGCCGTTCTTGGGCCCTTGGTCCGCTGACCAGAACCAGAGGTCACTAAAAAAATCTTCCGCATGTACCCGGCAGCGTTCGACCTGTTGCTGAAGCTGGGTGAAGTGGTGATGAACCAGTAGACCCTTGTTGGTGCGGTCGTTGTAGAGTTTGGCAAGCGTGTACTCGACTTGGCCATTGGTAACGCGGATGCCGAGGTGGTCGCCCGCCACTTGCTCGACCGTGTGAGCTTCATCGAGTATCAAAATATCGTAGTCGGGCAAGATGCTCACACCGTTGCGCCGCAGCGCGAGATCGCTAAAGAGCAACGCGTGGTTCACCACCAGCACTTGGGCATTTTGCACCCGGCGTCGGGCTTTGTAATAGAAGCACTTGCCGTAACTGGGACAGCGCCGGCCAAGGCAGTTGCCGCTGTCGCTCGCTGCCTCCTGCCAAACGGCCCGGAGTGGCTTCTGCTGCAAATCGGCGAGCGACCCATCGTAGGTCGACTTGGCCCAGTCGCCCAGTTCGCGAAGCTGAGAGAACTGCTCGTCTTGGTCAAAGAGGCTCGTGCTCCGTCGCTGCGCCGCGCCGAGCCGGCGCAGGCTCACGTAGTTACTCCGCCCTTTGACAAGGACCGCCGAAAATTCCCGCGGAATCAGACTGTTGAGCAGCGGCAGGTCCTTGGCGATGAGCTGCTCTTGCAAACTAATGGTGTGCGTCGAAATGACGATCCGTTTCGGTTCCTCCTCTTCCGTATCGGAAGGGGCGTCCAGCGGTCGCGGTTCGGTGGCGGCGAGAATCGCAGGGACAAGATACGCAAAGCTCTTTCCAACGCCGGTCCCCGCCTCGACGACAAGGTGCTTCTTGGCCGCAATCACCCGCTCGACCGCCTCGGCCATTTCCAATTGCTGCGGGCGATCTTCGTAATTCGTGAGTCGCTGCGCAATGCGACCCTCGGGGCCAAGGATGGAGGTGGCGGTGAGGTCCATGGGGATAGAATAGACGACGCGAGCCGAACGCGTTAGCGTCGGGTACCCCATCGAACAACCACTAACCTACTCGCACACAACGCTAGCGAGTTGGGCCTACCTCCCCAACGCAATCACCCCTTCGGTGGGGCTGCTCGCCGTGGCATAGAGGCGCTTCGGGATGCGGCCGGAAAGGTAGCTCAGACGGCCGGCGATCAGGGCGTGGCGCATCGCGTCGGCCATGGCGAGGGGATCGGTGGCATGGGCGATCGCCGTGTTGAGCAGCACGCCGTCGACGCCCAATTCCATCGCGGCGGCGACGTCGCTTGCCGCGCCGACGCCGGCGTCGACGATCACCGGGTAGTCGGGGTCGCCTTCCTTGAGGTACTCCAGGCAGATGCGGATGTTGTTGGGATTGAGGATCCCCTGCCCCGAGCCAATCGGGCTGCCGGCCGGCATCACGCTTGCCGCCCCAGCGTTCTTGAGCCGACGGGCAACGATCGGATCGTCGCTGCTGTAACAAAGGACTTCGAACCCGTCGGCCACCAGTTGCTCGGTCGCTTTGACGGTCTCGATCGGGTCGGGGAGCAGCGTGCGCGTATCGGCCAGGACTTCGAGCTTCACCCAACTGGCGCCCGGATTTTCGAGCCCGGTGAGAATTTCCCGACCTAGCCGAGCAACGCGCACCGCGTCGTCGGCACTGAAGCAGCCAGCCGTGTTGGGGAGCAGCGTGTAGCGGCTCGTGTCGATCGCGTCGAGAAGGTTGCGTCCCTCGGCATCGATGAGTCGCTCGCGCCGGATCGCGACCGTAATGCAGTCCGCCCCCGAGCGCTCGAGCGCCTCGCCCATTTGTTCGTGCGTGGCGTACTTGCCGGTGCCGATGATCAATCGGCTTTTCAGTTCGTGCGAACCGATGCGGAGAGTGCCGGTCGTGGTGGGGGGTGGTAAGGTAGCCGTCGACATAGGAAAGCAATTCGGTAAGGGGCCTTGGGTTGATGGGCGTCGTACGCAGAGAAGCAGGGAGCCTTCGCTACGCAGCAATGATCTGGATTTTTCGGTGACTTCCATGCACCCTACGCGGCCTACCCACCGCCGACGAGCGTGACGACTTCGAGCCGGTCGCCTTCCGATAATGCGTGCGAGGTGTGTTGGGCGCGGGGCAAGAGTTCACGGTTGAGTTCTACGGCGACATGATTGGTATTGACGCCCAAATCGCCCAGCAGATCCGCCACCGTTTTGCCGGTTTCCAATTCGCGTGCTTCGCCATTGACTTCCAATCGCATAATCAGTCTCGCAATTGGACCGAGCGGAACTGCTGCTTGTCGAGCATCTGAAACGTGCCCGTTTGCGGCTTGCCAGCCGCCATCATCGAGGAATTCCAGGGCATGATGTAGGCAGCGATCTCGCCACTGGTCGCCTCGGCGATGTAGACGATACTGCTGGCAGGCTGGAAACCGGCCCGCCCCCGAGGCATGTCGGCGATGCCCGTGACCATCAGGTACTTGGCTTTCCTTCCACCCGCAGAGAAGTCGTTCGAGATGTTGTAGGTGAACTTTGCGTTGAACTGGCCATTCTTCGGATTCACCACCGCGCCGATCAGCTCGCCCGTCAGGTAATCGAGGAAGTAAAGCCCCTCGACACCGGCGTGGACCAGACCGGTGGCAATTGAAAAGCTCTCGTAGCCTTCGGTCGCCGTGGCGTGGAGCGGGATATGGGGCCAAAGGCCTTTGGCATTGAGTCCGACGACGAGCCCTAGAACGAGCCCCATCACCAGAAACGCTCCTCGGCTACGTGCGATTTGTTGCATCCTGTTTCACCCTCACATCCAAAGGAAAAGGTCGAAGGCCATGGCCTCTTCTCAAGGTTGGCACAGTAGGTCCATCGTACCGCGATCGCCTCCTATTGGCCACTACTGGGCGGCACCGGTTGAGCGGCTGGGGGGCGAAGGGGGGGGAGCCGCCCTCTCCCCGACTGGCCTCTCCTCGACTGGCGGAGCCGCTTCGCCGGGGGGCTTTTTTCGGTCAGGACGCATCAACTTGGTCGGATCGATTCCCATGGCCGACCACCAATTCCAGAGCGGAAAAACAAGCTGACCATCCGACCGCTTCAGCCGTGGGCCCAACAATCGATTCGTCTGCAAAGTCTTGCTTTGGATCGCGTTGCCCTTGATGACGTTGCCTTCGATCGTCGAAGCGAGAATCCCTCCTTGGCTGAGAACCTCCCCCGCAATCACTTTGTCGACCTGCAACAAATTGGGCGTTCCCGAAGGAAACTCCGGAAACTGCTTGGCTCCAAGGACCAGTAGCGGTTTATTGCTCTCGTCGTCATAGACCCATAATCCCTGGCATTTGATCCGCTGACTTTCCGTCGTCTTGATGATCTTGTCGCGGAGCGAGGCCCCCAGTGCAAGAAACAACAGCGGGTAAACGATCCAACGTTCTCGTTCAGACATGGCTAGCGTTCGTGGTTCGTGGTGACTGTTTCGTCGGCAAATTGCTTACGTCTAATCGCTTGCGTTTTCGCCGGTGTTCACTCATCCTGCTTCGTAAAATATAATCGCCCGAACTGGGGGTCGGCCCCTTTCTCACGAAGCGTGAATCCAGGCGTGTCGCCATCGGGTTGAAAATCGACGAGAAACCGCCGCTTCTGAGTCCCCCGTTCTTCCCCCTCCTTGAGGAGGCTTATCTCGATTTCCACGCCGTTCGGGGGCAAGTCGGCAACGACCCGCCAGACGCCAGCGAGCGTTGTCTCTTCGCCTTCCAATTCCATCGTCACGTCCCCCTCTCGCTGGAACGTGAGACGCACCCTCACTTCGACCCCCTCCAAGAGCGTTGCCCCAAGGGAGTTCCTCGCGGTAGCGTCGGGCTGCGGCGCGGCTCCGGCGGCCTGGTCTCCGCGATTCGCACTTCGCTCGGCCGCCGAAGCAGCGCTGTCGGGATGGCCCACCCAGTCGCCAACAAGCCGACTGGAATCGGACGGCTGACAACCAGAGAGGAGGCCCAGCAACAGAACGAGCAGCGATGCCGATGCGGTCCATCGCGGAACGCAAGTAGGGGTTTTATTGTTCATCATTCGTCGATTTTCCCTAATACACCGGAACGCGATGGCCTTCCCCGTCGACCGCTTCGGGGAGCCAAACGAGCGTGACGCCACGGACGTCGATGTCGCTTTTACGTGGTGCGACCTCGATTCGGTCGAGGTCGAGCTTTTCGGGGTCGAATTGATCGCGGAGTTCTTCTAACGATTCGTCTCGCTCCTGCTCCAACGCATCCAAGGCTTCGATTGCCGCAGTTAGCTTTTGCTTAGCGCGATTCGCCTGCCCTCGCTCGGTGGCGGCCTGCCGGGCAGCGGTAGCCCCTGACGATCTTCGGCGGCTGCTTTTGCCGCCGGAGACGATGGCCAAAATCAAATCGACTATCACCCAAATAAACCCGCCAACGCGCCCCCAGAACTGGGTGTTCTGCTGGTCGTAGTAAGCTTGCGCCTTGTCGACGCGTTCCTGGGCCGTGTCGAGCTTTTTTTCGTAGCGATCTTCCCGATGGTCGATCGCCTCGTCCCGTGCTTCGCGGGCTTTCATCCGAAGCCGATCACGGAAGTCGCCCTCCGGTTCGCCCACCTCGGAGTAGGTGTCGAGCGACTTGCATCGCCACTTCGAGAGGACCTGCGTGCGGTAGAGGTGCTCCTCCAGGTCCTTCGCAAGCGACTTGTAGGTGGACTTTTTTGCAAGCTCCGAAGGCATGTCGCCAAACTCCGCTCCGTCGGCCGGTTCGTCGTCGTAGTAGGGTGGCCGATCCAGCAAGTAGGCATCCCGCCAAAAATCACCCGACAGATCGCCATGCACCGGCTGCCGAACGTGGTAGTTGTGCCACTCGTCGACCTCGTGCGTTGATTTAACGAAGTGAAGCTTCGCCTGGGCGACAACTCCCGCACGATAAACCAGCCGGCTTCCTTCGGGGAGTACCGACTCGACCGCGACGAATTTTTCGTCGACATCGCCCGGGAGTACGGGGCGTCGTGGTGTTGGCGAGACAGCTTCGGCCGCCTCGTTTGCGGGCGTGACTCCACTCGTGGAGGGGAAGTCGTCTCGCACGGGGTCCATCAGTTTCTTAATCTGTCCCCGCGTTAGCGGGCCGCGTAGGTACGACATGGCCCAGCGTGTATGAAACAGGGTGGGAGCGTTGTCATGAACGTTGTTCATGAGGAAGACCCGGCTGCCGAGCGCGGCAAGCTTGGCCTCCATCGCCTTTTTGTCGAACCCTGCGCCCGCCTGCGCCGCTGCCCCTTGCAGCCCGTCGATCACCCGTGCCTTGTCCCGCTCGGTTTGCAGTCGTCCAAGGAACCAAGTGCCGCAGTTCGAGAGCCCTTTGTAGTCGAGGTCGACTGGATTTTGCGTCGCCAGCACGCAGCCGAGGCCAAATGCCCTTGCTTGCTTGAGTAGCGTGAGCATGGGGCGCTTGCTCGGCGGCTCGGCAACCGGCGGGAAGTAGCCAAAGACCTCGTCCATGTAGAGGAGCGCCCGCAAGCTGCTGGTGCCAGGCTGGGTTCGCATCCAGGCTACCAATTCGTTGAGAAGAATCGTCACGAAGAACATCCGCTCCGCGTCGTTGAGGTGGGCGATCGAGAGGATCGACAGCCGCGGCTTCCCTTCGGAGTTGTAGAGCAATTCCTTGATGTTGAGTGGTTGGCCCTGCATCCAGCCAGCGAACGACGGGCTGGCGAGCAGGTTGTTGAGCTTCATCGCCAGGGCCGTACGATCCTTGGTCGAATAAAACGTCTCCAGGTCCATGATGCCCACCTGATCGAAAGGCGGCTTCTGAATCTGCCGAATCAACTCCGCCACGCTCAGGTCGTGCCCGTTTTGCCAGGCATGATTGAGAATGTTCGAGAGGAGGATATGTTCCCGACTCTGCACCGGATCGGCATCGATGCCCAAAAGCGCCAGGACGCCCGACGCGGCGGACTGGATCCGCTCACGCATGGCGTCGATGTCGTCCAGCAGTTCGGTTGGCGGCGCGGTAAACGATTTGAGCACCGTGACCGGGATTCCCGCGCTCGAGCCAGGCGTGTAGACCACCCGCTCGACCGAATCGCAGTACCTTTGGATCCGTTCGGGCGCTTGGTCCCAGCTGGCGAGGCCGTTGCGCCAGAGGTCGGCGGTGAACTGGGCGTATTCTTCGGGCGTTTTCCCTTTGCGTGCGGCTTCGCTCTCGTCGATCCAGGGGAGGAAATCGGCGGGATCCAGATTCGGAAACGCCAAGAGCAGGTTCCCCAGATCGCCTTTCGGATCGATCGCAATCGCCGGCACCCCATCGAGCGCTGCCTCTTCGAGCAGCGATAGACAAAGCCCGGTCTTCCCGCTACCGGTCATGCCGACACAAACGGCATGGGTCGTGAGGTCTTTGCTCTTGTACAAGAGCGGCTCGGAAGAGGTCTCGCCTGAGGCGAGGTCATGCTTTCGCCCGAGATAGAACGAGCCGAGTTTTTCGTAACTAGGGGTCGACGGTCGGGGATGGAGGGTTGGGGGTTGGTCGCTCATCGTTCACCACTCATCGTTTCCCCCGAACTCCGCGTTCCCCCCTCGGGGCAACCTCCCTAAGGGTGGCTGAGGGGTCTCGAACCCCCGACCTCCGGAATCACAATCCGGCGCTCTAACCAACTGAGCTACAGCCACCACAGCGAGAAATTTAAGTCTAGGGCCCCGTGCCCTGCGCTGGAAGCCCCGCGACCGGGAATTCCAGCCGTTCGGCTCCCCTAGCTACGGCGTCCGCCACCGGGAAAAAGCGGCGCCAAGGAGCACCCCGGTCGTAATCCCCAGACCGTAAGCGGCAGCCAGGAACGGGAAATCAACGTGCGTGAGATGGGCGAGCAGGATCATGTCTTGGGGACCGTTCCGAGGGGAGGCAGAGTTACTTCGTTCACTGTCTGTACGAATAACGCATTGGGAGCCTCTCTACCAGCCATCTTTGCGGATTCCTGTTCTTCCCGTCAGGAAAAGAAGCCTCACGCAAAGGTGTCAAGGAAAAAGGAATAGGCCGCAGATGAACGCGATGTTCGGCTGGAGAACGCTAATCGGCCAGGACGCTTGCAAAGTCGCCGAATAAAAGAAACCGCCAAGGCGCCAAGAAAGGTTGGAGGAGAGAGGCAACCGTTCACCGAATCGGAGGCAGAGAAAACCACGAATTCGTGCGAATCGATACGAATAGCGGCAAAAAGAACC
>QIKP01000053.1 GCA_003233055.1 Planctomycetaceae bacterium
TCCGATGCTGTTGATGCAGCACCTTCGCGACGCAGGGGACTATGAATTGGCGGGGGGGGCTGCCTACCTCGCCGAGTTAGGGGCAGCTGTTCCCACAGCAGCTCACGCCGAATACTACGCGAAGATCGTTCGCGAGAAGGCGACCCTCCGTTCACTCATCCTCGCTAGCACCGACATACTACGCGACGCGTACGATCCTACCGTCGAGTCGCGGGCCATGCTAAGCCGAGCCGAGGAAAGAGTCTTTTCGATCTTGGAAGAAAGGGGAACCGGGCAGGTGTCGTCTCTTCGTGAGGTGCTCCATGAAGCCCTCGCGAGAATCGACGCCCGGATGAAGCAGGACCATGCCTTCGGAGGGGTGGAGACTGGCTTCGACGATTTTGATGAGATGACCGGTGGGCTCCACAAGTCGGAGCTTTTGATCCTCGCCGCTAGGCCGAGTATGGGGAAGACAGCTTTGGCCCTGAACATGGTCGAGCATGTCGCCATCGACTGCCAGCAGCCGACACTCTTTGTCAGCCTAGAAATGGCGAAGCTTGAATTGGGCGACCGACTCCTTTGCTCCCGGGCCAAAGTCAATGGCCACCGTCTGCGCAACGGACATATCACCAATGAAGAGAGTGGCCTGTTGATCCGCACAGCCAACGAGATCAGCGCCTCGCCGCTCTACATCGATGACTCCCCCAGCCGCACGATGACCGAAATCGCTGCTGCTGCTCGCCGACTTAAGCGGCGGCATGGGCTCGCGCTGATTGTCATCGATTACTTGCAGCTCATTGAGCCCGATAGCTCGAAAGACCCCCGGCAGGAGCAGGTTTCTAAGATCGCCCGACGCCTCAAGGGTCTCGCGAGGGAACTTGAAGTGCCCGTCCTCTGCCTCGCACAGCTCAATCGGCAAGTCGAGGCAACGCGCGACAACAAGCCGCAGCTCAGCCACCTCCGTGAGTCAGGGGCGATCGAGCAGGATGCCGATGTGGTGATGTTTATCCACCGCGACGAATACTACCAGACCAACGATGAAGACCGCGAAAGGGTCCGTGGTGAGGCGGATCTCTTGATCCGCAAGCAGAGAAATGGTCCCACCGGCGATGTGAAGCTTACCTGGCTGCACGATTTCACCCGGTTCACCAATGCCGCCCCGCAACCGCACGAAGAGTTTGCTAGCTATGCCTCGAGCGATAGCGAATTCTGAGGGGTCTGCTCGCGAAGCGACGCCCGTGCGACGGTCATTGGCAATTTTGGCCCCTGAAGTAGCCTCTCGCGTCGCGGAATCTGTCTTGCCGACGGACGAGGATTTCTGTATCTCTGGCCCGCCCGAAGGGGTGCCCCGCTCTGAATACGCGAGCTTTTCGCGAGCAAATAAGAGAGGGGGGGAATCAGTACTGGCGAATTCTTCTTTGACGAGTTTCCCTGCATGGCAACCACGAAAAGCTGCCTCGAACGACGAACCGACATCGTGTTGGGCTGCGCGCGCATCGCGCTGCTTGCCCTGATAGCTTGGTGCTGCGCAGCGGATCGGCTGCACGCCCAAAGCGGATCGCGAGGTGCGGGCGGCAATCCGGGGGGGACTCTCTTCTCGAAGAAAGAAAAGCCGGTGGCACCCTCGGGGCTCTCCCTTACCGCAACCGACCAACTCGTGGCGGCCATTCGTGTCGAAGGGGCCCGGCATATTCCCGCGAGCAAGGTGCTCTCGCAACTGCAAACCCGCATCGGTCGGCCCTACGATCCACAACTCTTGCAGCGGGATGTCAAGAAACTTCACTCGCTTCCATGGTTTGTGAGCGTGGAGACCTATACCGAGTCATCTCCAGAGGGACGCGTGGTGATCTTTCGTGTTACCGAGCGCCCGACGATTCGCTACATCGAGTACCTGGGCAACAATAAAATTCGCGACAAGAAGCTCGCGAAGGAGACCGGGCTGAAAGTCGGCGGGGCGATTAGCCCTTATGCCGTTGAGGAAGGCCGAGCAAGGATCGCAGCGCTCTACGCGGAGAACGGGTTTAACCGCGTTCAGGTAACGGTGGTGGAGGGAACGGACTCGACCGATAGCGGCGTGGTGTACGCCATCAACGAGGGGAAGTCGCAAAAAATCTGGAGCGTGAAATTCGAGGGGAATTCTTTTGCCAGTAGCGGGCAGCTCAAAACGAAGGTCCAGACAAAGCCTGGTTTTGCCCGCGTATTTAAGGGTTACGTCGACTACGAAACGATCCAATCCGACCTGGTGCGTCTGACCGACTACTACCGACAGTATGGGTTTTTCCAGGCTAAAGTGGGGCGAGTCATCGATTGGAATGATCAAGAAACCTGGGCAACCATCCGATTCGTTATTCACGAAGGACCTCGATCGAGAGTACGCAATGTCTCGGTCGTCGGCAACGAACTCTTTGCCACCAAGGACCTTCGCGCTGGATTCAAACTGCCGGGGGGAGAGTCGTTTGAGCGGGCGAAGGTGACCGGCGATGTCGAATGGCTCAAAGAGCTTTACGGAAGCCGTGGCTACGTTTTTACCGACATCAAGCCCTCTGTTCGCTACCTGGAACAGCCGGGCGAAGTCGACTTGGTTTACACCATTAATGAAGGAAAACGATTCCGCGTGGGGCGCGTCTTTGTCCACATCGGCGGTGACAATCCGCATACGCAGATCCAAACGGCGCTGAATCGCTTGTCGATCAAGCCGGGTGAAATTATCGACATCCGGGAAGTCCGTGCCAGCGAACGGCGGTTGCAAGCGAGTAGCCTTTTCCTTGCCGATGCCGCCAGGAATATCTTTCCAAAAATCTCGTTCCGAATCCCCGAATCGGACGACGGCTACTTCTCGGCCAACCAGCAGCCGGTTGTGAGAGGGCAAAGCCCCGAAGCAGTTCCTGTCACGAAAGTCGCCGGCAAATCGGGAAGCTACGAAGTCCGACATCCGGTGCTCTCGTCGGTGGAGGATTCGCTCATGGACGTCCATTTACACATCGAGAAAATAACCTCGAGCGACTCGCAAAAGACGAAGGCGAGCGAAAGCAGTCCTGTGCCCGAACGGCGCAGTGATTCGGGTCGAGAAATTATCGTGAGTTCACCGAAAGTGCATGTAGTGCGAAAGCCGCCGCTCGGTTGGGGGAACGAGCGAGGACAAGAGAACAAGGCTTACAGCCGCCTGTCGGTCGACTCCACCAATCCTTACCAGCCACAGGTTCAGCCGACACCCATCGTTTATCGAGGACAGTCTCCCGGTGGCGCGAGGTCCTCGATTGGCTGGACCTCTGGAAACGAAGCAAGCAGAGCGACCGCCCGCGCGACGGACGTTGGCGGGACCATGGTGCAAGCGACCGGCCCGCAATCGGTGGTCCACGGCGGAGGCTTCGTCAGACCGGCCCAGTACGTGGAAAATATCCCCCCTCCAGGATTACCACCTGCGGCGGGCCAGTTACCTCCCAGTTCGCTCATCACTCCCTTCCCGGTCCACGAAGGGATCGGCCCAGGATTACAAGGATTGCCAACGGCACAATTCACCGACCCAGCGGTTGACGTCTACGTCGACTTGGAAGAGACCCAGACGGGTCGATTTCTCTTGGGGGTGGGCATCAATTCCGACGCCGGCATTGTCGGTCAGATTCTACTTGATGAACGCAACTTCGATTGGCGACGGCCCCCGTCGAGCTGGCAAGATGTTGTCGATGGGACCGCTTGGCGTGGTGCCGGGCAGCGGTTTCGCATCGAAGCGGCACCTGGCTCGCAGGTGCAGCGCTACCTCGTCAACTTTCAAGAGCCGTTCCTCATGGGAACCCCCGTCAGCTTAGGGCTTGGTGGTTCGTTCTTTGATCGCCGATTCAACGACTGGAACGAGCAACGCCTGGGTGTCCGGGCTTCACTTGGCTACCAGTGGGTGCAAAGTGATGTCTCGACCTCCTTCTCCTATCGAGGCGAACGAGTGAACATCGGCAACCCGTCGAATGCTGCGGAACCTCAACTGGCCGAAGTGTTGGGCGACAACTCGCTGCATGGTTTCCGAGCGTCGGTGATCAACGACACTCGCGATAACACCTTCCTTGCAACGCAGGGGCACTATCTTGAAGTCTGGGGCGAGGCGGTCGTCGGGACTTTCGACTACCCGCGGGGAGGATTTGACTTCCGGAAATACTTCCTCATGCGAGAGCGTCCTGACCATTCGGGTCGGCACGTGCTCAGCGCTACCACCAAGCTCCAATTGAGCGGCAGCAACACGCCGGTTTACGACCAGTTCTTTGCTGGTGGATTTTCGACAATGCGTGGTTTTGACTTCCGAGGAGCGTCGCCTGTCTCGAATGGAGTGCAGGTTGGTGGCGAGTTTAGCTGGATCAATTCGGTCGAGTACCTGTTTCCGATTACCGCGGACGACATGCTCCGTGGCGTGGTCTTCTGCGACTTTGGCACCGTGGCACCTTCGGTCGCCCTCGACGACTTTCGCGTTGCGCCGGGTGTCGGCCTTCGCATCACGGTCCCCGCCCTGGGCCCCGCGCCGATTGCGCTCGACTTTGCTGTGCCCGTCGCTCGTGCCGACACCGACGACCTGCAAGTCTTCAGCTTCAACATCGGGTTCTTGCGGTAGGGAAGAGGCTGCGATCGGGCTAGCCCCGTCGTCAATGGGCCACCCGGGAACTATTCACGTGGCTCCTGGTTGACCACGTACGATCCGGAGAAAGTAACCGCGGTGCGGTCCTTGCCGGGGATCTCGACGACGACATCGAGCTTTGCTTGTCCTTTTTCCAGGTGCATCTCGGCGAAGTGGTCGATGGCCATGGTTTCGACCGGCAGACAGCGGGCAACCACCTCGGTCGCCACCACCGGCTGATGGTAACGGATGCTGCTGCGCCGGATAACGATGTTTCCCTTGCGATTCAACCGGCGAAGGAGCAGGTAGAGCGTCCCCCAGCCGGCGATCGTGCAAAGTGCGTTGAGGCTGCCAGCGAAGGCCGTCTGCTGGTGGTTTCGGTTAAGCCCGAGCGGCATCGAGACCGCCAGCCTCCCCTGATCGTGTTCGACAACCCGAATCCCCATCTGGGCACACATGGGAATCTCCTGCTCCAGCATCACCTGTAAATCGGCCAGATGCGCAGCAGGGACATCGTCGGTGTTGGTGTCGGGGACAACCTTTGTCCCAGGAGAGGCATCAGGCACAGTGAATCCAAAGGTAGGAATTCCGAACGGAAGGAACGTCGGCCCATTGTATCGAATCGGACGAAAAGACTCCAATAGGTAGAAGGGTCCGGTTACTGAAAAATGGAAGCTACGGACTCCGAGGCACGTAGGAGTCCTTCCGGAATTACCCGCTAGGATCTAAAAATCCCGAATCGAGAGCTGTCGATTGGCAATACGCTTTGGCAGGAAGGCCTCGATCGGCTCGGCGCGATTCCATTCAGGTCAGGTAAAGGCCGGGCAGCAGGGCCACGGGAGACCGCATCACGAGGGATGTTCCGCCATTTGGGAAGAATAGGGCGACTCGGGTAATTCGGTCGGGGCGAGCCATACTGGCGGGCGAAGCTCTGCGGTACGATGATCGCTCTAGTGAAGTTGCCTGGTCGCGATGGCCGAAGAAGGTTCCGTCAGAGGTGTGCACCCGCCCACCTCGGTTGCGGTGTTGCCGTTCTTCGTTTTCGCCCTTTGCCACCAGGACTCCATGCTTACCGAGAGCCCCTCCTTAATCGCCCCTGCTGCGGGCGTGGTAATGCCAAAGCCGTCCCCCCCCCACCGTACGCTTCAATTTAACTATCCCTTGCCTTACGGCGCGCTCCTGCATGACGATGGTGTGCAGTTTGTGGTGTATAGCAAGTCGGCTACCGCTCTGCGCGTGTTGCTCTACGATCGAGTCAGTGACCGGGAGCCGAAGAAGGTCGTTGTGCTGGACCCAACGACGGACCGATGGGGAGACATTTGGAGCGTTTTCGTTCCAGGTGTCCGTGCCGGTGCGCTCTACCACTACCAAGTCGATGGCCCCTTCGAGCCGCAGAAAGGGTTACGATTCGACTCCAAGGCGAGGCTCCTCGATCCTTACGCCCGCGCTCTTGCTGGCAAGTTTCAGCGTTCGAGCGATGGCATCACACGCCCCGCGAAGTGTGTGGTGGTCGACGATCACTTTGACTGGCAAGGTGACCGGCACCTGAAGCGGCCCTTGTCGGAAACCATCATCTACGAGATGCATGTTCGGGGTCTCACTCAGAGTGACAGCTCTGGTGCCGAACATCCGGGCACTTATCTCGGTGTGATCGAAAAAATCCCTTACTTGAAATCGCTCGGCGTGACGGCCGTGGAACTAATGCCGATCCACGAGTTTCCGCTCGCAGGCAGCGATGGCTCGAAGCCCCGGCGAAGCAACTACTGGGGCTACGACCCGATGGCGTTCTTCGCCCCCCATCGTGGCTACATGCAAGGGACGAAGCCGGGAGCCCAGGTCGATCAGTTCAAGACCATGGTGCGCGAGCTCCACGCAGCCGGTATCGAAGTGATTCTCGACGTGGTCTTCAATCACACTTCCGAGGGAAACGAGCAAGGACCGACCTTTGGGTTCAAGGGCCTGCAAAACGATGTCTACTACATGCTCGACCCCGAGGGACGCTATAAAAACTACTCAGGCTGTGGCAACACGGTGAACGGCAATCACCCGATCGTCCGGGAGATGATCTTCCACTGCCTTCGCCACTGGGTCTACAACTACCATGTGGATGGCTTTCGATTCGATTTAGCATCGATCTTGAGTCGCAATCGGCAGGGCGAATTGGTGCCGAATCCCCCCATGGTAGAACTGATTGCCGAAGACCCGATGTTGGCCGACACCAAAATAATCGCCGAAGCATGGGACGCGGCCGGTGCATTTCAGGTCGGTTCGTTTGCCGATTTTCGTTGGGCCGAATGGAACGGGCACTACCGAGACGACATCCGCCGCTACTGGCGGGGCGACTTCGGCGTGACGGGGGCAATGGCCACTCGGCTGGCGGGTTCGAGCGATTTGTATAAGCCGAGCGGGCGAAATCCGTACCACAGCATCAATTTCATTACTTCCCATGACGGGTATACGCTGAATGACTTGGTGAGTTACGAGAGGAAACACAATCTCGACAATGGCGAAGAGAATCGAGATGGCGACAACAATAACTATTCCTCCAACTACGGGGTCGAGGGGCCGACTCGGCGCAAGGCCATCGTCGACCTGCGACACCGCCAGGCCAAAAACATGCTCGCCTCGCTCCTGTTGAGCCAAGGGGTGCCGATGGTTTCGTCCGGCGATGAGGTGTTGAAAACCCAGCGGGGAAATAACAACGCCTACTGCCAGGATAACGCGACGAGTTGGTTCGATTGGCGGCTGGTAGAGCGCAACGAGGAGATGCTGCGGTTCTTCCGCGGGTTGGTTGCCTTTCGGCGTTCCCAGCCTGTCGTGCGGCGACAAAAATTCCTCACCGGTACCGCAAGCCGGCCAGGCGAAATCCCCGATCTGGGTTGGTATGGCGTGGAAGGACAGGCGATCGATTGGGAAAATACCTTCCACAGCCTCACTTGCCTGCTTGGGGACTGCTGGATCAACGACCCGGCCGCCCGCTCCGTCCTAATCATGATGCACTCGGGGGGCAGCCCGCAGCAGTTTTTGGTCCCCGAGCCTGCCCTGGCTACCAATTGGCGGCTCCTGATCGACACCGCAGCCGATTCTCCGGGCGACATCTACCCCCATGCCGACGGTCCGACGCTCGATAACTCCTCGCCTATCCTTCTCGATCACCATTCGTTCCGGTGCTACGTGGCCGAGTAGTGGCGTGGTGGTCCGTTGTCAGTGGTTGGTGGTCAGTGGTAGATTGGGAGTTGCCCTAACCGAACGGCCGGATATCGGGCAACCAACCCTCCACAACGGGCGACTTTACCTATGTCCAAGATCGCGATCATTGGCATCGGTGACGATGGGCTCCAAGCCGTTTCCCCAGCGGTAGGCGAGCGGATCGCCCGTGCGGAGGTGCTGCTCGGTTCGGAAAGATCGCTGGTACTGCTTCCCGATTCGGTCAAGGGTAAAAGGATCGTGTTGACGGGCGACCTTGTCGAACTCGCCGAACAGATTCAGTCGGCCGAGAATCTCCAGGCCGTTATCCTGGTCTTTGGCGATCCGATGTTCTACGGGCTGGCCCGTTACCTCACGGAGGAGTTTGGCAAGGACCGATTCGAGGTCATTCCCCATGTCAGCAGCATGCAGCTTGCCTTTGCGCGGGTGATGGAGAGTTGGGACGAAGCCTACCTGACGAATCTCGCCAACCACTCACTCGAGGCGGTCGTCGAAAAGATTCGGACGGCGGAAAAAGTAGGCCTGTTCACTACCGATCAAGTCGGCCCAAACGATGTCGCCCAGGCGATGGTGGACCGCCGAATCGATTACTTCGATGCGTTTGTCTGCGAGAACCTCGGAGCGCGCAACGAGCGCGTCACCAAGGCGTCGGTCCAACAAATCGCCAAACAATCGTTCGAACCCCTCAATGTGATGATCTTGGTGCGCCAGCGAGACGCTCCCGACCAAGCTCGCGACGCCGTCGGGCAACGCCTCTTTGGGAACCCTGACGAGGCCTTCTTGCAGTCGCGACCCAAGGCGGGGCTTTTGACCAGTGCCGAAGTCCGATCACTCGCCCTCGCGCAGCTCAACATCGGCCCCGGAAGCGTTGTCTGGGATGTCGGGGCCGGCAGTGGGTCGGTAAGCATCGAAGCGGCGCAGCTTGCGGCCGAAGGAAAAATCTATGCCATCGAACGGGATCTCGAAGACCATGCCTTGATCCAGGAAAATGCAAAACGATTTGGTGTCGAAAATATCCAGGCCGTACTGGGGGCCGCGCCCCAGGCATGGGCCAACCTGCCCGATCCCGACTCGGTCTTTGTCGCGGGTGCCGGGCGAGAAGTCCTCCGCATCGCGACGGCCGCCTTCGACCGCCTGCGACCGGGAGGGCGATTGGTCGTGAACCTCACGAGCATCGATAGCCTGAGCGATCTGCGGCAATCGCTCAGAAAAGAAGGCGATAACGTCGAGGTTTGGATGGTCAGCATCGCCCGGGGTACCGAGCAACTCGAACAACTCACCTTCGAGGCACTCAAGCCCTCCTTCCTGCTGGCTGTCACCAAGGGAGCAACCTCGAAGTAACTCGGTAACCCCGAAATGCAACCAGGCCGAGTGGCGGAATTGGCAGACGCTCTGGACTTAAAATCCAGTGGGGGGTAACCCCCGTACCGGTTCGAGTCCGGTCTCGGCTACTTACGATCAAACGACTTGCGACGATTTCTCTTCGGAGTTTCTTCTTCTCTAAAAAGCCACTCGGAACGGATTCAGAACAAATGGGCAGTCACATGGCAGTCACATTGATGGCCTATCGGGGCCTTGCCGACTAACTAAGAGCCTATCCCAGAACTGAACATTCGCCACCCCTCCACCGTATAGAGAGTAACTTCTCATTTATCTAGAGCGTTTAACATTTGCATGTTCCGTATCCATCATGGGCGAACCAGCCTGCAGCATCTTCGGAGGTAACGGCATTTAACGCCTTGCCGA
>QIKP01000013.1 GCA_003233055.1 Planctomycetaceae bacterium
CGGACGCTTCTGTCAACCGAGGAACCTTCCCGGCAGGACAAAGGTAGGTCAAGACTCCTGCCCGTAGCCCGGGGCTAAGCTTGGTCGGGGGGCGTTCCACCAAGACGGCGGAGTCGGTCACTCCTTTTTCCCTTGAGTCGCGTGATTCGTGGTTTTTCCTTCCTCTGCTTCCGGTTCTTGTTGCAGGTCTTCCAGGTCGCCGCCGGGCAACTGGCGTTTGGCGATCAACTCATCAAAAGTCACGACCGTCTCCTCGTCCGCTTCGGGATCGCTTGGCAAGGCACCGACCTGCCGGAGTGCTTCGACAATTTTCTCGGTATCTTTCTTGTCCTCTTTGGTCAAGAGTTCCGCGAAATGCCGGCCATAGGCATTGCGATTTTTTTTCTTTTTTCCTCGGTGACACACAAGGCACTTCGTTTTTTTGCCCGTCACGACTTGGATGAATTCTTTGTTTTCGTCCGATTCGTCACTTTCGTCGACGTACCTCTCGACCCACTGGTCATAAAACTGCTTGAAGGCCAGGGCCGAGTGGCCCGTACCGAGTACGAAGAAACCGACGAGTAAGCAGAGCCCTATTTTGCGTAGCATAAGAAAATCCCTCTCAAGGAAGCTGCATGACATCCGAAGGATCGCTGCCCTCTATTCGAGGAACCGACCATCCAAATCAGTGGGGATGACAGGAATCGAACCTGCACTCCGGTAAAGGAACTGGAACCTAAATCCAGCGCGTCTGCCAATTCCGCCACATCCCCGGCAGGCACAAAAGCCCCGCGTCTCTCCTGATGCTTCTACTACGCGAACAGGAAAGAAGTCGCTTTTGCTCCCCCCTATCTTATCTCGCCGCCCGGGCAAATCAATTGTCGGAGGTCCGGGTCGGGACTAGAGGCGTGCCGATTAGCGTTCCCCTTCCCGGAATCGCTAAACATACTCCGCCCGGTCTTCCTCGGCCGCTTGGCGAAGTCGCGTGGGAAAATTAGGTAAAGCGGCAACCACCCGTGTCCACGTCGGGAGCGCGGACGCACCCGAAGGATGATCAAACACCGCCTCCCCTGCCGCGGTGATTTGCTTGGCAAACGCCTCAATAGTCCGTTCCTCGCCATGTCGATCGAACTTCAGGCTGTTCATCAGAGCGTCGGCGTGGTACTGGCGAACAGCATCCTCGGCAAGTCGAACGTAGCTGTTGCGGATGGAGAGCAGATGCCCCCGATTGATGACCATTCCCTGGCTCATCAGCGTGCGGAAGATGCTCGTGAGGATGTCGCTTGCCATTCCCATGAGCCCTTGGTTGTGATCGTCGAGCGACAGGGGCTGGTGCTTGTGTTCGTAGGCGCGACCCAAGTCGACTTGGCAAACCCGCTTGGGGGAGGTGTTGCGGAACACCTCCGCCAGAGTGCCGACTTCCAGACCCCAATCGCACGGAATTCGGTTCGACCGCGCGAGCGTCGCGGAGACCGCAAATTCCCCCGCCAGCGGATAACGAAAACTCCGAACGAAGACGAGGAATTTGTCGTTCCCGAGAACAGAAATCATTGCGCGCGTGACCGGCGTCATCAGCAGCCTCGCAACGCGGCCATGCATGCGATCGGTGCAACGAGCGTAGTAGGCTTTGCAGAAATCGAAGTCGAGGCTCGGATGGGCCATCGGCAGGCAAAGACGCATAAGCATGTCGTTCCCGTAATTGACGATGTCGCAATCCTGCAATACAAACGTCTTGATCTTCGGGTCAGCGAGCAAGTAGCCGAAAGCCGACCAAACGGCTCGCCCCTTCCCTGGCCGAGAAACATCGAAACCTGCGTTGGCCAATTCCTGGTAAAGTCCCTTCCCACGCGGGCCATCCGTCCACAAGAGGTGAGCCCGATCGCCAAGCTGCTCCGTTATCGCATGGGTGTCGCGATAGTCGTCGACCGAATCGGCACGGTTGAGCACGATCACGATTGTGTCGATAAACGTCGCCTTGGTCAGTTTTTCGGCGATGCGCGCAAAAGGGGCCTCTCGCATGTCGGACGCAGTGATCGGTAGCACTAGGCCAATCGGCGAGTGGACGACCGACTGGTGAAGCTTTTTTTCCAACTCATCGGAATGAACCGTACCCAACTCGTGAAGGGTCGTAATCGGTCCGTATTGTGCGAAGTCAGGCACGTGGTACCTTGCGGTTGGAGGAGTAGAATCGCGAGGAGGCGAGGCATTCAGAGGCGAGGCACTCGTAGGAACCGACGCTCCACCCACTATACCAGCCTGCCCCCCTCAGCGGCTATTCACCCAAGAGCCAGACACATTCGCCCGGCCTCGGCGCTGACGCCTCGATTTGGCCGGTCAAGAGATTTCGGTAACCCTTGAAAGTGGAGGCGAAAAAGTGGTCCCACTCTTCCGAGGGTGGGTTGCCAAAATTCACCAAGACACAAATCCGCTCTTTTCCATCGAGGCTTACTCTCTCGAAAACAAGGCACTCCTTGGGCGCTCCATCGATGAGTCGAAACGGCGCGTCGGGATGAAAAGCTGGATGATCCTTTCGGAGGAGAAGCAATCGCTGGTAGCCTTCGTAGATCATCGACGCAAGCGATTCCTTCTCGGCCAGATGTTTCTCCAGTTCCTCCCGTTGGTATTTGTGCCGATGGATCCGCCGATGGATCCCGGAGGCCTCGGCACCTTGGTAGTCGTTGCGCGTGCCGACCAGGCTGTGGAAATAGACCGCCGGGATGCCGGGCATCGCAAGCATCATCGCCTGGGAGGCTAAGAACCGTCGGGCGTGAATCTCCTTGCAGGAGGCCTCTTCGGTTGCCTTCGGTGACAAGGCGTCGACGTAGGTGATGTTCAGCTCGTAAGGCACCTGGTCGCCCGCCGCGTTGCGCCGCGTGTTCACCAGCGCACCACGGGCGCGAACCGCGTCGATGACTCCCTCGAAACGCTTCTGCGGAACGAGCCCCTCGAGGGGACGAACGCCGATACCGTCATGGCTTGCTGTGAAATTCAGAAAGGTACAGCCCGGCGGTGGCGGAGCAAGCTTCTCGAGCCATTGGCGAAGATAGACCGCATCGCCATGGACGAACGCATCAAGGAGAAGCGGCGGCAGGCTAAACTGATAGACGAGGTGGGCTTCGTCACCCTCGCCAAAATAGCGAACGTTCTCCTCATGGGGGACATTGGTTTCGGTAAGAATCAACGTCCCCGGAAAAACCGCCGTCACCACGTCGCGCATCAGCTTGACCACTTCATGCGTTTGCGGGAGGTGCATGCAGTTGGTCCCCTTCTCTTTCCACAAAAAAGCGACCGCGTCGAGCCGGAGGATTCTTGCCCCCTGGCTCGCATACGAAAGCAAGACGCGAAGCATCCGCAATAACACCTCCGGTTCGGCATAGTTCAGATCGATCTGATCGTCCGAGAACGTCGACCAGACGTGTCGTGGTCCCCGGTTGGTTTCGACTCCTGTCAGCAAAGGGGAACTGCGGGGGCGAACGACTTCCGACAGATCGGACGACGGGTCGGCCTCGATGAAAAACCGGTCGAAAGGCGACTCACCGGCAAGGTACTTTTGGAACCAGTCGCTCTTCCTAGAAAGGTGGTTGAGGACAAAGTCAAACATCCAATCGACCTGCTCACCGAGTCGGGCGATATCGTCCCAATCTCCCACCTCAGGATCGACCTGAAGATAGTCGATCACCGAAAAACCATCGTCCGATGAGTAGGGATAAAAAGGCAACAAGTGGACGACCGAAAACAGACCATCAAGGCTGGTCTCGCTGAGCCATTCGCCGAGGGTCGCCAGCGGGGATTGCCCCGAAGAACGAATCTGGTCGGCGTAGGTGATGAGGACCACGTCCTGTTCGTTCCAGGGCCGATCGCCGCCTCGGTTGTTGCCAACCACCTGTTCGTCCACCAGCGATTGAATCGCGGTCGCGACTTCGGTAGCGACTCCTGGATAGAGAGTTTCAAGACGCCGCAACAGAACGCCAGCGGAGAGATCAACGGACACGGGCACTCCTTGGGTGAAGTGCCTATTGTAACAGCCAGTGCCGGAAGGTGGCATGGTCCAACGTCGCTCCGCAAAACGAATCGCGCCGATGCGATTGCCTACAGATCATCCATGCCCGTGTGGTTGGTGATTAGGATCCTCAGTTTGCGTCGCAGTACGGCGTAACTGTAAAATCGTTTGCTAAGCTCGTAATTTTCGTGGACCATCTTTTCGCGGTACTCGGAATCGTCAATCACTCGCTTCACCTTGCCAATGACCTCTCGAGTTAAGTAGCCGTTCATGGTAATAACGTCGAATCCCCGCGGCTCAATATCGCTGACAAAAATAGAATAGCGATTGACGAGGGCAGGCTTTCGATAGAAAAAGGCCTCGATCAGGGCGTTGCCGAACCCCTCGTACAGACTGGGATAGGTAATGAAGTCGGCGTGCAGGTAGGCATCGGCGAGGAGGTACACCTTCTCCCCTTTCTCGTTTTCGGTCCGCTCTTCGCCAATCCGGTCTGGGATGTAAACCAAATCAACCCCTTGGTGTTCGGCCATCTCTTGCAAAGCGTGGAGGTACTCGTCCCCTTCGTCGCCCGACTCATGGGAAATCACCAGTTTGCATCTCGGATTGTTGAGCGCGCTGATCAAGGAGATTGCATGTTCGATGCCTTTTCGCGGCACGACTCGTGTCGGCTGCAGGAATAAAATATCCTCTTCCCTGAGCCCAATCGCTTCGCGGAAGTCGCTGTTGTAGTCGTCGATCGCTGGGGGCTCGCTATCGAAGTCGAGCACGTTGGGGATCAAAATGGACGAAAGCCCCCGCCGATGGGAAAGCGTTCGCTGCGCCTCCGAATTGATCGTGACATGCTGCACCGATGGAAGCGCACAAGGGAAGGCCATCTGCAAAAAATCGCCACAAGAGGTCACGCTAAACCGATCACGCTCCCAATAAAAATCATGATGGTGGGCGATGGTCGGGAAACCAGTCTCCGCGATGAACATCGTCAGCGCGACCCCGAGAGGAATGTTCATCGGGATCGTCAGCGCATTTTGTACGATCAAGATTTCGATATTGAATTTATTCGTAAAGTCGTAGAGCGTGTGCTTCAGGTGATTGGCAATCGACAAAATGCGATGCGTCACGTCCGCGTCGCGAGTCAATTTCCCAAAACAGGCTCGGTTGATCGACTGGATATCGGGATGCCCGAAGTAGGCCTCCGCCACCTCCATGCTGATCTCGCGATTCGTGTCGAGCTTGCCTCCATACCAGTGGCTCACGTGGCGATGGTCCCACAATATCTTCGCCCACTTCGCCGCTTCCAGCGAAACGCCGTCGGTTCCCGCAAAGCGAGTTCCAACGAAACCGATGTTGTGCCCGATAGCAGCCATGAAATAAGCAGTGGGGAGGAGGAGGGAAGGGCCAGGGGTTTTCTATAGCATACTTCGGCCAGACGAGTAGGCCCGATCAGAGCCGCCAAAGGCGAACCCATCGTGCGGGATGGACTCCCCTCTCAGGCATCGGCCAGCCGAAAGAGGGCCGGAATTTGCCGTAAATCAGTCACGACCGCGTCAGGCGTCACACCACGAGCGAGCGGGTCGCCTCTCCGCAGACGTAGGCTGCGGGCGTCCCCGGCGAAGAGGGCGGTCCGAAATCCGACCTGGGTGGCTGGCGCGATGTCGTTACGCATGTCGTTGCCGACGTAGAGAATCTCGCTTGGCGCGAGACCTCGCGCTGCGGCGACCCCGACCGCCAGGTCGTACAGATGCCTTCCTGGTTTGGCTTCGCCATGTTCGTACGACCAGATGGAGAGATCCTCGGAAAATCGCAACTCGCCGAGCGTCTGACCCACGAGCGCTGGAAATAGCTCGAGTGTAAAAAACTGGGCATTGCTCACGATGCCAAGGGGCAGCCCGGCATGGCGAATCGTTTCCAGGCAGGCCTCCATTCCAGGCATCGTCCAGACAGGATTCACGCGCATCTCGTACTCGATGGCCATGCGTTCGATATCGGCTGGGATTTGGGGGATCCACCCGTGCTTCTGAAAACCATGGAGAACCTGTTCCCAGACTTCGCGAATCTCTACCTCAGGGTAAGGGGCCGACGATTCCGCGTGGCGCTGGCCAATGGTCGAGCGAAAGAGGTCGATCGCGCCATCCGCCGGTCCGGTGAACTTGATTCCCACGGAGGCGAGCGCCTCACCGATGGCCCCCCCCTGGCCCGCTCCGCTCGTGAGGCTAATGTCGCCGCTGGCGCTGATGAGAAGTGTCCCGTAGACGTCAAAAAAGAGCGCACGGAGACCCTCGATCGGCGCACAGCGAGCCTCCATCTCCGTCGGCATGGGTTCGAGCGGCTCCGTGAGTCGGCGGATGATTTCAGTGTGGGACATGAGATCTAAAGTGGGGATCACTCCTTCCAAGGGCCCTCTTACCGGTCCGCCACGCGGGCCGCGTAGCGGTCGGACTAGGAGCGTATCATTCGAAACGAATGGGGTGCAACCGTTGTATGCACAAAAAATGGTGGAGGATCGACTCACCGTAAGGCAACGGTTCCGGCTCGCCAGCCGCTCGACATCGGGCCAGGGATGCGTAAACCTCGCGCAATCGCCAGCCGATGGTCTCTAATGAATAGGCGGAGCGAACGATCTGGGCGTTCGCCTCGATTGGCTGGTTGGAAGCGTCGGGTGGCTGGTTGGAAGCGTCGGGGCTCTCCCCTCCCGGGTTGTAGGATGCCAATCTTTGGCGAGACGATGCAGGATCGTTCGCCACATGGCGAAGGATGCTTTCCTGAAATGGACTCGGCAGCAGGGCAAAGTCGATCGTTTCGCCCGCCAGGATTTCGCGGATCTCAAGATCGACCGTCGCAGCCGGGGCCTCGCCGTAATTTCCACAGGCCCAATCGTAGGCCAGGCGGATCGCATCGGCCAGCGCCGACCGGTCGGCCAACCAATCAAGCGGCACAGGAAAGGTCTCCTGAAGCCCGCCGAATTGCAAACCCGCCTCCCGGAACTCCTCGGTGATTTCTGGCAAGTCTCGTCCGAATAGTGGCTTGCCGACCTTCCATGCCTCGAGGAAGACCATGCCGAAGCCTTCGGCCACGCTGGTGGTAAGGAGCCGATCGCAGCCCGCCAGCGCATCGAGAAAAGGGGACTTACCGGCGCCGCAACAGTCGAACAAGCAGCGAAGATTGAGTTCCTTCGCTAATTTTCTCCAACGGTCGTACGAAGGCTGTTCGGCAGGGTTCTGCGGCGCGAGGGTCACCGCATGCCAGGTGCTAGGGAGACTGATGGCGGCATGGAGAAGCAGTTCCCCCAAATTTTTCCTCCGTATGCCGCGGACCGGGTACAACACGAGCTCCGCGTCGGTTGGAATCCCCAGTTGAATTCGCAGCGGCTTGCTGACGTCCCTGAACGAAGGGAGGCTACTAAATTCTCCCACCGGGTTCGGCAACAGATGCCTCCGATTCTCGGGGAGACCCGCTCGCCGGAGCAGCTCGCCATCGCGGCGTGTGAGCGTGGCGTAATGAATCGCTTCGGCTTGTGGGTAGAGCAAGGTGGCTAATTCTTTCGGGGAGGAGGTGCCCAATCCGCGCGCGAGCGAGCGATAGTTGGCGGGGCGAAAGTCCTCCGCAAAATCATGGATCTGAAGGAGTAAACGATAGCCACGTTTCGCTAGCTCCGGAATCGCGCCGGTCCACGCCACGTTCTTTCCCAGGGCATGGTTATGCAGGTGAAGCAGGGTATCGCCTGGATAAAAATCGGCCTGAGCGAGCAGCGAGCAGACTTCTTTCGCCAGACCGCTGCCTCTCGTGGTGTCGGTAGTGTCGGTGTCGTAGTCGATCGATGGGAGGGGCAAAAGCTGAACCTCGAAAGGAATCGAAGTCGCCTCCAGCGAAGCGGGCCACCCCTCAGCCCGGCCACCATACAGAACACCGACTCGTGTTGGTTGGTCTCTGGCGGGAAGCTTTGCCAGCGAAAGGAGCTGGTTGAGGATCACTTGCGTGACTCCTCCAGGATTTAGATGGTGGTGGGCGAAGACAATTTGCATGAATCGATTCTCAGGCAAAGAGGGCCTCCATTCAACACCCAACCACGGGCGCAAGAAAAACTGAGGTGGACCCCATTGTTTGGACAACAAACGGGGTTGTTTAAGATGCAGTTGGTTGGGTAGAGGCCCGTGGGCCCCCCACAGGGCC
>QIKP01000021.1 GCA_003233055.1 Planctomycetaceae bacterium
TAAAAAAAAGGGCCCCCAGCGCTCGTATTGCCGTACGTGGACCCGTTCATGGTCGCGGGACCGATCGAGGGCGGCAGGCGTGAGGCCGATCACGATGTGCCCAAGCGTCACCGCGAAAATCTGACCCTGGGTGGCCTTTTCCAAAAGCCAGCCTGCCAGCCCGCCATGGAACTCCAGCACCCCGGTATGGACCTGCGCCCGACTACCGGTGAGAATTGCGAGGGCTCCGACGACGAGCCCCATCAGCGTATTGGGCCCCGCCCAGATCAAGCCGAGTGTTTGTCGCATGATTGCCTTGTTTTCCTCTCGGTTTCAGCGAAAGAGCGGGGGGAACGGACTTTCGTCCCCCGAACCGGCTGGCTAAACTAACCAAAGTGAGAAAGCCGGTCAGGAGAACGCGGGGAGCCATCCAGAGGACCGGCTCGGGCTCCCCACTAACCACTAAGGAACGAGCGTGGCATCAGCAAACGAATTCGTCGGCAACTACCGCATGTTCCATTTGATTCGTGCCGGAGGGGTGTATCAAATTTGGGCAGTTCGCCCGATGTCGGAGAATACGCTCTTTGCGATGAAATGGCTACCGCCCGGGGAAAAATATACCCGGCAAGCGCTTTCGGAACTTCGCTACGAATTCACCGTCGGGAAGACGCTGAAGCACCCGGAAGTCATCAAGACCTATGAGTTCAAAACAACCAATAACGGCGCGTACATGCTGCTGGAGTATTTCAAGACTCCCAACCTCAAGCAGCAAATCGTCAGCAATCCTCCTTTGGTCAAGTGCCAAGCGAAAGAGATCCTTATCAACTGTGCCTCCGGTCTCGCCCACATGCACAAGACCGGATGGGTGCATCGCGACGTGAAGCCCGATAATTTTCTCGTGAGCAACAAGAGTGAAGTTCGGCTGATCGATTTTAACCTGGCGCGGAAAATCAAAACCGGGTTGGGGAAGATGCTTGGCGGGAAGACAAAAGTGCAGGGGACCCATAGCTACATGGCACCGGAGCAGATTCGCGGGAAGCACGTCGACGCTCGCGCCGACATCTACAGCCTTGGCTGCGTTGCGTTTGAGTTGTTTCATGGCAAACCACCCTTCACGGCCAACTCTTTCCAAGAGCTTCTCAACAAACACCTGAAGTCGAAGCCGCCCGACCTGACGGTTATCGACAAGAACATCACGCCGGAGTTTGCCGCTTTTGTAAAACGGCTCATGGCCAAGGATCCGGACGATCGACCGTCGTCCATGAAAGATGTCCAGATGGAACTGCGCTCGCAACGATTGTTCTACGCGCCGCCTAAACTCCCCGAAGAGGCGGATCCGACGCAGGAAGACAAAGCGTAGAAGCGATTCCCTTGTTTTTTAAAACCGTTCAGCTACCCTCCCGAATTCCGATTCCCCTTTAGGACCCAAGCATGGCTGGTACTTCCTACCAACTTGATTTTGAGCAGCCGCTCCACGAACTCGAAGAACGGGTCGCCGCGATCGAAGCGGTCGACCAGGACTCCCCCGGCGCACGAGAGGAACTCCGTTCCGTGCGAAAGGAACTGGTTGATCGGACTCGTGACCTGTACGCCAATCTCGACGAATGGCAGACCGTGCGAGTTGCCCGGCATCCCGATCGGCCGATGTTTACCGACTACATCGACTTGGTCTTCGATGAGTTCGTCGAGCTGCATGGCGACAAGTTCTTCGGCGACGATCGCGCGCTACGAACCGGCTTTGCGAAGATCGACGAGTACAAGGTCATGGTCGTCGGCCACCACAAAGGCAAGACGCTCAAAGAACGCAACGAATGCTACTTTGGCTGCGCTCATCCCGAGGGCTACCGCAAAGCGATGCGAAAGATGGAAAAAGCGGCCAAGTACGGGCTCCCCATCATTTGCCTGATCGACACGCCGGGTGCGTATCCTGGCATCGGTGCGGAAGAACGAGGCCAGGCCCAAGTCATTGCCGAGAGCATGCTCGAAATGTCGCGACTGCCGACGCCCATTATTTGTGTCGTGATCGGCGAAGGAGGTTCGGGCGGGGCGCTCGGCATCGGTGTGGGCGACCGGGTCGCGGTTTGCGAATTCGCCTACTACTCGGTGATCAGTCCGGAGGGTTGTGCCGGTATTCTTTGGAAGAGCCACGACTACGCCGCGAATGCCGCTCGCTCCCTGAAACTGACTTCTCGACACCTCGAGCGGCTCGGCGCCATCGACGACGTGATCGAGGAACCGGTGGGCGGGGCTCATCGCGACCACTACCAAATGGCGGGCCGCCTCAAGATGTATCTCATCAAGTCGCTCCGCGAGCTAACGGAGAAGCCGACCGACCAACTCTTGAATGAGCGGTACGACAAATTCCGCCGCATCGGGGAATTCCTCGAGACCCCGGCCGAGGCTTAATTCCTGGGTAATGGGGCAGGTGGTGACTCGAGGCGAGCTGCCTAGAGGCTCACGGCAACGTCCGATAATCACTGTTATGTTCGTTTCGAGGCCGTTTTCCCCGGGGAAAACGGCCTTTTCCAGAACCCCTGTTAGTTGGCCCCGAGTAGCCGACGAGCTACGCCTCGTCGGGAACCGGGAACCTCGTCGCCCCGATGAAGCGTAGCTCGTCGGCTACGGCCTTACCTGCATCCCTTCTCAGTTGCTGGGCCACGGCGTTGCAGTGCTCGAGGGTTGGGCCCTCGGGGCGGCCCGGGCGTTGGGCTGAGGCCAAGGTGCCGGGGAGGTACCGGCAGGGGGCTGACTCTGGGCTCGGCCGCTGGTCGGGGAAGAAGTCGGCAGCGAAATGGGCCACCCACCCCCCTGCCCGTTCAATGGCCATATCGGCTCGGCCGGTCGATTCGGATCGAGCCCTTGTTCCATCCGCTCGACGTAGGGATGAATGACCTCGTGCATTTCCTGGGGCACCACAGCATGGGTTTTGCTGAGAAGGATCGCGATGTAGTGGCCACTTCGTGATCCAAGAATGGTGGGTCGGTACGACTCGAGCAGACTTGCTGCGAAAAACGTGATCGCAACGCACCAAACCACCCCTCGGGCGAATCCGATGAGCGCTCCCATTTGCCTGTCAAATTCCTTCAGCTTGACCCGATCAATCGTGCCGGCGACGACACGAAAAATCATCCAAATTGCGAACGAGGTGGCGATGTAAATCGCGAGCATCGCGACGAATCGGTTGAACGGTTCCGAGTTGCCGAATAGTGGAGCGAGACGCGAGCTAAATTTGACCGCGACGATATAGCTCACGACCAGGGACGCCAAGTAGGCGACTTGCCACGCAAGGCCTTTGACAAAACCAAAAAGCGTCGCGCCCGCCAGTACGAGCAGCATGAGAATATCGTAGGTCTGCATCCGAATTCGACCAGTGAGAGGAAAACCGCTGAACAGGCTAGCAGGGGCCCCTGGCAGGGGAGTCGCGCACGCGATGGGGAAGTATAGCGATCGGGCGTCGGAGGGCGAAGATCAACCACCCGCTATCGCACCAGTGCTAGCATCCCCAAGCGGCCTTGCCGGTGCGAGGCACGAACCGTACTCTTCGGAGTCGGTCCCCCCCCGCTCCCCCCTGTTCGCTGCCGTTTCTCCATGGCTGATTTTCGCACGCATGTCACGACTAGCTCGGTGCTCGGCGTTGGTTACGCCGGCATGGGCCTCGCGCTCGGTATGCCGATCGAATCGTCCCTCGTCGCGGGTGGCTTGTGTGGTGTGTCGGGCATGTTGCCCGACCTCGACAGCGATAGCGGCATTCCGATTCGCGAGTCGACCGGTTTCGCTGCCGCGCTCGTCCCGATGCTGCTCGTCGATCGTTTCCAGGCCTTGGGGATATCCCACGACCGAATTCTTTTACTCACGGCCGTGCTTTATTTCCTTATTCGTTTTATGGGGGCTTCGCTGTTAGGGCGGTTCAGCGTGCATCGTGGCATGTTTCACAGCATCCCGGCGGTCTTGATTTTTGCGGGCGTCGCTTTTTTGCTCTGTGGCCACGTCGATGTCGAGATTCGGTACTTCAAGGCGGGTGCGGTCTTCTGCGGCGCGCTATCCCACCTGCTGTTGGATGAACTTTACAGCGTCGAGTGGAAAGGGGGCGCGTGGCGGCTGAAGAGGTCTTCCGGGACGGCGCTCAAGTTATGGGGAAAGAAGGGATGGGCCAACTTCAGCACCTACGCCAAACTTGCCATCGTCGGAGTGATGATCGCGGGCGAGCCAGCCGTGATGGAGCGGATTGAATTGCGGAATCCGGAATTTGCCGAACGGTTGCAGCGCGTGCAGGGCTACCAGGAAGGTCTGATCAACTCGATCCGTCAGCGAGTCTCGCCTGGCATTGTCTCGCCGCAAGTCGTGTCGCCTACGTTTCCAGAAACCGAACGGCGCCCTCTCGTCGCACCCTCCAGGCCGCCGGTCGATCGTTCCCCACCGACTTGGCAAGGCAATCCGTGGCAGACCGATCCGCGCGCGCCAGCTCCTACGTCGTCCGGTTTTCAACCGAATGCGGGTTTACCGTCGCCAGGAGAAGCGCAGCCCATCTATCGCGCGGATGGCGGATCGTTACCGCGGTAGCTTTGCGATTTCCACTGTCCCTCGGCCCGCCCCCTCAACCAAGCTTGGTCGGGGCTATTCGAGCCGATTAGCGTTCTTTAATCGAAACATCGCGCTTCTCTGCGGCCCCTTCTTTCTTCCTTTGCGCCTTCGCGCCTTTGCGTGAGACCATTGGCTGCCGGCTTCCAACACCCGGAAAAGAAGCCTCACGCAAAGACGCGAAGGCGCAAAGAAACAGATAACCACAAATTTTACGAATCCAACGAATAGCCGTTATTCGTTGAATTCGTATGATTCGTGGTTTTCCCTGCCTCGACCAGAGTCACGAATCAACCCCCGATTCATCCATGTCAGGGCGGCCCTATCACGATCCTCAGCAAGTCGAAGTGATGGGGCCATGAGATGAGCCTGCATTGGAGTCCTCCCGGTTCACGTTGTTTGTGATTGCTACTTTCGACTATTACGGCGATTCGACCCAGAGCGTTACGGGGCCGTCGTTCACGAGGGCCACGTCCATCTGCTGTCGGAACCTGCCGGTGGCGACTTGGGTCTCCTTCTTTCGCACGGCGTCGACGAACGCCTCGTAGAGTTCTTCGGCCAGCTCAGGGGGCGCGGCGCCCGTGAAGCTTGGCCGTCGCCCCTTTTTGCAGTCGCCATAGAGGGTGAACTGGCTGACGACCAGCATCGCGCCGCCGGTGTCGGCCAGCGAGAGGTTCATTTTGCCGGCGTCGTCCTCGAAGAGGCGCAGGCTGACCAGTTTTTCTGCCATCCACTCGACTTCCCGATGGCTATCCGACTTGCCGACACCGAGCAAGACGAGCTGTCCCTGCCCGATCTGGCCCGTCACTTCACCAGCAACGGTCACGGAGGCTTGGCGAACACGTTGGATAAGGGCACGCATGGTTGGGTTTCGGGTGGTCTGTTGTCATGAGGGGGAATGCCAACCATACTACTAACCCCTGTGCTGCCGATGAACCCTCTCCCCTGCCCTTTCCTGCTACCTAGCCGCTGAAGCGGCCTCGCCTGAATGCTTTGGCTTGTTTACTACTGCGTGCTGATACTCCTTGCGTCGGTGTTCGGCGGGATGATCCCCGTATGGATGAAGTTGACGCATCGTTGGATGGAAATGGCGGTCAGCTTCGTGGCGGGGATTATGTTTGGCGTCGCAACGCTCCACATGCTGCCCCACGCCCTGGCCAGCGCCGTCACCCGGCCTCCCGAAGAAGTCCACGGGGCATTGCTTTCGCTGATGGTCTGGTTCGTCGTTGGTTTTATCGCGATGTTTTTGATCGAGCGGTTTTTTTGCTTTCATCACCACGATGCGCCGGCCGACAACCCTCCCACAGAGGCGGCCGATGCAACGGCACAGGGTTGCAGCCATGGCGATCCGCCCCACTCGGACCACGTGCATGACATCACCTGGAGCGGCGCGGCAGTGGGGCTCACGCTGCATAGTTTGCTCGCCGGGGTGGCGCTGGCAGCCAGCGTTGCCCATGGCAGCCATGGTGGGGATTGGCCCGGGCTGGGAGTCTTCTTGGTGATCTTCTTGCACAAGCCCTTCGACGCGATGACCATCGGCACGCTGATGGCGCGGAGCGGGTGGTCGCTCTCGGCTCGCAGTGTGGTCAACGCCCTGTTCTCGCTGGCGATTCCTGCGGGTGCCGCGCTGTTTTACTTGGGATTTTCCCTCGAAGGGGGCGAGCTGATGGCGGGACTGCCGCAGGTCCTGGCCTTTTCGGCGGGAGTTTTTCTTTGTATCGCTGGCAGCGACCTGTTGCCGGAGTTGCAATTTCACCACCACGACCGTTGGAAACTTTCGATGGCGCTGTTGGCAGGGATCGCGATTGCCTACGTGGCGGGTCGAATGGAGGGGCACTCTCACGCGCATCCCGACGGTGCCAACAACAGCGCCAGCGGAACCGCCTTGCCCCCATCGGCGAATGACGTCCTCTCCCCGGCCAACCACCAACCATGGGCAAAAGCAGCGCTGGTCGACGCAAAAGCGCAAAACAGCGCAAAGAATCGCGAAGGGATGCGGGCAAGGCAATAGCCGACGAGCTACGCCTCGTCGGGGCGACAAGGGTCCCGACGAGGCGTAGCTCGTCGGCTAGGGGGGTGACCTTGACTACGGCCAACAGGGTTGTCCGCAACTAATTTCTTGTCGGCTCAAAGCTCTCGAAACGTACTCCAGCTCAGGTAGCCGAGCACGCCGGCGCAGAGTAGAAAACCGATATCGATCAGTACGTTGACCCGCTGAAAAGGAATACGAAGGGCCAGGTCCAGGCCAAATACAAGCGCAAACAAGCCGGCTATTGCCATTCCGAAGAACGTCATCGCTTTAGGCATTGCTGCAAATCCTGTAGGGGCGTCTTCGGAAGCCGACACATTTCGGAGAGGAATCTCTAGTATAGCTGCCCGAATAACAAAGTCACCGGAGTTCCCCAGTGTGGCAGCGATCGTCCCGTAGGACAACCGGCATCACCGGAATTTCTACCCCAGAAGGGGTCGTTTGCCTGTTCAGCCATCGCTCCAGAAGGAGTAGGATGGGGGACCGCCCTCCCCTGCCCCCGGTTCCAGGAGTGAATCCACGATGGCTTTGCAGCGATTGCCCCAGCTAGCGGTGACGATGGGCGACGGAGCGGGCGTCGGGCCTGAGGTGATCGCCGGATGCTGGGGGGACGAGCGCGTCTTTCGCGTCTGCCGCCCATTGGTGATCGGGCATCCCGACCTCCTCCGCCGAGCAGGCAAGCTCCGCGACGCCTCGTTCGAAGTGGTCCCGATCGAATCTCCCGAGGAAGCGAGCGAACTTCCCGTTGGTTCGGAGACGATGCCTTGTTTGGCAGTCGGGAGCGAATCGCTGCTGGAGGTCCCCCCGGGGCAGAACGACCCCAGGTCGGGCGAAGCCGCTTACCAAGCGATCCGGCTCGCGGCGGAGCTGGCGTTGGCCGGTCGGATTGATGGGATGGTGACCGCCCCCATCAGCAAGTCGGCTTTGCACGCAGCGGGGCACCCTTACCCAGGACACACCGAGCTACTCGCCGAACTTTGTAACGCGTCTCAATTTGCCATGATGCTCTACCTCCCCCCTGGTGTGGCGAATCGCTCGCCAGCCGGCTTAGGGGTTGCCCATGTGACGTTGCATCTAGCGATGCGAGATATTTTTGCGGCCATCACCCCCAGTGCGGTGGTCGAAAAGTGTAAGTTGGCTCACGACATGATGCGCCGGCTGGGCTGCGATTTGCCACGGGTCGGCGTCGCGGCGCTCAACCCGCATGGGGGAGAAGGAGGGCTGTTTGGTGATGAAGAGATTCGAATCCTCGCGCCAGCCGTCGAAAAGGCAAGACGCGCGGGCATCGACGCTGCTGGCCCGCTCCCGGCCGACACGCTGATGATCGCTGCGCGCGATGGTCACTACGACGCGGTGGTGGCGCAGTACCATGACCAGGGACACATCGCGTTGAAGTTGCTCGCCATGCACGCGGCGGTGAATGTCACGCTCGGTTTGCCAATCGTCCGCACGAGCGTCGCCCATGGAACGGCCTTCGATCGGGCATGGAAAGGAACTGCTGAGACAA
>QIKP01000019.1 GCA_003233055.1 Planctomycetaceae bacterium
TAAAAAAAAGGGCCCCCAGCGCTCGTATTGCCGTACGTGGACCCGTTCATGGTCGCGGGACCGATCGAGGGCGGCAGGCGTGAGGCCGATCCTTCGAGAGCGAGCGGCGAATTTGGGCAACAAGTTGGCCATCCCCTGAAGGCGGCAGTTTGTTCGCTTGTAGTTCTCGAATATCGCGAGTTCCCGGCATGTCATACGCCCAGATTTGGTCGAGCGGGCAGATTTGGACAAAAGGGGCCACCGTCTCCGCCTCGTCTGGTTTCTCTTCACCCTCAGCCGCAGACGCACAGCTCACCCCCATAAACAGCCACGCCAGCGCCGCTGTTAATAAACCAATCGATCGAAACCTGCTCATGGTATGCTCCGGGCGCTGACGCTTCCGGCTCGCCTTGTTGGGGGAGGCTACGCTTTGGGGGTGCTGGTGGCCAGCACTTGGTCGATTTTCTCGACGATCTCCCCGACACTAAACGGCTTTCCCTGCATTTTGTTGAGGCCAACGATGTCGATCAGGAATTCCGAACGAAGGATCGCCCGAAGCTGGCCGGTGTTGAGTTCGGGAAGGAGGATTGTCTGGAAACTTTTCAGGATCTCCCCCAGGTTTCGCGGGAAGGGGTGGAGGTAGCGGAGGTGGCAGTGGGAGACCGACTTGCCGGCCGCTTGGGTCTCGTGAACGGCCGTCGCGCACGCGCCGTAAGGCCCTCCCCAACTGAGGACCAAGAGGTCGCCTGTTGTTGGGCCATCGAGTTCTTGCAACGGAATATCGTCCGCAATTCCAGCAACTTTCTTTGCCCGCGTTTCGATCATGTGCTGGTGGTTGTCGGGATCGTAACTGACGTTGCCCGAACCCTCTTGTTTTTCCAATCCGCCGATGCGGTGCATGAGCGTCGGGGTGCCAGGGACGGCCCAGGGGCGGGCGAGTTGGTCGTTGCGTTGGTAAGGGAGGAAGTCCTCTCCGTTTTCGAGCGGCTTGGCGTGGCTGACTTTAGTGGTACGGAGGGACGACAGCTCGGGGATGCGCCAGGGCTCCGAGCCATTGGCCAGGTATCCATCGGTCAAGACCATGACCGGCGTCATGTACTTGACAGCAATCCGCCAAGCTTCTTGCGCGGTGTCGAAGCAGTCGCCCGGGCTGGCGGCTGCGATGATGGGCATCGGGCAGTCGCCGTTGCGCCCATACATGGCTTGCCAGAGGTCGGATTGCTCGGTCTTGGTCGGCAACCCGGTCGATGGCCCGCCTCGCTGGACGTTGACAATGATCATCGGCAGCTCGGTGATGACGGCCAAGCCAAACGCCTCCCCCTTGAGCGCGATCCCTGGCCCGCTGCTGGCGGTGACCGCCATTTCGCCGGCGAAGGCCGCACCGATGGCCGAGGTCATCGCCGCAATTTCATCTTCGGCCTGAAACGTGAGGACGTCGAAATTCTTGTGCTTGGCCAACTCGTGGAGGATGTCGCTTGCCGGGGTAATGGGGTACGCGCCAAGAAAGAGCCGGCGTCCGGAGAGCTTGGCCGCCGTAATCAATCCCCAGGCAAGGGCCGTGTTGCCCATGATGTTGCGATAAGTTCCGGCCGGCCGCTTTGCCTTGCCAACCTGATACTGCGTCGAGATCGCCTCGACCGTCTCCCCATAATTGAAACCTGCTTTGAGTGCAGCGACGTTGGCCTGCGCCACTTCGGGGCGTTTGCCGAATTTGGCGTCGATGAATCGCAACGTCGGTTCGAGGGAGCGGTCGTAGACCCAGAAAACGAGCCCCATGGCGAAGAAGTTTCGACAGCGGTCGGCTTCTTTCTGGCTAAGCCCAAGCCCCTCGACGGCAAGCCGGGTGATCTTGGTCATGTTGATCTTGTGGAGCTTGTATTTGCCTTCAAGGCTTCCATCTTCGAGCGGATTGGTTTCGTAGCCAGCTTGCCCCAGTCCTTTTTTATCGAAGGCGCCTTCATTGCAAATCAAGATGCCGCCCGCGCGCAGGTCGGCAAGGTTGGTCACGAGCGCTGCGGGATTCATGGCGACCAGGGCGTCGACGGTGTCGCCCGGCGTGAAGATCTCTTTGCTGGAGAAATGGATCTGAAATCCACTCACCCCCGCCTTGGTTCCGCGCGGGGCGCGAATCTCTGCCGGGAAGTCGGGGAACGTGGCGACATCGTTGCCCGCCAGCGCCGAGGTATTGGTAAACTGCGTCCCGGCAAGCTGCATGCCATCGCCCGAGTCGCCGCAGAATCGAACGGTGGCATCTTCCAGTGATTGAGTCGATTTCGCTGTTGCCGTAGCCATGGTGAATGCGAGGGTCCTAGGGGAGTCGGGAATAGTTCTGCATGCCGGGAAAGCCTGTCGGCCGTTGCGTCCACAGGGGGAAAGGTGCACCGGGAAACAACGGCGCTAATGTAATGGACGATTCGGCGAACACTCAGCAGGCCGCTCCCGTTGCCAGCAAGGATTGGCAAGCGTCGGCTTCAAACGGAGTGGAAAGTCCATGAGCCTGGAGTGTAACGCGCGGCAGGCGTCGGTAGAACCCGCAGAATCAGAACCCGCAGAATCGGTCGATTTGGCGGAGATCCGCACGGGAACCTCCTTGACTAGGAAGCCTCGGGCGGCTTCTCGTAGAACTGGGTCAGGTCGATTCCCCCTCGCTGTTCTTCTTCGATCAGGGACATCCGCTTCTCCAGTTGCTCCAGCTTCCTTGCGATTTGCGGAAGCAGGTCGGGGGTGGCGTCGGGGGCTGCGGGGCGAGGAACCTCGGGATAGCCCAATTGTCGATGGAGTGACGCGAAGAGGTAGAGCGGGTCTTTTCGGCGGTTGGCCAGGGCGATCCGCCCCTCTCGATCCCCAAAAAGCGGTTCGCCCGTCGTCGGCTCGTCGCCCGACCGCAAGGTGTAGTGGGCACTTTGGACGTAGAGCAGGTCGGCGATATCGACCATGCCAATCCGCCGCCGAAGGGTGAGTATCCACTCCCGCCATGGTTCGTCATAAGCCGTGTCGGCTGCGATCGCGGTGAGCCCATGGTCGTAGCTGAGTCGGTTTCGACAAAGGACCTCCAACTGAAACAGGAAGAGCCCTTGTCGGGACGGGACGACTTGCCCCGATCGTGCCGCCCGGTACTCCGCCTCGCGTTCCAGCACCCGAAGTCCGATCCGGAAGTCGAATTGGCCTCGTTCGTTTTCGGCCTGAGCAACGATGAAACTCTGAAACGGGGAGAAATAGTGGGGGAGTTGCTCCATGGCGGTATGGAAAACGCCAGCATGACGCAGCTCCGCAAGCAAGAAGTCGATCGCCATGGGCAGCTTGGTCGTGGCGAGAATTTCCTCGCGAACCGACATGAGGATGTCTTGCGTCGGCACGCGCGCTTCGAGCTGCTCTGCCAGAGTGCGGAAAAAGTGCCCCTGTTCGATGTATTCCTCCGACCCCAAGAGGGTGATCGGGTCTTTCGCGGGGGAATCGGACATCGGGTGGCAACGGGTGGGCAGTAGTGCTGGGAACCTGGGGTGCTTATCATCGTAGTAGAGCGCACCACCGGCGAAGACGCAAGCGGAAACAACGCAAGCGGAACGCTGCTGCTAGCCCATTCGTAGGCCTCCTTTCCTTCCGTAGAGGATTTTACCCAACGTGTCCAAACACTTTTCCACCATCGACGAGGCGGTTGCCGCGATAGGACGAGGCGAACTGATCATCGTGGTCGATGCCGAGGATCGCGAAAACGAAGGCGACTTCATCGGTGCCGCCGAGAAAGTCACCCCCCAGATCGTGAACTTCATGATTACCCACGGGCGGGGACAGCTCTGCATGCCGATTCTATCGGAAGTGAGCCAGCGTCTCGAACTCCCCCCCATCGTCGAGTCCAACACCGCCCCGCTCGGAACCGCCTACACCGTGCCGGTCGACCACCACACCGCTCGTACCGGGATCACGGCTGGCGAGCGGGCCACAACGATCCTCGCGATTTGCGATCCCCAAAGCGTGCCGACCGATTTTGTTCGGCCTGGGCATCTCGCGCCACTCGTTGCCAAAGAGGGAGGGGTGCTGCGCCGCGCCGGCCACACCGAGGCGGCGGTCGACTTGGCTCGCATGGCCGGCCTCGCGCCGGCGGGCGTGTTGTGCGAAATCTTGAACGATACCGGCGATCGCGCTAACCGCGAACAGCTCCTAGCGATTGCCCGGGAACACCAGTTGCCCATCATTTCGATCGAAGACCTGATTGCCTACCGCCGGGTGCGCGAAAAACTGGTCTACCGCAAGACAGAAGCGGCCCTGCCGACGCATTACGGCACCGGCCGAATAATCGCTTACGGCGTGAAGTACGAATCGCAGGAGCCACTGGTCTTTGTGATTGGCGACTTGAGCCAGTCTGACGCGCCGCTGGTGCGGCTGCATTCTTCCTGCTTTACCGGCGACCTACTCGACTCGCTCCGCTGCGATTGCGGTGACCAGTTGCACATGGCGCTTGCCAAGATTGGCGACGAAGGGTGCGGAGTGCTGGTCTACTTGCCTCAGGAAGGGCGCGGCATCGGCCTGGTCGAAAAGATCAAGGCCTACGCACTCCAAGACGAAGGGCTCGACACGGTCGAAGCGAATATTGCACTCGGATTCAAGGCCGATTCACGCGACTACGGAGTGGGCATCCAACTGCTCAAGGACCTCGGATTGCGAAAAATTCGACTGCTAACGAACAACCCCAAGAAGACCAACGCCTTCATCTATGGTGGTTTTGACTTGGAGGTGGTCGACCAGATCCCCATCGTCCCGGAAACCAACGAACACAATGAAAAGTATCTCGCCACGAAACGCGACAAACTAGGACACCGGTTGCCTCCAAGCTCGTGAGGGCTCCTGCGCTTCCACCGGGGTCGGGAACGACCCGGCTCACCAACACCCCCTAGCGAGCCGGGTCGTCCCCGACCCCGGATGCCCCCAACATCCCCCTCCGCCGTATGGCCAGCGATAACCACCAATCGCTCGACCCAACGCGCACCAGTTGGCACATCACCTGGGGCACTTACGGTACACGGTTGCATGGGGGCAGCAAGCCAACCGTTGACCGAGAGCACAACCGGCTGGGCGAGGAGTTCGTCGCGCGCGATGTCGACCGGGAGACGAGGGAATCTCAGGCCATGCGATATCCTGGGAGACTGCTAAGCGACGAGCAACGGGCGTTCCTGGAAAAACAGATCCCCGCTATCTGCCTGCGCGGCGGATGGACGTACCGAATCGCAGCGGCGGAAATCGACCACGTGCATGTTCTCTGCGATATTGTCCCGGGAGTACATGGCGAAAAAGTCCGTCGATTGCTAAAGCGATGGACTGGCCAAGCATTGAACAAGGATTGGCCGCTGGAAAAAGGATCGCGATGGTGGGCGGTGGAAGGGTCCAACAGGGCCGTGCGGGATAAACAGTATTTGAACAACGTTTACAGATATATTCGGAGGCAACGATTCAACCAAAACACGTGAGCCGGGTCGTCCCCGACCCCGGGAAGGCCTGCGGTCGGGGACGCCGCAGCTCGCTATAATTCCATGATGTACCACTTTCACTTCAACCTTTTTGCGGCGTCAGAAAACCACCTCCCGGGCCCGGTTCTCTCGCTTCGTGGCGTTGAGTGTGCCACCTTTATCGGCCCAGGCGGGGGGCCCCCGCAGTTGAGGGCACCGCTGCCCCTCTCCTTTGAGGAGATCCAGCAGCGGCTGCTCGAGATCCCGCGCATGGACATCGAACCGGATGGCTACTTCCTAGTTGCCGGGGGCGAAGCGGAGGGAGCCCGCTGGCAGATTGATGGGCATCTGTTCGAGTACGAGGGAAAAATGCACCGCGTCGAGATGCATGGTACCTGTAGCGAAGCGACCTTTGACCAATTGCTGCGATGCGCCGGCTGGCCCGAGGAACCGACACTCTTTCAGTTGGTGCAGGAAGGCGTGACACTCGGCGAAGCCGACTTCCGTCGTTGGGCGGTGGCCTCATTTCGGCGTCCTTCTTGAACCGTTCACGGCCTGTAGGTCGGGCTTCGAGCCTGACGCCTTTTCACCCGACGCTGCCGTAGCGGGGCCTACCTTGACCAAGCTTGGTCGGGGCTAGTGCGATCCGCACACGCATGTTCCGGTCACGGCGCTGCTATTTCAGCGTCCAACGATTGCCTTGGCGGAACATCCGAGTGATCACTGCTCTAGGGGGCCTCCTCTACGGCTATTCGTCGGTTTCGGTCGACGCGGGTAGTTGGCCATCGGGTGATTCGAGGAGGAGGTTTTTTGTAAACGTCATGGTCTCATCGGTGCACCTGACAAAGAAAAACGGAGGGACGCCAGGCAAAGTGACTAGGCGATTTTCTAGCACGGTGAGTCTTTCGGCTTTGTGGAAGCGAAGGGAGCTGCAGACAATGGCGTAGATCGTATTGTTCTTGATCATGAAAAAGGAACTCCCCTCGTCGAAAAACATGCCGTTGCTTTCGGCGCTGCCTGCGTTGACAGGTATGTCGTGAATTACATTTTCGGTCAA
>QIKP01000073.1 GCA_003233055.1 Planctomycetaceae bacterium
TGAAGTCACGGCCGACTCCGACGGGAAATTTGACTTCGAGATTCCCGCCTCGCCCGCACCCTGAATCCTTCCCCCTCCCTCACGACTTAATAGAGACAACCGTACCTCTTACGAAAACGGTTGCCCTTCTTTTCTTGGCCACACGGATCACATCCGTGGCGTCGGAGCCTCTCGACGCCTCTCGACCTGGGCAATCGCCGCGAATGGTTTGTGGATGATCTCTTGCGCCTGGTCTTTTGTGAGGTTGCAGACGCTGTTCGCGTTGCGTTTGGCCTGCGTTACCGCTTGCTTTTCATGGCGGACGCCGAGCGTCCCAAATAGATCGTGGACGCGGACGCTTTGCGAGCTAGTGCAAAATCCGTCAGGCGAACTAGCCGACTCGAATTCGGCGTCGCTTCCATCGAGAACCGCCAGCAAACGACGGTCGCGATGCAATGGCCCAAGATTGACCGTGAGCGTCCAGGTTCCGCTGTCAGCGGCAAATCAGAATTCGTAACCCCTTGGAGTAGCAAGGGGTTACGAAGTGGAGGCGGCGGGAATCGAACCCGCGTCCCGTAATATCTCCACGCAAGCTTCTACGTGTGTGTCCGGTGAGATTTGATTTCGCGTCTGCGGCGCCTCATCGGCAGGGCTACGCAGTTACTAGCCGAGAACTTTTTTAACCAACGGCGTGCTCAGCAGTGACCGTTGGCGGTCCGGAGGGGGTTATACGTTTCGTTGGCCACTTCCGGCGAGCGACCAAGATACGTGACGCCTAGTCGAAACTAGGCAGCCAAAGCGTAGTTACCTTCAGCAATTGAAGATTTTAATCGGCTTTTTACGTGGGCCACCGATCAACCACGACACGCCACCTGCGCTTCGCCTATCCGGTCGAACCCTGTTCGCCCCCGAGATGTCGAAATTCTATTCGCTCTCGATATTCAGTGAAGCACGCTCCCATTATAGTCGGCAGAAATCGAGTAGGAAAGAGAGCCAAAATGGCTGCGGCTGCCTGGAATGGATAAACGGGGCCCCTTTGGCAGTGAATCTTCCTTTTCCTGCCGACCCGACACTTGACCCGATACTTGAAGGGTCGGATGTTCCTCTCAGGCACCGGATAGCCCTGAACGTTAGTCGCGTCGGGCCCTCCTCAGTCGTGGAGAATCGGGTTAAACTGGAGCAGTTTATCCAAAATCCCGTTAGGAGTTCGACCCATGCCTTTGGTCCCGATGCGTCTTTTGCTCGACCACGCCGCTGAACATGACTATGGCCTCGCCGCGTTTAACGTCAACAACATGGAGCAGATCCAGGCGATCATGGAGGCGGCGAAGGAGACCAATTCGCCGGTGATCGTCCAAGCGTCTCGCGGAGCACGGAGCTACTCGCAGGACAACTACTTGCGGCATCTGATGCTCGCAGCGGCGGAGCTTTATCCCACCATCCCGATCGTCATGCACCAGGACCACGGCAATAGCCCGGCGACTTGCCAGAGCGCTATCGACAATGGTTTCACCAGCGTGATGATGGATGGGAGCCTCGAGGAAGATGGCAAGACGCCGGCCGATTTTGAGTACAACGTCCGGGTGACCAAGGAGGTTGCCGAAGCGGCCCACGAGGTGGGAGCGTCGGTAGAAGGTGAGCTGGGCTGCCTGGGATCGCTGGAGTCGGGCGAAGGGGAGCAAGAAGATGGCCATGGCGCGACGGGGGTGCTTACCCGTGACCAGTTGCTCACCGACCCGGAGGAGGCAGAGCGGTTTGTCGCCGAGACGGGGGTCGATGCGCTGGCGGTTGCCATTGGCACAAGCCACGGTGCGTACAAGTTTACTCGCAAGCCAACCGGCGACGTGCTTGACATTAGCCGCATTGAGGAGATTCACCGGCGGCTTCCCAACTGCCACTTGGTGATGCATGGCTCGAGTAGCGTGCCCCAAGAGCTGCAAGACATCATCAATAAGTATGGTGGCGAGATGCGGCAAACCTACGGTGTGCCGGTCAAGGAGATTCAGCGCGGCATCAAGTCGGGGGTTCGTAAGGTGAACGTCGATACCGACAACCGCATGGCGATCACCGGCGCGATTCGGAAGGTGTTGGCTGAAACGCCTGAGAAGTTTGACCCTCGCGATTACCTCAAACCGGCCCGCGAAGCGATGAAGCAAGTCTGCATTGCCCGCATGGAATCGTTTGGCCAAGCCGGCAACGCCGACAAGATTGAGTCGGTGTCGATCGACAAGTTTTCGAGCTTCTACGCAGCGGTTTAGCAAAGCGGTCGCAGGGGGCCCCGTCTGGTATCGAATAGCGATCACCGACGGGGCCCGTTTTGTGCCACGATCGACTCCCGCGGTGGGAAGTAGTAGGAACGAGTGGAGCTAGTCGAGGAAGGGTGGTGCCCCGAGGAACTGCGACCCGCCCCCCGGAGACGTAAGCGACAGCCTCTATTCCCGGGCCCCGCAATGATTCGCCGCGATATTCCACTTTCCAGCGACCCCAAGCATTGGCTGCTTCTGTCGCAGATCGAGCATGCTCGTCTTAGTGGCGAGCTGGCCAAGGCGTGGCGAGCGGGCCGCAGTGATTCTTCGGCTGGGCTGTTCCCCGCCCTGGAAGAACCGATCCGGACCGAACTACTCGCTGCCATCCGACACCATGACGATGGCTGGGCCGCCTGGGAGGCAAATCCTCCGATCGATTCGCGGGTCGGTCGGCCCGATTCGTTTCTTGAGTTGCCACGCGACGAGTCGCTAGTAATCTGGCGAGATTCGATCGAGGTTTGCCGGCGCATCGGACCACTAGCCGGTTGGGTCGTGGCGGGACATTTCGCGAGATTGCTTCGCGATTCGGACGACGCCGACACAACCGGTGCCCAGAAGTGGCTCGCAGAAATCGAAAAAGACCAAGAGGTTTGGCTCGCCGATTGGATCCAAGCCAACCGACTGGCCAACGGGGCATCGCTTGCGCAAGACGGTTTGTTCTTCTTGAGGCTATTCGATTGGCTCAGCCTTTGGCTCTGTTGCCAATGCCCGGCGATTACAGGCGACGCCCCGGCGAAACCGATGATCTTGGACGAAGGGCCCCTTCGTGATGCACCGATCTGCTTCAAAACGACCGACGAATCTCCGGCATTCGTCGCGGGAGACCCGCGCACCGTGTATGTTGCGCCTTGGCCATTCGCTGAGCCGGAAGTCTCCCTAGATGCCCTCGGCTACGCGGTACCGGTGAAGGCGTATGCCTCGAGCGAAGAACTGGCAAAACGCCGGATGCCACGGCGGCTCCGCTGGCGGCTCGTTCCGGGATAATCTCGCGAATGGTTGGAGAGACGATCGCCTTACGTATCGCCTAGGTGTCTCACGGGGTTCTTCCAGGCGACTGGGGAGACTATGTTAGCGACTCCTTCCCACGAACCCCTCGAGCGAATCCATTCATGGCGCGACATACTCGACTTGGGATTTGGTTTTTTGGAATCTACGTGCTGCTTTATAGCAGCTTCGTTCTGGTCAACGCCTTCGCGCCCCACCTGATGGAGCGGACACCGTGGCTCGGAGTGAATCTTGCGATTTGGTCCGGGTTCGGACTGATCCTCGCGGCCGTCGCGATGTCTCTGGTCTATGGCATTCTCTGCGGCATTCTTTACCGAACGAGTAGCCCGAACGACGGCACCGAAGGGAAGCCCCGCCGATGATTTACGAAGCCTCTCCGATGGCGGTCATTGTCTTTGGACTGTTCGTTGCGGTAACGCTCGCCATCAGTTTCTACATGGGGCGCAAGGCAAAGTCCTCCGCCGGCTACTTCGCCGCGCATGGGCAGATCCCTTGGTTCGTCAATGGTGTTGCGTTTGCCGGCGATTACCTTTCGGCGGCGTCGTTCCTCGGCATCTGCGGGATGATCGCGTTCCACGGCTACGATGGTTTTCTTTACTCGATTGGATACCTGGCGGGCTGGATCGTTGCGCTGTTTGTCATCGCCGAACCGATGAAGCGACTCGGGAAGTTCACCTTTGCCGACGCGCTCGACGCGAGGTTCGGATCCCCCGCCATCAAAATATCGGCGGGGATTAGCACGTTGGTCGTGAGCATCTTCTACCTTATCCCGCAAATGGTCGGGGCAGGCGTGCTCGTCACACCGCTATTGGGACTGGAGCATTGGCAAGGGGTGACGATTGTTGGCACCGTCGTCATTCTCATCGTCGTGACTGCCGGCATGGTATCGACCACTTGGGTGCAGTTCCTGAAAGGGGGGCTGCTGGTGATCTTCAGCTTGGTCCTTGTGGTGATGATCTTGCAGCGAGGGTTCGAGGTAAAAAAAGGGGGCCTCGACGGCCATGAGTTTGCCGAAGGCGAAGTCCAAACACGCACCGAGATGCCGGACGGCACCGTACTCGTGAATGGGGAACCGAAGGGAGTTAAAAAAGGCGAGCCGGAGATGCATCCGGTCGGCTGGATTAGCCAACTGCCCAACGGGCAAACCAAAACCGGCCCCGTCGGCCCGCTAGAGTTCTTCCGTATCTTGCAAGAGAGCGAAGTCGTTCTGTGGTCGAAGAGCGCCTCGGTGGTCGCCGAAGATGGCTCGAAAACAACGACGTTCACCCAGAAACCAACCCCCGGAAGTCAGGTGCTGCGCCCCGGCGAGCATCCTCGTTTTCAAGGGATTCGCAGCGACAAGGCGATCGACAAACTCAATTTCCTCTCCCTGATGCTGGCCCTGTTTTGCGGCACCGCTTCGCTCCCCCACATCCTCATTCGCTACTACACGGTCAAGGATGGGGCCGCCGCTCGCAAAAGTACCATCGTCGGCATCGCGACGATCGGGTTCTTTTACGTCTTGACGCTTTACTTGGGTCTTGGAGCCATGACGAGTGGAGCGATGGACGTGACCAGTAGCAACATGGCCGCGCCGCTCCTGGCACGAAGTATGAACGAGCCACTCTTTGCAATAATCTCCGCCATTGCTTTCACCACCGTACTCGGGACGGTAAGCGGGCTGATCCTCGCATCGGCCGGAGCCATTGCCCATGATTTAGTAACGCATCTGGCGCATGTCGATCTTACGGAACAGCAGCAGGTTCGCGTCGCCAAGATTTCGTCGGTCGTCATCGGCACGATTGCGATCGCCCTTGGAATTTTGTTCAAGGGAATGAATGTGAGTTACTTGGTCGGATGGGCGTTTAGCGTCGCCGCGTCGGCCAATCTCCCGGCGCTGGTGATGACGCTATTCTGGAAACGGGTGACCGCTACGGGCATCTCCATGGCGATCGTGGTCGGCATGATCAGCTCGCTCGCCTGGATTCTGCTGAGCGCCGACAGCTTCGAGAAAATCTACGGCCTCCCCCCGGAAAACGCCCTCGTGCCCTTTAGCCAGCCAGGGATTGTCACGATTCCGCTAGGATTCCTCGTGGTGGTGGTTGTGTCGCTGATGACCCAACCACGAACGGCTTCGTAACTCTCCGAGATGCTTCGACTCTTCTGCGGCAAGCGCCGGGGAAGCCATCGGAAGACGACCGAACCAGGCGAGCGGCCCCAATAGCCGACGAGCTACGCCTCGTCGAGAACCTCGCCGCCCCGACGAGGCGCAGCTCGTCGGCTAGAAGTGTAGCTGACAACGAACAACCAATCACTGCCAACAGGGTGACCCGCAGTCCTCGGCGCTCGTTCCCGGGCACGCTCTTTCGAATCGTGAACGGTTACACAAAAAAAGCCCGCTTCGCAGTCAATTGGCGAAGCGGGCTCTAGTTTTGGATTTCAGTATCGATAGGCCTGGATCCTTTCTGGCTGGAGGAAATGTCGACCTTGGTTGGAGGAAGAGGGGACGGGATTCTGCACGACCGCGAACGATGACTTCCGAGGCGACGTTGCCTGCGTCACGATGCCTTCTGCCCAGCTGGGCTGGCGAGTCACTCTGGCTTGCTAGGCGGTGAGTTTCTCGCGAGAGTAGAGACCGTGGCGCCGCGTTGTCGAGCGGCGTATCCATCGTGATCGTGCCCAAAACCAATAAACAGGAAAAAGAAAAAACAACATACGGGGTCAATGTCCTCCAGGGGGGAACGGTTTGGTTTCGTACTCACAACCTTTCACATCGAACGTCGCAGCTCCTTTCGTTTGTGGTTTGTGTCTGTCGTTCACTCACAGCAAGAATGGGTTTATCAAATTCGGTGGGGGTGTTGCAAACCTATTTTGGACAAAATGCCTCGACCGACGAATTTTAAGACCGATCCCGTTCCGTCTGGCGCGGTCGTCCGAACGACGACTAGCCAACCGGCGATTTCAGTCGCTGCGGAACTCAAAAAACGGGAAAGAAGCAGCGTCCGACGCGCGGAATCACGGTAGCCCTCGGCGTGCATCAAGTCGGATTCACCGCGACATTTACGCCCAACACGCGCATCGAATGCCCTGGCCAAGAAGGCTTCGACGTCGACTGGACCAG
>QIKP01000050.1 GCA_003233055.1 Planctomycetaceae bacterium
GATCGGCCTCACGCCTGCCGCCCTCGATCGGTCCCGCGACCATGAACGGGTCCACGTACGGCAATACGAGCGCTGGGGGCCCTTTTTTTTACCCGCCTACACCCTGTTCTCACTCGCCGCTTGGTGGCAAGGCAAGCGAGCGTATCGCGACAATCGATTCGAGCGCGAAGCGTATGGAAAATTTCCAATCGCGCAATTTCCAATCGCGCAAGAGGCGCAAGAGGAATGACGAAGGCCCCCATCGCATTACCTTACGCCGATCGTTCGGTAACCACCCGCGAAAGCCGACACAGGAAAAACCACGAATCACGCGAATCCTACGAATATTCGTGGTTCCTACCTCTGACTGCGAACGGTTACCAAGGTTCGTCTCCGCCGATTAGCGCTGAGCCGATTAGCGCTGATTAGTGTCGATTAGCGTTCCCTTCCCCTGAACCACAAAAGGAAGGAACACTAATTCTTCACTAATCTTGGTCTCCTCTTTCCGGCAATCCTTCGCCGTTAGTGCGAGCCGCACACGCATGTTCCGGTCACGGCGCTGCTATTTCAGCGTCCAACGATTGCCTTAGCGGAACATCCGAGTGATCACAGTGATCACTGCTCTAGTTGCCAACGATTCGTTGGATTCGTGGTTCTTTGGATGAAAAAGTGTCGGGCTGGAAGCCCAACCTACTGGCCGTGAACGGTTACATCGTTCGATCGATTTCCTCCGCGTATTTCACTTCCATTAGCATCAAGCCATGCGCCGGAGCGTTCGGACCGGCCACGCGCCGGTCATGGGCGGCTAGGACCTGGCGAATCCACTCCGGTTGCCGTGCGCCGCGACCGACTTCGAGAAGCGTTCCAACAATCCCTCGAACCATATTGTAAAGGAACCCATCCCCTTGGACATCGATTTCGATGAGTTCGCTGGAGACGGCTTGGACCGGAGCGGGGAGGCAATGGCTCGCGACGGTCTTGTTTTCGGTCGCCCCCCCCTGCCCTACGTCGACTCGCATTAAGGTTCGCACGGTGGAGTTCCGTTCGGAACCTGCCGTTTCAAAACTGGAAAAGTCATGGCGACCGACCAGCATCGCACCGGCAGCCCGCATGGCGGAAACATCCAAGAGCTGTGGAAAATGCCAGCGGTAGCCGCGGTCGAAGAGAGGCCGAGTTCGAGCATTGTGGATCTGGTAGCGGTAGAGTTTGTGGAGCGCATCGTAGGTGGCATGGAACCGGTCCGGCGCAGGTTCCACCCGACGGATCAGCACGTCTTTGGGCAGCTTAGCATTGAGCGCTCGCAGAAGCTGCTCGCAAGGAATTTTGGACTCCGTTGCGATTCCGACCACTTGGCCCCAGGCATGAACCCCCGCGTCGGTTCGCCCACTGGCGGTGAATGCTGGCTGCTCGCCGGTGATCGCTTGCCAAGCGCCGGCGAGGGTCGCCTGAACCGTGGGATCGCGGGGCTGAAATTGCCAACCGGCGTAATTCGTGCCATCGTAAGCAACGGTCAGCTTGAGCCATCGTTGCGGGTGGGAGGTGGAGTCGCTCACCAGACCTGTTACACCGCCGCCGCCGAACGGACCAACAATTCCGCGATCTGCACCGCATTGGTGGCCGCACCTTTGCGAAGGTTGTCGCTCACGCACCAGAAGGCAATGCCATGGTCGCACGATAAGTCTTCGCGGATGCGGCCAATGAACGTGGCGTCGTCTCCTTCGCAGTCCTTGGGCATGGGGTACTCCCCTGCCCCGAGGTTATCGACCACGCGAATGCCGGGCGTCGCTGCAAACAGTTCACGAGCTTCCTCGGCGGTGATTTTCTTTTCGGTTTCGACCAAGATGCTCTCGCTGTGACAGTTGTTCACCGGCACGCGGACGCAGGTGGGGCAGACTTTTATCGAGTCATCGCCGAATATTTTTTGCGTCTCGTGAACCATTTTCATTTCCTCCGACGTGTAGCCAGCATGCTTCTCCGAACCGATCTGCGGAATGAGATTGAACGCGATCGGATGGGCGAAGGCCTCGTACTGATACTCCTCGCCGTTGCAGGCGGCGCGCGTTCCTTCTTGCAAGTCGCGCTGCCCGGCAACGCCCGCGCCACTGGTTGCCTGGTAGGTACTTACGACGACCCGGCGAATCTTGCCCGCGTCGTGGAGCGGCTTCATCGCCAGGACCATTTGCGTCGTCGAGCAGTTGGGGCTCGCAATAATTCCTTGGTGGCCCTCGATCGCCTCGGGATTGACCTCCGGCACCACGAGGGGCACCTTCGGGTCCATCCGCCAGTAGCCGCTCTCGTCGATCACCACGCAGTCCCGTTCCGTCGCCCAGGGGATGAAGTCCTTGGCCACGGGGTCGGGGGTGCTACCGATCGCCAGGTCGATTTTGTCGAACACCTCGGGCTTGAGTTCTTCGACCAAGTGCTGCTCGCCGGCGAAGTCGATCGTCGTCCCTGCCGATCGGGCCGAGGCGAGGAAGGTGATTTTTTTGTAGGGAAACTCCCGCTCGGCCAGCAATTGGCGGATGATTTTCCCTACGGCACCGGTGGCACCCACGATAGCAATGGAGTCGAACACAACACCTAAACTCCCGGAAGAACAAGGACCAGATCAATTCAGCGAGTATAATCTGCCTAACGCAGCATATCCAGGCAGCCTGCCCCAGAGGGTCGACGTTGGCGAGGCGTATGGTGACGTCCGTGAAGAGGCGACCGACGAGCGATGCCCCCCTGCCCTACCCGGCCTTGTCACCCAGGAGTAGCAACGAGAATCGCCTTGCGAGGGGATCCAAGACTTTGCGGACCGTTTGTGGGTAGAGAAAAGCGATGTTGGCAATGAGCATCACCAGGGCAAACGTCAGGAGTCCCATGCAGAGCCCGATGAAGGCGTGCATGCCGACCGCGATCGCCAGCATCCATGGGCGAGTCAACCGAGGCCAAATGAGGAAGCAATAGGAGAGTTCCCAGAAAACCGTTGTGTGGGCTAGCAGGTTCATCATCCATGGGTGATGCCCCAACCAGGTGACATCGATGGTCTGGTACTCGAGGCTCGCAATCGCGAGCCAAATCGCTTCTCCGGTCCACCAGGTTTCCCCTTCGAGTTTTCCGAGTCCAGCAAAGAGATAGATCACGCAAAGGTGGATCTGAATCAACCGAATCGCGACGTTGGCGGCAACACTCTTGGGAACTTCGCCGGTCGCCCCGCGCCGCATCCGCCAGAGTCGGTCGATGGAATAGCGAGCGCCGCACGGTCCGAGCATCAAGTAGAGAGCCAACATGCAGTTGATTTTGTCGAGTCCGAAGTAGGCTCCCGGCGTCACGCGAGCTGCGTACATGATGGAAATAATCGCCGCGAGCACCGCCGAAGTCCGGCTAAAAAATCCGATCATCAAACAAAAGAAAACGGTCAGCGCGACCAGGTGGAGCGACCAAAGCAGGCCGACCGATTCGACATGCTGGAAAAGGGTCCATAGGAAACTGGGGGCCTCGCCCTCGACACCGTAACGACGGTCGAGATTCAGCAAGTCGATCGGCAGCCACCCTTTCGGACCGAAGAAGGCGGCCAGGTCGCGTGACCAAACGAGATGGGTGTAGAAGAGCATCGCGCCGGTGAAGAGGCGAATGGCGGAAAGCGTGCAAGGCGCGGTTGGCGTGAACCAGAACTGGTTCCATGCTTGCCAAACGTCGCGCCAGTATTCGGCAAGGGAAGATCGGAGGTTTTTCATAGCTGGTCTCCTGGCTCGATTGCCTCCGCGCGACGCGCAGGCTCCGTGAGGGGAGCGACCTTGGCATCCGCTCGCTCCACATCCGCCCGCGTCTGTTGGACGTGCATCAAGGTGCGGTAAAGGCTCTTGTCGTCGATCGGTTTCCCTGCCAACCCGAGGCTCTCGTCTCCCAGCCAGTCGCCATGCAAAACCAGCTCATGCGAGATCGATCGGATCGAGGCACGCTGCCCCTCGTGCTGCCGAACAAGGTGGCGGGCAAAGCGCTCCAAGACGTACGTCATGCGTGGCTCGCCGTCGGGATGCTGGAGCTGGTCGGCAAGCATCTTGTAACGGTGGTAGCGAAGGCGTGGCCAAAGGCGCTCGGCATCGGGGAAGGTCCCCTCGGTAATGATTTCTCCGGAGTCGTCGAAGACTTCGTATTCCACCAACATGCCAGGGCCAGGGTCGGGTGCGAAGAAGCCATACCCCTGATTGAGGTAGAGCGGGTCGGCGTACCAACGAAGGTAGGGGGACTGCGCAATCGCCTTGACGCTGGTCGACGTGCGTGAATTGGCAAGGGGATAAAGAAACAGTACCCCAACATGGAGCAGCAGCGCCATGCTGACGAAGAGCCGCACCATTCGGCTGGGGCCCGCTGCCGGAGCGCGGGCAGTCTTCGGCCGGCGCGGTTGTGGCGGCCGGTTTTCTTGCGACGGACGCTCCCCTTTCTTACTGCCGTTGCTCATCATGCTGCCTAAAGAAAGTAAGTTGCCAAAGGGATTCGAGTCGGGGCGAAACTACCAGAATCGCCCCCCCCGACCGAGACCAATCGGGCAATAGGCGGAGTTGGGGAGGTCTGGGGTCATCCTAGCATCTGTGCCCGACGGTGGGCAGCCGGTCGTTCCGAAAGACCGCCTCCTTGCTCCCCCCGACCAAGCTTAGTCGGGGCTCCCAAGCCGACGAGTGGAGTTTATCCGCCCCCCCTAGCCGACGAGCTACGCCTCGTCGGGGGCCACGACAAAACGGGTCGCGGGGTACTTGCCATAAAACCGCCGAATGAAGTTGCGCCGCCAGCGCTGCGGTTTGTGTGCCTCCCAGCCTTGTCGCTCCATGAATCGGTCGGAGAGACGCGTGTTGGCCGCATCGCAGACGATGGCATCGGTCTGCTTAATCTGGGCGATCGCGTCGAGCACCTGGAGCGCCGCACGGAAGGTCGCGTACCGAGTGCCTGCCGTCGAGACGACGTACTTCAGCGCGAGAAATTGGGGCATCCCCCTCGGTTGGTTGTAGTAAAGCAGGCAGCGATCGGCTTGGCCACGACCATGAAACCTCGATCGGACAGGCCAGACCTCGGGCCACGAAATCATCTTAGGCCAGGGGCGAAGGGTGACGCTTCGGAGCTCGCCATCCACGGTCTCGATCACGCCATACCTCCCGCCAAGCAGTTGCTTCTGTCCGGCATCCAGATCGTGAATGGTTGAGAACATTTTTTTTGGGGAGGGGTGAGCCTGAAAGCGAGCCTGGAAGCCATGGGCGAAAACGTGACGCCTCCCAGTAGACTACATTGCCGGCGGCTCACTCTGGTGCAGAAAAACCAAGCAGCCTGGTCTTGATCTCCTGCCAGACCGCTAGAATCGCTCCACATAGAACGAGGCAGACCAGCAGTACCGCCGGGACGAGCCAAGGGACCTCGAAGAGGCGCTCGACGCGAAGCCAAACGACGTCCCAACGGACAAGGATTGCCACGGTTGCCGCGCAGAGGAACGGGCCGTAGGGAAGTTCGTCGTCTCGTCGGAGGAGAAGCTGGAGAACTCCAAAGACGAGTGCTGCGAAAGGTGCCAGGAAAAAGACCAAAACGCCCGCCTGCCAACCGATGAAGGTGCCGACCATCATCATCAGCAGCACGTCGCCAAAGCCCATCGCCTCGCGCCGCAGCGCAGCACCGGCGAAGATCCTAATGAGCCAGACCGTCCCGCCACTGCCGACAAGACCGACCAGCGAGGTGAGCAAGCCGACCCATGCAGCCCCCCCCCACCACCAAACCGCGACGAGGAGCAACGTGCCGACGAACGTCACTTCGCGTAAGGGACGCGTCCACCAATCGCGACCGATGCGCGCGAAAAAGTAGCGTATCGCGCGTCCCTTCCCATGCCGGGGAAGCCATCGGCGGCGGACGAACGCAAAGCACCAGAACCAATAGCAGGCGAGGCCAATCGCGAGCGAGGAGCCGTTGGGGGCAGGGGCGAGCAGATCGGGCCAGGGGCTCGACGCTGCCAAGTGGACCGGCTCGTAGTGGAGCGGCAAGTCCCGATGGCCGATCGCCGGGGCACCGCCAGGGTGCTCGAGTGCTTGGGAAACGACCGGCACGATTTGCGGCTGCGTGATCTGTGGGAGCTGCGTGATCCGTGGCAGGAAGATCAGCGGCACCAAGGTTGCCAGCGCCAGGCCGAGCAATGTTCCTGGCACGGTCACCACGTCGGGAATGATGCGGTCGTCGATGTCGATGAACGTGGCGACAACCATCAGCGAGATAAGGATCGCGTGGGCCAGGAACTGGAAGTGCACAGCAAAGGCAAGCGGTGCGAGATTCAATGTTGCGACGCCCCCCGACAGGGCGCTCGCCACCTGTTCGGAATAGAGCCCACATGCCTCGGTCTCCCACCAGTAGAGCCAAGCAATGCCTGCTGGAAACCCAATTTCCAGGAGCATCGGGCGAACCCAGTAGCCCCGGCCATGGAGGGCCGACTCTCGTCGCAGGCGCCACCATCCGAGGATGGGGAGGCAGTCGATCCAAGTGCGCGAGGCAGCCCCCTCCGCCTTCGGCTGCCATGCCGACCGGAGCCGCTGCCGCCAGGCGAAGTGATAAATGGCCGCGTTGAGGAACGAAGCCACCATCGCCGCGAGGAGGAAGACAATCGCAAGGCGTGCAGGCAGTGGAAGGGTGAGCAGGAGCTGCATAACGCGCTGGTCACGAACAATGGGTGCGGGGAACGGAGGCGGCTTGCTTACCCTGATTTTGGGAGGCGGGCGTCGATTTCTTCCGCCACTTGAAGGGCCGTTTTTTTCTCGGTGTCGACCACAAGGGTAGCACACTCTTGATAGATCGGCTCCCGCTCGGCGAGCAGTTGCTTGATTTCCTCCAGCAGCCCCCTCGAAGTGAGGCTGGGCCGGCGCTCGGCCGTCGAAGCGTCCGCGC
>QIKP01000043.1 GCA_003233055.1 Planctomycetaceae bacterium
CTGGCGAGTCTCGCGGCGTCACTTTCCGTCTTTCGGGCGTCCGGTCGGGCAAACTGACCGCGACCTTGTCGGCCGATTCGACGCAAGCGGCTCGCGACGTGCTCGAAGTCGACAATCGAGCCTTCGCCACGATCGACGACTCGACAACGGGGCGGGTCCTTTTCGTTTCGCCTGGCAACAAGGTCCTTTCGACGGCGCTATCGACCGAGCGAGTCCAACGATTGGCGAAAATCGAGGAGCGGGAGCCAGCCTACCTCCAATCGAAAGAGTATCGGGAGTTGGCCGACAACGGGGCATTCGATTTGGTCATCTACGACCAATGCACGCCGCAGCGAATGCCACGCTCCAATACGCTGTTCGTTGGGCGAATCCCTCCCATGGCGAAGTGGCGACCCGCGCCGGAAGTAGAAGCCGAGACGAGCACAGAGGCCAGCACAGAGGCCAGCGCAGACGCAACCACCCTCACGAACGAAGCGACGTCGACGCCCGCGGAGGTCTCCCGCGTCAGCCATCCGCAGATCATCGACTATTCCCGCGAGCACCCGCTGCTCGCCTACGTCGAACTAGGCAGTATCACCATCGTTTCGAGTTACTTGGTTGAGCCCCCACGCGGTGGCGCGGCACTGATCGATTCGACGGAGGGCCCGCTCCTCTCGCTGGCTCCTCGCGAAGGATTTGAAGATGCGGTTCTAGGGTTCGAGATTTTGGTAACCGAGAGTGGCGGGCAGCAGATCAACACCAACTGGTACAACCGCCACAGTTTTCCGACGTTCTGGTTCAACGCGATCGACTACTTTGTCTCGCAACAACAAGAAAGAGTCGCCCAGACCCACTTGCCAGGCAAATCGCTCACCCTACGAACCAAGTCACTTGCCAAGAGACTCACCGTCGTCGGCCCGAACGAGTTTCGCCAAACCGTCGAGCGAAACGAAGAGGGCACCTATCTCCTGCACGGCACGGAGTTGCCCGGACTCTATGATGTATTGGAGGGAGGAGATGTGGTGAGCCGATTTGCCGTGAACTTGTTCGATGGCCAAGAAAGCAACGTCGCCGTCGCGGTGCAACCCGACGACGACCCGAACGACCAAACCGAATCGGCCGCCTCGCTGCAAATCGGGCATGTCGATGTGAAAGCCGCAGGAGCGACTCCGGCCCGAAAAGAACTCTGGAGACCGCTCCTCCTCTTGGCTCTCGGTCTACTGCTCTTCGAGTGGTACATCTACAACCGGCGCGTCTACCTCTAGAGCAGTGATCACTCGGATGTTCCGCTAAGGCAATCGTTTAACGCTGAAATAACAGCGCCGTGACCGGAACATGCGTGTGCGGCTCGCACTAGCGATGGCAGCCAGCTCGTTTCTTCGTCGCTCGCTTGGCCTTCCATGGGCGCAACGATTCCGACCACGTATTAACATGCATCCGGAAGTTTACTTACGCAAGTTCCAGTTGGGCCCCTTGGAAGTGGGATTGGAGGAGGCGTTGCTGGTTGGCTTGTGAGGCAAGAGCCTGGTCGACGTTGTTGTGTAATCGTTCGACATCTTCCGGCGGGGCGTTTGCTACACCCTTCCGGAATCCAAGGCAGAAAAACCACGAATTGCGAGAATCTTACGAAGGAAGGAAGGCAGGAAGGAAGGCAGGAAATGCTTCGTTTCCCCGCCTTCTGCAACGTCCTTCATCAATGGTTCGTAGGATTCGTTTCATTCGTGGTTCCTTTTTCCGGCCAAGGATTCAGCAACTACCGAACCCGCATCCTCTTCTCCTGCGGAAAACTTCCGTGGCGATCTTGGAAACCTCTTGGTGCATTCTTCAATAAAGCACAAAAAAAAATCCTGAACCGCCTATTTCAGGACTAGCTCCGGCTGCTTTTTGTGCGAATAATTAGGGGAGCAGTAAGGACTGCTGATTCCGCCTCCATGAGCGGCCGCTCATGGAGGCCCGCCACAACAACCAGAAGGGGTGTGCTATGACTCGCCGAATCCTCATTCGTTCCTCGATTGGATTAAGTCTCTTCCTGGCAACCGCCCTCTCTGCATCCGCGCAGCATGGTGGTCACGGCGGACATGGCTTCGGTGGCGGTCACGGTTTTGGCGGGCATGGCTTCGGTGGCGGTCACGGTTTTGGTGGGCATGGTTTCGGTGGAGGTCACGGATTTGGCGGGCATGGCTTCGGCTTTGGTCATGGCTTTGTTGGGCCTGTCGGGTACTACGCGGGTCCACCCGTTCGCTACGCGGTTGCTCCTTCGTACGTCGACTATGGTTACGCGCCTTCCTGCAGCTACTCTTCTTCCTACCCTCCTGCGGAGGCCTACCCCTGTCCGAACGTGGCAGTTGGTTCCGTAGTGGAGAGCGTCGAACCACCACCTGTTCTGGATGCGAATGTGCCGATTGTCGAGCAAGCGCCTCCGAGCCTTGCCCCTACTGCAGAAATAGCCCCGTCTAACGAGAGCCAGTCGACTCCCCATAGTCCTGGCCAGGCGGACCACAGCCACTAGCCGTTGGTGAACGAAAGGCTTGGCATCGGTTCGCCGATCGCCGCCCAGAGAACTCGAAGGCGGAGGCCTCTTGGTTCTCCGTGGTCGAAAAAGAGGGGAACCGTTCACGAGATGCTAATCGCGAAGGTTCCTGCGCCCGAGGCAAGAAGCAACCACGAATGAAACGAATCGGACGAATCGTGGTCTTCTTGGCTTGGCTTCCGTGAAGGGGTCGATGCAAGAGGAGCCAGTCGGTCTTCTCTCTTTGGCAAACCAAAAGCAATGGGCAAACCAAGAGCAAAACTACACGCAATCCGTTAGATGCAAAACAGAGGTCGATCCTTCACCCCCTGATGATCAGGAGGCTAGCAAGGATGGTGTGCAGCTTAGCAACTTCGGGTTGCCAAAGAGCAAAAAACAAGCGGAGGGCAAGGGACTCGAACCCTCAACCCCTTGCGGGGCAACTGATTTCGAATCAGTCTGCTAGCCATTCGCTTACCCTCCGAAGAAGGGTCGGCCCGGGCGATCGTACGGTGATCGTCCACCGGGCCCACGGCACGGTGCAATTTTAGCGGTGGGAAGGCTCAGGGTCGAGGGGCAAGGAAAAAGAGAGCGTCTCGCGAGTGCTGCCCCGCGACTCCTGGCTTGCGAATCCTGCAGGCAGGGTCGTCAGAATCGGCCCAGGGTGCAGGACATGCTTGCTGAGGGGCCGGATGTACTGCCCTCTCCAGCGAGACGGGATGTGCCGATTTGCCGAGTGACGCTTGTCAGTCATGCTCGGATCGAAAGAGTCGTTTTCGTGCTAGCAAAGTTTCGATAACTGCTTCTGTCCCCCCTCCCCTCCCGTCCGGCCCCCGCTTTTCGAGAACCCATCGCATGGAAAAAACGATCCGCATTGTTACCCGTGGTGCCAATGGTGAAATCCGATCCAAGGACTACTCCCACACCGATTCGGTGCTCAAGATGCACACCCAGATTGGCATCGACGACTGCAGTACGGACCTCAGCCTGCGAGGCTTTCCGGTCTTTCGCGGACTGATCGGTCCGATGCCCGACGGCAAGAGCATTGTCCGCTACGAATCGCCCGAAGTCTTTGAGACGCTGACCAAAGAGTGGGGAGTTCCGGTGAAACCGAAGCGGCGTCGCAGGCGGGCCACTTCCTGAAAGACCACTTCCTGAAACTCGAGAGTCTAGCGGAAAGTCGAGAACGCCAGACTCCGAGGGGCAGACCCCCAACCGACTACCGATATCGATTGGTCGGTTCCGACGAGGTACTCCACCCAGTCGCGGTGCGGGGAGGGTCGCTGGTGAGTTGCTGTCCGCCAATGGGCGAGAGCTGCGGGTGACTGGCGGCGGCAATGGCGGTGGCTGGTTGCGCCGGCGTGGCGGTGGGCGACACCGAGATGGCAACGCGGCTCACGGTTTCTTCTTTCACCGCTTTGTAGGTCGTCACGGGGGTGGAAATGGTTCGCTGCTGTTCGGCCCATTGCGTACTTGCGACCGGGACCTGCACCGTGGCGGCGCGGTTCTCCCATCGCGTGACCGGTTCGAGTTGGTTGACCCAGTACGGCGCAACAAATGGGTTGTAGACGCCTCGTTGCCGCGCCACCCAACGATACTCCGTGATCGGCGTCAGGTAGTTTTGCTGGTAGCTTTGGATCTTGGTAACCGTTTGCGGTTGGTAGGTTTTCTCCTGCCGGGTTTGATAATGCGTGGAGGGAATCATCCGTTCGGAAACCGTGCGAGTTTCGCGATAGGTGACCCCGTCGGTACCTTGGACGATATTGGTAGTCGTTTGCCCGCTAGAATTGGCTGCTAAAAGAGAGAGAGAGAGGCAGGCAAGCAGAGCGATCGTTCTGTTCCGGCAATTCATAGCTCGAATTCCTTCCATGGACGTCGAGAAGTGGGGGAGAAAAGGTTTCCTACCTGCCAAGGTTTCTTTCTGGTTGGCGTGCAGGCTTTCTCTGTCATCGGCCAAACGGGGCCAGAGCATCACCGGCGATCGGTCGCACCAGCCCCCGCGCTGCTAGCATGGCGATGGAAATCGATGGCAGGACAAGAGTTACCGGCTCCCCTCTTTTCCCAGGGACTTGCGGTCGAGATCGTTTTTCGGCAATTTAGTGGGAACTGCCAAGGCGTCGGTAGCTCCCACTTAGTCCTGTAGCGGGGGAGTTCGACTCCGCTTCGACTCCGCGCTGACTGGCCCACCATTCCCTCGATCCCTTCCTGGCAATGCAATCATGCTTCGTACCGACCCTCTCGAAAGCCTGCGATGCCTGGTAAGTGGCGGGCGACTCGAACCGATGGACCAAGCGTTGCTAGCCCGCCTTCAAAGGTCGATCGCCGAGGCGCAGGTCGTGAATCGCCGTGGCGAGCTGGTCGTTGGCATGCCGGAAGCGGCGCTGGTGAATGCGGAGGCCCAGATCGCCTACCTCTACCGCGATGGCATCCCTCTACTCATCGCGGACGAAGCGATCGCGACGGGGCAGTTCGCCAGTTCTTAGCCGACCGGTCTTAGCCGACCGGCTTGTGCCCCGTTCCGTAACCGTTCACGGTAATGAATCGGTCGGTCGGATTGGGAGCGCAAAGGAATGCGAGCAATCCCTAGCCGAGGAGGCGTAGCTCGTCGGCTATTCGCGTGGTCGTGGTTCCTTTATCCAATGGGCGCTATCCAATGGGCGCGGCGAGCGCCGCACGGGCGGCGCGAACCTGATGCTCCGCCTCTTCCGGCGTCGGGGCCAAGACCGTCAGGTGCCCCATTTTTCGACCAGGGCGGGCCGTTTGTTTGCCGTAAAGATGAAGCTGGACGTCAGGGAATTCGCGGAGCCGATCCCAGGGAGGCTCGCTGCGATTCGGCTCGCCATCAACGGGCCACAGGTCGCCCAGTAAGTTGGCCATGGCCGCCGGGCGATCGTTGTGCATCGCGCCGAGTGGCAGGCCGGCGAGCGCCCGGACTTGCTGTTCAAACTGGCTTGTCTCACAAGCTTCGATGGTGAGATGGCCTGAGTTGTGCGGGCGCGGTGCGATTTCGTTGACCATGACTTTGCCCTCGGCTGTCTCGAAAAATTCAACGCAGGCGAGGCCGACGAGGTCGAGTTCGACGGCAATTTTTTTGGCCGCGTCGATGCTCGCTTCGGAGACTGCGGAAGCGACCTCGCCATGGAGGACCGAAACGTCGAGGATATGATTGGTGTGCGAATTTTCGATCGGGCCACACGTCACCATTTCGCCATCCGCACCGCGCGCGATGAGGACCGAAATCTCACGACGGAAATCAATGAACTGCTCCAACACACACTTATGACGACCGAGATGACTCCACGCGCGGTCGGCATCGTCGGGCGACTGGAGGATCGTCTGTCCCTTGCCATCGTATCCAAACTTGGTCGTCTTGAGCACTGCGGGGGAACCGACCCGTTGGACGGCGGAATGGAGTTCTTCTTCGGAGCGGATATTGCAGTAGGGCGTGCAAGGAATCCCCGCTGCCGTGAGGAACCCTTTTTCTCGGCCGCGATCTTGCACCATGTAGAGCGCGTCGCCCGCAGGACGGACCGGCACATAGTGGGCGGCCGCTTCGGCAGCCGCAACCGGTACGTTTTCAAACTCCAGTGTCACCGCCGCCACCGACTGGGCAAATCGGGCGATCGCTTGAAAGTCATGATAGTCGGCCACCGTCTGCTGGGAAGCGACCTGCGAGGCGGGGCAGTTGGTCTCGGGGGCGAAGACATGCACACGGTACCCGAGCTTGTCGGCCGCCTGGGCAAACATCCGCCCAAGTTGCCCGCCACCGAAGACGCCAAGCGTGGAACCAGGGGGAAGTGGAGCCGTCAATCGATTCATGCTTTCGGTCACTCCGCCAATCCCTTCGCCCGCACCGCCTCGGCTTGGGCTTTGTGAAACTTGTGCAACTGCTCGCGAAGCGTGGCGTCGCGAAGGGCGAGAATTCTTACAGCGAGTAGGCCCGCGTTCTTGGCACCCGATGCGCCAATCGCCAAAGTACCGACCGGCACACCGCCCGGCATTTGAGCAATCGACAGCAGGGAATCGAGGCCGTTCAGCGCTTTGGATTGCACCGGCACGCCAAGTACCGGCAACACCGTGAGCGACGCGACCATTCCCGGCAAATGCGCTGCCCCCCCTGCACCGGCAATCACGACTTCCAGCCCGCGACTTTCCGCCTCACGGGCGTAGTCGAACATCTCCTCGGGCGTCCGATGGGCGGAAACCACCCTCGCTTCGTGAGGGATGCCAAACTCTTGAAGAATCTCGGTGGCGGCTCGCAGAGTTTCCCAATCGCTTGGGGACCCCATGATGACGCCAACTTTTGGTTTTTCTGATGTGGTCATAGGTCTCAACTAACGGGCGATGCCCAAAGGACTGAAGACGACGTAAAGAACGACTGTCAGGATAATACACAAGATGCCTGCGGCGAAGGCTCGCTTGGAGGTCGATAGGTCAAGATCGCTGCGAGTCTCGAATTTCACCGGTTCCTTGAGGGGCATGGTGAGTCGCATGATCGTCATGATGGCAACGCAAAGGACGAACGAAATCGCCATCCAATTGAGGAAGTTGTTCATGAAGTCAATGCCTGCAAAGACCTTGGTATTGGCGGAAAGGTACCAGAGGCTACCGTAGCAAAGCATGTTGACAAGCAAGCCGACCACGCCACACGATCGCGGCGCGCGGCGGACAAAGAAACCGAAAAGGAAGATCGACAGGATACCTGGGGAGATCAATCCCTGGCCCCCTTGAATAACGGTAAAAATGGAATTGGAGATATTCGGGTCGCCCAGTTTGGGGGAGAGGACGCAAGCGATCACGGCAAACAGAACGACCGCCATCCGCCCTAGCAACACGATCGTCTCTTGCGATGCCTGGGGCACCACGTACTTCTGCACCAAGTCGAGAGTAAAGATCGAGGAGGCTGCGTTGAGCATCGCGGCCAGTGAACTAATCACCGCCCCCAAGAGCGCCGCCAAGACAAACCCGAAGAGCCCCGTATTTTGCGGTAACATGCCAAGCAACTCGCCCAGCGCCGTGTCGTATTTGTAGGCGACCAAGGCCTGAGTCTTGGTCGGCGCGTTGGCGGCGATCGCATCGGCTTCGACCTGGCGGTTGTAGGCTCCTATTTCTTCGGCAAGCTCGCGGTTCACGTGCTTCCAAGCGCGATCCTCTTTGTCACTAAAGAGCTGGTACTTGGCCGGCTCCGCCTCTCGGAAGTCACCCTCGGTCATCGGCAAGACAAACGGGTTCTTCGCCTCAACGGCCTTCATGGCCTCCTCGTCGCCGTAAATCGCAAGGACATAACGGGGCCCCTGATGGGTACGAATGGTCGCCTCGTCCGGTCCGTTTTGAGTCGAGACAAACTCGGTGTCGGGATTCGCGCTCAAGTATTGGGCCATCGCCGTGGCGGAGTCACCACGTGCGTTGAGCTGCATGTTCTCGTGAAAAAGGTTGAAGGCAATGATGCCCGGAATCACGACGACAAAGGGAATAAGGAGCTTCAGGAACGCGGCAAACACGATACCCTTTTGACCCTCGGCAAGCGACGAGGAACCGAGCGTTCGCTGGGTGATGTACTGATTGAGCCCCCAGTAATAAAGGTTGGGAATCCAGAGCCCGAGCAACAACGCGGTCCAGGGCAATACGTGGTCGCTGGCTGGTAGAAACATGTTGAGTCGGTTGGAATTCAAGTCCATGAACCGTTCGAGCGCGCCTTGCGCCGGATCCAAGCTCTTGACGGCGACTTCCCCGGTGGCGGTGTCGACCAGATAGGCCGCTTCGGTCGCAGCGCCCAGTTGGGAGAAGGCGAGGACCATGATGATCGCCCCCCCCAAGATTAACGCCGATCCTTGCAAGAGGTCGGCCCAGACCGAAGCCTTCAGGCCTCCGGAAACGACGTAGATCATGGCAATGACCGAAATGAACAGCGACGGTTGCCAGAGACTGATTTCCATCCCATACGGTTTGGCCAACGTCTGCACCGTTAGCGCGCCGGAATAAGTGACCGCGCCGAGGAGTAGCAGGTAGATCAGCACGGTCGCCAAGGCCATGATGAATCGGGCGGCTGAGTTGTAGCGATATTCCAAGAACTCCGGCATGGTATAGATGCCTGCCCGCAGAAAGTAGGGCAAGAAGAAAAACCCCACGATCACCAGGGTCACGGCCGCCATCCACTCGTAGCTTGCAATCGCGAGCCCCACGTGGCTAGCCGCAGCGCCGCTCATACCGACAAACTGCTCGGTCGAGATATTTGCGGCGATCAGCGAAAAGCCAACGAGCCACCAAGTGAGTCCGCGACCGGCGAGAAAAAAGTCTTGGATATTTTTCTTGCCTTCGTGCTTCTTCGTACGACTCTTGTAGAGCCCAACCCCCACAACCGCTGCGATAAAGATCGCGAAGACGAGAAGGTCGACGATGCCAATTGCCATGCGAGAAAGCCTGTAGAATCGCGAAAAAATACCGAACGCCGACACGCAAAGGCGTGATCTCGAGTAGGGCCGCCGATTGTAGCATGGGACTCCGGCAATCGCTACTTGGCTCACCAGGTGGTCAGGACGCTTTCAAAGTCGCCGAATTAAAAGAAACCGCCAAGGCGTCAAGAAGAGTTGGAGGAGAGAGGCAACCGTTCGCCGAATCGGAGGCAGGGGAAACCACGAATTCGTGCAAATCGACACGAATAGCGGCAAACTCTATCTCTTTGGGTTCGTGCTCTTTGGGTTCGTGGTTTCTTTCGACTCATGAACGGTGATAGGATGAACAATCCGGTGGTTTTCTGCTTCCGTCGACATTTTTCTTGGCGTCCTTGTTTCTTGGCGCCTTGGCGATCTTGGCGGTTCAAAAATGACTTGGCAGTTCTCCTGGCCAGGTGGAGGCCTCGTCTGGCGCTAGGGTTCGCGGATTCGCCAGACGAAGAAGGTCGCGAGTAGCCGGGCGAGGAACCCAACGAGGAAGAGCATGGCGTAGAGCTGCAGGGCGGCGGTGTCGTCGTCACGCAGGTATTCGAGAAAAAGGCCAGCCGCAAGAAGCGTTCCGCCATTCGCCAGGTCGCTCACCGCGTGGTAAACGGCGAGGTGCGGGGCGTTGTTGTCGCCTGGGGCAAGCTGGAGCTTCAGGCTATCGAGGCCGACGTTCAGCCCGGCGTAGGCGATCCAAACGAAGTACGCGCCGGCGACCCACCAACGCTGGCTCGGCGTCGCCAGCCAGAAAAAGATCGGCCCGGTCGCGACGACCATCTGGGAGGCGATCATCGTTCGCCTTGCCCCCCACCGATCGACCCAGCGGCCCACCTCCGGCGCAAGCAAACTTTGCCCGGTGAACATGATCGAGCGGAGGCCGACGAGGTGATGGTACGACATGCCCAAAACGTAGCGAGGGTACATGTTTTGGGCAGCACCCGTAATCCCGTTGGCCAGCGCGAGCCAACAGGAGTAGACAACCAGCCGACCGTAGGCAGGATCACGGAGTGCCGACAGCGTCGACCGCCAGGGAGTGCGGGGTGAGGCGCTCGGCCGGCGCGCGAGCTGGGGCAAAAAAAAGAGAGGCAACATCGCGAGCATCATCACCGGCGCACCGACCGTTGCCGACCAAGCGAGTGGCTCCCAGGCGGGAGCGTCGGGAGCGACGTACGACCAGCCGACCGACAGCGTCACGCTCGCACCGATGCCGACGACGCGCCCGAGAACGAGCCATTGTTCGCGACGCCCTACCAGTCGGCCTCGAACACGACTTGGCATCGAGTCGCCGAGCCAACTCCAAAGGGCAATCGTCGCCATGTACTCGAGTAAGTGATAAACCGACCAGCAGACGATCAGCGCACCGAGGCTTCCCGAAGTGGCAACCCACCCACCCGGTGCCGCCAGAAAGGGCATTGCCCAGAGCACCAACCCGCTCAACAGGAAGCCAACAAGGCAGAATTTTTTTCGGTCTCCGAAGCGGGCGATCAGCGCCGGGGTGCCAAGCCGCAGGAGGCCGACGAACCGCGGGGCGGCCAAGATCCAACTCACAGCCAGTCCCGCCGCGCCAAGTTCCATCGCGAGGAAAATAACCAGCATCGTCGAGACGAGCCCATTCCCGACCGCCCAAAGCCCCGCATTCAAGTTCGCCAGCACCATGGCACGCCGCACCGGCCCCGACCGCCTTGCGGAAGAGTGGTCGGACGATTGTGGGGAGCGCCAGGGGGAGTCCATCGAGTCGACTTTGTTGAGCGGAGGAGAACGGAAATTCTAACCAGTCCCTCCCCCCTCCCAACAGGACCCCATGGCGGGCCCGCTTCAGCGGGCCGGGGGTTGGGAGAAAAAAGTAGCCGCAAGGGCTCTGTAGAAACCCCCACGCCCAATCCTTCACCCATCGTTGTCGAATTCTACGGTGTTCGCCCGCGAGTGGAGATCCCCTGAACATCACCTACGCCATCAGCCCTCACGCGCCTGCCACTGAAGCGGCATCGCCAACCCTAACATACCTCCACCGTCATGTTGGGCCCCGCCGCTTGGATTGCCTCCGACGTGCCGGCGGCGAATTGCTCGAAGTTTTCGACGAACAGCCGGGCCAGCTTGGCGGCGGTTTGGTCGAACGCGGCCGGATCGCTCCAGGTCTTTTTCGGTACGAGGATCTCGCTCGGCACGCCCGCACAACGGGTCGGCACTTCGAGCCCGAAGACCAGGTCGGTCGTGGTCGGCGCGGCTTGGAGGGTGCCATCATGGATCGCATCGACAATGGCGCGGGTGTAGGGGAGGCTCATCCGCGAGCCGGTGCCGTACGCGCCACCACTCCAGCCGGTATTGACCAACCAGCAAGTCGCGCCATGCGCTCGCATTTTTTCGGCCAGTAGCTCCGCGTACTTCGAGGGGTGCCAGACGAGAAACGGCGCACCGAAGCAGGCCGAGAACGTCGCTTCGGGTTCCGTCACTCCGACTTCGGTGCCGGCAATCTTGGCGGTGTAGCCACTGATGAAGTGGTACATCGCCTGCTCCGGGCTCAGTTTGCTCACGGGGGGAAGGACCCCAAAGGCGTCGCAGGTCAGAAAAACGATGTTCGTCGGATGGCCCGCGACGCACGGAATTTTGGCGTTCGGGATGTACTCGATCGGGTAACTGGCCCGCGTGTTTTGCGTGACCGAGACGTCGGTGTAATCGACCTCACGGGAATCAGGATCCATCACCACATTTTCGAGAACGGTACCAAAGCGGATCGCGCCGAAAATTTCAGGCTCGTTCTCCGAACTCAGGTCGATGCACTTGGCGTAGCAGCCCCCTTCGATATTGAAGATCCCCGTATCGTTCCAGCAATGTTCATCGTCACCAATGAGCGCCCGGCTTTGATCGGCCGAGAGGGTCGTCTTCCCGGTGCCGGAGAGACCAAAGAAGAGGGAGACATCCCCCTCCTGACCAGCGTCCCCATTTCCACCGACGCGGGGGCCTTCGTTCGCCGAGCAGTGCATCGACAGAACACCCTTCTTCGGCATCAAGTAATGCATGATGGTAAAGACCCCCTTTTTTAACTCGCCAGCGTAATCGGTGCCAAGGATCACAAACTCCCCCGAGGCGAAGTCGATCGCCACGCTGGTGGTGCTCTCGACCCCTTCGATGGTCGGGTCGGCTTCGGCACCCCCCGCCTCAAAAATAACGTAGTCGGGATCGCCAAAATCGTTCAGCTCTTCGGCGCTCGGGCGGATGAGCATGTTGTGCATGAACAGGGCATGGTAACTGCGGGTACAAATCACTCGGACCTTGATGCGCGAGTCGGGGTCCCAGCCGGCAAATCCGTCGACCACGAAGAGTTCGCCTCGCGAGTTGAGATAGTCGATGGCGATCCCCCGAACCTTGGAAAAGGACTCCGGCGATAACGGGCGGTTGACGCTTCCCCACCAAACGTCCTCCTGGCTTGACGGCTCCTCGACGATCCGTTTGTCCTGGGGGCTCCGGCCTGTCTTGTCGCCCGAATTGGCCACGATCGCACCGCTGCTGGTAAGCTGCTCGCCCTCCAAGGCGATGCCCCGCTCGTAGAGGGTGGCCAGAGAGAGATTGCGGTGGAGGGTCGACGCTTGGATGCCGTAGGACGATAGGTCGATGCATGAGGCCATGAGGCTGCTCGTTGGGTCTCGAAGGAAAATTGGGCCGGCGATGCCGCTTCAGCGGCATCGGGCGGATTGCGGAGGGCAGCCTATCGCAGCCACCGAGCTGAAACAAGAGAAATTTATCGGCCAAAGACGACGAAGCTGTGCTACTCGGCTGGCGAGGCCGGCAGGAGAACTGCCAAGTCTTTTTTGAACCGCCAAGATCGCCAAGGCGTCAAGAAACAAGGACGCCAAGAAAAATGTCGACCGAAGCAGAGAAACCACGAACCCAAAGAGATAGAGGGGGTGTCCTTTTGCCGCTATTCGTGTCGATTTGCACGAATTCGTGGTTTCCCCTGCCTCCGATTCGGCG
>QIKP01000071.1 GCA_003233055.1 Planctomycetaceae bacterium
ACCGCCAAGGCGCCAAGAAGAGTTGGAGGAGAGAGGCAACCGTTCACCGAATCGGAGGCAGGGGAAACCACGAATTCGTGCGAATCGATACGAATAGCGGCAAGAAGGACACCCCTTCTATCTCTTGGGGTTCGTGCTCTTTGGGGTCGTGGTTTCTTTCGACTCGTGAACGGTGACAGGATGAACAATCCGGGGTTTCTCTGCTTCCGGCGATATTTTTCTTGGCGTCCTTGTTTCTTGGCGCCTTGGCGTACTTGGCGGTTCAAAAATGACTTGGCAGTTCTCCTGGCGTCAGGGTTACAAGACTTGCCGAAGGGGACCTGATACGATAAAGCGACCGCATGATAACACGACTCCATTCACCGAACACCGACTCTCCCCTCACCGCCGCGATGCGCCGCGTTGTCTGGATGCTACTCGTTGCGATTCTGTTCGGCATGACCGGATGTGGCGGGTGCCGAAGCGAAACTCCTCAGGAGCGAGTGGCACGAATCGCGGCGGAAGAAGAACGAAAGGAGGAAGAAGAACGAAAGGAGGAAGAAGAGAAAGAGAAAAAGGCTAAAAAAAAGAAACCACCTTTCGAGATTGCTGCGCCCATTTCCAAACCGAGCGAAACGGAGATTCCGATTTCCCGCGTCAAGCCAGGCCATTGGATTACCGTCACGCAGCTCATGAAATCGAACTATACCGACTGGGGGGGCGAAACAACGCTGCAAGTGGTCGATAGCGATGGCAAGCCACTCCCGGTCGAACGAACCCCCTTCAATCTCGCTAGTTCTCGCCCCGTACAACTCGCCAAGGGACGCCCTCGGCAAATCGAAAACCTCTTTCTCGTGCCGCAAACTTCCGGTTCGATGAGCGTGGTGAGCAGGCTTCGCCAGCGGAACCATGGTGCCGAAAAGAGTCGCCAGCGCGCCCTGCTCACCAAGATGGAATCGTACCAGTATTTCTTTGTCGTTCTAGCAAAGGAGCCGAACCGGTACACGTTTCTAAAATCGCTCGACGCCATGTTGGTGCCGCAAGATACCGAAAATATCGACTCCGAAGACCTGCTGCACTACCGGGTGCTGCTCCCCGAGATTACCAAGCAGGTTCCGCTCCCCGACAATCCCCTTTGCTGGACAACCATTGCTTACATTTTGTGGGACGAAGTCGACCCCGCGCAACTCGATCGCCAGCGGCGTGAGGCGCTCGTTGATTGGCTCCACTGGGGCGGGCAACTGGTGATCAACGGGCCCGATTCGCTCCAACTCTTGGAAAACAGCTTTCTTGCCCCCTACTTGCCGGCGACCGACGGGGGGGCCCAAATCATCAGGCAGGCCGACGTCGATCCGATGGCTCAGTTTTGGACGCGACGCACCAGCCAGAAGAAACGAAAGGCCTTGAAACTGGCTCGTGGCGATTGGTCCGGCATTCGGCTGAACTTGGCCGATGGCGTCGAGCATGACCAGGGGCTCGCGGCGTCGACCGGCGGATTGCTCGTCGAGAGGCGCGTCGGGCGCGGGCGGATCGTGGTGTCGAGGATGCAGCTCGCCGAGCGAGACCTCCTCACCTGGTCGCCCCACTACGACGACCTCTTCAACAACGGCATCATGCGCCGCCAGCCCCGACGTTGGTCGAGCGGTCCGTATGGCGGAGGACGCGACTCACTACATGCCGAATGGGCAACCGCCAGCGGCCATCAGCGTGATGCCGCCTACGTCACCCACCATCGATTTTTTTCCCGCGATGTCCATGACGATCCCAACGCCACCAACTGGACCGTGGTGAAACAAGGACAGGAAGGCTCACGCGATCCCTATGGAAACATTATCCAGTATGGGAATCCTGCGCTGGAGACGCCCTTTGTGGAGAAATCGCCGGTCGTCGCTGGCGGCATCGGGGCGTGGAACAGCTTTAGCGCAACTTCCAACGCGGCCCGCGAAGCGCTTCGCGAAGCGGCCGGCGTGAAGGTTCCGCCGGCGTCGTTCGTCGTGGCTTGCCTCGCCGTTTACTTGGTCGTCCTGGTCCCCTTCAATTGGTTTTTCTTCAAAGCACTCGGACGAGTCGAATACGCCTGGATCGCCGCTCCGCTCATCGCCCTTGCGGGCACGGTCGTGGTGGTGAAGCAAGCCCAACTCGACATCGGTTTCGTCCGCGCGCAAACCGAGATCGCGGTGCTCGAGATCCAAGGCGATCACCCCCACGCTCATTTGTCCCGCTACACGGCACTTTATACGTCGCTCTCGACGACCTACGACCTGGAGTTCGACGATCCCACCGCCCTGGCTGCCCCCTTCCCCACGCATGCCGACTATCAGCTCGTGCCGGGGCAATCGCGGACGAACGTCGAATTGACGCAGGCCAAAAAAGTGAAACTCGCGGGCCTGCAAGTCTCCAGTGCGTCGACCGACATGCTGCACAGCGAGCAGATGATTTTGCTGAAGGGGCCGCTCGTCTACCAGAAAATCGGAACCAATCAGTGGCGCATCGCGAACCAATCCGAACTGCAACTCAAGAGTGTCTGTGTCGTCAAGCGGAGCGATCAGGGCAACACCCCTCGAATGCTTGGCTGCTGGGTCGGCGACCTCGGGCCAAGGCAGTCGATGTCGCTCAGCTTCCCGCCGATCGAGGAAGCTCCATTTGCCGATGAACGCCGAAAAGAATCGGCCAGGGATGAAAGCCTGCTGAATCTCAATCCGCTCTTCGATTTAGCACTCGACCCCAAGCATATCGACAATGGCGAAGTTCGACTGGTCGGACGAGTCGATCGGGTGCTGCCTGGGGTTACCGTCGAACCTGCCGCGGCGCAGGTGCGCGGCGCGGTACTGGTCGTGGCGCACCTCGACCGAGCCAAGTTCCCGCTTCCCATTCCCGATACCAACAGCCCGCGCGACGTCGTCACCAGTACCAGAAGTCTACCTTACGAAGCCTTTGGCCAAGAACCGTGAGCGTCGTGAAGACGCAAGCGGTTGGCCCGTCCACTAGCCCTCGATCCCCAGCCCCTTTTCCATGATCGAAATCAAAAATTTCAGCAAGCATTATGGCGACTTCGTCGCGGTCGAGAATCTCAACCTCACCATCGAGGCGGGGGAAATGTTTGGGTTCATTGGTCCGAATGGTGCTGGCAAAAGCACGACGATTCGCTTTCTCGCAACACTCCTCCGAGCGACCACCGGCGAGGCAACCGTCAACGGGTATCGTGTCACGCACGAGCCGCTCAAGGTTCGCCAGAGTATTGGGTACATGCCCGACACGTTTGGAGTCTACGACGGGATGAAAGTCTGGGAGTTCCTCGATTTCTTCGCGGTTGCCTACCAAATCCCGCGCAGCCGGCGGAAGGGAGTGATCGGCGACGTGCTCGAACTCTTGGACCTGACCCACAAGCGGGACGACTACGTCAACGGACTCTCTCGGGGCATGAAGCAGCGTCTCTGCCTGGCCAAGACGCTGGTCCACGACCCCCCGGTACTGATCCTCGATGAACCGGCCAGTGGCCTCGATCCGCGTGCGAGGCTGGAAGTCAAAGCGCTGCTGAAAGAACTCCGCCGGATGGGCAAGACGATTCTCATCTCGAGCCACATCCTCACCGAGCTGGCCGACTGCTGCACGTCGATCGGTATCATCGAGCGGGGGCAACTCCTGCTGCATGGACCGATCGAAACTGTCTACCGAAAGATGCAGCAGAATCGTCACATCGAAGTCCGATTCGGTGGCGATACCGCGCGAGGCCTTAGTATGATTCGTAGTGATCCGAAGGTGCGCAATGTTCAGGAAAACACACGAAGCTGCCTCATTGAACTGGCCGGCAACGACGCCGACGTCGCCCGTCTGATGCGACAGCTCGCCACCGCCGACGTCGGGCTGCTTTCGTTTGCCGACAAAGAACCAACGCTCGAAGATCTCTTCATGATGGTTACCAAGGGATTGGTAACGTAGGCCAGCCTTTCCAAGGCCAACAGCCCTGAATCCCGCTTTGATTCAAGGTTAGCGTACCATTATTTCTGTCAATAGCTTTGGCATTTTCGGTAGCCCACAGGATGATTTCAAAGTCGCCGAATTAAAGAAACCGCCAAGGCGCCAAGAAGAGTTGGAGGAGAGAGGCAACCGTTCACCGAATCGGAGGCAGAAAAAACCACGAATTCGTGCAAATCGACGCGAATAGCGGCAAAAGGACACCCCCTCTATATCTCTTTGGGTTCGTGGTTTCTCTGCTTCGGTCGACATTTTTCTTGGCGTCCTTGTTTCTTGGCGTCCTTGTTTTCTTGGCGCCTTGGCGATCTTGGCGGTTCAAAAATGACTTTGCAGTTCTCCTGCGGTAGCCCACCTCTTTCGATCTCCCGAATTCCATGCGCGCTAGAATTGTGAAGAATCTTCTTCAGAACGTGTTCGTTCCAACGTCGAGTAAGTCGGTTGTTTCTCGATGTTACGGCAGCGCCGCACGAATCTCTTTCAGCGATACGCCAAGTAGTTTCCTTGCCAACTTATCCAGCGTCTCGGCCTCCCCTTCGAAGTGGAATGTTTCCTGAATGTGTTCGCCCGATTCACCCGGTTGGAGTGCCAGCGCCGGGCTGGAAGTTTCTAGCTCGTAGAACGGTCCGAGTGGCTCGGCACCTGGTTCGGCGGGGCCATCGTTGTAGGCATTGATCGCGTCGCCCTCGTAGGGCGCGTCCTGGATTTCCCACATCGAGTTGACGTAGTCGGTCACCTCGGTCCCCGGCTTGTTGTAATGGACGATCGTCAGCGCGCCACGCGCGGCGTCGTAGCTGCCGCAAAGGTTGGTCGAGCGCTGGGGCGTGAGGCCGATTTTGGAGCGATAGGCGCCATCGCCCGAGAAGAATAGGACGCCGTCGCCCACTTTCAGCCGCTCGGCCGGCACCTTGCCGAAGTACTCGTCGTTGACGATCGGCCCCCGTTCTTCTACGGAGCCTTGCTTAAACGGCATGACAACGGTTGTCTCGGGGCCATGTTTATACATTCCGAGCATCCAAATCGAGAGCAGTCCCGTCTCCTTTTCCCAACGGCGCGTGCCGATGTTCGTGAGCCGGTTGGAGGTTCGGTATCCGACGCAAGCGACGCCGAGCACCTCCGCACCAAGTGCCTTGCCAATCGCGTCGGTCGAGAGTAATTCAATCTTGCGGTCGATGCGAAACTCAAACGTCTTTTCCGAGTAGTTGAGGACTTTGGACTCATGCCGAAACGAGACGTGCGTTGGGGTTCGTTCGATCGGCTGGAAGGACGCGGTATCGATTGCTGGCGGCGTTTGCCAATTGGCAAAGTCGAACTTGGTTTTCGGCGCGAAGAAGAGGCTAAACTGGCCCCCCTCTGGCCCGAGCCAAAATCGCTCTTCGCCGCCAAAGGCATGGATCTGCGCCCCTGGAGTCATTCCTTTCGCGACTTGGTCGTAGTGGATCCATCCGTAACTGGTGCCGGCATCGCCGGTTGCCGTAGAAGTCATCACGCGTCCCTGGTAAGCCGGTACCACCGCGATACGTGGCCCACTCGCATCGTCGCCCAGGAGGATTGTTTCGGTATGCGATGCGAGGAATTTCGCGTCCTCGCCAAAGGAACGATCCTCGGCAAGTGTGATGGACGGTAGAGTCATGAGGAGGAATCCTGCGATGAATCGAGGTTTGATCGGCATGTTGTTTGTTGGGTGGGATTCAACGACTTTTGAGTTATAGAGCAGTGATCACTCGGATGTTCCGCTAAGGCAATCGTTGGACGCTGAAATAGCAGCGCCGTGACCGGAACATGCGTGTGCGGCTCGCA
>QIKP01000024.1 GCA_003233055.1 Planctomycetaceae bacterium
GAAGGGGCCGCAGATCAGCGCTGATGAACGCTGATGTTCGGTTGGAGAACGCTAATTTTCACTAATCGACGCTAATTGGATGAGTGGAAATGAGTGTTCCTTTCTTTGGACTCCTCTCACGCGAAGTCTCGATGCAACGCGTTTCTTGGAATCGACAACATCTGCGATTCTCTGCGGCTGTTCTTGTGGTTCGTGGTTCATCCTCTCTCGACTCGTGAACGGTTGCAAAAAAAACGTCGGGCTGGAAGCCCGACCGACAAGGCCGTGAACGGCTACTTCTTGGCAATCGGGGCGGGGTAAATCCGCTAGCAAGTGTCCCCCAGTTCACACGCTTTGCCATGCTTCTTCCGAATAATTCCCAAATGTGGGAAGGCTCACGCTACTGGTAGGGGTTGGCTGTCGATAAAGGAGGTATCGCCAATGCTATCGTCGGCAGGCAATTTTTCCTGAATGGCACGAATCTCCGGCCTACCAATGAAAGAAATTGGGGCATCTGTTAGGACGCGATAAGAAAAATCGTCCCCTCCCCCCTCGTTCCTCTCCTTGGCATGTCCTGGGTAGAAGCTGCGTATCAGGCGAAACCTCACGCCGGACCGGTACGCCCCTCCTCCACCAGTTGCCCAGGAGCCGAACATGAGCCGATCGCTGCCAACTTTCGCCCTCTGCCTGCTAACACTCTCCGTGGCCAGTTCTGCTTCTTTCGCCCAAATGCCAAGACTCCAAGCTCTAAGACGGAGCTCCCCTCCGCCAGCAAGGTTTTTCGAGCACCAGGACGTTGCCTCGGCATGGTCGGCGACTCAGCGCTCTGGGCAGCCGATGCTCCTGTTTGTCACTTCGAGCCATTGTCATTTTTGCACGCGAATGAAGAACGAAACTTTCCTGGATTCGCGGCTTGCGCCGGTCTTTCCTCAGTTGTTCGAGACCGTGGCGGTTCATGCCGACCAGGACCAGGCACTGGTCCAGAAACTGGGGGTGCGGATGTTTCCGACGACGATCCTTATCTCGCCCAAGGGAACCTTGTTAGGTCGACTGGATGGTTTTGTGCCGCCGGAGCAGATGAGCGCACGGTTGAATCCCCTCTTGAACAAGCATTACGCTTCGCTTGCCGCCCAGTCGGCAAAGATCGCTGAATCCGAAGGGTCGTCTCAGACGATCGCGCGGACCGTCTCGGCTCGGATGCCCGCTCCTTACCGGCCGATGGTTCCGGCACCGATCGCTCAACCTCGCAGCGCCCTCGCAGCTTCGAGCGCAAAGTAGGTGAGAATGGCATCGGCGCCGGCTCGCTTGAAGGCCAGCAGGCTTTCGAGCATCACTGCCTCTCGGTCGAGCCATCCGTTGGCGGCCGCCGCGGTGAGCATGGCGTATTCTCCACTCACTTGGTAGGCGAACGTCGGCGCAGCGAAAGTCGACTTCACGCGCGCGACGATGTCGAGGTAGGGCATTCCTGGCTTCACCATCACCATGTCGGCTCCCTCGGCCAGATCGAGGGCGACTTCACGGAGCGCTTCATCGCTATTAGCAGGGTTCATTTGGTAAGTCCGCTTGTCCCCCGAACCAAGATTGCCGGACGACCCGACCGCGTCGCGAAAGGGGCCGTAAAACGCCGAGGCATACTTTGCCGCATACGCCATCAATTGCACGGGGTGGTGCCCCGCCTTGTCGAGTCCCTTACGGATCGCGCCAATTCGCCCATCCATCATGTCGCTCGGGGCGATGATGTCGCAGCCGGCATCGGCTTGGATGATCGCTTGGGTAATGAGCACCTCGATCGTCTCGTCGTTGACGACGTAACCGTTCTTTACAAGACCGTCTTGCCCATGGCTCGAATAGGGATCGAGCGCCACATCCGCCACCACGCCGATCGCATCGCCATAGGCCCGTTTGACTTCTCGAATCGCTCGGCAGATAAGATTATCCGGATTGGTTGCCTCCAGGGCATCGGGCGTTTTGAGTTTGGCGGGCGTAGCCGGAAAGAGGGCGATGGCAGAAATGCCCAGCTCGACCGCGTCGCCAATTTGGGCTACCGCTTGGTCGATGCTGAGCCGGTAGACGCCTGGCATCGAGCCGATTTCTACCGCTGCACTCTCGCCTTCCTGCACGAAGAGGGGCCAAATCAGATCGCTGGCCGAGAGGGAAGATTCCGCGACCAGCCGCCGCGACCAGCCGTGTCGGCGGTTACGACGAAGCCGCGTCGAAGGGAATTGGCCCCAGGGGCCTGCTGTTTCTTGTGTCGACATCGATTGCCTAGGGGCTAGCCGGACCGCCACACGGTCCGTGAGTCGTCGCGGACTGCGTGGCGGTCCGGCTAAGGAACGAGTAGAAAGGTTGAGAGCGTAACGGGGCTCCATTATCCTTCCAAACCATCGTAGAATCTACCCACAACCAGCCTGCTGGCCGGCGAGGTCTACTGTCCGGCGAGGCCCTCCTTCGGCGGATAAACGTCCGCTCGCCGGCTATTGCCACGGATCACCGACTACTTACCACTGACTACTACCATGCGACTCAAAATTTCCGTCGGACCGTTTCACTTCTTTTCGACCGGCATCCGCATCTCGGGGAAGCCAGAGATTGAGGAGTGGAAAGGGCCCCTGCAATTCGCCATCTGGTGCCAACGGGCCGGCCCTTGGTGGATTGGCGACATGATTAACTCCGGGGAGGACAGTTTTGGCGAGTCCTTTTCGCAAGCTTGCGAGGGGATGGTCTCCACGGAAATGTTGAGCCGATACGCCTCGGTCGCCCGCCGCGTCCCCTTCGAGAATCGCCGCCCAGGGCTCTCGTGGTCCGCCCATGCTGCTGTTGCGAGGCTCGGTTCGAAGGACCAACGTCAAATGCTGGCCCAAGCCGAGCGCAACGGTTGGACCAGTGAAGAGCTACGTGTCCAAGCGAGGGAATTGCAAGCCCAACGTCAGGCTCGGCCCAGTTAACCTCAACTCGGCGCTACCCCCTCTTGGTAGCCGTTCACGAAAGCCGAGGCAGGGAAAACCACGAATCCTACGAATATTCGTGGCTCCTTCTTCCGGAGCGTAGCCCCGACGAGGCGTCGCTCGTCGGCTATTGTGGCCTCCTCTGCCGTGATTCGTGGGATTCGTGGTTCCTTCTTCTGGCTGCGAGCGGTTCCCCCTCTTTTTTTGGCGCATTGTCGCAAGGGTCACCAGCGGATAGCTTGCTTGGATCGTATTCAACAACATTCCCCCATTTCGGAGCCTCTCTCATGGCCTACTCCCTTCCGGATTTGCCCTACGCCGCCAATGCCCTGGAACCGCACATCGACGTGCGGACCATGGAAATTCATCATGGCAAGCACCACAACGCCTACGTCACCAAAGTCAACGACGCGCTCGCCTCGGCAGGTGTCGCTGAGATGCCGATCGAAGAACTTTGTGCCAAGCTTTCGGAGGTTCCCGAAGGGGTGCGAGGTGCAGTACGCAACAATGGCGGCGGCCACGCCAACCATTCGCTTTTCTGGACAGTCATGTCTCCAAGCGGTGGCGGCGCTCCGAGCGGCGATTTGGCGGCGGCCATCGATGCCGAACTTGGCGGCTTCGATAGCTTCAAGGAAGCCTTTAGCACCGCAGCCGCCACTCGATTCGGCAGTGGCTGGGCTTGGCTCTCCGTCGATGGCGGAAAACTCCAGGTCGAGAGCACGCCGAACCAGGACAATCCCTGGATGGAAGGTCGCACCCCGATTCTTGGCCTCGACGTGTGGGAACATGCCTACTATCTGAACTACCAAAATCGCCGGCCCGACTACGTCACCGCCTTCTGGAATGTCGTTGATTGGAACGCCGTTGCGGAGCGTTTCGCAGCCGCCAAGTAGCTCCTAGCTGTCCACGAAATTCGTCGATCTCTCTAAGCCGAACGGGGGCGCGCCCCCCAAGACGCGTGCTCGTTCGGTTTTTTAGCGATTCAGCGAATCGAGAATGGCGAGGATTCCAAGTCGAGATAACCGCAAAGAATCCCTAACGTACCGGAGGTTTTTTCCCATGCGCATCGTTCTTGCGATCATTGCAACCTGTTTTTTCTCTTCCGTTTCCACGCTCTCCTTGGCCGAGGACTGGCCACAATGGCGCGGTCCGACCGGCAATAACCATGCCGCCGACGGCGCGACCGCGCCGGTCGAATGGAGCGAAGACTCTGGGTTGGCCTGGTCGGTGCCGGTGCCGGGGCGCGGGCATTCCTCACCGACGATCGTTGGCGACCGCATCTACCTCACCACTTGCGACGAAGAGGCCCAGACGCAATCACTGCTCCTCTACGACCGCGCGTCGGGCAAACAGCTCCAGCAGAGGATCGTTCATTCGGGAAAACTCCCTCCAAAGATTCATGGCAATAACACCCATGCTAGCCCGACCGTCGCCTGCGATGGCCAACGGGTCTACGCACTCTTCGACAACGACCTAGCCGCCTGGGTCACCGCCTTCGACCTGGAAGGGAATCAGCTATGGCAACAGCGCGTCACCGAGTTTAATCCGAAAAAGTACGTGTTTGGGTTTGGTTCCTCGCCAATACTGGCTGGCAACCTGCTGATCGTCACTGCCGAGTACGATGGCCCCGACAGCGGCATCTATGCCATCGATACCGCGACCGGAAAACGCCGCTGGAAAGCCCCCCGAACGAAAAGCTTGTCGTACTCCACGCCGATCGTGGCCGAGCTGGCAGGCAAACAACAGTTACTCCTGAGTGGAAATCTGGCGATCGCCTCCTACGATCCGACGACCGGAAAAGAAAACTGGTCGACCCGAGGCGCTGCGCATGCGACTTGCGGCACGATGGTCTGGGATGCGAATCGGGGGCTCGCGTTCGCCAGCGGTGGTTATCCCCGGTCGTTCACTTGTGCCGTCCGCGGCGACGGCGACCATGCGGTCGTCTGGGAGAATAGTACCAAATGTTACGAGCAGTCGATGCTCGTCGTCGATGGTTTCCTTTACGGCGTGGCCGACAGTGGTGTCGCCTACTGCTGGCAAGGCACTGATGGGAAAGTGATGTGGAAACACCGGCTCGGAGGAAAGTTTAGCTCCTCTCCCTTGCTGGTTGACAGCCGGATTTATGTCACCAACGAACAAGGCACCACTTTTCTCTACGCCGCTTCGCCGAATGGTTTCGAGTCGCTCGGCAAGAACCAACTCGGCGACGAGTGCTTCGCCACGCCAACGCCCGTCGACGGCCGGCTCTACCACCGATTCGCCACCAGTGCCAACGGCGATCGGCAAGAATTCCTGGCGGCCATCGGAGAGTAAAACGGAACCGTTCCCAGCCGGAAAAAATAGCAACCACGAATCCAACGAATAAGCGCAGATAGATGGGTGGTTCCAGATAACCCGTTGCATCGAGACTTCGCGTGAGAGGAGTCCAAAGAAAGGAACACTTATTTCCACTCATCCAATTAGCGTCGATTAGTGAAAATTAGCGTTCTCCAACCGAACATCAGCGTTCATCAGCGCTGATCTGCGGCCCCTTC
>QIKP01000022.1 GCA_003233055.1 Planctomycetaceae bacterium
CTGGTCCAGTCGACGTCGAAGCCTTCTTGGCCAGGGCATTCGATGCGCGTGTTGGGCGTAAATGTCGCGGTGAATCCGACTTGATGCACGCGAGCATCCACCCACTCGGTGTGGCCTGACGATTCCTTGAAGTTGCCCGGGCCGAGGGAGCAAATGGCAGTCGGGTTGTTGGGATCGACCGGGGTAGCCTGTCCCGCGTTTCCGTCGCGAAAATAAGGGGTGTAGCCTTTCACTTCGGCGGCCAGTAACGTTTTGCTCAGGCCATCGGTGACACGACGAAACGAAAGGCCACGATTGGCGTCAAAAGCTCCTTCTCCGTCAAGTTGGCCAGTCGGATCAAACGTCCTCCAAACCCCACGATTGACGCCGTAGTTGATCGGATAATGAGTAGGTTGCCCATTCTTTATTCGAACTTCGTCGCGTTGCTCGGAAGGGCAGAGGTAAGTCGCCACGCGGTAAGCGCCAAGCGTACCCTCACCAAAGGGAATGGTATCGTAGCTTTGCGCGTAATCAATCTCCGACTCGATGTTGGTCTCTTCCAGGAAAGGGAGCAGCCTTGCTTGCGGAGACCAGTTGCTGTTTCGCGGGTCGCCGAGGCCATAGAACAGAAAGGCGGGGGGCAACGACTTGCGGGTCGATTCGTAATTTTGGCAGGCAAGGCCGAGTTGACGAAGATTATTCTGGCAACTCATTCTGCGGGCCGCCTCACGGGCCGCCTGGACAGCGGGCAGGAGCATCGCAACCAAGAGGCCAATGATGGCGATCACAACCAGCAACTCCACGAGGGTGAAACCAGGCTGACGAACCGGTTTCGACGTTCTAGGCGGGGGATACATCTATCGGATTCTCCGTAAAATCAAGGCAAGCCGGCTTGGTTACGAATGACATGCTATCGAGACTCTGTCGCAACAAGTTTCCGATTATGGCTTTTCTCTTGCGGGTGTCAAGGTGGCTTCTCTGTCGGAGCACGATTTTCTAGAAAATCGCAATGAATTTTTTGAACTTTCCCCAAGTCGAACAGGTTTGGTTGAAAAAACAGGAAGAATCAGGCCGGGCGATTCCTTTCGACAAACCGACCTAGCGGGCATAATCTGGACATGAACATCGTCAATATTGCCGTCTACAAGTTCGTGCCCCTCGATAAGCTCGAAGACCTCCGCCACGCACTCAAGCCGCTTTGCCAAGAGGCAGGTTTGCGTGGGACGATCTTGCTCGCGACGGAGGGAATCAATCTGTTTGTGGCGGGCCAGAGAACGTCGGTCGATCGGTTGCTCGACTACTTGCAGCAGGAAACGGCGATCGGCCCCCTCAAGGTGAAGGAGAGTTTTACGGATTTCCAGCCGTTCAATCGGATGCTGGTCAAGATCAAGAAAGAAATCATTGCCTTCGGGATCGAGGGAATTTCGCCCGCGGAGCAGTCTTCTCCCAGGCTGACTCCACAGGAGTTGCGGCAATGGCTCGACGAGGGGCGAGAGATCACGCTTCTCGACACTCGCAACGAGTACGAGATCGATCTCGGAACCTTCGACGGCGCAGAGCAGCTCCACATGGACCACTTCCGCCAATTTCCGCATGAGGCCAAGCGTTTGCCCGACGAATGGCGGGAGCGCCCGATGGTGCTGTTCTGCACCGGCGGCATTCGGTGCGAAAAAGCAGGGCCACTCATGGAACAATTAGGATTTGAGCAAGTGTTTCAGCTGGAGGGTGGAATTTTGGGGTACTTTGAAGAGATAGGGCAAAGGCACTTTAGGGGCGACTGCTTTGTGTTTGACAAGCGAGTTGCCGTCGACGCAGCGCTCCAGGAGACCGACGCCCAGCTCTGCTTTGCCTGCCAGCGAGTCTTAAATGCCGAGGAACAACAGTCAGCGCAGTATGTCGTCGGCAAAAGTTGCCCCCACTGCTTCGGAAAGTTAGGCGAACCGAAGGAAAAAGCGATGGTTGCCGAATCATCTCCGCAGCCATCGGCCAACGAACCACCATGCTAGAGCCTGTCATCTCCAGCCGGCAGAATTCGCGAATCAAGGAGGCCTGTGCGCTGCGCGGACGGCGGCAGCGAGACCTTACTGGCCAGACCTTGGTTTACGGCGTTCGAGAGTCGGCCCGAGCCTTCGCAGCCGGAGCAACCCTGGTGCGAGGGTTCTTTTGCCCCGCGCTGTTTCGCTCCCCTGAAGCCAAGGACTTGGTCCGCCGTATCCAAAGCGAAGGAGGCGAGCTACTCGAAGTGACGCCTGCCGTCTTCGAAAAGCTTGGCTACGGCGATCGGATGGATGGCGTCGTCTCGGTCGTTGCGACGTGCCTTCGGAGCCTCCAGCACCTGCAGCTACCGGAGAATCCTCTGCTGGCCGTCGTCGAGGGGATCGAGAATCCGGGGAACTTGGGGGCAATTTTGCGCTCCGCTGACGGGGCAGGGATCGATGCCGTGGTGGTCGTCGATCCAGTGATCGACCTTTTTAATCCCAACGCCATTCGCGCAAGCGTTGCGGCCGTTTTTCGCCCCAACGTAGTGACAGCCAGCGCGGAAGAAATCTTGACTTGGCTACGGAACGCGGGACATGTGGCATGGGCCACCCGCCCCGATGCAACGCGAGCCTATCATGAAGTTGATTTCACCCAGTCGGGTGCCATTGTCCTTGGAAACGAAGCGGAGGGCCTTACCAGCGATTGGTCTTCAAGCGACATCACACCGATCGCTCTTCCGATGCGGGGCATCGCAGACAGCCTCAACGTCTCCGCCACCGCGGCGGTGCTATTCTATGAAGCGCGTCGCCAACGCGATGGCGCGGACGACCGTGCCAACAACCGCGCCGATAAGGAGGCCAGCCAATCGGATGCCCGCCAGCTTTAGGAACGGATGGCGGCTGAGCCACAGCCGTGTGGGGGCTGGGCGAGGCACCCCTTTGCCCACTTTTGTCTGTCTCAGGGAACTTCCCCGCTTTGATCCGGTTGGCAAGTAGGTACAATAGGCCTCTCGAATGCTGTTATGCGGCTGAATTCATCTGCCCAAACCACTCGATGGAGTTGATTCGATGGGTACCAAGCAACTGGACGAACCTTCGCCCAGCAAAGTTCGTGCGTCCGTGAGCGATCCCTCCGCCATGCAAGTTGGGCCAACCTTGCCAGGGAAAGCTCCCGACGGCCCATCGAATTCCACGCGTCGCCGCTTGCAGCGACCGGCCGGCGCTGGGCCAAAAATCGCCTGGCGCTACGCAGGTCCGATCGCCGTGATGCATCTCCTTGCGCTGCTTGCCTTCGTGCCGTGGCTCTTTAGTTGGACCGGTGCCGTACTGTTCCTCGTCGGCGTCTACGTCCTCGGCGGCCTTGGCATCAACATCGGATACCATCGCCTGCTTGCGCACCGCAGCTTCCATTGCCCCCGCTGGCTGGAGAGATTTTTTGTGGTGATCGCCGTTTGCTGCATGGAGGATGCCCCCGCCCTTTGGGTGGCTGCCCATCGGCTTCATCACAAAGATTCCGACGAACGGCCCGATCCACACAGCCCTCTGGTCAATTTCTTCTGGGGCCACATCGGGTGGATGCTTTTTCCGAATAGCGAAGTCCGCGGCCTCAATGCTTGCGACCGCTACGCGCGCGACATCCTACGCGATCCTTTCTACATGTGGCTGCAGCGAGGGGTCAACGTGATGGTGGTCTACTTTGTCCACGCGCTGCTGGTCTTTTTAGTTGCCCTGGGTGCCGGAATTTGGATGACCGGCAGTACGATGGGGGGGCTCCAGTTTGGCCTAAGTCTTCTCGTGTGGGGCGTCATCCTCCGCACCGTTGTCGTCTGGCACATCACTTGGAGCGTCAATTCGCTAACCCATATGTGGGGCTATCGGTCGTACGATACGGGCGAAGAGAGCCGGAACAACTGGTTCGTCGCCCTCGTCGCCAACGGCGAAGGCTGGCACAACAACCACCATGCCGAACCTGCCAGTGCCTCAAATTGGCACCGCTGGTGGGAATTCGATGCCATGTGGATTGTGATCCGCGGACTCGAGCGCGTCGGACTCGCTTGGAATGTGATTTATCCCCGCAGGCAAAGGACTCCTCTGTCCAAGCCCAACTAGCAGGACGCTTGAACCGATGGGAACACGGGATTCGGGAACGC
>QIKP01000061.1 GCA_003233055.1 Planctomycetaceae bacterium
CCGGCCCCGCGTCCGGATCCATTCCGGGCAACACGCCTTGGCGGGTTGGTTTGGCCATGCAACGAAAACGGCCGAGGCAAAAAGCGGAGGGAAATGCGAATGCGGAAGGGAACTGAAAGTAGATCCTAAGCCCAGCGGCCAAGTGCTGTCAACCTCGCTTGGGAGAGGGGCTGTGTCCTAGGACTGAATGGCACCAGGTTAAGGTTTCGCTGCCGGTGCCGAACCGAAGTGCCTTACCGCTGCGGGCACGTTAACTCCAGCAGCTTCAAAAGCATCAACGCATCGATTCAAGTATTGAACGGCCGTTGCGTACTGCGAGCACAGAAAGTCATTTTTCACGCTGTCCGGGATCTCGGGCCACACGTCCCGAATGATTCTTTGATGTTTGACCTTGGGCCCTGAGGGAAGCCGCCCATGTTCAAGCTGAATGCCGTTTTGGCTACAGAATCCAGGATCATGCCGCTCTGTTAATTGAAGTAGTTCGTCGACGACAAACTTAGTCGCATCGTCGATTCCGTTGAGCGGGTATGGGTCGCAATAGATCGTCATGCTATCCTCTCCAAATGTTGTGTCGCTTCTGCGGCGAGGCGCCGCTTCGACTTGTGACGTGGGATTGTCATGTATTGTTGCCAAGCTGGCCGCCGTTTCTTGTATCGTGGCTCTTGGCGAGCGGGCCGAATACCGCCGAGCTGCCAAGCGTGCGGACCTCTCGGTGTCGGAGTGGATTCGGGGGTGTCTCGCCAGGGCCGCCAAACGCGGCTAGGTTCGCGCGAATCCTGAGCTCACCGATGGGCCCGCGACGAGGCCCTACCGAGGCTTTTGGGGATGCCTCACCGCCAATCGCTTCTTGCTGTACTTTCCGCCGATCCTTGTGGATATCAGGTGGTCTTCGGCCATCAGGCCCAACAGGGACATCGTGAGCGCATAATCGGATCGCATTTGCTTCTCAATCACATCCGACGGGAGCACTGAGCGAAAACTCTCCGAATGGGCAATCTTGCTAACAGCCACTTGCCCGTAAACATCAATCACATCTTTCTCAATGGCGTCTGACTGGTGATCGGCGTATTGAGATTGCCAGTGTTCGATTACGGATCGGAGTACCGGATGCTCTTTGTTTACGAGAACGACGCCCTGCGGGTAGTCTGGATCGTTGGGTTGCCATGCCGCCAATACGCCTTGCCCAACATCCTCGCTGCGAACCTGTCTGTAGTGTGGCAGGCCGATGCCAGTTTCAACATTTTCGGTTTCGACAGTGCCATTCAGTTTGGCAAACTTCGTCACTGGGCGCGTTAGGGCGTGAGCTCGCGGCGTGTCCGGCACGGCGGGCTTCTTTCGCCTCACCGATTTACGAATGCGTGGCAGGAGCTCAAGGCCGTTCACGGCCCTTTGAACCAACACGGCGCCGCCTTGACGCATGCGCAGTCGCGCCAGCTTCCACCGAGCTCCGAAACGCTCAGCGAGTTTTTCTCGCCAATGGACATCTTCGATTGTTCCAGGGTTTCCCTGCCGAGCAGACCGTAGGACACTCAGAATCTCATCGGGCATGTTTTCAGCGAATTCGGCAGCCCAATCGCTGATCGGGAGCGCTCCGCCGGCGGATGGACCGCCCTTGAGCAATAGCGAGCTCCGATCGGTTCTCGGGTACACACCCCGCTTGCCTTCCGGGTCAAATACCGGCCTGACAATCAGCCAAAGGAGTTGCCTAACTGAGTTCTCGGTTATTCCAAAAAGTCGATAGGTCGAATGATGCGCCGAAACGTCGTAGAGCTCGCGCTTGTAGAGTGCCGCGATGTATCCCGTCTTGGCGGCATACGAATGCACGTTCGGCCGCTCGCCTTCCCATAGATACCAATCAATTTCAGTGCCATCGCCAAGGGGAACGGTGCCGTGAGCTCCAAGGTGCCCCCGCTTTGCGCGGCTGACAGGATAGGCTATGTAATGCCGGGCCCCCTCGATCTTGCGATAATTTGTGCGCTGATCGGGTCCATCTTTCTCCACCGACCCATGAGCTACGTCCTCGGAACGCGGCCAATGCAACCGATTGGTAGTTCTGAGCTCATCGACGTAGACTTCGGCATCATCCGACACATCCCACATGCGACGGTTTAGAAAACTCGAAATCCCCTTGATGTCAGCTTCATCGCGGGACTGATCGCCTTCAACAGTGTTATCAGATGGCTTGTTTCCTAGCAGCACGACAACGGTGCCGTGATCCTTAATCCATGACGGCTTGATAGTCGCCCAATCGCATCCGTGCTCGGGGTCGTCGTACGGATCGTAGACGCCCTCAATCGCAGCATCACCAAAGGCATCGTCGCATTCCTCAAGCCGCAGGCCGTATTCCTCGGTATCGGGATTTCTTGCGACCCAGATCATCGATGCATCGCCACCGACCCACGAAATAACTACCATTCCGTAGCGATTCCACGGCAACAGGGAGGTTTTGGAGCCTACCCCAAAATTCTCATGAGCTCCGCCAATCGGCTTTCCTCCACCACCGAATGTGTTGAAGAATTCGACAAGCTGGTCGGCGGTCATGCCCTTGCCGTCGTCGGCTACCATGCGCCTAAGAACGCCCTGGCTTTCAGCGGCTTGCCATTCGATCCCAAATTCGACTTTCGTGGCGCCTGCCTCTAGAGCGTTTACTAGAAGCTCACGAATCCACTGGAATGCGCCGCCTTCGCGGTAGGTCCGTTCAATGAAGTGGTGCGTTCCCGCCGTTTGCATGGGCAGGATTCGCGCAGAGTAGCGCGTAGACATAGGAACTCTCCCTATCTTGGTCCAAGGCGAATCCGCGCCTTGAATGCGTGACCTAGGACGCGGTGCCCTAGATATCAGGAGAGTTTAGCCATTTTTTTACGGGCGCCAAGTAGCTAGAGCCTGAGCTCAGAATCGGCCCACGCTCTTTGAGTTAGTGCCATTCTGTCCTAAGAGCGTGGTGTTGTCGTTTGCCGGGTCGTCGCTCGGCGTCGGGATATCTTCCAAGTGAGAAATGCGGCAATCGCAGCAGCGGTCGGCCGCATCGCGCGAGACTTGCCGGGCTTGCGCGTCCGCCAGCAGAGGTTGTCGTAGGCGGCGAAACTCCGTCGCCCCGACCAACTCACTGTTGGATCGCTATCCGGGAGAGCCAAGCAGGTAGCGGACCGGCCCGCGACGGATGCTGCTAGAGCCCAGCGAAATTCCTTAGCATTCGCAGGCCGTGCTGCTGGCTCTTTTCGGGGTGGAACTGCGTGGCGAACAGGTTGTCGCGGCGGATCATCGAACAGAAGGGCGCTGCGTAGTCGGTTTCGGCCGCGATCACGTCGCGGTCCTTGGGCACCACGTAGTAGGAGTGAACGAAGTAGCAATACAGGCCGTCTTCGAGCCCCGCGACAAGCGGTGACGGGGCGCGGAAACGAAGCTGGTTCCAGCCCATGTGCGGTACTTTGGTCCCGGGCGGCACTTCGAACCGCACGACCTCGCCCGGCACGATTCCCAGCCCCGGGTGCGTGCCTCCCTCGTAGCTGACGTCGAACAGCAGTTGCAGGCCCAGGCAGATGCCCAGAAACGGTTTGCCGGCGGCCACCGCGTCGTGGATCGGGCCGATCAGGTCGCGCCGCCGCAGCTCGAGCATGGCGTCGCCGAACGATCTTCTCGGCTCGGGCCAACTCTCGCGGGTCGCTGGTGATCGTCGCGGTGTGGCCGACCCGCTCGAAGCCCTTTTGCACGCTTCGCAGGTTGCCCATCTGGTAGTCAATGATGGCGATCATCGGCGGCGGGAGTTCGGACAAGGGGGGACAGCGAATCGAGCGGGACCGAGAAACGGACAGCCTACCCCGCGAGCGGGTTCGTCCGGCCGGCCATTATACGCGACCGATGGCCCGAGTGGCAGTTAGTGAAGTGCCATGGCCATCTCGCCTGTGGTCAAACGATCCAACCGGCACGAACCCCTGCGCGATTTCGTGCTGCCCTACGAAGGGCGACCGGTCGGAACCTGATGGAAGCCGCATTACCGTCCGGCGCCGGATTTCTCCGGATAGACGACCAGTTCGACGCGGGCGTTGCGCGCTTTGCCCGCGGAGGTGGCGTTGGAAACCACTGGGGAGTTGGCGCCGTGGCCCACGATGAAGAGTCGGGTGGCCGGGATCTGGCCGCGAGAGATGATGTATTGGTAGACGGACGTGGCCTGGGCAACGGAAAGCCGCTGGCTGTCGTACCCCTGCGCGGTGCGCACGAAGTCGTTGTTGGTGTGCCCTTCGATGCCGACGGTTTGATCGCGATACG
>QIKP01000008.1 GCA_003233055.1 Planctomycetaceae bacterium
GTGACCTGCTTGTCGTTTGTCGTGTTTCGAAGAATCCATGAGGGTCGTCTATTTTTCGTTGTTGGCATCTGACGAAGCGAACTTCAGAGAGACCAGATAGGCCACGAGGTCGGCGATTTCTTCGACGGTGAATGAGTTTGCCATTTGAGGCATCGTGGAGACGGCGGCTGGGATGCGTTCTTCAATTTCGTCGAGTAGAAGGGTGGCGGTGCCGCCTTTGGGAAGGGCAAGTACGATCTCGCGATCGTTTTCTGAGGTGACGATGCCGGAGTGGATGAGGCCGCTGTCGGTGATTACGACGAGTGTCTCGTAGCCTTTCGCAATTTTCGCACTGGGCACGATCAGAGATTCGAGCAGTTGCTCAGGAAGCAGACGCTTTCCGACTTCGGAGAGATCGGGGCCGACAAAACCTCCGCCGAGGCGACCGACTTTGTGGCAGGCACTACAGCGGACCTTGAGATTGGTGTGGAATAGCTTTTGGCCACGTTCCGCATTGCCTGCGGCGAGTGACTCGCGGTAAGGATCAAGAGGATCGGTAGGGCTTGCTTGGGGATAGGCAGCGGCATTTTGAGGGTTGAGTAGCTCTTCGGCCGACCACGGGGCGGCTCGTCCGGCGGTGGCTTGACGGATCGAGGCGACGAGTTCGGGGGCGACGGGGTCGCCGTAATTATCCCAGTCTCGTCGGATATAGGTGAGGAGGCCAGCGAGGCGATCGTCGTTGAGCAGCGGGCTTTGGCCGAGGGCGGGCATCGAGAGATTCCACTTCTGACCGTTGACTTCGATGGGTCCATGAAGTCCGTGCAAAACGATTCGCACGAGCCGATCGGGCTTGCCGTTGACCCAATCCGAGTCGGCCAGTGGAGGGACTTGGCCAGGCTGGCCGCGACCGTCGGATTTGTGGCAGGCATAGCAGGTCGCGTTGTAGACGGCTTCGCCCATGACGCGTCGTTTTTCTTCGTCGGGTGTAAGCTCGGTAAGGACTGGCCGCGTTTCTCGCACCGTGGTGTCGCCGGGCCAAGAGATCAAGCGAGTGAGCTTGACCGCCTGTTCTCGCCAGCGGTCGACCGAGGAATTGGCAAGCCGATCGAGGAGCTCAGGCCGCTGGTCGAGTTGCAGTGGCTCGGGCCAGCGGGCACGGCTGTTGCTTGATTCAAAAATGCCGGTCAGCATGGCGGTTGTGGGCCAATGTGCGGATTTCGTCGGCGGCAGGACGAGGTCGAACAGTCGGGAGATGCGCTGAGGCTGGCCTTCGTGGATGACCGCCTGGGCGAGATAGTGGAGCGCGTTTGATTGTTTTTCCTTCTCAGCCGTCCAGTCGGATTGCTTGAGAAGACGGGCTAGAAATTCTAATTCTCGCCCTTCGAGACCGCTAATCGCTGCGGCGAGGAACACTTGGTCGGGATGTTCGGCAAGCACCTCGGCGAGGAGTTTTTCTGAGAGTTCGCCATGAATCTCGCCAAGAGTTAACATGAGTTGCAGCCGAACCATGGGGCGACTGTCGGCGAAAAGCGTTTCCAGGGAGGGAATGAATTCTGCTTGATGCTGGTCGAGGAATCGCTCGGCGAGTCGGATTGCCATGCTGCGGACCATTTCATGCTTGTGGTCGAGATTCCTCTGTACCGACGTCCAATCGAGGCGGTCGATTCCTTCGAGCGTCCAAAGAGCGTGGATACGGCAGAGGTGGTCTTGGCTGTGCTGAGCAAGGTCGCGCAGCAGTTCGGTCGTCTCGATGGCGTTGCGTTCAACCAACAGTCGCTGCGCGGTATCGCGCCACCAGCCGTTGGGATGGGAAAGATGTGTCACGAGCTCGACCGACGTTTCGCCCGACATCCTTGGCGGGGGGCCAAGGGGCTTGTCTTCATGCACGAGGCGATAGATTCGTCCGCCGCCGAGGGGCTTGTCGAGATTTCGCGACAGAATTTGATGACGCAAGTACGGCATCATAAAGATGACATGTTCAATGATGCCGCGATAAAGATCGCAGATATAAACAGCCCCATCAGGCCCAGTACGGCTGCAGACGGGGCGAAAACGTTCATCCGTGGTTGCAAGCCACTCTCGCTTGTCGAATGCATTCTTGGCGCTGAAGTGGACGCCATCGCTCGACAGGTAATTCAGTCGCACCAAGTTGCCAGCCGCTTCGGGGATGACCGAGGCGCCACGGTACTGCTGAGGAAACTGGTCGCCACGATAAATCGAGGGGCCACAGGCAATCGTGAAGGTGCGCAGTGTGCCATCGTCGCGAAGTTCGTTGCCTCCTAAGGTGACCCCAGGAGTGACGCGGATCGGATAGACTTCTCGGGCGGAGCCGCCGACATCGTAGTTCATTCCCATCACCGAGCGTCGTAAGTCGACGTTCTTGTTTCGTAATGTGTAGGCCGATGGGAAAAGATCTGCATGCAGGGGGCGGTTCTCGTAGTTGTAAAAAAGTCGGCCGAAATCGTCCTGGGTCATGCCCCATTGGCCCCGAGAGTTGGTGGGGTCTTCAAGGAGTTTTCCATCTCGAAAGCGATGGCGAACGCTCGCGTCTGCCGAATACATCCAGTTGTCGAGCCCATGCATGAGGCCGTTCTCGGTATGCTCGGGATTGCCTGGTCGGCCATATTTGCCAACGAGGGTTTTGTTGTCGCATTGGAGATCGCCATTGGTATCCTCGCAGAACCAGAGATGGGGCGGCTCGGCGATCAGCACCCCTCCCTGGACGAAGGAGACCGTACGGGGCATGACAAGCCGGTCGAGGAAGACGGTCGACTTGTCCATGAAGCTGTCGCCGTCGGTGTCTTCGAGGACGACGACCTGGCCGATCGGATCGGCTTCGCCCGTGCCTTCGATGTCGAGCATCCAGCCACGGAATTCGACGACCCACATGCGTCCGTCGGGGTCGAACTCAAACATCACTGGATCGACAACCAGCGGCTCAGCAGCGACGCATTCCACCCGAAATCCGGGGGCGACTTCAAAGGATTCAAGTGCCTCCTTGACCGAGAGGAAAGGAGAGGGCGGAATTTCAATTCGCTTCCAGATTTCTTCCGCTGTAAAGGGGTCGTAATTGCTGAGTGACTGTTCTCGATGAGTGACCCGACGTTCTTCGGGAATCGTTTGCGCATGGAGGACGCTGGCGAGAGAAAGACAGAGTGCAAACAGGCGGAAGATCTGATTGGAAAGTGTTATTGCTCTGCTCCTTAGGTAACCGTTCACACCTGGTCAGAAGTGAGGGAGGGGGGCGATGGGTGAGGTGGTGTTTCATGGACTGGGTGACGAAGGCGAACACGTTGCACATTGATTTCTCAGTCGACGTGCCACTGCTTCGGTCGGGCAGGGGAGGCTTCGACTGGTCATTCGGCACTGCTTGCCCGACCGAAGCAGTGCTGAACGCGCATTCAACGTGGAATGTCGGTCGGGCAAGCAGTGGCACGTCTCTCGATGAATCGGAACTCTCAGTCTTGTGGAGATCCCTGTGATAATCACAACCGTGGCAAACGATCAGTCACTCAAGCAGGGGCACCCGGCCATCCGCTTCGCTTCTGACCCTGCCACCCACCACGAATTCGAGTTGAGAAACAGAGCCTAGTGC
>QIKP01000016.1 GCA_003233055.1 Planctomycetaceae bacterium
CGACGGGAGACTCCTCGGCATGCCGACGCCGTAGCGCCGCCAAAGGGGCCGATACGAAAAGACTACACCGATGCGGTAAGCCGTGCTGGCGATCGACCTCCGTAATGTGGGAAGGCGAAGGGAAGAAGGGGAGGTTAGTTCCTCTGGAAAGGCTTCTTCCGGGGGAGGGGGCTTCTGCCGGTTAGGCGGAATGGTTGGCCGGTTTGCCGGCAGGGAGGGGAAGCCGAAGCGGCACTCCCCCAGTTTTTCGGCAATTTGCGCCCCTTCTTTGGGTTATCGAATTGACCGCAGCAGCAAGCAACGTACTTTTTGGCAATCCTCCCAGGAGGGCATCGCTAGGATTCCACGACGACTTGCCCTAGCTGATCACTTTGTCCCTAGATAGCGACGATAAAGATGTTAAGCACCACCGAATCGATCCTCCCTCTCCTCTGCCTCACCGTCGTTTTCGCCGGCGTTGCGCTCGCAATTGGTTTCGTCACCGGCTGGTTTTGTAGCCTCCGACGAGTCAAAAGTACCGAAGCGGGCGAAGCCGAGGGCAGCGTCGAACGGGGAAAAAGGAGGATCGCCAACGAGCGAACGGCCATGGCAACCGACCGGTTGCGTGATTTGGCGGCCAGCATGGCGAGCGACGTCGGGACCCATTCGTCCCAGGTGGAAAAAATCACTCAAGGGCTCCAGTCGCTCGATCTAACCGACATCGAAGCGACCGGTGAAGGTCTGGTTAGTGCGTTATCGCAAATCGTGGCAGCCAACGATGCCTTGCAGGATCGCCTTGCCAAGGCAGAAAACCAGATCATCGAACAGGCCCAGGAAATTCGTACTCACGAGTCCGAAGCACGCACCGATGCGCTAACGGGTCTCGCCAATCGACGGGCGTTTGACGACGAAATGAAACGCCGGTTCTCCGAATGGACACGCAAAGCGACCCCCCTTAGCCTGCTGATCCTGGACATCGACTTCTTTAAGAAATTCAACGACACCCATGGCCATCAGGCAGGCGACGAGGTGCTCCGCTGCGTCGGCAAGAAACTAGCTGAGACGGTTCGCGAAATGGACCTTGCCTGCCGGTACGGTGGCGAGGAATTTGCCGTCGTCATGCCAGCCACCACGTCCGTGGATGGAAAAGTGGGAGCGGAACGGGTTCGGAAAGCCATCGAAGGGATGACCGTCACCTTTGAAGGGAAAAACCTGAAGGTGACCGCCAGCGTCGGGCTCGCCCAAGTCAATAACAGCGACGACTGCGGACGCGTCCTCCAGCGGGCCGACAAGGCACTTTATCAGTCGAAAGCGGCAGGACGAAATTGTGGCCACCTCCATGACGGACAACGGAGCGTTCCTTTCCTATCGGGGAAGGAAAAAACGAAAGTAGACCCACTCGCTCAAGCGATGGAGCCGGTTGTCACGCAAACACTCGATCAACTTCCCAACCGAACCAAATTTGCCGACGAACTCCGACGCCGAACCGCCGAGTCGCATCGCACCGAGGCACCACTCGCCGTGGTGATCGTCGAGGTGGGCGGGTACGGCGACATCAAGCGAGAATTCGGAGCGGCCGTGAGCGGCATGACCCTCGACTCGGTCGCCCAATTCCTGAAAAATTCGCTTCGCGAATTGGACCTGCTTGCAAGAATCGCCGAGAATCACTTCGCGGTGATGCTTCCCGAAAGCAGCAAACAAGAGGCTTTGGAAACCATGGAGCGAGCCATTCAGGCGCTCGATCACTGTTCGCTCCCCGTGGGCGACGGGAATCTCGACCTCCAAATCGGATTTGGCGTCGCAGAAATCCAACCGACCGACACGGTGGAAACCCTCGTCGGACGGGCGGAAAAGCACCTTGTCGCGAACCAAAAAGCGGCCCTCGCGATGGTTTGATTCGGCAGGTCGGTCCGGCTCGCCGAGGCTCCGGCATCGCCCCGAAAGGCCACCCGTTCCGCGTTATTCCACGTCTCAGGCTCCTGCCTCAAGTCGACTCCTTGTTCTCGCCGATAGCTCTTCTTCCGACGCTTCGTTGCGCTCCCAGCGACCGTTTCGCGAGGGGGCGGGGCGAGCCGATGAAATTTCTTGGGGGACCCCCCTTTGACAGGTTCCGGTAGGGGTGCTAAATTCCCTGCTTCTTTGGTGTTCGTCGGCAGCAGCCTTCAAGCACCTCCTAAGAAAGACCGGCAGAATGTGGCTGGTTGGCTTATTCCGATTTCGACTTGTTCGTTAGCGATCTAAGCCGCTCTTTGACAATTTGGTGATTTAATTTAAGCAAGAGTGGCATCTTTGAATGGGGATAGCCGCGGTCGTTTTGCAGCGACCGGTTACTTTCGAGTAACATGGCGAGGCCCCGTTCCGAGCTCTTTGTCCTTAGACGGATAAAGCTTCTCTGCATCCGTCCTCAATATCGTTGAGGCTCCCTTTGCCGGGAATGCAGTGAAGTAAAATAATGTGGGTCTACTTTTCACTACCTATGCAAGTAGTGGAGTTAATAAGTAGACAGCTACTTTTAATCTCTTGCTCTCGCAACCACACAGCGAGCCGGGTCGTCCCCGACCCCGGTTGTCTTTTTCGCCTCCGTTGCTAGTTCATCAACTAGCCTCTCCCGCGTTGAAGTCTTTTCCGGAAGTCATGGTCTCCCGCCTGTTGTGTCATTTTGCAAGAGCGATCGATTAATGTGGTCAAGCTATTAAGGGCGTATGGGGGATGTCTTGGCATTAGGTGAACAGGCGTGGAAGTCTGCGAAAAGCTTGGGGGAGTTGACAAACAAACGATGATCCCGAGATACCTGGTTGAACGCGGTGAACTGAAACATCTAAGTAACCGCAGGAGTAGAAAGAAAAATCGATTTCGTTAGTAGCGGCGAGCGAACACGAAAGAGCCCAAACCGTGGAGGTTTCCTCCGCGGGGTTGTAGGGCCCTTCACATGAGAGTCACAAAATTGCGAGCTAGCAGAATTTTTTGGAAAGTCAAACCATAGAGGGTGACAGTCCCGTATGCGAAAGCAAGCAATCTCTCGAGGGGTACCTGAGTAGGTCGAGCCACGTGGAATCTCGACTGAATCTACGGGGACCATCCCGTAAGGCTAAATACTACCTAATGACCGATAGTGAACTCAGTATGGTGACTGAAGGATGAGAAGAACCCCGGCTAGGGGAGGAATGTGAACCTGAAACCATACGCCTACAAGCGGTCGGAGCACTATGGCTTTTTAAGCAATGTGTGACGGCGTGCCTTTTGCATAATGATCCGGCGAGTTACCGTGTGCGGCTCGGTTAAGGACCTACGGTCCGAAGCCTCAGGGAAACCGAGTCTTAATAGGGCGACAATTGGTCGTACGTGGTAGACGCGAAACCAGGTGAACTACCCATGAGCAGGTTGAAGCGCGGGTTGTACTGCGTGGAGGACCGAACCCACTTAG
>QIKP01000028.1 GCA_003233055.1 Planctomycetaceae bacterium
GTTCGTGCGTTTCTTTCTTTCGACTTGTGAACGGTGACAAGGATTAGCAATCTGGGGTTTCTCTGCTTCCGTTGACATTTTTCTTGGCGCCGTTGTTTCTTGGCGCCTTGGCGATCTTGGCGATTCAAAAGTGACTTTGCAGTTCTCCTGGCGACCCTCCCTCTTGGTGGATGGGGCCCTTGGCGGGTGGGGTTTCAATCGATCCGGGACATTCGCTTCAGGAACTCCTTTTGCAGCCGGGCGGGGTCGCCAAAATGAGTCCGGAATTCGGCGATGCGCTCTTTCGGGGTGCCGGTTGTCAGCGGGCCCTTTCGGGAGAGCATTTGGACGTACTCGGCATACTCCTTCGGGTGGTACCGGAGGAGGAAGTAGTTGAGTGCCCAAGCGTCGGCGTAGGCATCGACGGCGGTTCGGGGATTGCGAAAACGCTTGTCGTCGGCCACCAGCGACAGCAGCGAAGAGCGCCGAGGTGTGTGGAGGTTGGCTTGAAAGGTTTGCAGTCGCGGGTAGTTGACTTTGCCGATGCCGCGCCAGCCACGACCGCTCGACAGGTCGGGTGCCTCAAAGTAAACGGCCATCCCCTCGACGAGCCAGAGGGGCAGATCGGCAAGCCGAGTTTGCAGGCCGCAGTTAAACGCGATCTGATGCGTTGCCTCGTGCACGACCGTGGCAACCAGCGGTTGGGCGGCAGGCTGGGTGAGCATTCGGTTGATTTCTTTGAGCGATCCGCGACGGCTCCGCCCGCTGCGAAGCGCCTCCGTGCCGGTGAGGTCGAACATGCTCACGCGGTTGGAGGTGAGGCTGTAGTAGCCAATGATGCTGCCGGCAGCGGAGCCAAGTTCGTCCGCGCTCGCCGTGCGGTACTGGTTGGCGGTCGCGTAGATGACGACGACCAGCGGGAACTCCGGCTCGGTGAGTTCGAGTCCTTTGCCCGACCAGTAGTTGGTAAACGCCCGGTGGAGTCGCTCCAAGAGCGAGCTGGTCCACTGGGCATAGGCTCGCGATGTGTTGAAGCAAACCACGTAGTGCGACGTGGTATGGATTTGGAAACCGGCTGGCAGTTCTTCGAGCATCTGCTCGGCCAACTCGTCGGCAGTGAGTGGCTTGAACGATCGGTCGGTCGCGCGCCGGCTTTCGACTTCGGTTGCCTCGATCACCCATTGCCGGCCACTCGCCTCTTCGAGCAAAACGCCCCCTTGTTCGTCCTCCACGATCACCCGTCCCGTTGCGCGAATCACCTGATTGTCGCGCGTGAAGGAGACGATTTCAATTTTTGCGGGGCTGGCTTGAGAGGGCAACTCCTTGGCGAACAACTCCTTGGCCGGCAACGAAGACGCACCGATAGCGACCGCAGCGACGAGCAGCAGCATGAGGGGGAGTCGATCGGCGATACAGAGACTAGACAAAGGCAACCTGGAAAGGAAAACCATCTCGGCGGAAGGGAGTCGCTCCCACTCCATTCTAGCATAGGGCGGAGCCAAGGGTGGAGGGCATGAAGGGGTGCCGTTGTAGGCGGTCGGCTCGTGGGGTAGCTTGGACGAACGTTTTTCCCCGCCAACCCTCCACCCCCTCAGCCCTTCGCCCTGCACGCCTGCCGCTGAAACGGCATCGCCAACCCTTCACCCTTATAGCTTCGCCCCATCATGCCTGATCCCTACTTCCAAAAGCTCTTTGCCGACCGAATTGGCGGGGCCAATTACGGCAAAGACGACGCCCTCTACAAGTTCGAGAAGATCAAGCGAGCCAAACGGCAATCGCTGGCCGATCACCCGGAGCGTGAGCTGCTCGATTTTGGCATCGGAGAGAACGACGCGATCGCTCCCAAGGCGGTTCGCCAAGCGATGGCCCGGGAGATCGATCGGCCGGAGAATCGTGGGTATGCCGACAACGGGGTTGCTGAGTTCAAGGAAGCGGTCGCCCGGTTCATGCAGCGAGAGTGGGGTGTCGAGCTCGATCCTCAAACGGAGATCAATCACTCCATCGGATCGAAGCCGGTCTACGCCATGCTGCCGGCGGTCTTTATCAATCCGGGGGATGTCACGCTGATTACCTCGCCAGGTTATCCGGTGGCGGCGACGCATACGGCCTACTATGGCGGCATCGTTCATAAGCTGCCGCTGCTGGCCGAGAACGACTTTTTGCCCGACCTTGATGGCGTCTCGCCCGACCTCCTGGCCAAGGCCAAACTGTTGGTGCTCAACTACCCCAACAGCCCGACCGGCAAGACCGCCCCACCTGAGTTTTATGAGAAGGTTGTGGCGTTTGCGAAGCAACACGAGATCGTTGTGGTGCAAGACGCGGCGCACGCCATGCTCTCGTTCGATCGCGAACCCCACAGTTTTTTAGCCACGCCTGGCGCGATGGAGGTGGGGGTCGAAGTCCACTCGATGTCGAAAGGGTTCGACATGATCGGTTGGCGGATGGGCTGGGTCTGTGGGCATCGGCTCCTCGTTCAGGCGTTTGCCGACGTGAAGGACAACAGCGACTCGGGGCAGTTCATTGCGACGCAGAAGGCGGCTGCCGTGGCGCTGGAGGATCCCGAAATCCCTCAACGCATCCGAACCAAGTATCGCCGTCGACTCGAGAAACTAGTCGGCGTGCTCCAGCGATGCGGCTTCGATTGCCAAATGCCGGGGGGGACGTATTTTCTTTATACCTCATCGCCGAAGGGCCTCGCCGATGGCACCACGTTTGCCAGCGCGGAGGCTGCGAGCCAGCATCTGATCCGGGAACAGTCGATTTGCACGGTCCCTTGGGACGATGCGGGGGCGTTCCTCCGGTTCAGCGTCACCTACGAAGCGGCGGACGAAGCGGCGGAAGATGCGCTGATGGCCCAGACGGAGTCCCGACTCCAGCAACTTGGGCCGGTATTTTGATCGGTCTTGCTGTCCGCTTGTAACGGTCGCACCCTGGATCGCCCATCAGCAATGGGGGAACTCTCGGTGGCGTGGGCGGGTGCAACTTGACACCTGCAAAGTCATTTTTGAACCGCCAAGGCGCCAAGGACGCCAAGAAAAATGTCGCCGGAAGCAGAGAAACCCCGGATGGTTAATTCTGTCACCGTTCACGAGTCGAAAGAAACCACGACCCCAAAGAGCACGAACCCAAAGAGATAGAGGGGGTGTCCTTCTTGCCGCTATTCGTATCGATTTGCAGGAATTCGTGGTTTCCCCTGCCTCCGATTCGGTGAACGGTTGCCTCTCTCCTCC
>QIKP01000031.1 GCA_003233055.1 Planctomycetaceae bacterium
TCGGTTACCCCGAGGCGTTCGGCAAGTTGGGCAACATTGCCGCAGTCCAGCTCGCCGTCGGCAATAAGTCGTAGCCCGCGTCGCACGGTACTTGAACTTCCATACCAGGCAGGCGATCCAGGAGCACATTCTGGACGACAACGAAGACAGGGGCGGAAGCCAACCTTCGAGGCAGCGGCCGCGCTGGCGAAGAACACAACATTCTGAGCTTTGGGCATCTTCACCGGGCAAATTGGCCGGCAATAGATACCGGTCGTTTTGACGCCGATGAAAAATCGCCCATCGAACCGCGCATCGCGGGTCAATCGGGCACGTTCACAAAGAGTATTGTCCAACAACATGTTTCGCCTTTCTGAACCCGAGTGTACCCTGCATGGAAAGCAAAGCTAGCCAGAATCGGACCTTGTCATCAGACAGCCATTCACAGAAAGAAAACAGAACAGGAGGGTGGTTTTGCCCCTGTTTGACGGGAACGCGAACCTCTATGGAAGAATGCACCAGGAGGTTCTCATGATCGGCACGGAAGTTTTCCGCAGAAGACAGAGAATGCGGGTTCGGTAGCTGCTGAACCCTCGGCCGGAAGAAGCAACCACGAATTGCAAGAATCCGACGAATCGTTGACGAAGGGCAGTGTGTAGAAAAGAAGGGGAAACCAAGCATTCCACTCCTTCCTGTATTCGTAGGATTCGCGCAATTCGTGGTTTTTCTTTCTTGGATTCCGTGAACGGTTGCAGCAAAACCGTCAGGAAAACAACGGCCGCATGGCCCATCGTCCACTTGGACTAGGGACAAGAAATATGCCACCCCTTCACCGTTTTTTTCTCTTCCGACTCACGAGCCGCCTTACGCAGGGCCCAGCGATAAATGGGCCCACTTAGCCCACTTAGAGCGAGGAACGCGCCCCAGGCAACCAAGGCGTCGAAGTGGGTGGGAGCATAGTCAGTCGCAAGAACGCAACCTGTGCCGACGAATGCCGCAACGATTCCGCTGAAACCAATCCACACGACAAGCAAGTTTTTTTCCAGAGTGTTGTAGAGTTCATATTTCTCAACCGAAGTCAAGCGATCGATGCGGCTCGTGGCCCGACGATCGAGAAAAAGCCAGAGCAAACCGAGAAGGGGCCAAGCCGCGAGAAACCCAAGGGCGACAAGAACCGAATAGTCGATTCCGTCTCGAGTCACTACGAGCAAAGTGATGGCAACGACATCGCCAACCAAGGAAGTCGGCATGAATCCCTACTCGCGTTGTCCATTATTTTGGATGGGATCGGCACCCCAAAGTCTAGCTTTTCCCCGAGATGGCGAGACGAGGAAATTAAGTACTTACTTCCCGCATTCGTAGGATTCCCCTTGTTTTATAGATTTATACCATTCGGGGGGCGGAATCCGTCCGACTTTAGTAGTCCGGGAGGGACTCGAACCCCCGACCAAGGAATTATGAGTTCCCTGCTCTAACCAACTGAGCTACCGGACCAGCCCTGATTTTGGGTGGCGTGGTGGTTGGCTCGCTAGCCGAACGACCGGCCATCGAGCAAGGCTGATTCTACTGGAAGACCAGGGCTCAAGAAACCGTGCCCTGGCGACCGGACGAAGCTTCGCAGGTCGGCTGGAGGGCGAGGCCTTCCGGGTTGTCGGCAAAAAGATGGTACGACGGACTTCGCAAGGTGACGGGAAATTTTTCTCCCAGGTCGCGGACCACCTCAACGGCGACTCTTGCTAGGTGCGATCCACCCGCCATGTCGAGGTGGACCAGGGCCTCGTGGCCCAGATGCTCGGTGAGCGTTGGCCGAGCTTCGGCGAAGACTGGCTCGCCGTCCCGGGCGGGGCGCAGGTCCTCGGGGCGAATGCCGAAGACGACGGGCCCCTCCGTCGCCCGGTCGACTTGCCAACAGCCCTTGCCGTCGGGGGTGTGGAATTGGCCCTGCTTGATTTCGCCACGGAAGAGATTCATTGCCGGGCTTCCGATGAAGGTAGCGACGAATTGGTTGGCAGGGTGGTGGTAGACCTCGAGTGGCGTGCCGACTTGCTGCACGACGCCCTCCTTCATCAGCACCAAGCGGTCTCCGAGGGTCATCGCTTCGACTTGGTCGTGGGTGACGTAGATCATGGTGGCGCGGAGTCGTTTGTGGAGTGCGGCGATTTCGGATCGCATCTGCGAACGGAGCGTGGCGTCGAGGTTCGAGAGTGGCTCGTCGAAAAGGAAAACGGCCGGGTCACGAACAATCGCCCGCCCGAGCGCTACTCGCTGCTGTTGACCTCCCGAGAGTTCCCTTGGCCGCCGGTCGAGAAGGCTTTCGATGGAAAGCATTTTGGCTGTTTTGGCAACGCGGGCGGCGATCGCCACTTTGGGAGTCCGTCGCATTTTTAGGCCGAACCCCATATTTTGGCGGACCGTCATGTGGGGGTAGAGGGCGTTACTTTGAAAGACCATGGCAATGTCGCGGTCGCCCGGAGGGACTTGGTTGACGAGACGATCGCCGATGTGAATCTGGCCCGACGAAATCTCTTCGAGCCCAGCGATCATCCGGAGCAGGGTGCTTTTGCCGCACCCGCTTGGACCGACGAGGACGACCAACTCGCCGTTGGCGATTTGCGCACAAAAGTTGCGGACGGCTTGGATTCCGCCAGGGTAGGTTTTGTGAAGGCTTGTCAGGGTGACACTTGCCACGGGGCAGTTGTCCTTTCGGGAGAGGTCACGGTCCGGCGGCGCAGGGAGGGACCGATAGACGCTAATAGATATCCCTAGAAAAAGAAACCGTAACCCTTCACGGCCTGTCGGTTGGGCTTCCAGCCCGACACTGGTTCATCCGACGCTGGCGTAGCCTGGTTCTCGATAATGCGCAAAGGAAAAGAAACAGGGGCGGGAGGTTCAGGACGCTTGCAAAGTCGCCGAATAAAAGAAACCGCCAAGTACGCCAAGGCGCCAAGAAGAGTTGGAGGAGAGAGGCAACCGTTCCCCGAATCGGAGGCAGGGGAAA
>QIKP01000023.1 GCA_003233055.1 Planctomycetaceae bacterium
CTGGTGCAGCCCGAAGTGTCGGCGGATCTGGAAGAAAATTATCGCGAGAAGCTCCGCCGCTACTGGAAGGCACGGTCGCACTATTCGCTCCGTCTCATGGTCCGGAATCCGCGACTCTGGCGGATGCTCACGCCCTGCGACCCCGTCATCACGGTGGCCGACGACGTCGTTTTTTTCGAGTGTTTTTCGGCCGACCAATCAAGCTATGGCTGCCTCACCGCGAATCGCGAGGATGCTTTTGAGGCGAGTGACGAAGTGCAGCTTGGCACCACGAACGTCGACTATTCCTGGGCGCTCTACGATCACTTTCAGTCGCTTCGCACGTATCGCCAGACGCGATTACGGGTCGATCCGAGTGGCTTCGAGGTAGCGACCGGCGCGGCGCCCGATTATCGGGAAGAGAAGATCGATTTGCCCGAAGGTTGGCTCCGTGGGTTCATGCAGATTCAGAGTGCGATGACACTGCCGATGCGGCGGGTGACGCTCTCGCGCGACGCGCTCTACTCGATCATCGCGTGGCAGAAGCGGCACAAGGCGAAAAAGAGCCCTCGCGCGATGCGGTTTGAACTCGTGGAGGGAAAACCGCCTGCCGTGGTGTTGGAGCCGTGGGAGCAGCGGATCGAATCGCGAGGCACCCTTTACAAGGGGCCGCCAGGCGAACCGATTCGTATCTGGGGTGCACGCCGGGTGCTGGCGCTCGCGCGGGTATTGCCACTGGTGGAGTCGTGTGAGGTCTACCTGTTGGGCACCGGCTTGCCTTCGTTTTGGGTCGTGAAGTTAGGCGAGATGCGGCTGACGCTTGGGCTCTCGGGTTGGATTACTAACGACTGGAGTGGGGGCTCGGCGCTCGATTTGCTCGCACCCCCTGGTGAGACAAGCCAGACGCGAATCGATGCCGCTGCGCACCTGATGAAGAAAGGCCGGGCCGCGCGGTTCGACCACCTGCAGGCCGCCATGGTCTGCAGCCCGGGCGACACCGCAGCGACGCTCAACCGACTCGCTCGCAGCGGGCAAGTGATTTACGATCTGGCAGCCGGTCTCTACCGGTGGCGGCAAATCATGCCGATCCCTATCGGCGAGGCTCAGTTGGGGCCCGAATCATTGGAGTTGGTCACCTCGCGCGAAATCGTGGGACAACGAAACGTGCAAATCGAATCGCAAATCGAAGGCCCGGACGGCGGGACGCTTTATACCGGAAACGCAGGAGGGAAGAACGTCGAGTTGGTGCTCGACCGAGACGGCACGGTCCGTCGCGGCCAATGCACCTGCAGCCACCACTACAAGTCGGGCCTCCGCCGTGGCCCCTGCCGACACCTGCTGGCCCTCCGCGCCACCGCGCTGAGACAAACTGGCAGCCAAGACAACTCAGCCGTAGCCTGGTACAACCGAATGAAACATTGGACGGAGAACTAAAAGCTTGATTGAAACGGGGCGGTGCGGCGCTTTCCAAGACTTTTCTGCGGCGTTACGCCGTGGGTGAGATAGATTGCCATTGCATCCCCAAGGCCGTTGTTCGTTTGCCGGGGCGACTAACCATCGCACCGGCCATGACGAGTCGAGACTCACCGGTGCGATGGTTAGTCGCCCCGGCTTGATGAACGACCTTGGTCCACCGCGCGAAGTTGGAAAGCTCGCCCGCCCCGTTGTTTTTTATCGTGCTCCGCGAAAATGCCAGTGAAACGCCTCGGGGGTGTCTTCGCGAGAAGAATTTCCAAAACACCATGAATTTTTTCCTTTGGATCGCCAAACTACTTGGAATGGGTCCGCGCCTGCCGCACGCAGGAACTCCAGAACATGCTGCCGGCGACATGGCCTCCGAGGTTGCCTCGGATGGTTCGTCTGCCGCAGCCCAGCCCTCGCGATCCCGCCAACTCACCGGTCTCGACGTTGAGCAGTTCGCGCCCATCTCGGGGGACGACGCGATCATCGAAGCGAACGCGATCGGCGCGAATCGTTGGGGCAATCCCTGGTTCGGCCGGCGCGATCTCATTCCGCCAGCCAGCGATCCGAGGACGCAGCTCATCGACCGGCTGATGGTGACCGAGGGGTTCCTGACGGCGGACGAGTTAACCGAAATTCACGACGTGGGTACCGAGATGGATCGCATTCGGCCTTCTCTCGCGCATGCGCAGGGACTCGCCGACGATGCCGTCACGCGGAGCAAGGAAGAACGGGCGCGAATCCGGGGAGAGAAGAAAGCCGAGGCGGCGGAGCGGAAGCGACAGCGGACAGAGGAGATCGCGAGGCGAAAACTTACGGACATCGTCTTTCTTGGTCGAGGCGTCTCTCGCGGGCTTGCCGACCGTCGGTCGGACGTGGCGTTGCTCGAAGCGTTTGACCTGCCGGTACTGAGCACTCCAGGGGAACTGGCCCAGGCGATGGGGATTTCCATCCCCAAGCTCCGCTGGCTCGCTTGGCATACGGAGTCGGCCGAGCAGACGCACTACATCCAGTTTACTGTTCCGAAGAAAAGTGGCGGTATTCGGACGCTCGCCGCACCGCATCGGAGCCTGCGACAATGCCAAGAATGGATGCTGGAGCATGTTGCGAGCCGTATTCCGGTGCATGACGCGGCGCATGGTTTCGTTCCAGGACGAAGCAGCGTGACCAATGCCGCGCCGCACGTCGGACAGCAAATCGTGGTGAACGCTGACCTGCGGAATTTTTTCCCGACGATCACGTTTCCCCGTGTGTGTGGTTTGCTCAAGACCTTTGGGTACTCGCCCGCCGTCGCGACGATCCTCGCGCTGCTCGCCACGGAATGCCCCCGCCAGGAAGTCCGCTACGCCGGCAAGACGCTTTGGGTCGCGACGGGAGAACGCGCGCTGCCGCAAGGGGCTTGCACGAGTCCTGCGATCTCCAATGCGATCACTTGGCGACTCGATCGCCGGCTCGCGGGCCTGGGGAAGACGCTTGGCTGGACCTATACGC
>QIKP01000070.1 GCA_003233055.1 Planctomycetaceae bacterium
GCTTGCCCTGGGCGACCGAGCCGTTGCCGTCACAGGAATTGGCCCCGCAGTCGCTGACGAGGAGCTGCAGATCGCGCGACGCGTTGCAACGCAGATCGGCATCGAGCATCTCGAGTTACCAACCTTGGAGATCGAACGAGAGGGCTACGTCGCCAACGCGCCCGATCGCTGCTTCCATTGCAAACAGGAGTTGTACGCCCTGCTTACGAGATTGGCTGCCGATCGCGAGATCTTGATAATCGTCAACGGCACGAACACCGACGATCTGGGCGACTACCGCCCGGGCCTGCGCGCGGCAGAAGCGGCAGAGGTCCGCAGCCCGCTGGTCGATTGTGGGCTCGACAAACTTGCGGTGCGAGCGCTTGCCAAGCGGTGGGAATTGGAAGTCTGGAACAAACCTGCCGCTCCCTGCCTTGCAAGCCGACTCGCCTACGGGCAGCAGGTCACACCGGAACGACTCCGTAGGATTGAGCTCGCCGAGCAGCATCTTCGCGGCCTTGGCATCAGCGAGTGCCGCGTTCGTTACCACGAGGGCGATCTAGCACGCATCGAAGTACCTGTCGAGTCGCTTTCCCTCCTGGCCGAGCCAAGCATTCGCGAAGTGCTCGTACGACGCTTTACCGAACTTGGGTTTCGGCAGGTGACGGTCGACCTGGCGGGGTTTCGTTCGGGGAGCTTGAACGAAGGGCTGCCGGTGCTTCCGTAATGCGCTCGGTGCAGGTCTCCCAGGCTCGGGAGGGTGTTTGGCGTTCTTGGAGACCTTCGGTCCTGGACGGTACGGGGTCGGAGGCCCGCGCACAGCCCGTCCCGAAGCACTCGCGATGCCAGCCGAACGTAACATCGTTTCTAAGCCGACGGTTCCCTTTTCCTAAGCCAACGCATCCCTCCAGTCGCCAACGAGAGAAGGTAGGTTCCGGCAAACGACGCGGCGATGAACGGGGCCATTACGGGTGACAGCCATGCCACGATTAGTGCGACGTTCACCATGCTAATCGCTGTTGCAGTTTTGGTAAGACTGCGAATGAGGTAGGGCAGCTCGAAGGAGACGAGCATCGATGCGGAGTGGACAACCGACGCGACGATCAAGTAGGGCGTCGGATCGAATTCGAAACTCCGCGTCAGTAGCAGGATGAAAAACACATGGCGAATCAACTCGTTTGTTGGCGAGCCCGCCGCAGCAGTCGAAGCCGAATTCATCCGGGAAACACTGCGAACGATCATCGCCGTCACGGCCAATAACACAACCATAAGGCAGGCCACGCCCAGAGAAGAATAGGCTAATTCTTGAAGCCCCGCCTCCTGGGGCTGGAAGTAGTGTATCCCTACAACCATCATAAAGATCGGGTGCGCAATGGCATCACAGACGTTGTCGAGCAGAGCCCCGAAGCTACTCCGAATATTTAACTTGGACGCCAGCACGCCATCCAAATCGTCCATGAAGTTGTTGAAGAGAATCAGCGGAACCAAGTACTGGTATCCCTGCTCTCCAAGTAGAATACAAAGCGGGAGAACGCCGAGGATCGACGCAATGTTTGCAAGGTTTCTTCGGACCATGTTTTGTGATGTTATTCCCCGACCGCACCGGACATCTGCCGCCCGTTCATCGTCGGAAAGAGTCGCTCCGCCTCGTAGAGGTCTCCGAGAGTGTCGACTTCGTACCAGCGTTGTTCGTCAAAAACAACCGCGTCGAAAGCCAAGTCTCTATCAGCGACCATTTCCGCGAATACCATCTCGTAGTAATCGTTGACTCGGCCGGCCGAAATGTACTGATCCAGCTTTTTTGAAATACGTTGCCAAGAGGACCGTGAAAAGCTGTACATGTTCACCGTCTTGTAGGCGAGTTCATCCACCGGCTGGCTCTTGTCCATGTGGAAATGAGTCACACGGCGCGCCGGATCGAGAGTAACCGTCGTTCCGTTCATCCATGGCAGGAGGTGCGAGACAGCCATCCGATCAGGCACGAGCATCTCGCGTAATAGATCATCTTCGAAAACAAGATCGCATTCGACAAGTAGAAACGGCTCCTGCATTACCTGCCGAGCAAGCCATAAGGAGTAGATGTTGTTGGTGGAACGGTATTTTTCGGCGCGGACATATTCGATGGATAGCCCGCTTCCCAGCCCGTCCACGAAATCACGCACGCAGTCCTCCAGATGCCCTACGACAATCACGAGGCGGTCGATATCCGCAATAACCAGGCTGCGAATCAAACGCTCGAGGATGGTTGTGCCGTTGACCTCGGTCAAGCACTTAGGGACGTCGCCGGTCAATGGCTGGAGGCGACTACCGGTTCCAGCCGCGAGTAAAAGCGCGGTCCGGATTCGTTCCCGGCCATTTTCCGCGGTCTTCACCAATAGCGACTCCGAAGAAATAGAGAAATAGACGGGCAAAAGTGCCGCAAAATGCCATCAGAGGGACGGACAGATAATAAGACTCTACCAACCCCACCTTCATTCGCATAGGGCCTGCAGGAGAACTGCAAAGTCAGGAATTAAGCATCTGTAGGCCGATGGCAGGTCTCCAGGCGACATAGTCGGCAGCAGCTCGGACGGGGAGAT
>QIKP01000026.1 GCA_003233055.1 Planctomycetaceae bacterium
GACACGGATGAAGTGATGCGAGTACGGCCCGTCACAGGAGAAGAGTTCGAGCGGATGCTCGACGCGACTCCCGGCGTGGTCAGCGAATCGGCAGTCCCATCATGGCAATTCGCGATGATGGTGCTGTGGGAGTCCGGCTTTCGAGTCGGTGACCTGATGGATTTTGCGTGGGACGATGATCGACACATTCGTCCGATCTGGCCCTCCCGTAAGAGCGTCCATCCGACTGTCGTTGTTCCTTCGACGCAGAAGAATGGTCGTAACCAGGAGATCCCCATGCTTCCCGGCCTGAGGAAACTTCTGGAAGCTGTTCCGAAACGCGAGCGAATCGGATGGATCGTCAATCCCCTCTCGGCCCGGTACGAGATCAAAGCGAACTCGAACTGGTTCCAGCCGACAGAGGATGATCTCGCGATTCTGGCTGAGCGGTACAGCAACTGTTCGATCGCCGCAGCGTGTGGCGTCTCGGACACAACTGTCCGCAACTGGCTCAAGACGGGCGGCATTCTTCGAGACTCGGAGTTCCAGCGTCACACCGGAGCGATCGCCCAGAAGGAGATCGCAGCGATCCGGAAACGCTGTGAACGACGCAGTTCTTTCGCAGCCCGGCGAGGTACGAAACGGCTGACCAAGGAACAGGTTGGTCTAATCATTTCCCGGATCGGAGAAGTGGCTGGCGTGGTCGTTCAACAGGAAGACCCACGATCGCACCAGCGGCTCAAATATGCCAGTGCCCATGACCTGCGGCGGGGATGCGCCCAACGGCTCATCAATGCCGGTGTCTCAGCTGAGACGCTCAAGATCGTGATGCGACATCGTGACTTCGCCACAACGGAGAAGCACTATGGCGCGATGCGGTCGGCTCAGGCAGCCGCGACCGAACTGGAGCAGTCGGTCGGAGCAACCAACCCCTCATTTGTGGGGGGATTAGTGGGGGGACACGATGACTCTCCCCCACTCTCTGCCGATGAGCTTCAGAAGCTAAAGCGTTTGCTCAATTCGCTTTAGCGAAGTACACCCCAGAGGATTCGAACCTCTAACCTTCGGTTCCGTAGACCGATGCTCTATCCAATTGAGCTAGGGGTGCTGTTCGGATTGAAGGCGTACGATTCACTGACACCTGTTTTGACACCTGTCAGCAAATCGAGGTTCTTCTCAGATGGTCAAGAATACCAAACGGCGTACCCCCAGTAAACCGGCAAAACCCTATCCGGACTTCCCATTGTTTGCGCACGCGACCGGTCGTTGGGCGAAGAAAATTCGCGGCAAGCTGCACTACTTCGGACCGTGGAGAGACTCTGACGGAGCATTGCAGCTTTACTTGGATCAGCGGGACGATCTTCCCGCAGGACGGCGACCGCGAGTGACTGGTGGCATCACTGTACAGGACACAGTGAATCGATTCCTGACGAGCAAAAATCGATTGCGAGAGAATGGAGAGTTGACGAAGCGGACGTTCGACGACTACTTCAAAACTTGCGAGCGACTCGTTTTGGCTTTCGGTAACACTTCAGCCATCTGAAGTCGTTTTGGGTCTGGGGAGTGGTGGGAGGTGTTGGGTGGTGAGGAATTGTTGAACGGCGTCGATGACGGTGCGGATGGGGTCGTGGCCGCGTTGCTTGAGGGTGCGGAAGACGCTCATCAGCACGGCTTGGCAGTCGGCCCCTTGCGAGCTGCGGTTTCCATCGCTGTTTTTACGGAGGATCACGGCCGGGCGAATCGAGCGTTCGGCGTGGTGATTGTCAAAAGGAACTCCCGCTTGGTCCAGGAATGTCAACAAGTCGCCTTGGTGTCGCCGCAAGCGTTTGGTCAAACGCTTGGCGTGGCTGTCGTGCCAATCGGTGTCGATCATCTCCGTCAGCCGTTTGTGCAAGCGGTCCTGGCGCGAGGCGTACCCTTCGGGCGACAATTCGTCCTGCCGATACCACCAGCGAATCGAGTCGCCGATCAATCGCCGCCGCTTCTTGGCAAACTCCGGCCAATGCTCGCCTGGCGATTTGCCCCTTTCTTGGAAAACTCGGTTCCGTTTGTTCCAGCTCGCGCAGCAGATGCACAAGGCATTTCTGTCGCGCAGCGCAGACGACTCCGTTGTCCGCGCCCCAAAAGTGTCCGCGCCCCAAAAGTCGGTAATCCACGTCCCGTCGAATTCTCGAATGAAAAACTTCGCCAGCGCCGGGCTGCCGCGCGAACGGTCGATCAGAGAGTTCCGCGCGCTCGCCGACAGGCTCGACATCGGTCAGCGTCGGATTTCCAAAGCACCACAGCCAGTCGGTTTTTCCGTTCACACGCCAGCCGGTCTCGTCGGCGTGCCCTGTTTTGCCGATGCGAAAAGGGGGGCCGAATCGAGGGCTTCTTGTTGAATCTGCTCGGACCAGGCAAACAGAATCGCTTGCAGCCGAGACCACATGTCGACCAAGCCCCCTTCGGTCAGCTTCATCTGCAGGGGGAAGTTGAAAACTTCGACAACCTGCGAGAGCGTGTTGCCCAAGGCGTCATGCAGCCAGGCGCTCAACACCAGCACTCGGCTGCCCGGTTGGCTGTCCAGTTGGCTGTCCGGCAAGGCGTCGGGAACCGGCGCCTCGACTTTTTTCTTGCACTGGGGCACCAATCGCGATGAATCGTGTGCTCGGTCACCTCGGGCTCGCCACAATATTTCGTACAGGGGCGGAATGTCTTCGACATAGCGCGTACGGGTTTCGTGGCAACGCTTCAGGCGGCTGTTGCAGTCGAGGCAACGCTTCGCGCGAGGGGTTTCTTCCCCGTCGATTTGTTCGGGCACCGGGCGACGCGATCTCGGATGCCCCAGCTTTCCGCCGGGCCGCTTCTTGCCGCGACCCTTGGCCGGCGGCTTTTCGTCGGTCGGAATCATGCCCGAGGGCGTCGAGGGCGTGACCGAAGGATCGGTCTTCCCCTGCGCCTCGGCCAATTGTTTGGGAACAGCCAGCAAGGTAAAGACGACGGCTTCCTTGCCCTGTTCGTAGATCGCTTCCGCCTGCTGCTCGCTGAGCGAGCCATTGCACAAAGCGGCAGCCGCTCCGTCCGAGATCGTCGATGTCGCTGTTGCCATCACGCATGGACATCACCCATTTCGTCAAAAT
>QIKP01000075.1 GCA_003233055.1 Planctomycetaceae bacterium
TTTGGGCATCCTGGTCATGCACGGGCCGGGGATTCGCAAAGACACGCTGATCGCGGGCCCCAATCTGCTCGACATTGCGCCGACGTTGTTGACGCTGTTCGGTTTGCCGGTGGGGGAAGACATGGATGGCCAACCGATTCTCGATGCCTTCGAGGAACCTCCGGAAGTCGAATCGATTCCGAGTTGGGACGACGTGGAGGGAGACGCCGGCACCCACCCGGTCGACCTGGAACTCGACGCCGAGGAGTCGAAAGAGGCGATCGCTCAACTGGTCGCCTTGGGATACATCGATGCACTCGGCGATCGCTAATACGGTGCGCGAGTTGCAATACAATCTGGCGCTCTCGTACATGGATGACTCGCGTCACGGGGCCGCTTCGGAAATTTTGGAAGACCTTTATCAGCAGTGGCCGAATGAGCATCGTTTTGGCGTCCGGCTGGCCCATACCTACTTGGCACTCGACCGCATGGCGGAACTTCGCAGCGTGGTCGAGGATCTGGCCACGCGTCGTAAGGAGGATGCGGAAGCCGCCCGCAAGGAGTTGCTGGAGTATCGCAAGCAGATCCAGGAGCGCCTTGATGCTGAAGAAACCGATACTGAAGAAACCGACGCCGAAAAACCGGGCCAAAAACTGACGGAACAAGAAAAACAGACAATGCGAACCTTGCGGGGCCATGCTCGCTACAATCCGCACTGGGTCGAATTCATGTGGGGCAATGTCCATTTGGCAGAAGGATCGTACGACCAGGCGCTCACGTGCTTTCAAAACGCGGAACAGGCAGACCCGAGCCGACCCCGGCTCCATCTGCAATTGGGGGAAACGTATCTGCGAATGCGAAAAGCCCAACACGCTGAACCTTGTTACGAGAAGGCCTTGGAGATTGACCCCAACCATGCACGGGCTTGGCTGGGATTGGCGCGCTGCTCTTTGCGGCGGCGAAAAGCTGGGCGTGCCGAAGAACTCGCGCGCAAATCCCTCGGGCTGCTCTATAGCGATGCCTACGCCCATTTCATTTTGGGAGTCGCGCTGCACCGATTGAAAAAGACCGAAGAGGCGGTGGACGCGCTCGAGACGGCCCTGTCGCTGAACCCGAATTTCCCGCAGGCGCATCGTCGGTTGGCGATGATCTACAGGACGTTCTTTCAGGACAACGATCAGGCGGGCTATCATTTTCGCCTAGCCGTGCAGATGCGCGGCGACCTAAAAAAACGGCGGGCAGAAACGAGCAAGCGGCCCTACGCCTCTGATTTGGTGCGCGAGTCGTTGATTCCCGAGCGGCCTGCCGAACGCAGTGCGCCGGAAGCGACCGAGGTGGGTGGAGTCGTCACGGTCGTCACCGGCCTGCCGCGGTCGGGGACGTCGATGATCATGCAGATGTTGCAGGCGGGCGGCATGGACGTCGTCACCGACGGCGTTCGCGAAGCCGACGAAGACAATCCGCGTGGTTACTTGGAATTTGAAGGGGCAAAGCGGTTGCAAACCGATCGGGCCTGGGTCGGCCAGGCGGTCGGCCATTGCGTAAAAATCGTCGCCCAGTTGTTGCCCTGCCTTCCGAACAATTTTCAATACCGTATCGTGATGATCCATCGCAATCTGGACGAGGTGTTGCGATCGCAAGCGACGATGCTCGAGCGGCAGGAGACCGAAGGGGCACAGCTGAGCGACGCGACGCGGCCCTGAAGAACGTCTTCTCGCGACAGCTCGAGCGGGTCGGACGTTGGCTGCAGCAGGCGCCTCATATCGAATTGTTGGAGCTCCAGCATGGGGAAGTGATTGACGACCCGGCCGCTGCCGCCGCGAAGATGCAGGAGTTTCTGGGAGGCGGCCCCATTGCGAAAAAACTCGACGCGAAAAAGATGGCCGCCGCCGTGCAATCCTCGCTCTACCGACAGCGATCCGACCGGTAAGGGAGGGTCAAATTTTGAACAGGAGCAAACAGAGGAAACGGAGAAGACGTTGCCATGAGAGTCGTTCACGGCTCTTTTCCGCCGTAGGCGGTATTAGGCCCGTGCTTTAGCACGGGTCACGCAGTGCCAACCCCGCCGCGCGCCCTCCCCCGGTCGCCGCGAAGCGGCGACCGAGGGGGGCGCGGCGTCTCTCCACGTTGACCCGTGCTAAAGCACGGGCCTAATACCGCTGCGCGGGAAGGGACCATAAATGGCCCAGGAAAACAGGGGCAAGCAAGAAAAAGTGGAAAAAGCCCCCCAAATGGTTGCCTTTCTCGTCGAAGCAGTTTATGATTTCCCCTATGTGTTTGGAATTTTTTCACCTCGTTTTGCGAGTGTGATTCGTTAAAACCGACATCGTTGAATCCTCATGACGAAACCAACTGGAGCGAACACGATGAGCAGCCACAAGACAGTCTCTAATAAAAGCTCGAACAAAAGCAATCGGCCCCGGAAGTCGCGCAAGCGGTGGGCCGCCTATGCCTCGGCCGCCAGCGCCGCGCTCGTCTCGACCCAATCGGGAACCGTCGAGGGCGCCATCGTCGATATTGCTCCCGCCTCGTTTGGGCTGGGGACACTTGCCTTTGATCTTGATGATGGCGGAGGAAACGACGGGCTCTTTACTCTTAATATCTATGGTTTGTCTCAGTCTGCTAGACTCTCTTTTGGATATGGGGGAGCACAAATCCCGATATCCAGTTCTTTCCCCGGAGGAATCATCGTACAGCAAACGGTGGCTCTCGGCACTAGGCCGAGTACGCTCTCTTCTTTCAACAATACTGGCTTTCCGACCAACAGTACGAAAACGCTTGGATTGACGCTCGCCGGAGGCAACAACGCATGGATCCAAGTCCGCCTCAACACGGGACCTTTGAATGAGTTTACCGGTTGGGATATCTTAAACGGCGCCTACGAAGATTCGGGTGCGCCGATTCACGTCGGAACGAATGCGATTCCCGAGCCCTCCACCTTGGCCTTGCTGGGATTGGCCGCAGCCG